>CANPXF010000003.1 GCA_947585745.1 uncultured Clostridia bacterium | reverse complement strand
TCTTAACCCTCGGTTTCGAATCCCCATCTCAAAAATAAAAAGACACCTCTCGGTGTCTTTTTTTGGCGCAGAGATGGGGATTCGAACCCCAGATACGGCGTTCACCGTATACATGATTTCCAATCATGCTCCTTCGGCCAGCTCGGACATCTCTGCATAACGACCTTGACTATTATATAGCAAGAGCCGTAAAAAATCAAGTTTTATTTAAAACTTTTTAAACTTTTATCAAGTGTGTCCGTTTTAGTGACATCAAAATAAACATCAATATTATTATACTTTTCAATCGCCTTTTGTATAAGAAGCGGATTAATATTTGTGACGCTTCCTGCAGGAAGTGTAATGTATAAAATTACTTCTTCTATATTTTTCTCAAGCTTATAATTATCGAGATAAGGCTTTATATCAATTTCTTTAACGCCCTTTTTTTTAGTTTTCTTCTCAACTAAAATTTCTTCTTTCTTAAAAAGTTCATAAAAAGTTTTATAAAGCTTGTCCGCCGTAATTTTATCAGATGATATTTTTATTTTAAAAACAGCGTACGCAATCTCTTTCGCCTTCATTTTCGGCTCGGTTACGTCAAAAATTTTTATTCCTCTCGGCAGGCTCTCGTTAAGCTTGTCTTTGATTAAATCATAGCTGTAATCTTCAACAAGACGTATATCCATACATTCTCTTTCGCCCTTAAAACCTAAGGAAAGCGGTAGCGGAAACGTCGCGTACGGGTGAACGTTAAACCCCTCTGTATGCCAGACAGGTATTCTACTTTTATGCAAGGCTCTCAGCATACAACGGTTTAAATCTAAATGTGAGATATATTTACATTCAAAGTCCTTTGTGAACCAAACTCTAACGTCTTTCAAAACACACGCCTCCCCCATATTTTACCGCTCCGCAATTACTGCATTTTAAACGGCAATGCGGTGTTGTAGTGTTCTGATACGCCTTTTCACATTCTTTTATAAGAAATTTTTTACTGACGCCATAGTCGAGAAAATCCCACGGCAGAATTTCATCAAAATCTCTTTGTCTGCACGCGTAAAAATCAGGGTCGATTCCACATTCATCAAAAAGATTAAGCCAATTTTCAAGAGAAAAACAATCTCCCCACCCGTCAAAGTGAAATCCTTTTTCGTATGCTTTTTCCAAAACCTTGCAGAGCTTTCTGTCGCCTCGTGCAAAGACCGCCTCAATATAGCTTGTATCAGCGTCGTGATAATTGTAATTAATCTTTTTTGTAGAAATTGTTTCCTTTAAATGCTGTTGCTTATCTTGAAGGGTTTTGCCCGAATTTTGCGCAAACCATTGAAAGGGAGTAAAAGGCTTTGGAACAAAGGAGGCGGTTGAGATTGTAACGGTAACGCCCTTACCCTTCGCCCTGTTCTCACATCTATAATAAGTATCAACAACCCTTTGGGCAAGATTCGCTATTCCCTCAACATCCTCGTAAGTTTCCGTCGGAAGTCCAATCATAAAATAAAGCTTAACCTTATTCCAACCCGCGTTAAAAGCTTTTGAACAGGTTTTTATAAGCTCGTCTTCAAATACATTTTTATTGATAACATCTCTTAATCTCTGCGTACCCGCCTCGGGCGCAAAGGTTAAACCGCTTTTTCTTACGGTCTTTATTTTATCGAGAATTTCATCAGAAAATCCGTCGACGCGAAGCGACGGCAGAGATAGGCTCACCTTTTCTTCTTTTGCCCAGCCGTTTAATTTTTCAAGCAATCCTGTAATCTGCGTGTAATCGCTAGAGCTCAAAGACGATAAAGAAACTTCGTCATATCCCGTATTATTACATAGGGTGTGGCATTGCTCATTTATAACGTCAACAGATTTTTCACGGACAGGTCTGTATAAAAAGCCTGCCTGGCAGAAACGACAGCCCCGTATGCAACCTCTGAATATTTCGGAAACGGCTCTATCGTGAACAATTTCAATATTCGGTACGACAAAGCTATCGGGATAATAGCTGTTGTCCATATCCGTTATAATGCGTTTTTCAACAATTTTCGGGGCATTATCCTTGGGAGTAAAGCTTTTTATTGTTCCGTCATCGTTATACTCAACATCATAAAGCGCGGGAACATACACGCCTTTAATCTTTGACGCAAGCTCTAAAAATTCAGCTTTTGTTTTATTTTCCTTTTTACATTCTCTGTATAACTCAATAACCTCAAGGTCAACTTCCTCGCCCTCGCCGATAAAGAAAATATCAATAAAATCAGCTAAAGGCTCGGGATTGCAGGTACAGGGACCTCCTGCAACAACAATCTGTTTAAGCTCTTTTCTGTCCCTTGATTTAACGGGAATATTCGCAAGCTTTAACATATTTAAAACGTTTGTAAAGCTTAACTCGTATTGAAGAGTAAATCCTATAAAATCAAAATCAGTTATAGCATCTCCGCTTTCAAGCGCAAACAGGGGAATATTCTTCTTTATCATTAATTCTTCCATATCAAGCCACGGAGCAAATACTCTTTCGCACCATATATAGGGAACTTTATTAAAAATACCGTAGAGAATTTTCATTCCGAGATGCGACATTCCTATTTCGTATGTATCGGGAAAACAGAACGCAAACCTTACGTCCACATCCTTTTTATCTTTTATAACCGAATTCAGCTCTCCGCCGACATAACGACCGGGTTTTTGAACTTTAAGCAGTATTTTTTCAACTTCCTTATTAATCATAATTCCTCCGTCAGAGATACTTCTCCTCTCTGATGAATAAAGTTAGAACAAGATATATTCCTATAAAAAGCATTGAAAAATTATATTTAGATTTGAGTAAAATTAAAATCCCAAAGAAAAAAAGCGGTAATGAAGTTATGATTGTAATAATATCCGTTATTTTTGACGATTTTTCCGAGGAAAAGAAATTAAGTAAAATAAGATATATAAACTGTCCCCCGTCTAAAGACGCCGCGGGGAGCAGATTAAAAAGACCGATGAATAAATTTATATATGCAAATTCAGCATAAATATTAATAAATATTAAATAAAATATTATATTTAACAAAGGGCCTGCTAAAATTACGGCAATATCTTTAGAAAAGCTTGTATTATATCTTGAACTTTCAATAATTTTAATATTAAACGCTTTTATTTCAATTCCTTTCGGAGCAAGACCGAGAAGTTTCATTACAAATAAATGTCCGATTTCGTGAATTATTATCGCAATAAAACATAAAAAATATTTTGAAAAATTACTGTTTATAACGACAAAAGCCGCAATTGCAAGCGCGGGAAAAGAAATAGTTAATAAAAAATTATTTATTCTGAGCCGCATTTATAAGGTTATCTATATTGAAATTCTCAAAAGTTTCGGACATTATAATTTCATTATTAAGATTTTTATCATACCAACTGTAAATTTGAGTATAAAAATCTCCGCCGAATATTTTTAAAAGATAGAGAGAAAAGAGCGCGATTATACAGAGTATAAGCTGAATAATAATCAAAAGCGGTTTGCTTTCCGATTTTTTCTTTTCCTTCTTCTCTGTCTTTTTGGGCGTGTTTTCTTCCTCGTAAACAGGTTTTTCATAGTGTACGGGATTATAAACGGGTTTCCAATCATCCTTGAAAATCAATGTTTCGGGATTGTCCATAATATCACCTCAACAAATTGTATGCGAGATGATTTAATTATTTAACCGTTATTGTCAAGTTTTTTAAAATCAGTCTTAGCAAGCTGAAGAAATAGAATCACAGCTAAAATTAACGAGCTGATTTCTGCAATCGGAAATGACAGCCATACGGTATCTAACTCAAAGAATCGGGAAAGCAGAAATGCTACAGGCAATATAAATATAAGCTGACGGGTAAATGAAATTATAAGCGCTCTTATTCCCTTACCCGTTGCCTGAAACAGAGAAATAAATATTATACCGACCGCGGCAGGCATAAAGCAAAGACAGATTGTCCTGAATGCGGGAACTCCTGTGGCTATAAGATATTCTTTATCGTTAAACAGAGCAATCAGCTTATCGGGAATAGTTAAAAACAGCGCTGTTCCGATAGCCATAATTACCAGAGCTATTAATATACCGCATTTCATAGCGGAATAAAGCCTTTTTTTATTCTTAGCCCCGTAGTTAAAACCCATAACGGGGAGAATGCCTTGGTTAAGTCCGAAACAGGGCATAAACACAAAGCTTTGAAGTTTAAAATAAATACCGAGTACGGTTACGGCGGATTTATACGCGGACAAAATAGCGTTCATACCGAATATCATAAATGACGCTATACTCTGCATAATTATTGAGGGAAAGCCTACAGCGTAAATATCTTTGACTGTTTTACCGTTTAGTTTAAAGTTTTTAAAGGAAACGTGTATTTTATTCTTTTTCTTAAAAATAACAATCAGAGAGAATACCATTCCGACAAACTGTCCGAAAACGGTCGCAACAGCCGCTCCCATCACTTTCATTTCGGGGAAAGGTCCTATTCCGAAAATAAGCAGGGGGTCAAAAATAATATTTGTAAGCGCTCCGACAAGCTGGAAAAGCATGGGATAAATCATATCGCCTGTCGCCTGCAAGGACTTTTCGATACTGACTTGTATCATACTAAATCCCGAAAGCGTCAGAACAATTGACAGATACTGTATTCCGTATGTAAGTGTGGCTCCTTTACAGCCAAAAACCAACAGAAACGGCTTGACTGCGAATATTCCGATTATGATAAAAAGAATCCAAGTAAATATTGCGAGAATGATTCCGTGGGTGGCGGCAAGGTCAGCTTCTTTTTGATTGCCTGCTCCTAATCTGCGGGAAATCAATGAATTAGTACCGACAGCAGTACCCACAGCAAAGCTTACCATCAGCATTTGGAGAGGATAGGCATATGATGTAGCCTCCAAAGCTATATCTCCGTCCGATAGATGACCTACAAAAATACTGTCTACAATATTATAAAGCGCCATAACGGTCATTGAAAATATCGCCGGTAACGCCATAGACATAATCAAAGGGAACATTTTTTCATATCCCATTTTGTTTTCGTTTAATGTTTTTACATTATCGCTCATAAAATTACCTCATCTGTATTTAACTAATTTAATTATTGAAATTATTACAATAAAAAACAATGCTCCCGATAATGCGCCCGAAAAATCAAGAGCAACGTCCAAAACTTCCGCGGAACGGCCCTTTGAAGCAATTTGAATAAGCTCGTCCGCTACAGCTGTGGAAAGACATACGAACCCGCAGGGCATAAGATTTTTAATTATTTTTTTATTGTGCGAGTACGAAGTCCACATACTTAAACATCCAAGCAGGGCAAACTCGCAGAAATGCGCGGATTTTCTAATAATATAATCCGTTAAATGAGCGTTTAAACCAACTGCTTTTAAAAAGTTCTGAACAGCCAATAAAACGCCTGTGCTTTCTATTGTGGACTGGTCAGCGTTTAGCGTGGAATGCCACCATATAAAACATATGTATAAAGCCGTAATGATTAGCATAACGACAGGATAAATATGATGTTTTTCTGACATATTTTTACTCATTTTTAATACCTCATAACATTATCCTTATTATTTTACAATTATTTTTTTTATAAGTCAAATTTACAGGTTGAAAAAATTTACATTATAGTTTATAATATTTTAGTTATAAATTATAAAATTACATATAGACGGAGTATTTTATGCTTAAATATTTAATTGTTTTTTTAATATCAATGGTACCTATCGTTGAACTAAGAGGAGCGCTTCCCATAGGAATAGGAATGGGTATTCCCGCGTGGCAATGCTATATAATCTGCTGTATCGGAAATATGATACCTGTTCCATTTATCTATTTCTTTGCAAGAAAGATTCTTTTATGGGGTAAGGATAAAAAATATATCGGACGATTCTTTACCTTTTGTTATGAGAAAGGCGAAAAGGGCGGAAAAAAGCTCCAAAATAAAGCAGGCAGGGGACTTTATATAGCTTTACTTCTTTTTGTTGGTATTCCCCTCCCCGGTACTGGAGCCTGGACAGGAACCTTAGCCGCGAGTTTTCTTGATATGGACTTTAAGAAAAGCGTTCTCGCCTGTATGGGCGGAGTTGTTCTTGCGGGAATAATTATGGCGCTGGCAAGTATGGGACTTTTCGGCGCAATCGGAGCATTATTTTAAACTTTTCAGGGCGACTTGTTCGCCCTATACTTTTAGGACGTGAAATTATGATTTACAGGGATATTATTATAGTCGGCGGCGGAGCGTCGGGTATGATGTGCGCTATTAAAGCAAAAGAAAATAGCCCCCAAAAAAGCGTTGCCATTCTTGAAAAGCAAGGCAGAATAGGAAGAAAGCTACTTTCAACAGGCAACGGAAGATGTAATCTATGTAATGAACAATGCAGTAAAAGTGATTTTCACGGTTCTTTTGCCGAATATTTTGATAAATTCGCTGAAAATGTTCCTCCCAAAAAAATTATAGACGAATTTTTTTCTTTAGGACTTTTGACAAAAACAGAGGCAGAAGGCAGAATTTATCCAATATCCAATCACGCGTCGTCGGTATTAGACGTTTTAAGATACAGACTTGAATTTTTAGGCATAGAAATAATATGTGAAACTACAGTCAAAAACATAAAAAAAATAAAGGGTAATTTTGAAATTATCACAGACGATAAGAAATTTTATTGTGAAAAATTGGTTATTGCTACAGGCTCTCCCGCCTCACCAAAGCTTGGCGGTACAGAAAACGGCCTGAATTTTCTTAAAACACTCGGACACAAAGTCTGTAAATTTTATCCTGCTCTCTCCCCTATAAAGGTTAAAAGCGATATTTTAACTTCGCTTAAAGGGCTTAGGGTTCAGGGAAAAGTTTCTCTCTTTGACGGTAAAAAGCTTGTCAGAGAGGAAAAAGGAGAAATACAGTTTGCGGAAAAGGCTTTATCTGGAATTTGTGTATTTAATTTAAGCACATATCTTAATAAAGTAGAAAATCCGTATTTAAAAGTAAATTTAATGCCCGATTTTTCCGAAAACCTTTTAAAAGAAATACTCAACAAAAATAAGAAAATATTTTCTGACAGAACGCTTGAAGATTATTTTACGGGAATTTTTCAAAAAAAGCTTGGTATCGCTCTTTTTAAAACGGCTGAAATTTATCCGTTATCAAGAAAAGTATCAAGCTTAGAGGAAAACGAAATTAACAAGCTCACAAGTATAATAAGAAATTGGGAATTTCAAGCTTATAAAGATAATGATTTCAGTAAATCACAAGCCTGCGCAGGAGGCGTAATCGGAAAGGAAATTAATACGCTTACTATGGAGAGTAAAATTGTAAAAAATCTTTATATTCTCGGAGAATGTGTTGACATTGTCGGCGACTGCGGAGGATATAACCTTTATTTCGCCTTTGCAAGCGGAATTATTGCCGGAGAAAATTTATGATAAGAATAAATAATTTAAAATTCCCGATTGATTATAACGACGAACTGCTAAAAAAAAGAGTTGCAAAAGAGTTAAGAATTGATGAAAATTCTATTGAAAAACTTTCTTTATTCAGGCGTTCAATTGACGCAAGGAACAAGAATGATATAAATTTTTTAATTTCTGTTGATGTTTTTCTTAATACAAATGAAAACAAAGTCCTCTCTAAAGCCAGGTCAAACAAGGCAAAAATAACCGAACCGTACGAATATAAATTGCCTGCAACTAAAAAGCTGAATACAAGACCTCTCGTAGTAGGTTTTGGCCCTGCGGGAATGTTTGCCGGATTGATACTTGCTATGAGCGGAGCAAACCCCATTATAATTGAACAAGGCAAGGACTGCGACAGCAGAGTTAAGGATATAGAGAATTTTATTGCTACAGGAAATCTTAATATAACTTCAAATATTCAGTTCGGCGAGGGCGGAGCGGGAACATTCTCAGACGGGAAACTGAACACGGGGACTAAGGATATCCGCGCAAGAAAGGTCCTTATCGAGTTTGTAAATCACGGCGCTCCCGAAGAAATACTATACAATGCAAAACCGCATATCGGAACAGATAATTTAAGACAGGTAGTTAAAAATATACGAGAACATATCATAAAGCTCGGCGGTGAAGTGAGATTTAATACAAAACTAATTTCCATAAAAACGTCTGAACATAAAATAAAAGGCGCGGTTGTTAAAGAAAATAACAGAGATAGTATTATTGAAACCGACAATATAGTTTTGGCAATCGGTCACAGCTCAAGGGATACATTAAAAATGCTTTATGAAAGCAATATTGTTATGGAGCAAAAACCCTTTTCCGTGGGCGCGAGAATTGAGCATTTGCGTGAAAATATTGATAAAAGCCAGTATGGAAAATACGCGGGCGACAAAATTTTAGGCTCTGCGCCGTATAAGCTGAATGTTAAAACAAAAAACGGCCGAGGGGCTTATACGTTCTGTATGTGTCCCGGAGGCGAGGTTGTACCCGCAACAAGCGAAATCGGTATGGTTTGCACTAACGGTATGAGCGAGTTTAAAAGAAACGCGATAAATTCAAATTCCGCGCTTTTAGCAAGCGTTTTCCCTTCCGATTATAAAAGCGAAAATCCCTTGGCAGGAATTGAATTTCAAAGAGAAATTGAAAAAAACGCCTTTAAATTCGGCGGAGGCGGATACTCAGCGCCTTTTCAAAGGGTTGAGGACTTTCTGAAAAACAGAAATTCATCATTTATCGGTGAAGTAAAACCCAGTTATAAAAGAGGATATAACTTTGCAAGGCTTGATAGTTTTCTGCCTGATTATATTACCGATAGTATGCGTGAGGCAATAATTGAAATGGACAAGAGGTTAAAAGGTTTTGCAAGTCCTGACGCGGTTTTAACAGGGGCTGAAACGAGAAGCTCCTCTCCTGTCAGAATTACAAGAAACAGCCAAACATTACAATCAATAGGTTTAAGCGGACTCTATCCCTGCGGAGAAGGAGCGGGATATGCAGGCGGAATTGTTTCGGCGGCAGTAGACGGAATAAAATGCGCTGAAAAAATATTATTATCATAAAAGGGGCATACAAAAATTGAAAAATACAAATATAGAAGAAAAACTCCACCTGCGCGGTGGAGTTTTTCATATTGCGACTAAATCTGTAAGCCGGGTTCTGTCGTGAACAGTCATCTATCTTGACAAGCCGTTGCCGACTTGCTCAACGCCACCTCCACGGGATTGCCGAGCAGGCATAATATCCCTCCACGGTGTTGCTCCAAACAGGGTTTACACGCCAAATGCGTCTCCGCATCAGCGGTGAGCTCTTACCTCACCTTTCCATCCTTACCGATAATTCGGCGGTTATTTTCTGTTGCACTATCCCTAAGGTCACCCTCGGCGGCCGTTAGCCGTTGTTATCGCTCTATGGGGCCCGGACTTTCCTCGGAAAAATTCTTTTCAAAATAATCCCGCGACTGTTCAATTTACTCGCCCGAATATTATAATATCTTTTTATTTAATTGTCAAACAAATTTATCTTACTTAATACTTGAACAAAAATAAAAATAAATGTATAATATTATCGAATTTTATTTAAGGAGTAATTTTATGGATATCAGACAGGAATCGCTTAAAAAGCATTATGAATGGGACGGCAAAATTGAAGTCGTATCAAGAGTACCTATAAATAACAAAGAGGACCTTTCTCTTGCATATACTCCGGGCGTTGCGGAGCCATGTATGGAAATCAACCGCGACTACGATAAAAGCTTTGAGCTTACAAGACGTAAAAATCTTGTTGCGGTCGTGACTGACGGAACGGCTGTTTTGGGCTTAGGTGATATAGGTCCCGAGGCGGGAATGCCCGTTATGGAGGGTAAATGCTCTTTGTTCAAGGAATTTGCTGATGTTGACGCTTTTCCGATTTGTGTAAGAAGTAAAGACGTTGACGAAATAGCAAAGACAATTTACCTTATAAGCGGAAGCTTCGGCGGAATTAATCTTGAGGATATTGCCGCTCCGAGATGCTTTGAGATTGAGAGAAAGCTAAAAGAAGTATGCGATATTCCTGTTTTTCACGACGACCAACACGGAACAGCGGTAATTGTTGCGGCGGCTCTTATGAACGCTCTTAAAATTGTGGATAAAAAAATAGACGAAATTAATGTTGTCATCAGCGGAGCGGGTTCAGCAGGTATCGCAATAGCCAAGCATATTATGAATATAGGCGTTAAAAAAATTATTCTTGTAAACAGCAAAGGTATAGTTTGCGAGGGATTGGACACGCTTAACTCTGAGCAGGCTTATATGGCTACTATTACTAACAGAGAGCATAAAAAAGGCACTTTAGCAGACGCTATGGTCGGAGCCGACGTATTTTTGGGAGTTTCCGCTCCGAGTATTGTTTCCGAAGAAATGGTACGTTCTATGGCTGATAAACCAATTGTTTTCGCAATGGCTAACCCTACCCCTGAAATAATGCCCGATTTGGCTAAAAAAGCAGGCGCGGTCGTTGTCGGTACAGGCCGTTCGGACTTTCCCAATCAGATTAACAATGTTTTGTGTTTCCCCGGAATGTTCAGAGGCGCTTTAGATTGCAGGGCAACTGAAATCAACGAGGAAATGAAAGTCGCGGCATCCTATGCAATTGCTGAATTGGTTTCCGATAAAGAGCTCTCGCCTGATTATATAATTCCCGACGCAATTGATAAAAGAGTCGGACAGGCTGTTGCAAAAGCAGTTGTAAAAGCCGCTAAAGACACAGGCGTTGCGAGAAAATAAATATTAATAAAAATTATTCGGGAAGATTAGATTTAACTAATCTTCCCGTTTTTTATAATAAATTATTACTTGTCATTTAAAATTTCGTTTGCCGCAAGCATAACTCCAAGCTTTCCCGAATGAAAATTCAGACTTCCCTGCATCCATACCGCGTAAGGCTCTCGTAACGGAGCGTCGGCTGAAAGCTCGATTGATGAACCCAATGTAAAGGCGCCAGCCGCCATAATAACCTTATCCTCGTAACCCGGCATATCATCGGGATACGGAGTGACAAAACTGTCAACAGCCGATGCGTGCTGAATACCGACACAAAATTTTTCAAGGACCTGAGGACTTTTAAGCTCAATAACCTGAATAATATCCCCCCTTTTTTCATTATATTCAGGGGAAACCTTATAGCCTAAAATTTCAAATAACGCAGAGGCAAATATCGCTGTTTTCAACGCCTCGCCAGTTGCGTACGGAGCGTGGTACGCTCCTAAAAAAAGCTCTCGTGACACGTTTAACGTGGCTCCGAGCTCCTTTCCTGTTCCGGGCGTTGTCAGACGGTACGAGCACATTTCTACTAAATCCTTCTTGCCCGCGATATATCCGCCTGTCGGAGCAATTCCCCCTCCGGGATTTTTAATAAGCGAACCCGCCATTAAATCAACGCCGACAGAGAGAGGCTGTTTTTTTTCAACAAACTCGCCGTAACAGTTATCAAGCATAATTATGACGTCTTTATTTTTCTCTCTTACTGCTTTAACAATATTTTCAATGTCGTCGCAAGTCAGCGTCGGTCTTAAACTGTAACCGCGGGAGCGCTGAATATATACCATTTTATAACTGTTATCAAGCCTTTTCTTAATTTCATCAACATCAACCGTTTTGTTGTCCTTTAAATCAATTTCCTCATATTTGATACCGAAATCAATCAAAGAGCCTGAGTAGTTGCCCTCAATTCCGATTGCGCTTCTTAAAGTATCATAAGGCGTTCCCGTAACGCAAAGCATTTTATCATTCGGTCTTAAAACTCCGAAAAGAGCTACCGTTAAAGCGTGTGTTCCGCTGACAAAATTATGACGGACAAGAGCGTCCTCTGCGTCAAATACATATGAATAAACCTCATCAAGGGCGTCGCGTCCTCTGTCGCCGTATCCGTAACCTGTTGAGCCGACAAAATGACTTTCGCTTATTTTAGCGGTTTGAAAGGCCTTTATCATTCTATGTTGATTGTATTCCTGAATTTCGTCGATTTCTTTAAGTTTATCAGCGCAAAGCTCCATAGCTTTTTTTGAAGCGTTATGTATTTCCTCGGAAATATCAAAAAATTTGTTCATTTCCATAGCCTTTCTGCCCACAAGTAAAAGTTTTATTTTCCTGCAAAGTTTCTGTTTTTAACAAAAGTTCAAATTCCCAATAACCTTACCGTGGGCTGATAAGGCGTAATGGAAATTCTGCCATCGCTCGTTGCCCCGTAGGGATAAACTGAGCGGGCAATATAAATCAAGATAGTGTTTCACACTATCTTTCCTTTATGAATATTCGGACCACAGTCCATACTGTTTAAATCCAAGCTTATTGTAAAATTCAATGTTTTCATTCGGGGCGCGGTGGAGAAAAACCTTTTTCCCCTCATTAACTAAAACGTTATTTATGTATTTTATCAGAAACGCTCCGTGACCAAGACGGCGGAAATCACTGTCAGTCGCCAATGCTCCGAGAACTGCTCCTTCGTCTGTTTCGGCTAATGTCATAATGCAGGATATAAGCTTTGAATCTCCTATCCCGTAAATTCTGACGGTTTTTTTACTTATTTTATGCGCTACATCAAGGGCGAAGCTTTCGTAAGACGGAACAGCAAAATTTTCACTTCGGCATTTGTTAATAAGATTGTAAACGTCTTTGATGTGAGGAGAAAAAACGCTGAAATCACGCTCATTACGCATAACACTTTCACTTACAAGAATAGGTCCTGTAGCTTTTTTCATCGGGCAGTCAAGCTCATATTTTCCGTCGCATATTATATTTTCCGCTCCCGAAACTCTTATGAACGCGCTCATTTCCTCCAAATCGGAATTATCGGTTAATAAAAGTATAAATGCAGTTTCAAGTCTTGCAATTAATGATACGGGCATATTATCAACAAGCTGAACCCAGAAATCCACAAATGCAAGAGAATAATCATAGGTGTTGTAAAGCGCTTTTATTCTGCAACCAAACGGATTATTTACGGATAATAAGTCAATATGTTCCTTTACGGAGAAATCTCTGTCAGCAATTTTTATCATAGCTTACCGCCTGCCACGTCGCTTGCAAGCATACAAGCGAGATTATAGGTGTCTTCCAAATCCGATTTATAAATCAATGATAACTGCGAATGGATATAACGGCAAGGTAGAGAAATTGCAAGTGTCCGCACTCCTCCTCTTGATTCGTGAATTACTCCCGCGTCATTACCGCCCGCAACCGAACGCTTAAACTGCAGTTTTATATTATTTTTCTCAGCGAGAGAGACAGCGTGTTTAATCATACCCTTATCGTATATGGTTCGTTTATCCATATATCCGATTACAGCGCCGTTTTCGACATTGCAAACCTGTTTTGAGCCTGAAACCTCGGGAATATCCGCCGCTGTTGTTGATTCAAGGACAATGCTGAAATCGGGTTCAACTGAATATGATGCAACCTTTGCCCCGTGAAGTCCGACTTCCTCCTGAACAACAAATGTGAAATATGCGTCGTATTCAAGCTCGGATTTTATCATTTGTATAAGCATAAAACAACCCGCGCGGTCATCAATCGCCTTTGATTTTATTGAATATCCGTTGTCTTCATACATAGCTTCAAAGTTTATACTGTCCCCTAAGCTTATATATTTTTCTGCGTCCTCTTTTGTATCTGCGCCTATGTCGATATACATAGAATTAATTTCGGGAATTTTACTGCCCTCGTCCGCGTCACAAAGGTGAGTCGGTTTTACACCCGCAACTCCGTTGATTTTTCCGCCGATTAAGACGCTTCTTCCGAGTATAACACGTCTGTCAATTCCGCCTACCGTATCAAACTTAATAAGTCCGTCAGATGTTATATCCGTCACTATAAATCCGACCTCATCCATATGCGCGGATACCATAAGCCTTTTAACCGCTTTTTTCCTGCCCTTTTTAAAGGCGATTATGTTACCTAAATTATCAATTTTATATTCGGTTACATAATCTCTTATTTCGTTTATAATTATCTCTCTCACAGAGTTTTCGTCACCCGAAATTCCGTTTGCGGTACAGAGCTTTTTAAGAAGGTCTAAATTATTCATTTTACACCTCCACACAAGATATATTCGCTTATTAATTCGGCTGTTTTATCAATATCGCTCATATCAATTATTTCAGCCTGTGTGTGCATATTCTTCTCAGGTATCGAAATAACAGCCGTTTTTATACCCGATTTATTTACAACAATATGGTCGACGTTTGTACCCGTTCTTCCATTGCATATTTCAAATTGACAATTTTGGTTTAATTTATTTGCCGTAGCTTTCAGCTTGTTTAAAATATCCTTATTCAAATTAGGTGAAACGCATAGCATCGGTCCCTCTCCGAGCTTAATTCTTGAATACTGGTCATTAATATCGGGTTGAGAGGCAAAGCTCACGTCAACACAGATACATTCGTCTATTTCGTAGTTAAAAGGCACGGTCTTTGCGCCTGTGGCAAAGGTTTCCTCCTGACAGGATAAAAGAATAATTACTCTTGAATTTATTTTTTCGCGGGATAATTTTTCGGCAACCTTTAATAGTGAGCAAACTCCCGCCATATTGTCAAGTCCCGCGGAATAAATCCTATTATTTATAAGCTCTTTTGGTTTAGAAAAGACGGTCACGCTGTCGCCAAGGCTTACAGCTTTTTTAACCTTTTCGGCGGGAAGTCCAACGTCAATCCAAACCTTATCAATACTAACGGCTTTGTCCTCGTTGCCGTCTGAAAGATGCGGAGGCATACAGCAAACTATTCCGTTTAAATCCTCTTTTGCGTGTACGGTTACGGGAGCATCAAGAATCGTCCGCAAATCAACTCCGCCGACCTTATCAACCTTGATAAAGCCGCTGTCGTCAATTTCGGTTACAATAAAACCTATTCTGTCGATGTGTGCGTCAAGAAGAAAGGTATAATCAGCGTTTTCATCACCTAAAACTGCAACAACATTATTATTGAAATCAATTTTAACATTGTCAGAAAAATTTTTCAGACGGTTTTCGCAGTACCTTGCTATACCGCTCTCATCTCCTGATATTCCTTTATGTTCTAATAAATCAAAAATTAATTCTTCCATATTAACCTTACTTTAAATTGTTTACTATTTCTTTGAAATGATTTCCGCGCTGAGCGAAATTTTTATATAATCCAAAGCTCGCGCTTGCGGGTGAAAGCGAAATTATATCGCCCTCAACGGCATTTTTTCGCGCTGTATTTACCGCTTCTTCCATATTATTAACTCTAATAATAATAGGATTATTTTCTCTGTAATTAGCCGAATTTTTAACTGCCTTTTCAATTTTAGGCGCTGTATCGCCTAAAAGAACCAAAACCTTAACCTTATCGCAGATTACAGGTCCTAACGGTTCATACGGTATATGCTTATCATAACCGCCTGCGATAATAATAATCTTTTTTTCATAAAGAGATAAGGTTCCCATAGCCGTTCTTGTGGGACTGGAGGCGATTGAATCATTATAATACTCAACACCGTCAAGCTTACGTACAAATTCAGCCCTATGCTCCACGCCGTTAAAGGATTCAGCGACCTTTACAATATTTTCAACGCTGACTATCCCCCATACGGCGGAAATGGCGGCAAGATAGTTTTCAACATTGTGCATTCCCGGTATCTTTATATCTTTAATATTCATAATTTCAGTTATTTTTCCGTAATCGTTGTAGAAAATTGTATCATTATCAAGATAAGCTCCGTTTTCCACGGGATTTTTTCGTGAAAATTTAGCGAGTTTTCCGCGAACATCACTTGAAAAATTATCAGAAATTTTATTGTCAAGGTTTAAAACAGCCTTTGAGAACGCGTTTTGATGTAAAACAATATTTCGCTTTGAATCGACATACTCGTCCATATCCTTATGTATGTCGAGATGATTGGGCGCAAGATTAGTGACAACAGCAATATCGGGACTTTTCCTCATTGATATAAGCTGAAAGCTCGATAACTCAACAACTGCGTAATCTTCTTCTTTTATATCTTCGATAATCGGTAAAAGGGGCGTTCCGATATTACCGCCGAGATGAACAGTTTTCCCCTCCGCTTTCAAAAGCTCGGAAATAATTGTAGTGGTAGTTGTTTTTCCGTCTGAACCTGTAACGGCAATTATTTTACACGGACATAAATCAAAAAAAACTTCAATTTCAGAGGTTACAACTACGCCTTTTTTCCTGGCGTCCTCAAGTTCGGGTCTGTAAAATGGTGTTCCAGGGCTCCTGAAAAGAATATCGGTATCAATATTTTTAAGATAATCATCGCCTAAAATGAGCCTCGCGCCCGCTTTTTCCGCCCTGACCGCATTATCACCGAGTGATTCAAAGCTCTGCTTGTCACACGCGGAAACCAGAGCGCCTTTTTTAGAAAAAAGCTCTATTAAAGGGAGGTTGCTTGTGCCTATTCCGACAAAGCAGACTTTTTTCCCTTTTACACCTTCAAAAAAACTATCAATTTTATTCATATTGCTTCTCCTTGAGCCATTTATTTCCAATTCTTTATTATACTTAAAAATACCGTAAATATCAACCTTTAATTAATTATTAAAATATGTTATTATAGATACGGTGATTATATGATTTCCGATTTTATAAACATTGATAAAAAATTAAATAAACCTATATATATTCAGATTTACAACGAGATAAAAAACGCTATAGAAAACGGTAACATTAAGGAAAATGAAAAAATTCCTTCAGTCAGAAAGCTAAGCGCTGATTTATATATATCAAAAACTACAGTTGAAAACGCATACGGACTGCTTTTGGCTGACGGATATATTATTAACGCTCCGCAAAAAGGATATTATGTTGAAAAAGGTCTTTACATAGACAAGCCTGTTTCTGTAAAAGCTGATGAAAATAATAAAAAAAATCACTATAAATATGATTTTTCGGGAAAAGGAATAGATAAAAACTGTTCAAACATTAAAGAATGGCGTAAATACGTTAAGGATATTTTAAATAAGGAATATCTTTTAAATACATACAGCGAAAATCAAGGCGAAGAAGAACTTAGAAAATCTATTTCAAAATACGCTTTTACAACAAGAGGGGTTAACGCTGACTATAATAATGTTATAATCGGTTCGGGTTCGCAGACTCTTATTTTTATTTTATGCGGAATGTTTGGAATTAATAAAACTGTCGCAATTGAAAAAAACTCATTTCCGCAGGCGGAGCAGGTATTTAATGATTTTAACTATAAAATTTGCTATACCGAAAATGATGAAAAAGGGATTACAATTAAATCCTTAAATGAAATTAAACCTGATATTTTAATTCTGAATCCGAATTATAACAGTAAAAACGGAGTAACAATGCCGATTTCAAGAAAAATTGAAATTTTAAACTGGGCAAAAAATAACAACTGCATAATTATTGAAGACGATTACAACGGTGAATTAAGGTACATCACGCACGCCAAATCCTGCATACAGAGTTATTCGAGCGAACAGGTCATATATATAGGCTCGTTTTCAAAAATACTTTTGCCTTCTGTCAGGATAAGTTATATGGTTCTGCCCAAAGCTTTAATTAAAAAATACAGTAAAATTAAGGAAAATTATAATCAAACTACATCAAAAATAGAACAGCTTGCCCTTTCAAAATATATTTCAGACGGAAAACTTGAAAAGCATCTGAGAAAATCAAGAAAGTATTATTTAACAAAAAGCGAGTATTTTTTAAGTAATGTAAAAAAATATTTTAAAGAATATATTTTTAACGAAACGGCAATGTATGTTGAAATTTCTATTGCTGAAAAAGATATTATTGAAAAGTGCGAAAAAAAATCTATTAAGCTTATGAACACATCTACAGATAAAATTTTGAGGCTTAATTTTTCACAAATAGAAAGCGAGCTTATTGAAAAAGGTATCAAGGAAATTTATAATCTTACAAAATAAGAAAGGCAGCGGTTTAACCGCTGCCAAAATTTTTATTTTTCTCTGCCAAGGAGATAATCAACAGACACTTCTAAAATATCCGCAAGAGCAACAAGCTCCACATCTGTTACAAATCTAATCTGTCCCTCAAGCTTTGATAATCCCGAGGCGTTCATATCTACACCGTTAACCTGAAGCTGGGCTAATAATTCCTTCTGCTTCATACCCTTTTTCTTTCTAACGGTTTCAACACGATGTCCTACCAGATTACGATCACCTAATTCTTGTTTTCTTAATCTCATTTTCTATCTCCCTAAAATTTTTAATTCATTTAAATAATTCTTTAAAAACAATGTGAGATTATTATAATACTAATAGAGAAAAAAAACAAGTACTTTTTGTAAATAAATTTAAAAAAATGAAATTTTTTGTTATTCTTTATTACAAATAAGTTTTATTAATGTTAATATTTGTTACATATTTTAGTATATTAAGATATTTTGTCTTATTTACTCATCAAAATCGCCGTTTTCTATGTCGCTTAACATCTTAACCCTGCGAATGTGGCGTTCCTCATCGTTTGAAAACGGAGTATTAAGAAAAATATCTGCAAATTTTACAGCGTCTTTCTCACTTGTCACGCGACCGCCCATACAAAGAATATTGGCGTCATTGTGACGGCGTGTCATTTCCGCGCCGAATTCGTTGCTCACAACAGCGGCACGGATACCCTTAACTTTATTAGCGGCGATGGAAATTCCTATTCCCGTACCACAACATAGTATTCCGTATTTAAAATCCCCGTTTGAAACAGCTTTTGCGACCTTATAAGCATAAATCGGATAATCTACGCTTTCCTCGCTGTAACAACCGAAATCTTTATATTCGATATTATTTTCATCAAGGTATTTCATTACAGCGGTTTTTAAGTTTATTCCACCGTGGTCACAGCCTATCGCAATCATTTTTACTCCCCATTCTCTTCTTTAATTCCCTTTCAGCCTGCGGTAAGCGCAGATAAAACGGCATAAGCTCCTGCACCGTAATCTTTTCTTTATTTAGAGCAGATAAAGCTACTCCGACAGCATCTTGATATCTACTGTTTTCAGGAGCAATATAAATGTTGTCAAATAATTCTTTATATGAATTATAGCACAATTCCGCCCCATCGCCGATAAGAATTAATTTACCCTTAATTTTTTGCAGTTCATCTGCTAAATTTTCAATTGAAACGGCTCTGTCCTTGCAAAGACGGGTAATATTTTCGTTTTTTATTTCAAACAAAGCGTTATATACCTGTCCGCACCGCGCGTCCATAACACAAACAGCCGTGCAATCCTCTGTAATAAGGTTATACGGCATAGCCTCCAAAGTGGAAACAGCAATACAAGGTTTGTCAGACGGAGCCGCCAGACCTTTAACGGCGGCAACCCCGATTCTGACTCCTGTAAATGAGCCCGGTCCCGCGGAAACTGCGAACGCGTCGATTGAGTTGATTTCTTCACCTATATTGTTTAACAAAGCGTCAATCATAGGAAGCAGTGTCTGACTATGGGTTAACGCAGTATTTATAAAAAAGCTTCCGAGAATCTTATCGTTCTCAATGACTGCCGTGGAACAGGATTTTGCGGATGAATCAACAGCAAGAATTTTCAATTATATTCCCTCTATTTTTATAATTCTTTCGTTTTCATTGTCGGTTTTGTCAATATATACTTTAATTACATCGCTCGGCAACGCTCCCTCGATGTTTTCGCTCCACTCAATCACAACAATACCGTTGTCAATGTAATCGAAAAAACCGATAGATTCAAGGTCGTTCCAATTTTCAATACGATACATATCGAAATGATAAAGAGGATAAACCCCCGAATATTCGTTTACAATAGCAAATGTCGGGCTTGAAACGCTGTCTTCAACCTCCAGGCCCCTTGCAAGTCCTCTTGTAAAGGCAGTTTTTCCTGCGCCCAAGCCTCCGTACATAGCGATTATTTCGTTGCCTGTTAAATGCTTGCTGAAATTTTGTGCAAACCTTTCAGTTTCTTCAACTGATTTTGATAAATAATCATCCATTAAAATAAACCAACAACCTTATCATTTTCAATATCGACTTTCTCTGCCGCGGGAACTTTAGGAAGTCCCGGCATTGTCATTATATCGCCTGTATAAACTACAACAAAGCCCGCTCCGTTGGAAAGAGAAACATTTCTTACGGTAATAGTAAAATCTTTCGGCGCTCCCAAAAGCGCGGGATTGTCGGAAAGCGAGTACTGTGTTTTCGCTATGCAGACGGGAAGATTATCAGCGCCGAGGGCTTTCACTTCTTTTATCGCCTTAAGAGCCTGCGTCGTGTACGCAACATCCTTCGCGCCGTAAATCTTTGTTGCAACAGCCTTGATTTTTTCTTCCAATGTTAAATCGAGAGAATAAATCGGAGCAAAATCAGACGGTTTTTCTACTGCCTCAACAACCTTTTCAGCAAGCTCAACACCGCCGTCTCCGCCGTTTGCGAATACGTCGGAAAGCGCAAAATCAGCGCCCTTTTCCATACAATACTGTTTGATATATTCTAATTCTTCATCCGAATCGGTAAGAAAACGGTTTATTGCGACAACCACGGGAACATTGTATTTTCTCATATTTTCAATATGAACGCCCAAATTAACTATTCCCTTTTTAAGCGCCTCAAGATTAACCGCTCCGCACTCGGTCTTAGGAATACCCGCGTTGTATTTTAATGCGCGCGCGGTAGCGACAACAACTATTGCATTTGGTTTAAGACCTGCAAACCTGCATTTTATATCAAGGAATTTCTCGGCGCCCAAATCTGAACCGAATCCTGCCTCTGTAATGCAATAATCGGCAAGCTTTAAAGCAAGCTTTGTTGCTCTTACGGAGTTACAGCCGTGGGCTATATTGGCAAACGGACCTCCGTGCATAATAGCGGGAGTTCCTTCAAGAGTCTGAACAAGATTAGGTTTAATAGCGTCCTTTAAAAGTACGGTCATCGCGCCGTCAGCCTTTAAATCACGAGCGTATACAGGTTCTCCGCTGTAATTGTAGGCCACAAGGATATTTCCGAGTCTTTTCTTTAAATCGTCTATATCATTGGAAAGGCAAAGAATCGCCATAACCTCGCTGGCAACGGTTATAATGAAATGGTCCTCACGCGGAACTCCGTTAATTTTTCCGCCAAGACCGACAATTACGTTTCTTAACGCTCTGTCGTTCATATCGAGACAGCGCTTAATAAGAATACGTCTCGGGTCAATTCCAAGACTGTTACCCTGCTGAATGTGATTATCAAGCATAGCACAGCAAAGATTGTTGGCGGCTGTAATAGCGTGCATATCACCCGTAAAGTGAAGATTAATATCCTCCATAGGAAGCACTTGAGCATATCCGCCTCCCGCGGCTCCTCCCTTAATTCCGAAAACAGGTCCGAGCGACGGCTCTCTGAGAGCAATAATTGCGTTCTTTCCTATTTTAGCCATAGCCTGTCCAAGTCCGGCTGTCGTTGTTGTTTTGCCCTCTCCTGCCGGAGTAGGGTTAATTGCGGTAACCAAAATAAGCTTGCCGTCAGGCTTATTTTTCAGCCTTTCCGCAAGACTGTCGGAAAGCTTAGCCTTATAATGGCCGTAAGGCTCTAATTCATTTTCTCTGATGTCTAATTTTTTTGCGATTTCTTTTACAGGCAAAAGTTCTGCCTGCTGAGCAATTTCAATATCTGTAAGCATATTGAAATACACCTCCATAATATAACAGTCGTGAGTTTATTCTATCATAAATATATATAACAAATATTCTTATTTGAAAATATACTTGATATTAAGAGGATAATTTTATATAATAAGATAAGAAATACCAAAAAGGCGGTGAAAATTTGGAGAAAATTTTAGACAATTTAAAATCTTATTTTAATAAAACCGACTATATTCTCTGGATTTTTACTGCGCTTGCTACAGTTTACAGTCTGCTACTTATAAGCGATATGCAACGCGCAGGCAATTATAACTACCTTTTTACACAAACTATCGCGATATTTGCGGGAATTATTGCCGCGGTTTTGATTTCACTTTTTAATTATAATTTTATCGTTAAAATTTGGTGGCTTTTTGCTATAATCGGAATAGGACTTGCGGGACTTGTATTTTTATTCGGCGTAACAGTGTCGGGCACAGACGATACAGCGTGGATTCAACTGCCGGGAGGATTTACAATTCAGCCGTCTGAATTTATGAAAATATGTTTTATTATTACATTTACAAAGCATTTATGCGTGCTTAACGATAAGGATAAAATTAAATCGTTCGGCGGAATTATAAGCCTTATAATTCACGTTTGTGTTCCTGTTATATTAATTCATATGCAGGGCGATGACGGCGCTGTACTTATATTTCTTATTATGGCGATAGGTATGGCTTTTCTCGCAGGAGTTCCGACAAGGTATTTCGCTATACTCGGAGGATGTCTTGCCGTAGGACTTCCTATAGTTTGGAGCTTTTTCCTAAACGATGAACACAGAAACAGAATACTCGCTCTTTTTGACCTTGACGGAAACGCGCTTACTAACTACGGTTGGCAACAGTATCAAGGAAAAGTTTCAATCGCTTCGGGACAAGCTTTCGGCTCGGGGCTTTACAACGGAAGAAGAGTTGAGTTTGGAATAGTTCCCGAACAGGAAAACGACTTTATATTTACCGTCGCGGGAGAAGAATTTGGATTTATCGGATGCGCGGTGCTTTTGGCTATTCTTTTTGTAATAGTTATAAGAGTGCTTATAAACGCGAAAAATGCTTACGATTTAAAAGGCTCTTATATTTGCTACGGAGTTTTTACAATGATTGCATCACAAGTGATTATAAATATCGGAATGGTGCTTGGAATTATTCCTGTTATAGGAATTACCCTCCCGTTTTTCAGTTCGGGCGGAACCTCGGTTATGAGTATGATGATTAGTATAGGGCTTGTTCAATCCGTACTTTATAATCAAGAGGAAGATATGGATAAAGCAAAAATCAGGCTTGGAAGTCAAAGCAGAGCGAAAATTTAACATTGCATTACAGAAACATTATAAAAAAACCACCGACATATGAAATGCGCCCCAAAGTTTAGACACTTTTGGGGCACTTATCAATAATCGGTGGGTTTTTACTCTTTAGTAACTATAATATTCACATTATAATCTCCGTATGCCCAACAGGAATCCGCGTCGTCAAATGTAATCCTTACGGGAAGAGATATTGAGCCTGTCGTTCCGTCTATATCTGAAGCGTCAATTTTGCAGGTTATATTCGACGCTTTAATATCATCCAGCTTGCTTTTCGGTCCTTTCAAAACGACATTCAGTTCATCTGTGGAAAAAGTATAAGAATAGGAAGCATCAAGTCCGTTTACAATAAAACGGTCATTAGAAACCCTTATTGTTTTAGTCCTGTATGAGCGAAGGTCTAAAGTTACACTTATACTGTCATTCTCACTCAGATTTACAACCTTATCGGGTAAATCTAAAGCTAAATTAAGCTTTTCTTTCTTATTTGAGAGCTTTGTAAAATCTATAGCCTCAGTAGAAACATATTCAAGATTTTCAAGCACATCCGAAGGTCCCGATACAAGAATTTTATTTGGTGAAATGCTCGCAAAGCTGTCAACATTAAGCCCTTTTGCCATATTTTTATAGGCAAGCTTAATTGGTACTTCTTTTTCGGGAAGAACAGAGAAATTAACCGTAACGGTTTTTTCGCTTAAATCTATCATACCGTTGGAAATCTCGGAACCAAGACTATCATAAAGCTTTACGTCAAATTCAGAGGATTTATCCTCGCGCATCTCCCCTCCGATGGTTCCCTCAATAGCGACAGACGCAATTTTTGAAACCTCGGATTGAGGTCCGTTAACCTTTATTTCATCAGCGGAAAGGGTTACGTCGGCGTGATAATCTTCCGCAACAGAATATTTAATTTTGTTTTCAATCTCAAACTGCGCCTCTTTCGGATAATCCGCGTAAACGGTAATAACCGAAGGCGTTGCAGTTGAAACAATTTCAAAATTATCCGCGCTGTTTGCCTTTCTCGTAGTTAAAGAAAGCGCATAGGTTCCCGACGTTGAAATTGAACTCGCTGTTTGAGCGGATACAACAATATCATCGCTTGAAATTGAACCGAGAGTTACACGGTTGCCCTTTACGGTTACCGACGCGGTCTGGTCATTTCCCGAAAAAATCTCAAGACCGTTTTTTACAGCCTCATCAGATAAATTAATTTGAATCGGGATATTGCTTATAACTCTATCGGATTCGTTTGTGTTGCTCAAGCTCATAAGCACCCAAATTGATACAGCTATCATAGCGGATACTATGAGAACAAATTTATTGTTTCTGAAAAGTCTGGAAATACTGAAACGCTGTTTATTCTTCATCTTCATTCTCCTTTCTTTTTGAGGAAAATCTTGATGAATTTTTAACATAAACCTTTGTATCATCTATAAGAAGGTTCTCAAGCTGAGCAATGAGAGTTTCACGGTTATAATCTCTTGAAAGCTTGCCGTTGACCGCGATTGAAATATTGCCCGTTTCCTCGCTTACTATAACAATCGCGGCGTCGGAAATTTCGGTCATTCCCAAAGCGGCGCGGTGGCGTGTGCCAAGGTTAATGTCAACATTTTTATTGTCTGTTAAGGGAAGTATACAGCCGCAGGCATATATCTTTCCGTTTCTAATTATTGTTGCTCCGTCGTGAAGAGGCGCTTTGTTAAAAAAGATATTTCCAAGCAATGCTACAGACGGCTCGCTGTCAAGAATAGTTCCCGTATCCGCGATATCGGAAAGCTTGACATCACGCTCAAATACAATGAGAGCGCCTGTTTTTGAACTTGAAAAAACAGTTGCCGCGTCCGCGACATTTATTATGGACCTTTTAATTGCTCTGACTTCCTCGTCCGTCTTACCTTTATTAAAAATAAAAGAAAAATATCTTTTTCCAAGGTTGCTTTGTCCTATGCGTTCAAGCGCTTTTCTGATTTCCGGTTGGAAAATTATAGCGATAATCAGAACAGAAAACTCAAAAAGCAGCCTCATCAAACCGGTCATCATTGTTAAACCGAAAACCGAAGAAATAAGGTAAACGGCTAAAAGCACAACAACTCCTTTTAAAAGCTGTTCCGCTCTTGTTTCCCTTACAAGTTTAAAGAGGCTGAATATGATAAATGTAATCGCAATAATATCGACAACGTCTTTAACCTGAATTGTACGAAAAACTGCGAGAATATTATTAAATAACTCTAATAATATATTCATAATAACCTCCTTACATAAGTTTACAGATTAATTATATCATAATCGTATGGCTTATTCAAGAGATTATTATACTATTCTTTTGTTATTCAGGGATTGATATTTATTTTATAAACCGCGTTAATTAAAGAATTTATATCGTTATTTGTCGTAAACACAGACGGGACTACCCGAACGGTTCCAATATCAAATGTGCCGAGACTTTTGTGCGCTAACGGAGCGCAGTGCAATCCCGCTCTTGTAGCAATATTATATCTTGTGCTTAAAATATCCGAAACAGTTTCGCTGTCCTTTCCCTCGATGTTAAAAGAAAGTACGGGCGCATAATAATTCATATTCGGTTCATCAGTATATAATTTGACATTTTTCATTGATTTTAAACTATTATAAGCGCGTTTAATCAATTTAATTTCGTGATGATATATATTTAACGGACCTCGTCTGTTTACAAAATCAATTCCGCTTTTGAGTCCGATTATACCCGAAAAATTAGGAGTTCCGCTTTCAAATTTATCGGGTAAAATATCAGGCTGTACTAAATTCTGCGAGTTACTTCCCGTACCGCCCTCAACCAGACTGTCGGGGATAGTTTCACAATTTATTATCAAAGCTCCCGTTCCCATTGGAGCGTAAAGTCCCTTGTGACCTGCTACGCAGAGATAATCTATAGATGAGTCGGATAAGTCTATCGGGATAATTCCGGACGCCTGCGCGGCGTCTACGCACGTCAAAATCCCGTATTGATGACACATTGCGCAAATTCTCTCAACAGGAACCTTTATACCGAAAACATTGGAGGCATAGGTGCATACTAAAAGCTTTGTATTTTCACGTATAGCGTTTCTGAAATTACTCAACGTCTTCTCGTTATCACCTTCAACTACCTCAGCTATTGTGTAAGACACGTTCTTTGATTTAAGCTTTTCAACGGGACGTGATACAGCGTTGTGTTCAAGTGAGGAAATAACAATATGTTCCCCGCTTTTCACAAGACCTTTTATCACAAAATTTAAGGCTTCAGTACAGTTATGGGTAAATATTACATTTGACGGGTCGGATATATTAAAAAAATCAGCGAGGGATTTTCTTGTTTCATAAACCATTTCCGACGCTTTTATCGCCAGCCTGTGACCTCCTCGTCCCGGATTTGCACCGTAATTTCTAAGAGCAAGGTTTACTGAATTTACTACAGATTGAGGCTTTGGGAAAGTTGTGGCGCCGTTATCTAAATATATCATAATGCTCGTCCCAACACTTTTATATTATTTTTTCTTAATATTTCAACAGCGCGCGAAATGTTGTTATTTATTAAAAGACCGTAACTGCAGGAGGTGTGTCCCCTGCCTGCGGGTATTCGTTGTAATTTTGAATTTATACCGTAAGACCTCAGTATATCTCTTGCTCTCATAGCCTGAGTTACCGAGGGCAATCTTAGTAAGTTGTCCATTTCTTTCACCTCATTTAGTAACAGAATATGCTAAAAAATTTATAAGGTGCAATTTATAAAGAAAAACAGCGTGACCTAAAAGCACGCTGTAAAATTATAAAATACTTATTTTAATTTATCCGCAAGCATTTGACTCATATTATACATACCGCAGGGTTTGTCTTTTATAAAAACCGCGGCATTGATTGCCCCTGTTGCAAAAAGCTCCTTAGACTGCGACTGATGAGAAATTGTTACAACCTCATCGTGGCCCGCGAAAATAACATCATGCTCGCCCACTATTGTACCGCCCCTTACGGAATGGATGCCAATTTCATTTTTGGAACGCTTTCTGCGGTAAGTGTGGCGGTCAAAAATATATTGCGGTTCTTTTTCAAGCTCTTCACTGATTCCGTCAGCTATCATAAGAGCCGTTCCCGAAGGCGCATCTACCTTTTGGTTGTGGTGTTTTTCAATAATTTCAATATCAAAATCATATTTTAAAACCTTTGCCGCCTGTTTTGCAAGCTCAATCAAAAGATTGACGCCGAGCGACATATTTCCCGAATAAAATACTGGAATTTTCTTTGACGCCGATTTAATCTTTTCCACCTGCTCCGGGGAGTAACCTGTTGTGCATATTACAGCAGGTATTTTATTTTTTATAGAAAAATCAAGAAGTGAATTAAGCAAAGCCGGATTTGAAAAATCTATTAAGACATCAACCGTATCCTTTATATTAGAAAAATCCTTATAAGTCGGAAAATTATAATTGTTTTCGCCGAATGCGTCAACTCCGCAAACAATTTTGCAATCATCATTTGCCGAAACAGAATTAACAACAACACTTCCCATTTTTCCGTTACATCCGCATAATATTATATTTGTCATTTTTTTACGTCCCCTTTAGCGAAAAGAGGCAACGAAATATCAATTGCCTCTTTTTACTTTACGCTTACGCTTTATATTTATTATCATTTACTGTACTTGTTAATTAAATCGTACTTTGTAAGACAATCCTTCAGATTATGATAGCCGACTGTATTCATAGGAACAAGAGGAAGTCTGCATTCTCCCGCGTTATAGCCGAAAAGATTCATAGCCGTCTTAACGGGAATGGGATTAACATCACTAAACATAATGTTCATAAGTTCAAGGTAGTGGAAATGAAGCTTTCTCGCCTCAGCAAAATTATTGTCAAGACAAAGCTTGCAAATATCGTGCATTTCCTTAGGACAAATATTCGCAAATACAGAGATAACGCCGAGAGCTCCGAGCGACATAAAAGGAACCGTCTGGTCATCGTTGCCCGAATATACGTCAAGATTATCACCGCAAAGCGAACGAATTAACGCAACCTGCGAAATATCTCCGCTCGCCTCCTTGCAGGCTTTAATATTCGGGTGCTTGCAAAGCTCCGCGTATGTTTCGGGTTTGATATTACATCCCGTACGAGATGGAACATTGTAGAGAATAATCGGAATATTTACCGAATCGGCTATAGTGCTAAAATGCTTTACAAGACCCTGTTGAGATGTTTTATTATAGTAAGGAGTTACGCAAAGCAGAGCGTCAACGCCCGACTTTTCAGCTTCCTTTGAAAGCTTAATGGCCGTTCTTGTATCGTTACTGCCCGTTCCTCCGATTACAACAGTTCTGCGGTTGACCTTTTCGGCAACAAATCTCAAAACCTCGCTGTGTTCTTCCTCTGAAAGCGTAGCCGCCTCTCCTGTCGTACCGCAGGCAATAATCGCGTCGGTACCGTTTTTTATATGGAACTCTAAAAGTTCTTCCAAAGCGTCATAGTTTACTGTCAAGTCATCATTCATCGGTGTTATAAGAGCAACACCGGAACCTGTAAAAATTGGCTTATTCATAATAACCTCCAAATCAATTATTTCAGTCTATATAACCCTCTGCGCAAAGGAGCTCGGCTAAAAGCACAGCTCCGCCTGCCGCGCCTCTAAGGGTATTGTGCGACATACAAACAAATTTCATATCATACTGTGTATCTTCTCTTAAACGTCCTACGGAAACAGCCATACCGCCCTCAACTTCTCTTGAACTCTTAATCTGAGGCTGGTCAGGCTCTGTATAATAATGCAGAAAATGTTTAGGAGCGCTGGGAAGCTTCAGCTGTTGCGCTCTGCCCTCATAAGATTCCCAAGCTTTAATTACCTCGTCAACAGACGGAGCTTTATCCTTAAATGACATAAATACCGCCGCCGTATGTCCGTCCGATACGGGAACTCTGAGGCATTGTGATGTAATCGCAATATCGTTATTATCAACAATTTTTCCGTTTTCAATTGAACCCCAGATTTTAAGAGGCTCTTTTTCGGATTTTTCTTCTTCTCCGCCGATATACGGAATAAGATTATCTACCATCTCGGGCCAGGTTTCAAATGTTTTTCCCGCGCCCGAAATAGCCTGGTAAGTACAAGCGAGAACCTTATTAACTCCAAATTTCTTAAGCGGATGAATAGCAGGCACATAGCTCTGCAGAGAACAGTTGGATTTAACCGCAACAAAGCCTTTTTTTGTACCAAGACGTTTTCTCTGATATTTTATTATCTCAATGTGGTCTGCGTTAATTTCCGGAATAACCATAGGTACATCGGGGGTAAAACGATGAGCGGAGTTGTTTGAAACAATCGGACATTCCGCCCTTGCGTACGCTTCCTCCAACGCTTTAATATCTTCCTTAGGCATATTTACCGCGCAAAAGCAAAAATCAACCGTTTTTGCCACTTCCTCGATATTTGACGCGTCAAGAACTGTCATATCCTTAACCTGTTCGGGCATTGGCTCGGAAAGAAGCCAGCGTTTTTCCATAAGCTCTCCGTATTTTTTGCCCGCGCTTCTTGAGCTTGCGGCTAATGTAGTTATATTAAACCAAGGGTGCTTATCGAGCAAGAGAAGAAAGCGCTGTCCCACCATTCCTGTGGCGCCGATTACGCCTACGTTATATTTTTTCATTTTGACCCTCCACAAATTACAATTTTTTAAAAATGGTTGTAACTTTAACTAAAATAAGTTATTATATACAAGTATCTAAGCTAAACCATAACTGTCTACCCTATAATATACCATTATAAGAATTTAATGTCAATTATAAATTAAAATTTTATACGAAAGGAAAAATATGAAAACAAGCGATTTTTTCTATGAACTACCCAAAGAACTTATAGCGCAGACTCCGTTAGAACCGAGGGATTCATCAAGACTTCTGATTTTGGGAAAGAAAAACGGCGAAATCGAGCACAAACATTTTTATGATATTATTGATTACCTGAACGAGGGCGATTGTCTTATCGCCAATGATTCAAGAGTTTTACCCGCAAGGATATTCGGAGTAAAGGAAGAAACGGGCGCGAGCGTAGAATTTCTGCTTTTAAAGCAGATAAGCGGTAACAGGTGGGAAACTCTGTGCAAGCCCGGGAAAAAAGCCAAGGTCGGAGCTAAATTCAGCTTTGGCGAAGGGCTTATGACAGCGACTGTAACCGAGGTCAGGGATGACGGGAACAGAATTGTGGACTTTGACTGTAATGAAAATTTTTTCACTGTTCTCGATAAAATCGGTCAAATGCCTCTCCCCCCTTATATTACAAAAAAGCTTGAAGATAAAGAAAGATACCAGACTGTTTATTCGCACGAGCTTGGTTCAGCCGCCGCACCCACCGCGGGGCTTCACTTCACAAAAGAATTAATGGATAAAATCAGAAAAAAGGGCGTTAAAATCGCATATGTAACGCTCCATGTCGGATTAGGTACATTCAGACCCGTAAAGACAGACGACGTAAAAAAGCATAAAATGCACAGCGAGCATTATGAAATTTCCGAAGAAACCGCAAAAATAATTAACGAAACGAAAAAAAACGGAAAAAGAGTTATAGCCGTGGGGACAACCTCCTGCAGAACCCTGGAGAGCGTTGCATCAAGCTATGGTGAAATTAAAGCCTGCGATGGCTGGACAGATATTTTCATTTATCCGGGATATGATTTTAAAGTTCTCGACGGACTTATTACAAACTTCCATTTGCCCGAAAGCACGCTTATTATGCTTGTTTCAGCGTTTGCAGGATTTGACAACGTTATGAACGCTTATAAAACCGCCGTTAATGAAAAATACAGATTTTTTTCATTTGGCGACGCTATGGCAATTTTATAGGAGCAGATATGTTTAATATTATAAAAAAGCAGAAAAACGCCCGCAGAGGTATAATTAAAACAGTTCACGGAGAGGTTCAAACGCCCGCGTTTATGAATGTCGCCACCTGCGGAGCAATTAAGGGCGCGCTTTCAGCCTTCGACCTTAAAAAAGTAAAATGCCAAATTATGCTTAGTAATACATATCATCTGCACCTTAGACCGGGCGACGAAAATATAAAAAAACTCGGAGGTCTTCATAAATTCACAAGGTGGAACGGACCGATACTCACTGACAGCGGAGGATTTCAGGTTTTTTCACTCGCTAAGCTCAGAAACATAAGCGAGGACGGAGTTACATTTAATTCTCATATAGACGGACATAAAATTTTTATGTCACCCGAAGTAAGTATGCAAATTCAGTCAAATTTAGGCTCAACTATTGCAATGGCGTTTGATGAATGTGTTGAAAATCCGTCGCCGTATGATTACACAAAAAAATCCGCACAGCTGACTACACGCTGGCTCAAACGATGTAAGGACGAGATAAATCGTCTTAACAGCCTTGAAGATACAATAAATAAAAAACAAATGCTGTTCGGAATTAATCAGGGCGGTGTATATAAGGATTTGAGAGTGGAGCAAATGAAGGCTATTGCCGATATGGATTTATCGGGATACGCAATCGGCGGACTTGCAGTAGGCGAAGAAACCGAAGTGATGTATGAAATTATTGATGAAGTCGTTCCCTATATGCCGAAAGACAAACCCCGATACCTTATGGGGGTAGGCACTCCCGTTAATATACTTGAGGCAGTTTACAGGGGAATTGATATGTTCGATTGCGTTATGCCGAGCAGAAATGCCCGCCACGGTCATTTGTTTACAATGAGCGGTATAAGAAACATTTGGAATTCAAAATACGAATTAGATGAAAGTCCGATTGACACGGAATGTGACTGCCCTGTATGCAAAAGCTTCAGCAGAGCCTATATAAGGCATTTAATGAAAGCGGGAGAAATGTTGGGTATGAGGTTATGCGTTACTCATAATCTTTATTTTTATAATACTCTTCTTGAAAAAATTCGTGAGGAACTTGACAACGATAATTTTGAAAATTTTTATCGTAAATACAGAGATATTTTAGGCGTAAGAATATAGATTATCCTGCAAAATATTCAAAATGTTTATTTTAAAACAAATAAAAATCTTGCAAGTACTGGAAATATCTGTTATACTACGATATGGATTAAAAAAGAAAGGAAAATCAATATGCACAGTTTACCCCTTTTAGACGCAGCGCAGCCCGCGGCGGCAGGCGGAGGAAATTCTTTTATTTTTATGATTTTAATTTACGCCGCGATTTTTGCAGCCCTGTATTTCTTCTTAATAAGACCTAACTCAAAAAAAAGAAAAGAAGAAGCAGAGCTTAGAAACAGCCTTGAAATCGGAGATGAAATTACCACAATCGGCGGTATCATCGGAAGAGTAGTCGCTATTAAAGAAGACGAGGATTCTATTATTATAGAAACAGGCTCTGACAGAAATAAAATGAAAATGAAAAAATGGTCAATTTCATCTATCAATACCTTAAAAGAACCAACGAGTGAAGAAAGTGCAGAGAAAAAAGGCTTTTTCTCAAAATTCAAAAAAAGTGAATAATTAAACGCTCCCCCGAATATAATTTTTTAGGAATTATATTCGGGGGAATTTTTATGAGAGCGATAAACTCAAAATTTGATTCGATAAATAAAAAAGCAATCAAGAGCGTGATTTTCGGCTCATTGGTAGGCACGCTGATTACTATTATACTTATAATAATCTGCTCGCTTATAATTATTTCTATGGGAAGGCTTCCCGACGGCGCTTTGGAATACATTACTTTAGGGCTTCTCGCCGCGGGCGGTTATATCGGAGGATATATAGGCGGTAGAATTTACAAAAGCTCGGGGCTTTTTATCGGTCTTGCCACAGGATTTATAATGTTTATTATTGTTTTCCTGGCAGGGATTAACTCTTTTACGGGCAGTTTTTCCCCTCTGATATTATTTAAAATTATGGTTTTGCTTGTTTTTTCAACTCTCGGAGCAGTAATCGGGGTTAACAAAAAGGAAAAGGTAAAATTCAAATAAACATTATAACAAAAAGCTGACTTTATATTGAAGTCAGCTTTTCTATATCCTTTGGCAATTTACTGCTTATATCAATCTTTTCCTTTGTAACGGGATGAATAAAGCTTACAAAGGCGCAATGCAATGCCTGACGCTTAATAAATTCAAGCGAGCCTCCATACATATCGTCACCCGCAAGCGGATGTCCTATTGAAGAAAAGTGGCATCTTATCTGATGAGTATGACCTGTTTCAAGAGTAATTTCAAGCATGGTATGGTTTTTATATACCGAAATTGGTTTATAGCGCGTAACAGATTTTATTCCGTCGTCGGCGCAGACGCGTTGAATAGTATGTCCCTCAAGAATCTTAATCGGTTTATCTATTGTCCCAAAATTTTCAATTATTCCCTCGCATACGGCAATATATTTTTTATTAATCGTTTTAAAAAGATTTGAAGCGGTATATCTGTCCTTTGCGACAACTACTATTCCCGATGTATCCTTATCGAGCCTGTTAACGGCGCGGAATGTGTAACTCTCGCCGAGCTGTTTTTGTCTGTAGGCTAAAAAATTAGCCAAAGTATCCCTTTGATGAATTTTAGTCGGGTGAACGGCAACACCGTCAGGCTTATCAATAACAATGATGTATTCATCTTCAAAAAGAATTTTTAAATCTCCTTTTACGGGCGCAATTTCATTTTTATCTTCAGGAAGATTGAGGACAACAATATCTCCCGCATTTAAAATATCTATTGTTTTAAGAATTTTTTTATCTCTTAAAATTCCGTTTTTTTCACGCTTTAAACGTGCTATCATACGGGCAGATACACCGCAATGCTTCCGTAAAAATGTTTTTGCGTTAACATTGTCATATTCATTCGGTACGGTAAATATAAGATTTTTAGACGACATAACAACTCACCATATGATAAATAACAAATTGAAAAACAATTATAATTGGTATTCCAAGCATAAATTTCAGCTTTTTTGTTTTATGGCGTATAATCTGCATAGTTATATACATTGAAATACTTCCGCCCAACGCGGAAAACAAAAGCAGAGTGAGCTCCTTCACTCTCCATTTGTTATTAACCGCGCAGTATTTATCGTAAACAGTTATAATAACCGAAATAAGATTAATTAAAACAAAATAAATGACATAAAATTCAGGAAACATAAATAAACTCCGAGGGATGGTAATATGAAAATAATTAAAAAAATTCCGATATTTTTAAGCATAATAGCTCTTATAGGCGTTATCGCGATTTCAAGCACAAATACCAAAACATCTGACAAAAAAATATCAATCCACAAAAAAGCCGTAAAGACAAGCAGTCTTAAAATAGATACGGAGATGCGCGGAGTCTGGGTTACATATATGGATTTGGATATGTACGGAACAGACAGAAGCTATAAAAGCTTTAAAAGAAAATTTAAAAATATTGCGAACAAGGCAAAAGATAAGAAATTTAATACATTAATCGTACAGGTAAGACCCTTTTCAGACGCGCTGTATGAATCCTCATATTATCCTTATTCACATATAATATCAGGCGCTCAGGGCAAAAATCCCGGCTATGACCCGCTTAAATATATGTGCGCGTATTCCCATAAGCTCGGACTAAAAATCCACGCCTGGATTAATCCGTACCGAGTAAGAAGTACAAGTGATTTGAAGCTTTCCGCGAATAATCCCTATAAAAACAATAAAAACCTCGGTGTAAAGGTTGACGACGGAATTTATTACAATCCCGCGCTTTCAGGGGTACGCAAGCTAATTGAAAACGGAATTAAGGAAATAATAAATAATTATGACGTAGACGGGATACAGTTTGACGATTATTTTTACCCTACGTCTAAAAAAAGCTTTGATGAAGAACAGTATAAAAGATACTGTAAAAACGTCGGATATGATAAGGCGATTTCCCTTAAAGACTGGAGAATTGCAAATGTTAATATACTGATTGCAGAATGTTACACGGTAATTCATAATACAGGTAAAGATATAGTTTTCGGAATATCACCACAGGGAAATATCGAGAATGATTATAAAATGTACGCTGACGTTAAAAGCTGGTGTTCAAAATCGGGATATATAGATTATATATGCCCCCAGCTTTACTACAGTTTAAAAAATCCTGCCTTAACCTTTGAAAGGGCGCTCAAAAACTGGACATCTCTTGAATATAACGAAGATGTTTCTCTATATATAGGAATCGCGGGATATAAAACGGGAACGGAATTAGACGGAGGCACATGGTCGTATTCCGATAAAATTCTTCAGGAGGAAGTAAAGCTTGTCAGAAAAAAGAAACTTAAAGGATTTATGTTCTACAGCTTTGAAAATTTAGAAAGTGAAAAGGCCGCAAAAGAGGTAAGCAACCTTGTGGAAATTTTAGATTAGCTCCCCTATACAGAAATCATCACCGTATTCTGTGATTTTTACATTGACAATTTCACCTGTAATATTATTGTCGCAGTAAATATGAACGGGTGTATAATTCATTGTATAACCTTCGTAATATTCGTTTTTTCTGAATCGTTCAACCAGTACGCTCTCTGTTCTGCCGATTTGCGTTTTCAGAAAATCAAGCCTCAATTTATCGGCGGTTTCAATCATAATTTTACTTCGTTTGTCTTTAACACTAACCGAAACCTGATTTTCCATAGTATCCGCCAAAGTTCCTTTGCGTTGTGAATACGGGAAAACGTGAATTTTTGAAAACCCGACTTTTTTTACGAATTTTAAACTCTCGTTAAATTCCTCGTCTGTTTCTCCCGCAAAGCCCACCATTACATCTGTTGTTACAGACGGATTATCAAAATTTGAGCGCAACGCCTCTACAATTTTCATATATTCATCAGTATCATACTGACGGCGCATACGCTTTAGCGTAGCGTTGCAACCGCTTTGGAGGGAAAGATGAAATTGCGGACAAAATTTTTCCTGCGCAGAAAAGCGTTTTATTAGGCTCTCATACATCATTTCAGGTTCAAAAGAACCTAAGCGGACTCGTTTTATCTCATCAAATTGACATACTATATCAACCGCGTCAGCTAAATCAAAATCTTCTCCCTGACCGTAAGCTGAAAGATTTATACCGACAAGTACAATTTCTTTATAACCGTTTAAAGCGAGCTTTTCTATCTCCTCTTTTAAAATTTCGGGGCTTTTACTGCGCACTCTTCCTCGTGAATACGGAATTATGCAATAGGAGCAGAAACGGTTACAGCCGTCCTCAATTTTAACGAACGCTCTTGTATGTCCCTCAAAATTTTTAACGCTGAACTCCTCATATTCCGCATTTTTACTGTCGTGAGGCTCAATGCTTATAATCTGATGACGAAAGGTTAAATATTCGTTAATTTTAGAAATTAAATCAGCTCTGCGCTTGTTGCCGAGTACAATATCACAATCCTCAAAATCACCTTTCCTATCAGGAAAAGCCTGCGGCATACATCCCGTTAAAACGACAATTTTGTCGGGATTATTACGGCGGACTTTATGAATAATTTTTCTGTTTTTCGAGTCCGTTACCGCAGTTACCGTACAGGTATTTATTACGGTTATATCCGCTTTATCCTTATCCTCGGAAGGCGTAAATCCGTTTTTTATCAAAAGCTCTCTCATAAGCTGTGATTCATATTGATTAACCTTACAGCCGAGAGTAATTATATTAAAGTTCATAATTTTCTTTCCTGTTTAATACGGCTGTATCAAAGCGTTGCCTTGATACAGCCTTTATTTTTTATTATGTATTTTTATCAACCTTATGAAATGTTTTCAGGTTGCCTGTCTTTTCACTTCGTTTGTCAAGCTCCGATAAAACCTCGTCAAGCTCAATCCCTTGTTCAACCATCATTACCATAAGATGATAAATAAGGTCGGCAATTTCGTAAACAGTTTCACTGTTATCGCCGTTTTTGGCGGCGATTATAGTTTCACTGCACTCTTCCCCTACTTTTTTTAATATCTTATCAATGCCTTTTTCAAAAAGATAGCAGGTATAAGAACCTTCTTTTTTATTATCACGTCTGTTGAGCACCGTTTCATACAGCGCCTTTAATACCTTATCATCCATAAATTACCTCATTTTATTTTCTTAAAAAAGCAGGAGTGATGACCCGTGTGGCAGGCCTCTCCCGTCTGCTCAACAATAACAAGTAAAGTGTCGTCGTCACAGTCGGAGTAAATTTCAACAACCTTTTGAAAATGTCCCGAAGTAGCCCCTTTATTCCAAAGCTCCTTACGGCTTCTCGACCAAAACCAGGTATAGCCTGTTTCAAAAGTCTTTTTTAATGATTCCTTATTCATATAGGCGAGCATTAAAACCTCGCCCGTTGACTTCTCCTGAACAATTGCGGGAATTAAATCGGATTTTAAAAAATATTTATCAAATTCCATATTATTTCACCTTTGAAGCAATTTTAATTGCGTTTTCAAGGTCAAGATTACCGCTGTAAACAGCTTTACCCGTAATAGCGCCGTAAAGATTTAATTCTGAAAGTTTTATAATATCCTGCAAAGAAGATATTCCACCGCTTGCGATAATATCACAGCTTACGTTATCAGAAAGCTTTTTTAGCTGAATGAGATTAGGACCGCCTAAAGTACCGTCCTGCTCTATATCGGTAAACACGATTGTCTTAACGCCTATCTGTTCCATTTGCCTTGCAAGATTAATATAGTTAAGCTCTGACTTATCTGTCCAGCCCTCGGCGCAAACAAGTCCGTTTTTAGCGTCAATTCCGACAACGATTTTGTCATCAAAATTATTTACGGCGTCAATTACAAAATGCTGGTCTTTTACCGCCGCAGAGCCTAATATAACGCGGTCTATGCCGTTTTCGAGATAAAACTCAATAGTTTCCATATCTCTTATTCCGCCGCCGACTTCGACCTTTACATCCGCGCTTTTTGCAACATCAGCAATAAGCTCGCTGTTTTTACGTTTGCCGTCCTTTGCGCCGTCTAAATCCACCATATGAATCCACTCTGCGCCAGCTTTTACAAAGCTTTCTGCAACGTCATACGGGTCGTCGGCAACCTTAGAGGCTGTTGAATAATCTCCTTTAACTAATCTTACACAATTGCCATCTTTAATATCAATGGCGGGTAAAACAATCATTATAGAACTCCTTTTGTTGATAACGGTACGCCTGTATCGTTTTCTTTAACTGCGATTTTAAGCGAATGAGCGACCGCTTTAAAAATAGCTTCAATAATATGGTGGGAATTATAACCGTATTCTGATTTTATATGCAAAGTAATTCCCGCGTTATACGCGAACGCTCTCATAAATTCCACCGTCAATGCGGAGGTATAGTCTCCGCACCTTTCCTGGGGAAAATCCGCGTCAAAAACCAAAAAAGGACGACCGCTTATATCAAGGGAAACAAAAGCCAACGCCTCATCCATAGGAACATAAAAACTTCCGAAACGCTCAATGGAGCTTTTCTCGCCGAGAGCGTCTTTAAAAGCTTTTCCAAGTACAATTCCCGTATCCTCAACCGTGTGGTGGTCGTCGACATTCAAATCTCCCGACACATTAACTTCAAGTCCGAATCCTCCGTGAACAGCAAAAGCATTAAGCATATGGTCAAAAAAACCGATTCCCGTATTAACACTTACATTTCCGCCGTCAAGATTAAGGCTCAAAGTAATATCTGTTTCTTTAGTTTTTCTTTTTAAACTGGAACATCTCATTTTATCTCTCCGAAATAAACTGCTCTATCGCTGAAATTACAGCGTTTATTTCCTTTTCTGTACCTGTACTTATGCGGATATATTCACCCATATATCTTACAGCAACAGATTTCGTTTTTAAAAAATCCCAAATTTCTTTCGCAAAATCTGTTTTAACAAGAACAAAATTTGTCTTTGTCGGGTAAACAAAAAAGTTTTCTGTCATTTTACTGAGTCTTACAAGCTCATTATACAGGCTTTTTGTATTTTCAACAATAGTTTTTGTCTGATTTTTTAAAAATTCTTTATTTCTATAAAGCTGTGCGCCTATTGCCTGGGAAATACTGTTGACATTATAAGGCGATTTTACGGCGGACAGGGCTCTGCTGATTTTCTCGCAGGAAACTGCAAATCCAAGCCTTAAAGACGCACTGCCCAAAGCCTTTGACGCGGTTCTTAAAACTATAAGATTGGAATATTTGTCTACATCCTTTAAAAGTGAATTATCCTCATTCCAAAAATCCATATATGCCTCGTCCAAAACGACAAGGGCGTTAACCGAATTTAAGAGTTTAATTACGTCTTTCTTTAACATTCCCTGCGCCGTCGGATTGCAGGGATTTGAGAAAATTAAAGCGCTGATTTTATTATCGTTTATGTGGCTGATAAGCTTGTCAACGTCAATAGATAAATCGGGATTTTTTTGAAATTTAACACAAGGATTTTCGGTTATACCGCTGTAAAATTCATACATACTGAAATCGGGAGATAAAACCGACAACCTATCCCCTTTTTGTAAAAACGCCGACTCAATGAGAAAGATAAGTTCGTCAGAACCGTTGCCGACCGTTACATTTTTACAATTAATTTCATAGTAATCCGCAAAGGATTTTCTTAGCTTTAAGCACACGGGGTCGGGATAACGGTTAAACTCAACGCTATGAACAGCCTTATCAACGATTTTCATAAAATCCTCGCTGTAGCCGAGCGTACACTCGTTAGCGTCAAGCCTGATTGAATAATCTCCCTCTATCGGCTCGTACGGTATTAAATTGTTTATTTTATCATTTAATTCATAGGACAAATTAATCACCCTGGCCATTATCAAATCTGACTTTAATTGAATTTGCGTGGGCGGTTAAGCCCTCAACCTGAGCAAAGCGGACTATATCGTCGGCGTCGTTTTTTAGAGCCTGTTCGGTATAATATATAAAGCTTGATTTTTTAAGAAAGCTTTCAACCGAAAGCGGGCTGAAGAAACGCGCCGTACCGCTTGTAGGCAAAACGTGATTGGGTCCCGCGAAATAATCGCCTAAAGGCTCGGGACTGAAGCTTCCCAAAAATACCGAACCCGCGTTATCGAGCCTGCCGATATACTCCATAGGACTTTCACAGCAAACCTCGAGATGTTCGGGCGCTAAATCGTTCGCGAATTTAACCGCCTGTTCCATATCCGAACATACGATAACCGCTCCGTAATTTTTAAGCGACTCTTTAATAATATCCCTGCGTTCAAGCTTTTCACATTGTTTTTTAAGCTCCTCTTTCACCCTATCGGCTAAAGGCGCGTAATCGGTCAGAAGAATCGAGCTTGCAAGTCGGTCGTGTTCAGCCTGGCTCATAAGGTCAGCCGCTAAAAATTTAGGATTAGCGGTTTTATCTGCTAAAATGAGAATTTCGCTCGGTCCCGCAATCATATCAATATCGACAACTCCGTAAAGAAGCTTTTTAGCCGTTGCGACAAATATATTCCCGGGACCGACAATTTTGTCCACCTTCGGAACCTGTTTTGTGCCGTATGCAAGAGCCGCAACAGCCTGCGCCCCGCCCATAAGAAATATTCGGTCAACACCTGCAATTTTAGCGGCGGCTATTATATCGGGATTGGGTTTTCCGTCTTTTGAAGGCGGGGTTGTCATTACAATTTCTTTACAGCCCGCAAGCTTAGCGGGAACGGCGTTCATAAGAACCGATGATGGATATGCCGCCGTACCGCCCGGTACATAAAGTCCTACCCTCGCAAGTCCTCTGACACGTTGACCCATAATTACTCCGTTTTCTTTTGTCGTGAGCCAGGATTGCTGAATTTGTCTTTTATGAAAATCCTCAATATTTTTCGTCGCTTTTTTTAAGGTTTCTATGTAATTTTTATCGCATTTCGCGATAATACTGTCAATCTCATCAGCGGAAATTTCAACTTTTTTGGGGGCTTTTCCGTCAAATTTAACGGTATAATCGTAAACAGCCTTATCTCCGTTTTCTTTTACATTGATAATAATATCATTGACAATGCCCGAAACATCCTTTGCCCCGCTGTTTGAGCGTTCTTTCAGGTTTTTTATAAAAGCGTATTCATCTTTACCGTTTGCAACTACGGTAGTAATCATTTTACCTCTGCCTCCATTTTTCGTACAAGCTCCTCTATTTCGTTCTTTCTAAGCTTTAAACTCGCGGTATTTGCGATTAATCTTGCGGAAATATCCGTCACATATTCTATAACCTCAAGGTCATTGGCTTTAAGAGTTGAGCCTGTTTCAACAATATCTACAATTCCGTCCGCAAGTCCTACAAGGGGAGCAAGCTCTACGGAACCCTCGATTTTAATTACGCGGACGTCCATATTTTTCCCCTCAAAGAAATTACGCGTAACTTTCGGATATTTTGTAGCGATGGTTTTAGCGCCGTATCCGTGGTAAAAATCATAACCTTTTTTACAAGCTAACGCAAATTTGCATTTGCCAAAGCCTAAATCAAGAAGCTCGTAAAAGGATGTTCCGTTTTCAAGAATTGTGTCCTTGCCGACAACACCGAGGTCGCAAACCCCGTGCTCAACATATGTTATAACGTCAGCCGCTTTTGCAAGAACGACCTCAAACTGTCCGCCACCTACGGAAAGAATAAGACGACGACCTTTATTATGTATCTCATCACAGTTATATCCGAGTTTTTCAAAAAGCTCTACCGTTGATTTTTCAAGTCTGCCCTTAGTAAGAGCTATTCTAATCGGTTTCATATCAATCACCTATTATCTCAAACTTTTTTATACCAAGCTTTTCCGCGAATTTCCGCGCCTCATCTTCATCGAATAAATCCGAAAACTGCGCTTTTGTTCCCTGTTCGACAAGCTTTGAGGTATATTTGATAGCTTTCATAATATCGCAGTCGTTCTTGGCAAAAACAAGTACCTCCGGGATATTACTTTTTGAGTAATAGCGGGCCTGCTCCGCAAGGTGATTAATATTTATGGCAAAGCCAGACGCTCCGATAGAGCAGTTAAATTCATCAAAAATTTTATCGTAACGTCCCCCTGACAAAATTGCGTCGCCGTATCCCAAAACATAGCCTGTAAAAACTATTCCGCTGTAGTAATCGTTGTGCTGGACAAGTCCCAGGTCTATAATGATTTTATCGCCCAAATCGAGAGTAGAGAGGTCCTTGTAAAGGCTTTTAAGATATTCAATCGCGTCTAACGCTTTTTTATTATTTATAATTTTCTCGGCTCTTTCAAAAACTTCCTCACCGCCGAACAGCGACGGAACGGTTCTTATTGCCGTTACGGTATCGCTCGGCTTGAGTTTATCGAGAATATCATTAAGAGCGGAATAATTTTTATTTTCTATATAAATTCTGATATGCTCTTTTATTTCATCATCGGCATCAAGAGAATCCAAAAGCGTATTAAACAGCATTGAGTGTCCGACTTCAATTCTGAAATCGTCCGATACTGCCTGCATACTCTGAATAGCTGTTGTAATTACTTCGAGGTCAGCTCTTTTTCCCCTTGAACCGATAAGTTCAATACCCATCTGCATAATTTCGTTACTTCTGCCCGTAAAACTCGGATTGTTCCTGTAGACAGCCTGATTATAGTAAAGGCGTACGGGAAGAACCTCATTCTGCATACGAGTTGAAACGAGCCTGGCAATCGGAAGCGTGGAATCGGGACGAACGGCTATAAGTCTTCCGTTGTTGTCGGTAGTTTTAAACATTGATTCGGGTGAAATTCCGCTTAAATCGGTTGAAAACAAGTCGTAATACTCTAAAGCGGGCGTAATTACACGGTGAAACTGATGATTATCAAATACGTTTTGAATTTTTTTGCACACATAATCAACCGCGGTACATTCCTTGAAAAGATAATCCTTTGTACCCTCGGGAGTTATTTTTAAATTTTTCTTCATAAAATTACCTCTGTACTTTAGTGTGCTAATATGTTAACATATAAAATTATATTTGTCAATTCTCGCTGTTATTGTCGTCAGCGTCTTTTGGTCTTTTAACGGGCTTTTTGATAACTTTTGCCTTCATATTTGTTAATCCCGATGATTTAACAACGTTCATTTCAATAACACGGGTTGCGTTTTCACCCTTCATATCAATTCTTGAACCTGTTTTTCTTCCGACAAGAGTATAAATAGCGGCAAAAATCGGTGTTCCCAAAATCATACCCGCAATACCGAACAATCCTCCTGCGACCATAACTGAAAACAGTGACCAAAATCCGATTAATCCAACCTGCGAGCCGACAATCTTCGGTCCAATAAGGTTTCCGTCTATCTGCTGGAATACAAATATCATAATAACGAATTCGATGCAGTACGCCGGATTTACCAATAGCAAGAGCAACGCGCTGGGAATACCCCCGATGAACGGTCCGAAAAACGGGATAATATTACAAACGGCGACAATAACGCTGATTAAAGGCGCGTACGGAATCGCTCTGACCGTCATATATACGAATACCATAAGACCTATAATTGTGGAATCAAGAATTTTTCCAACTAAAAATTTACCGCATTTATCATCGGAAACATTTATAATCTGATAGATTGTCGGAAGCCATTTTGTCGGAAGAAAAGCGGCGCCGAGCCTTTTGAGCTGTTTGCAAAGATATTCCTTTGAACCGAGCATATATGCCGAAAGAATAAGAGCCATAACCCAATTGTAAACAAATCCCGCCGTATTCATTGCGGCCGTATACACTCTTCCGATATTATTGATGTCCGAGAGAGAACGTATGAAATTTTCAACCGCTCCGTTAATATTATCAAGAAAGCTTAAATTCAAATGGAATCTTTCGTTAATCCAGGTAACTAAGCCTGTTGTTATCTCTCTGAAGGATTTCACATACGACGGCACGCTTGTAACAAGCTTCGTTATGTTTTCCGATAGCTGAGGGATAAGAATTGCGAGGAAAAATCCGATTAAACCGAAGAAGAAAAGATATGTCAGTAAAAGCGCTAAGGGCTTTTTAATTTTTTCAAAATGCTGTGATTTAATTTTTCCGAAAAGCTTATTCTGGATAAATCTAAACGGAAAGTTAAGGATATACGCTATACCGAAAGCATATACAAACGGAGTAAGAATGGTTGCAAAGTTGCATATCGCGCCCCATATAACGTCAACATTATCCTTGATAAAAAGCAAGAATACGGCAAAGGTAATACAAATAAGTATCCCTGCCATTTTGTTAAACTTTTTTTTCATTATATATCAATCCTCTCTGATATATTTGTGCTGAATTTATAATAGATTTATTTAGAAAAATGACATTTGTGCGCTTTCAGGCAAATCTCCCGTTGCACCGCATTCCTTTAATTGTTCAATAATGGTTTTTGACGCCTTGGTTTTCATTTGGAGTTCTTCGATAGAGAGATAATCTCCGTCTTTACAGCCCTCCTCCAAGGAAATAGCCGCGGACTCTCCCACTCCCGATAAAGCGCAAAACGGCATTCTGATTTTACCGTCTTCTACAGCAAAGGTTTTTGCCTTTGATTTATAAATATCAATCGGTAAAATCTCTACACCTCTTGCCATCATTTCATTGACAATCTGCAACATTCCATATTCAGCGTTATCCTTCGCGGAGGCTTCATAACCCATTTGCTTGATATTGCGCATTTTTTCCCTAACAGCGTTTCTGCCGCGCATTACGGTTGCGCCGTCAAAATTGTCGTTTCGCACGGTAAAATAAGCCGCGTAATATTCAACGGGCCTGTGAACCTTGTACCAGCCGAGGCGTAGCGCCGCAATCATATACGCGGCGGCGTGAGCCTTAGGAAACATATACTTGATTTTAAGACAAGAATCAATATACCACTGTGGTACATTATGTTCCTTAAAAGCCTTGTAATGCTCCTCGTTAAACAGCTTTGACGCGTTACCCTTTCTCGTAATCTCCATAATTTTAAAAGCCATTCCCGGCTCCAATCCCTTATGGAGAAGATAAGTCATAATTGAATCACGAGTTCCGATAACATCTGAAATTGTGCATATTCCCTGCTTTATAAGTTCCTGCGCGTTTCCGAGCCAAACATCGGTACCGTGTGAAAGTCCCGAAATTTGGAGAAGGTCGGAAAATGTTTTCGGCTGTGACTCTATGAGCATACCCTTAACAAAATCGGTTCCGCACTCGGGAATCGAAAGAGTTCCCGTTTCAAAGTCTATATCCTCCGCAGTAACGCCTAAAGCCTCGGGCGAGGTAAACAGCGACATAACCTGAGGGTCGCTCATACTCACCTGCATTACTGGAATGCCCGTAAATTCCTCAAGATAATGATAAATCGTCGGCACATCGTGTCCGAGCTCGTCAAGCTTGGTGATAGTATCGTGAATTGAGTGGAAATCAAAGTGTGTTGTAATGTTATCGCTTTTCATATCATTGGCAGGGTGCTGAACAGGACAAAAATCGTAAATATCATATCCTTTGGGAACAACAACCATTCCGCCCGGATGCTGGCCTGTCGTACGCTTTATATCGGTACAGCCAATCGCAAGACGTTTTTCCTCTGCCTTGTGGTACGTGATATTGTTTTCTTCAGCGTATTTCTTTACAAATCCGATAGCGGTTTTATCAGCGACCGTTGAAATTGTACCCGCTTTAAATACGTGGTCGCGTCCGAAAAGCTCCTCTGTATATCTGTGCGCCTTTGACTGATACTCTCCGCTGAAGTTAAGGTCGATATCGGGAACCTTGTCGCCCTTAAAACCGAGGAAGGTTTCAAACGGAATTTCGTGTCCGTCACGGTCCATAGGCGTTCCGCACTCGGGACAGTTCTTCGGGGGCATATCAAAGCCGGAGCCGTACTCGCCATGTTCAAAAAACTCGCTGTGACAACATTTCGGACAAACATAGTGCGGACAAAGCGGATTCACCTCGGAAATTCCCGACATTGTAGCTACGAACGAAGAACCGACGCTTCCTCTTGAACCGACAAGGTATCCGTGCGCCTCACTGTCAGCAACAAGCTTCTGAGCCGTCATATAAAGCACCGAGTAACCGTATGTGTTAATAGCGTTAAGCTCTTTTTTCAGACGCGCCTCAACAATTTCGGGCAGGGGGTCGCCATATCTTTTCTTTGTTCTCTCCCACGTAATATCATTAAGCTGTTGCTCCGCTCCCTCGATAAACGGGGGAAAGTTTCCGTCGGGTATGGGCCTAATACTTTCTATGCTGTCCGCAATTGCGTTAGTGTTTTCAACAACAATTTCATACGCTTTTTCTTTTCCGAGATAAGAAAATTCCTCAAGCATTTCGGCGGTTGTTCTATAATATAAAGGCGCTTGCTGTTTAGCGTCGGTATATCCCTGTCCCGCCTGCAAAATCATACGGAAATCCGCGTCCTCAGGATCCATAAAATGAACGTCGCAGGTTGCGACAACAGGAATATTGAGTTTTTCACCGAGCTTTACAACCTGACGGTTTAAATCCTGTAAATCAGCTTCTGACTTAACCTGACCGTTTCTAAGCATAAATGCGTTGTTACCCACAGGCTGAATTTCAAGATAATCGTGAAATTTTGCGATTTCTTCAATTTCTTCCTTGGGTTTTCCGCCGATAATCGCGCGCATAAGCTGACCTGCCTCGCAGGCTGAACCGATTAAAAGACCTTCTCTGTGCTTTATCAACTCCGATTTGGGTATTCTCGGTTTTTTGTAAAAATAATTCAGATGACTGTAAGAAATAAGCTTATATAAATTTTTAAGTCCAGTAAGATTTTTAACTAAAATAATTTGATGATAAGCAGGAAGCTTTTTTAAATCTCCTCCCACAATTTTTGTATTTATATCTTTAACTTCAGTTATATTGTAATCATATCTGAGCCTTTTGCCGAGTTCAACAAAAATACTCGCAAGCATTTGAGCGTCGTCGGTCGCTCTGTGGTGATTAAAATTACCGAGCCTCATATATTTTGCTACGGTATCAAGCTTGCAATTCTTAATATCCTTTAAAATACTTCTGCAAATTACTACCGTGTCAATTGAGGTATAGTTGTACTCAACTCCCATATTCTCGCAGGCAGTACGGATAAAGCTTGTATCAAACGGCGCGTTATGAGCGACAAGGATATTTTCGCCGGCAAAGTCAAGAAATGCTTTTACGGCTTCTGACTGGCTCGGCGCGTCCTTAACCATTGCGTCAGTTATTCCCGTAAGCTCCGTGATTTTTGAAGGAATGGGTATCTCCGGATTGGCAAAAGTTGAGAATGTATCCGTAACCTCGCCGTTAACTACCTTGACCGCTCCGATTTCCGTTATTTTGTCCTTGCGCGCTGACAAACCCGTTGTTTCTATATCAAAGCATATAAAGGTTCCTTTTAAGCTTTCGTTTTGTTCTCCCGATACAGACTCAACCAAGTCGTCAACAAAATACGCCTCCGTTCCGTAGAGGATTTTGATTTTTTCTCCGTCTTTGTTAATTTTCTTTGCTGTGTTCATAGCCTCGGGAAATGCCTGCGCAACTCCGTGGTCCGTAATAGCGATTGCAGGGTGTCCCCATAAAACGGCTCTGTTAATAAGCTCCTTTGCGGAGGTCATACCGTCCATTTGCGACATATTCGTGTGAAGATGAAGCTCCACTCTCTTTTTTGGAGCGTTATCAACTACTTTAACTTTTTGAGCTGTTGAAATACTGCGCGCGTTAATTACAAGTCCGCCCGCGAATTTATCAAACTCGACATCACCGTTTACAACAACAGCGTCGCCCGTCTTAATATTTTCGACAATTTGCGTTTGCTTTATCAGCCCGAAAACCTTAACTGTAATAGAACCTGTGTAATCGGTAATATCTATTGTAAATATATTTTTATCTCCCGAGCGGGTTACCTTCTTCTCCGTCGCAAATACATCGCCCCAAACGGTAACCTTTCCCGAATCATAAGAAACATTTGAAATAGGAATAATTTTACCCTTTACAACTCTTCCGTAAAGAGGTCTGATTGAAGAGTTTATAATCTGCGGAGTTAAAAATTTTCCCTTTCTGACTTCAATTTCCTTTGCGGATTTTATTTTACGTTCCTGTGCGCTGTTCTTTACAGACATTTCATTCTCGTCAAACATATCCGCGATTTTTTCAAGATTTTCTCTCTGGAGCTTTTTCTCGGTATTGATTTGAGATTCTATATAATCCTTACTTTCACCGTCTACGGCAGTTACACCGTCATATATTATTTTTATTTCCCTGTCAAATTCATTGTAAACGAGCCTTGCAAGCTCCATATCAAAATTGACGCTGTCAAGAAGCGCTTTACCGCCGTTATTAAGGGTAATATTAAGCGTATCTCCGTTTAAAACAGCCTCGCTGTTTTTAAAAGTGCCGTTTATCCTCGGAATTTTTAATTTAAGTTCCGATATAAGCTCGTCAAAATAGCTTGTTGAAAAAAGCTCCTTTTTAAAATGAGGAAAAACAACAGCCTTTGTTAATGAAAGCGGTGAATTTCTCAGTATATTCTCAGTTTTATGTAAATCCTCCCTGCTTACAAGTTCATTGAAATCAAGATAAATTTCAACAGTTCTAAGCGATGAATTTACTTTAACATTGCTTACTGATGAATTGTAAATTGACGGAGATATTCTGTTTTCATCTATAAATTGTCCGAATATTTCCTTAAATTCTTTCATTGTACTTCCTTAAATATCAATTATCTTTGTTAATTTCTTCAATCAAAGCGTCAACAAGCTTATCTTCGCTGACCTTGCAGAGAATTTCTCCCTTTTTAAAAATTAGTCCCATTTTGTCACCGCCAGCGATTCCGTAGTCTGCCTCCCGAGCCTCTCCGGGGCCGTTTACAACACAACCCATAACGGCAACCTTAATGTTTTTTTTGCAGTCGCGAAGACGTTCCTGAACCTCATTTGCAAGAGCAATAAGATTAATCTTCGTTCTTCCGCAGGTCGGGCAGGAAATAAACTGCACTCCGCCCTTTTCAATGTCAAGACATTTTAAAATATCCCTTGCGGCATAAACCTCCCTTACGGGATCTGCAGTCAGAGAAACACGGATAGTATCGCCTATTCCGTGGAGTAAGAGCGAGCCGATTCCGGCTGATGATTTTATAATACCGTACCTTTCCGTACCTGCCTCTGTAACTCCGAGATGTAAAGGATAGTCACATCTCTCGCTTGCAAGCTCATAAGCTTGTACCATTGTTGAAACAGTTGAGCTTTTCATTGAAAGCACAATATCGTTAAAGTCAAACTTTTCGAGAAGAGAGGCGTGGTACAATGCGCTGTCGCAAAGCGCCTGCGCGGTTGGAGCGCCGTATTTTTTCAGGATTTCTTTTTCCATGGAACCGCTGTTTACTCCTATTCTTATCGGAATGTTTTTATTTGAACAGGCATTTGCGACTGCCTTCACTCTGTCATCAGAGCCTATATTTCCCGGGTTAATGCGGATTTTGTCAATTCCTGCCTCGACAGCCTCTAACGCAAGCTTATAATCAAAATGTATATCCGCGACAATAGGAACGCTTACAGCTTCTTTAAGCGCAGGGATGAGCTTTACTGATTTTTTATCGGGAATGGCGGCTCTTATAATATCACAGCCTGCATTTTCAAGAGCGACGGCTTGTTTAACACTGCCGTCAATATCGTCAGCTGGAACGTTTAGCATAGACTGAACGCTGATTTTTGCGCCTCCGCCGATTTTTACGTCACCTGCCGTAACCTGAATTTTACTTCCCATAATTAACCTCCCTTAGCAAAAGGAAAAAGCATCCATACATCTTTTACGGTAATTACCGCCATAAATGTCAGAAGAATTGCAAGACCAATTCCGTTGACAACCTGTTCCGCCTTTCGGGGAATCGGTTTTCTGAATATAAACTCAATCAGCAAAAACAGAAATCTTCCGCCGTCAAGCGCGGGAAACGGCAACATATTAAACACGCCGAGGTTAACGGATATGACCATCATCATATAAAGTATATTATTAAACGCGCTTAAAAAACTGTTTTCAAGTCCTTTTGAGGCAACCTGCGTAATCGCGGATGCCGCGCCTACGGGCCCTGAAATATCTTTAAATGAAAATTGTCCGCTCACAAGTCCCACAAGCGACGACCAAACCATTCGCACTACGGAAACCGTCTGGCTTCCTGTTTGCTGTAAAACTGTGGCAAAATTCTTTTCTATAGGTTTAACATAATAGTCGACAGCAACCGACGGCTTTTCGGCGTCTTTCGACTCAAGATATGTGTAGAACTGTACGTTTTTTAGGGAAACTCTTTTATTATCACGAATTACATCAACATTCGCTTCATAACGCTGACGAGTTTTTTTAACTTCTATTTTTGGGATTTTATAGTCATTTACTCCGATATATTTTTCTATCTCAGCGTAATATTCTTCCATAAATTTCTTTGCGGAAGTTTTTGAGGTTACGGCATTAATTTTATCTGTACCTTCGGAAAGAATATTTACAATCTCATTAAGCTGTTTTTCACTGTATTTGGATTTTTTATCATTATAAATTTCAGTATACAGCTTGCAAAGCGTCAGGGCGCAATCCTGCTTATAAACGGATAATGTCTTTCCGTCTACGTCTTTGCAGGGCATTGTCGCTATGGCGAACGACATATCCTGCGCGTTATATATACTGTAGTTGTTGATATTAACTATTGTATCGCCCTTTTCAAGTCCGCTGTTAGCCGAGTAAGAGTTTTGAGGAAAGCTGTCTATTGTAGTGGAAGAAAAAGAGGAGCTTTGAACGACTATCACGAACATCATAATAAGTCCGAGAACAATATTCATAAAAGCCCCCGCGACAATTATAATCATTCTTTTCCAAATCTTTGCGTTTGTGAAAGCACGGGAATTTTCGCTTTCCTCGTCCTCTCCCTCCATCGCGCAATAACCGCCTATAGGAAAAAGTCTGAATGAATATTGGGTTTCTCCCTTTTTGAAGCCGAAAATCTTTGGTCCCATTCCTATTGAAAACTCGTTAACCTGAACTCCGCTTTTTTTTGCCGTCAGAAAATGACCGCCCTCATGGAAAAGAATAATAAGCTCAAAAAGAAGTACTCCGATAATTATTAAAGCTATTATTGTTAAAATTTCCAAAATAATTCAACTCCAAATTCAAATGCTGTTAAGTACATATTCTCTTGCCCTTTTATCGGCTTTTAGAACGTCTTCAACATTTTCAGCTTCAGTATTAGCCTGATTTAACATAGCGTTTGTAACCAACTCTCCTATATCAAGAAAAGAGATTTTCCTTTCTCTGAATAAGGCGTTCGCAACCTCGTTCGCTCCGTTAGCCGCCGCCGCGCAAAGTCCGCCCCTGTCTATTGCGAGCTTGCACGCATTAAGGCATTTAAAGGTTTCATAATCAGGCTCAAAAAATGTCAGTTTACCATAATCGGTGAGAGAAAGCTGTTTTACCGGCGACTTTAATCGTTTGGGATATGTGACAGCGTATTGGATTGGAATACGCATATCCGGCACTCCAAGCTGTGCTAAAACTGAATTGTCCTCATATTCTATCATCGAATGTATAACGCTTTCCCGGTGAACAACAACATCAATTTTATCGGCAGGCATATCAAAAAGCCAAGACGCCTCTATTATTTCAAGACCTTTATTCATCATTGTAGCGGAGTCTATAGTTATTTTTGCGCCCATATCCCAGTTAGGATGATTTAACGCCTGCTCTACGGTAACTGATTTTAAATCTTCCGTCTTTTTTCCGAAAAACGGTCCGCCAGAAGCGGTTAAAATAAGTCTTTTGAGCGCCTTTTTCTCGGGACAGCCCTGCAAGCATTGAAAAATAGCGGAGTGTTCGCTGTCCACGGGATAAAGATTTACACCGTTATCCCTTACGGCCTTCATAACAAGACTTCCGCCCGCGACAAGAGTTTCCTTGTTGGCAAGTGCGATATTCTTTTTTGCGTTTGCCGCGCATATTGTGGGCTGTAAGCCTACCATACCAACAACGGAATTTAAAACTAAATCGGCTTCATTTACTGTTGCCGCCTCAATCAAACCGTCCATACCGCAGGAAACCTTAGTATTAGTATCCGCAATATTTGTCTTAAATTCAAAAAATTTACTTTCGTTAAAAACGACTGCAAGAGCAGGCTTATATTTTCTAACCTGCTCTTCAAGTAATCTGATATTTGTCCCCGCCGTAACCGCGGATACATTTAGGCCTAAATTATCTACTACATCCAACGCCTGGGTTCCGATGGAACCCGTTGAACCGAGAATTGAAATATTTTTAATCATAACTCACCTAAAATAAAAATATAGCGAAATATTTTCCCATAAAATAAATTAAAGGCGCCGCAAAAATTACGCTGTCAAATCTGTCAAGAAAGCCTCCGTGTCCCGGAAAAATCGCGCCGTAATCCTTTATTTTGCAGGAGCGTTTTATCAACGAAAACGTAAGGTCACCGAGTACGGAAATAACACTTGAAAAAAGTCCTATAAATAAAAGTAAAATATAGTTAAATTCAGCGTTAGGATAAATAAACATATAAATAAAACCGATAATTAAAGCGCTTAAAGTACCTACAACTATTCCTCCGGCAAAGCCCTCAACAGTTTTATTCGGACTGACTTTCGGGCAAAGCTTATGATGTCCTAAAAAAACTCCGAAAAAATATGCTCCCGCGTCGGCGCACCAGGGGGTGCCGATGCACAGCACAAAGAAAAATGTGAAATAGTTGTTATATCTCGGGGGAAGTAAAAGAATACTTGACATTCCAAGAACAACAATAATTGTTCCCAATAACGCAAAACACAAATCGGGATAGGAAATTTTTTCACTCGCGTTTATCATAACAAGAAACATTACAAGTAAAAACAAATAAGTAGGCAACAATCCCATTTTAAGCGGTACAAGCAATGGCTGAACGACAGCGAATACCATACACGGTATAAAAATATTCAAATTTTTATGAAGCCTTCTCGCGGACAAAAGTTCAAATATCATTAAAATACACAGTAAGGAAATAATGACATACATTATCCAATGAAAGCGTTCTCCGAGAATTAAAAGTAATATAGCGAGAGGAATTCCCACCGCTGAAGTAATTAATCTGGATTTCATCGAGTCCATAATACACCTTAAACTCCGCCAAAACGACGGTTTCTGCTGTTAAAAATATTGATAGCCTCATCAAGGTCGTCTGTTGTAAAATCAGGCCAAAGCTTATTCATAATTACAAATTCGGTATATGCCGACTGCCATAGCATAAAGTTTGAAATACGGTATTCTCCCGACGGTCTTATAATAAGGTCGGGGTCGGGCTGTCCTGATGTGTAAAGATTTGAGGAAACTAAATCCTCGTCAATAGAATTTATGTCAATCTCGCCGTTTTTAACACCCTGCGAGATTAATTTTACCGCTCGGACAAGCTCGTCTCTGCTTCCGTAATTCATAGCGATATTTAAAACCATACCGTCTCTGTCCTTGGAGCCCTCTTCATTTTCAATCATAAGAGCTCTTAATTCATCGGAAAACGGGGATTTGTCTCCAATAAATCTTACTACTATGCTGTCGTCTTTGAAATCTCTCAAAGCTTCCTCAAGGTAATCCTTAAAAAGCTTCATAAGAGCGTCAATTTCATCCTTGGGACGTTTCCAGTTTTCGGTAGAAAACGCATATACAGTAAGATACTTTATCCCTATATCACTGCAATAGCGCGATATAGTACGAAAGACCTTGCCCCCTGCATTATGTCCCGCGGAACGGGGAAGCTTGCGCTTTTTTGCCCAGCGTCCGTTACCGTCCATAATTATTCCGATATGCTCGGGCAAAACTCTCGGATGTTGAGCGTTTTGCTTTTTCTTTTTAAAGAAAGCCATATTAAAGCTCCATAATTTCTTTCTGCTTATCAGAACAGAGAGATTCTGATTCTTTAATATATTTATCTGTGAGAACCTGTACTTTTTTCTCGCCGTCCTTTAAATCGTCCTCTGTCAAATCACCGTTTTTCTTCATCTTTTTGAGGTCATCAAGCGCGTCACGGCGGACATTACGAATCTGAACCTTAGTACCCTCCGCGATTTTAGCGACATCTTTAACAATTTCTTTACGTCTGTCCTCTGTGAGAGGAGGAAAATTAAGACGGATAAGCTTTCCGTCGTTTTGCGGATTAATTCCTATATCGGAGGTTAAAATCGCTTTATTAATATCTCCGAGAATTGAAGCGTCCCACGGCTGAATTGTTATGGTGCGCGCCTCGGTTACGGAAACATTTGCAACCTGATTTACGGGAGTGGGAGTTCCGTAATAGTCAACCTTAACCTTATCGAGAATAGAGGGATTGGCTCTGCCCGCTCTTATTGACTTATATTCCTCGTTAAGATGATTAATTCTTCTTTTCATTCTTTCTTCAGCATGGTTTAATAATTCTTTCATAGAAAAATCCTCCTAAATCATTAATCGACGAGAGTACCGATATTCTCGCCTTTAACAGCTTTATAAATATTTTCGGGGTCATCAATACTGAAAACCAAAATTGCTATACCGTTGTCCTTGCAAAGAGATGCCGCGGTGCTGTCCATAACGGCAAGGCTTTTGTTAAGAACCTCGTGGTGCGTAATATGGTCATATTTAACGGCGTTGGGGTTAGTTTTCGGGTCGCAGTCATAAACACCGTCTACCATAGTTGCTTTCATAATAATATCTGCGTCAATCTCCGCCGCTCTTAAAGCCGCCGCTGTATCAGTGCTGAAAAAGGGATTACCCGTGCCGCAGCCGAATACAACAACTCTGCCCTTTTCAAGGTGGCGGATAGCCTTTCCGCGAATGTAAAGCTCGGCAACCTGACGCATTGAGATAGCCGTCTGAACTCTTACGTCAACCCCGAGCGCCTCAAGAGAGTCCGCAACACCCAACGCGTTTATTGCCGTCGCAAGCATTCCGATATGGTCGGCTCTTGTTCTGTCCATTGAGCCCGAGCTTCTACCTCTCCAGAAGTTACCGCCTCCGACAACAATAGCAATTTGTGCGCCCTCGTCCACGAGTCTTCTAATAGGCTTGCATATTTTTGTGACGGTATCGAAATCAATACCCTGTTTTTTATCTCCCGCAAGAGATTCACCCGAAAGCTTTAACAAAATTCTTTTATATTTAAGTCCCATTCTTTACACTCCATTATAATATAAATATAATTATATTAATTTTACTCTACCACGCTAATATTATAACGCTATAAAGGAATTATAAACCATATTTTGGATACATTTTTGTAATAAAAAAAGGTTATCCCGTGAGAGATAACCTTTTTAAACTTTAATAATTATTTTGTCATTGAGGCAACTTCAGCCGCGAAGTCGTCCTGACGCTTTTCAAGTCCCTCGCCTTTTTCAAAACGAACGAACTGCTTAATTTCGATTTTACCGCCTAAGCTCTTTGCTACGGAATCAACATACTGCTTTACTGTCTGCTTATTGTCCTTTACAAATTCCTGGTCAACAAGACAGTTTTCCTTGTAGTATTTATTGATTTTGCCCATAACAATCTTATCAGCAATAGCCTCGGGTTTACCGGAGTTGATAACCTCAGCTCTCATAATCTCTTTCTCGTGTTCAAGTACATCTGACGGTACTTCGTTACGATTGAGATATAATGTGCCTAAAGCGGCAATTTGCATTGCTACATCCTTACCGCAGGTTACAAACTCTGCCTTATCCGAAACGTCTGTATCAAAATTAACAAGAACACCTATTTTACCGCCTGCGTGAACGTATGATACGCAAGCGCCCTCAAAGCGGGCAAAACGGCGTATTTTAATATTTTCTCCGATAACCTGGATTTTTTCACGCAAAAGCTCGTCAACCGTTACATCCATACCGTCGGCTTTAAGAGCTAACAGAGCGTCGATGTCCGAGGGATTCTCGTTTAAAATTGTCTTTGCAACTGTTTCAACAAATGCAATAAAATCAGCGTTCTTCGCGACGAAGTCCGTTTCAGCGTTAACCTCAACTACAACGCCTGTTTTATTATCATCGGAGGTTGTAGCGTACGCTACGCCTTCCGCGGCAATTCTTGACGCCTTTTTAGCAACCTTGGCAAGTCCCTGTTCACGAAGAATGTCGACTGCCTTGTCCATATCACCGTCAGCCTCTACAAGAGCCTTTTTGCAGTCCATCATACCGCATCCGGTCTTTTCTCTTAACGCCTTAACGTCTTGAGCCGTAAAACTCATTTATATCAATCCTTTCGATATTTATTAAATAAAATTATTCTTCTGTTTCCTCTTCTTCGTCTTCATCTTCAACTGCCGCCGCGCCCATCTGACCTTCACGGCCCTCAATGATAGCGTCAGCCATTGCGCCCGCAATAAGCTTTACCGCGCGGATAGCGTCATCGTTTCCGGGAATAACATAATCAATTTCATCGGGGTCACAGTTTGTGTCAACGATAGCAATAACGGGAATGTCAAGCTTTTTAGCCTCCGCAACCGCAATCTTTTCTTTTCTCGGGTCAACAATAAACATTGCGCCGGGCATTTCGGGCATATCCTTAATACCGCCCATAAATTTCTCGAGCTTATCAATTTCAAGATTAAGCTTAATAACTTCCTTTTTGGGAAGAAGGTCGAACGTGCCGTCCTCCTGCATAGCTCTGAGCTGTTTTAAACGAGCGATTCTTTTGCGGATTGTTGAGAAGTTAGTAAGCATACCGCCGAGCCATCTTGCGTTAACATAGTACGCGCCCGCACGCTCCGCCTCTTCTTTGATAGAATCCTGAGCCTGCTTTTTTGTACCAACGAAAAGAACGCTTTTGCCTTCCATTGATAATTCTTTTACGAAGTTATACGCCTCGTCAAGCTTTTTAACGGTTTTCTGCAAATCAATAATGTAGATACCGTTACGCTCTGTAAAGATATACTCCGCCATTTTTGGGTTCCAACGTCTTGTCTGATGTCCGAAATGAACACCTGCTTCAAGAAGCTGTTTCATGGATACTGCTGCCATAATAAATTCCTCCTTAGGTTAAACCTCCGCCGAGCCTTGATTTTATCGGATATTTTACGGAATGTATCCTTTCCGTACACCTCACCGATAGGCTCAAACGTGCGAAATGCCTATATATTATACCATAAAATAGAAAAAAATCAAGTATTTTTTGATAATACCTGATTTTTATTTCTATTTGATTTCTATTATATTTTACCAGCGGTCAAAAAATCTTTCGCTACCGCAGGATGTTATAAACTGCTGAGTTTCGTGCCATTCACTTTTAACTATATCCGACGCATAGAAGTAAAGTATTCTGTGCCTTACAACGTAGCCGTCCTCGTCAAATATGTATGAAACGGCATTTTTTACATCATTTGTGGCCTCTCCCTCTGTACTTCCTTCGTACTGATATGAATTTATAATATAATCAATAGAGCTTGTATTTTCAAGTTCCATAGTATCGCGGATTGTTTGCGCTACAAGCGCCGCGCCTGTGTAGCCAAGTCCGCCTGCCTCACCCATAACAAGTCTTTCAAGCTTTTCTCTGTCGTATGATGATAAAGAAATATGCTTTGGTTCATAAGACTTGTCTGTCTTTTCGGAATCGACAAGACTTTCGTCTTCTGTTTTATCCGCTTCGCCGTCGTTCGAGTCATTATCTTCGTTTTTAACAGACTTACTCATTTCAGGTTTCACAGGCTTTGTCGGCTTCTGTGTTTCGTCGGTATTTTTTTCTGCAACAGCTTCTTCAGACTTATTATTATCACTCTGAGTTGTTAAACATTCTGTGACATCAACAATATAATTTCTTATTTCTGTAACAGCCTCAACATCCTGAATGTATGTAACACTCGGAATAATAACGACGCCGAAAACTATAAAAGCCGAAACTATAATTGAGCTTAGCTTTGAAATTCTCTTGATTTTCTTTCTCGGCTTCGCGTACTTGTACATCTTTCTTTCAGGGGTATTTTTTGAATGGTTGTAATTTGAACTTCTCAAAACTATTCCTCCTATCGAACACGCTGTAATTGACCGCGCATCTTTAGTCGTCTTAATTTTTTTGTTCACACAATTTCATTTCGACGACATTTAAACATAAATTTTTAAAAATTGCAAATCCCTATACCCCTGAATACGGTTACAATACTGACATTTAGTAAAATTCCTGTAACTGTATTTCTTTTAAATGAAAATACTGTTGTAAAAAATTAACAAAATAAATTAAACACATTAAAAAGTTTTTTAAAACAGGTAGAAAAGCTGTTTTTTAAATATATTTTAAAAATCCTCCTTTCTTTCTATGCTTTTTAGGACGGTCAACTTTAAATTTAACAAGAATCGTGTCCTCTCCGATAAGCTCGATATTTTCCCACGGAATAACGCAATCTTCTTTTCTTCCCAATAGCCCGAAGCATTTAAGCCTGCCGTATATGACAATCGCTCTCACCCTTGCGTTTGACGTATCAACCTCCAAATCGTCAACACACCCTATTCTGCAACCGTTATCACAGCTTATGACTTCTTTATTTCTAAGCTCCACTAATCTGCAATTCAAAATCTACACCCCTTTATTGACATTTATTTTTCGATTTATTATAATTTATGTATATTTATACTTTGGAGGTTCTTATGAGTAAATACGGAGAATATATACTTATGACCGACTCAACCTGCGATTTGCCTGCTGACTTTGCGAAAAAATGCAACTTAGAGGTTATGCCTTTGGCATTTCTTATGCAGGAAAAGGTCTACAACCACTATCTTGATTGCAGAGAAATGAGTTTGAAAACATTTTATTCAAATTTAAAAAACGGCATTATGTCACAAACAACACAGATTAGTTATAATTCTTATTTGGAATTTTTTGAACCGTTTTTAAAAGAGGGAAAGGATATTCTTTACATCTGCTTTACTTCAGGTTTAAGCGGAACCTTTAATACAAGCAGAATTGCAAAAAGAGATTTGCTTGAAAAATATCCCGACCGCAGTATAACTATTCTTGATTCAAAATGCGCTTCTGTAGGACAAGGTTTGCTTATGTATTATGTCGCAAATAAATTCAAAAACGATAAGCCCGATTTGGAGGAGCTTGCAAAATATACAGAAGACCTCAAAATGCACGTATGCCACTGGTTTATTGTTGAAGATATTGAACACCTTAAAAGAGGCGGACGAATTTCATCTTTTACGGCTACATTTGCGAAGGCATTACAAATCAGACCTATAATAAGCCTTGACAACGACGGAAAGCTTATAAACGTCGGAAAAGTAAGAGGCGCTAATAATATTTATGACGCTCTTATTAAAAAAATGCAGAGAGATGGATTTGACTACAAAAATCAAACCGTGATTGTTGGACACGCGGACAACATTGAGGGCGCAAAAGAATTAAGAAAAAGAGTTAAGCCAATGGTTAAAGACGCTTTAATCTTTGATATCGGACCTATAATCGGAACTCACGTGGGTTGCGGAATGTTGGCTTTGGCCTTTACAGGGGAAAGAAATCTCCAAATGTAATTTTTTTATATATCCACGTCAGACATTGCAGTCCCTTTCTGAAATCCATATCCCCCAAGCCTTTCTTCCTCTATCTCACTTTGGATAAAGAGGACAGGTTCTGCTTTTATATTTACGCAAACATTGCAGTCCCTCTCTGAAATCCATATCCCCCAAACCTTTCTTCCTCTATATTAAACAAATAATTTTCTTAAAAAAGCGTATGCACAGTTTGTGCATACGCTTTTTTAATCAACTGTTAAATCATTAAATTTACTTTCAAGCTTATCAAGCTTATCCTCGGCAAAGTCGTGGGCTCTGTCTACAATTTCATTAATAAGCTCAACTGCGCTCTTGCCTGTTTTTCCTGCCTTTTTCTTTACTTCATCATTTTTCTCTTTCATAATTTACCTCCTGAAATAATTATACATTGACATCGTGCCTGCGCCGATAAAGGCGCCTATAAATACTCCTAAAATGACATTAAGAAACATTTTGCTCTCCCTTTTTGTGACACACTTTACAATTTGTCAGTGAGATAATATTTGCAAAGGGTGATTAAGTTGCATACAATTTATGCAGATGTATTTTTCTTTATAAATATGTTTGAGGATTTTGTACTGTTATTATGTGTTAAAAGAATTATACACGCAAATATAAAATATACAAGGCTTTTGTTATCCGCCTTTTTAGGAGCTATATTTAGCTTTACCGCTTTTTTGCCGTTTAATCAATTCCCTGTAAATTTTATGGTCGACATTATTTTATCCTTGGCGCTGACATTAATCTGCTTTGGATATAAAAACAAAAATCTCTTTCTTAAAACCTCGGCAACGCTCGTCATAGTTTCATTGTTATATACGGGCGCGATGATATTTATTTATCTCGCCTTTTTTCCAAACGGTATGATAATAATAAATAATGCAGTTTATTTTAACGTATCTCCATTGTTGCTTATTATCTTAACATTTGTAATTTATGTAATACTTTTTCTATTTAAAAAGCTATATAAAAACCATACGGGTTCGAGTTTAATACATAAAGTTAAAATTCTGCATAATAACAAAGAATATAATATAAAATGCAAAACTGACAGCGGTTGCAACGTTAAAGAACCGTTTTCGGGAGCCAGCGTAATAATAGCGGAAAAAAGCGAGCTTGAAAATTTAAAAACAGACGAAAAAACTATGAGAGTTATTCCGTTTGACAGTCTGGGCGGGAACGGTATAATATACGGATTTAAAGCAGATGAAATTTTCATTGATGATAAAAAAGTTAACGAAGAAATATATATCGGGATTTGCGACGGTATTTTTAAATATGAAATAAAAGGTTTAATCCCGCAGAACATTGTAAAGGATTGATTTTATGACGCTAAAAGATATTAAAGAAAAAATATTACGATTATTTATTAACGATAATCAGGTATTTTATATCGGCGGAAGCGATACTCTCCCGCCTCCATTGACCAAGGAAGAAGAAACAGACGTTATCAATCACATTAAAAACGGTGACGAAAGCTATAAAGAAAAGCTTATCGTACATAATTTAAGGCTTGTCGTATATATAGCGAAAAGGTTTGAAACAGCGGGCGCTAATATTGAAGATTTAATCTCAATCGGCACAATCGGGCTTATTAAAGCGGTCAACACATTTAATCCCGAAAAAAACATAAAGCTTGCTACTTACGCATCAAGATGTATCGAGAATGAAATCCTTATGTTTTTAAGAAAAAGCAGTCAACTCAAAAATGAGATAAGCATTGACGAGCCTCTCAACACCGACTGGGACGGAAACGAGCTTTTGCTGTGCGATGTTCTCGGCTCAGACCCCGATATAATTAACCGTGATATTGAAACGGAGCTTGAATGTAATCAGCTTTTGAATGCGGTATCAAATTTAAATGAGAGAGAATGCCTTATTATGGAATTGAGATTCGGACTTAACGGCAAAGAAGAACACACGCAAAAGGAGGTAGCCGATTATCTTGGAATTTCACAATCATATATTTCAAGACTTGAAAAAAAGATAATTAAAAGGCTGAAAAGGGATTTAGAAAAAATAGTTTAATAAATTAATTTTAAAGTATGTAAATATATAAAAGTAAAACAGCAAGCGTAAAGCTTGCTGTTTTTTAGTTATTACTATTGTTGTCGTCGCCATTATCAATTATGCCGTCATTGTCATCAACTCTGCCGTCTTCACCGTCGGCGTCATCTTTGTCATCGGCATTACTTTTGTTGTCATCAACATTGCCTGCATTTTCATCTGCTTTGCTTTCGTTGCCGTTCATATCGGCGTTGTCACCGTTGTTATCATTGTTGTCATTGTTGTCATCAACGTCGGAAACTGCCTCTGAAACGCCGTCGGAAGCGTCGTTCATCATTTCAGTAGCCTCATCAGCCGCATCCTGAGCCATTCCGCAGCTTGCAAATGAGAATACAGCAACAATTGATAAGATAATAGCTGTAATCAACTTTTTCAATACAATCACCTCGTACGGTAAATAGTATTGACACGAAATTTTAAAATATACAAAATTTATAAATTTTCTAAAAGTTCATCAATTTTATAAGACGAAACAACCTCGTCATCTTTAAACACAGATACAACAAATGAACCGTCGTCATCGACAGTAATACCTTTCCCCTGCTTTTTGCCGTCAATAAAGTTACCGAGAAAAACGAAATTACCGTTTTTATCAAAACGGGCTGACAAACCCTCGGGAGAATTATTATTCCATTTACCGATATGAGATGAGCCGTCGGAGCCCCTGAAGCCTACTCCAAACCCGTTACGCCTGTTATTATACCAATTACCAACGTAATTTATTTTACCGTTTTTGAAATAGAACGCACCGAAGCCGTTTCTCATATCGTCAAAATATCCGCCCTCATACGCCGTAATTCCTTCATCCGTTACGGTTCTTCCATAGCCTGTACGTTTCTTATTTTCGTCAAGCTCTCCGTAATACTTGTAGCTCTCGCCCTTTCTTTCGATTACAGCGTCAGGGGCGTCAGTTTCTTTTTCGTAAACCTTAACGTCAAATTCTTCAATATCGCTCTCATTTTCAAAAGAGGTATTATTCAATTTCTCGTTAGTAACCTTGTAATACGGCTTGCCGTTTTCATAATCTAAATATTCAGCGTCAGTTATATCAAAGGTTGAATTTAAATTTCGGCTTAAATTAAAATCAACTAAATTAAATTCAAACCCGCCGAGGTTATTAACGGAATTATCCCGGATAACTGTCTTTGAAATGAACTTATTATTCGGTACAGAGTTAAAAAACAAAAATCCTTTGTCTGTATAAGAAAGAACGGAATAATCTCCGTCTTCGGGCATTGATTCTTTGGGATAAAGATAAGTCTGAACAGACGAATCAGACGTGTTGTGAATTTTTACAATGACTTCATTATCATCTACCTCAAAAGGATAAAGTATATATTCGGGTTTATTCAGATTATCTGTTAAATACTCGCTTTTTAGCCAAATATGATTATTGTCAAAATAATGTCGCTTAAAAATTCTGCCGTTTTCATCATAAGTGTTTACTCTGTATGAATTTGGATTTACTCTTTCGGAGCTCTGAAATACATTACCGTTTTTGTTAACCTTCCAGCTAAGCTGTTTAGACTTTTCCATATTATAAACGAAAAGATATTCAACATCGCCTACATACTGAACGCAACGATTTGACTGCGTTTCAAATCCGCTTTTAAAGAAATTTGAACGGACTCCAGCAAGAAAATCATCGGTAAAATCCAAAATATCAAATTTTTCAAACGTAATTCCAAAATAAATTATATCCTTGTTTCCCATATCTTACCCTAAAAAGGCACAATATATTTTCATATATTGCGCCCGAAAATTTATTATTAAATAGAAACTGTTTTTGCAATATTATAGAGGTCAATATTGAATACTCTGGGCATATCAAGCGCCTCGGTTATATCGTAATCAACAATCAAACCGTTTTTCATAGCTACAACCCTGTTGCCCTTGCCTTCCGCGAGCAAATCAACTGCCTTATGTCCCATAAGAGAGGCAACAACTCTATCTCTCAATGTTGGAGAGCCTCCACGCTGAACGTGTCCGAGAATCGTCGCTCTCGTTTCAATTCCAAGACGGCTTTCAACATATTTAGCGAGGTCGTTAACTCCGCCGACGCCCTCGGCAACGACAATAACAAAATGCTTTTTACCTGTTTTCTGGGTATCAACAATTCTTGAGATAACGTCTCTTTCAATTTCGTGCTCAACTTCGGGAACCAAAATTGACGTCGCGCCGCAGGCAATTCCAACCTGCAAAGCAATATCTCCGCATCGACGTCCCATAACCTCAACAACGGAGCAACGGTCGTGTGATTGGGCTGTATCGCGTATTTTATCTATCATTTCAATTGCCGTATTCATTGCGGTATCAAAACCGATTGTGTACTCAGAGCAGGCAATATCATTATCAATTGTACCGGGCACTCCTATACAGTTAACTCCTGCGTTTGTCAATGCTCTCGCTCCCGCGAATGAACCATCGCCGCCGATAACAACAACGCCTGAAATACCCAATTCCTGACAATGCTTAGCCGCCTTTTTCTGTCCTTCTAAAGTTTTAAACTCCTCGCTTCTCGCAGTATAGAGCATTGTACCTCCGTTGCCGATAATATCGGAAACCGAGCGAAGATTCATTTTTTCAACATCGCCGTTTAAAAGTCCGTTATAACCGCGGTATACGCCGTAAATATCCATTCCCTTAGCGATAGCGGAGCGCACAACGGCTCTTATCGCCGCATTCATACCCGGAGCGTCGCCGCCGCTTGTTAAAACTGCAATTTTCTTCTTACTCATATTTTACCTCCAAAGAGAATAACTTTAGAAATATATTATAATACAATTCTTCCTTAAATACAATAGAATACTGTCAAATTTTTGTCATTTAACCGTAATTATGTAAAATCAATTCTTAAAGAACATATAGAGCTGGCATTTTAACATTCCATTGTAAAGCTTTCGTCGTTTATCGGCTTTTCTGCCGAAAATTTTTTCAAAATCATCATCGGGAGTAATAACCACGTAGCTCTTTCCATTTTGCTTTAAAAATTTTTCTCCCATTATTTTATAAATTTTGCGCGCCTCGTCGATATCAAGTAGACGTTCGCCGTACGGAGGGTTTACAATCGTTGTTTGGAGCTCGCTGTCAAACTCAAAATCACGGATATCACGCTTTTTAAATTCAATCCTGTCAGAAACACCTGCTTTTTCAGCGTTTTGGCGGGCTGTTTCAAGGGCGGTTTCGTCTATATCATATCCAACAGCTCTAAATAAACAATCTCTGTCAATCATAGACCTGACTCTTTCGCGCTCATTTTCCCATATGCAAGACGGGATTTGCGCCCATTTTTCACTTGAAAACGCTCGATTAAGTCCCGGAGCAATTTTCAAAGCCTTTAAAGCGGCTTCGATAAGAATTGTTCCGCTTCCGCACATCGGGTCGACAACAAAATGATTTGGTCTCACACGAGCAAGGTCAACCATAACAGCGGCAAGAGTTTCTTTTATCGGAGCGTCGTTTGAATTTGAACGATAACCGCGTTTATGAAGTCCATGTCCCGAAGTATCCAATAGAATACTTACCCTGTCATTTCTTATAAGAAATTGAATTTGATGAATCGGTCCTGTTTCGTCAAACCAACTTATCCCGTATTTTGACGTTAACCTGTACGCTACCGCTTTTTTTATGATTTTCTGGCAATCTGTCACGGAATAAAGCCTTGAGTCAAGACAGTTACCCTTTACGGGAAACGCGTCATCTTTACCGATAAAATTCTCCCACGGAATACTCCTGACATTTTCAAAAAGCTCATCAAACGAATAAGCGTTAAATTCCGAAAGAATAATCTGTATCCGCTCGCTATAGCGTGAAATAAGATTTGCGTAAGCCAGAGTATTAAAATCCCCGCTGAATACAACACGTCCGTTTTCAGCCTGAACGTCTTTTATTCCGTTAAATTTTAAGTCGTTCGCGCATATTCCTTCTGCGCCAAAAAGGCAGGGCGCGCTGAATTTTAATTTTTCCATAATATCACACAACAAAGGGTATCGGAAAACCGATACCCGAATTTTTACTTTCTTGAGCCGTTTCCTCTGCGGCTGTACCCGCGGGATTCACCTGAAGACTTTTTTAAATCAGACATTTTATCCTCGCTCGTTCTCTTGAATACAGACATCATATCTTCAAAAGATGACGGAGTATCCCGGCGGGAGCTTTGCCACTCAAAATTTCCGGGCCCTGTAACGGGCGGAGCGGGCTTGTAGGGCTTTCGAGGCTTTGATTTATAGGGCTTTGCGTCCTTTTCATTTCTGTTCTTCTTTTCCGGCTTGGGTTGGGTTTGCTTAATTGAAAGCACAATTTTTCCGTTTTCTTTTGAAAGGATTTTAACCTTAACGGTTTCTCCTATCGAAAGAAAATCGTTAATTTCGCTTACATACGACTGCGAAACCTCCGAAATATGTACCATACCCGTACTACCGTCGGGCAAGTCCACAAATGCTCCGAATTTTGATATACCCGAAACTTTACCCTCTACTATTGTACCGATTTCTATACTCATTATGCTCCCCATTTTCTAATTTCCGGCAACATTTACAAAAACACGCTCGCCGTTTTTTATATAATCAAGATCCTCGCGGGCAATATTCTCCATATACTCGCTTAAATCATCACCTTTATAATTTTTTATCTGATTCAAATAATCGCTCTGTATTTCAACAATTTCAAGCTGGTCCTCAATTTTCTTCAGCTCGTCTTTTTTATCATTAATCTCAATACTCTGATTGATTATGGTAAACGAGGCGTACACTACAAAAGCCGCCGCAACAATATAAAGGAGAATAAATTTTTTATTTCTTTTTCTTTTTTGGGGGATTACTTCTTTTAATCCGTTTTTCTTTTTTTCTTTTGTTTTTTCCGTTGTTCTTTTTGTTTTTTCCATATATAAAAACCTTATTTAAAATCTTTTTTACTTTATCTAACAAAAAATCTAAAAATTTATCCAGCTTATTTTTTATATTATACATTACTTTTCTACTGATTTTCAATAGATATTTTAATATTTTTTTTAAAAATTTTATTAATGGGTCGTAAATTTTATCCGTAATTGGTCTTACAGAATAATAAAATAAAATAAATCCTAAAATTTCACCTATTATAACAAATGCTCTTATTCTGCCCTCTAACATAGATAGTGAGAAAAAGAATGTTATAAGTCCGCATATTACCATAAACAATGCGTCGGTAATAAAATAGTAAAGCTTACTGTTAAAGCCTATTTTATGAAAAATCCGTATCGGCTCATAGATTACCCCGAGAAATAATCCCAATACCGCTGAAAACAAAAAAGCGGTAATTAGCTGTGACAGAGTAAACTCCATTATCCCAAAAGCCTCTGCATAAAGGATTTATTCGATTTACTCACTGTGTATTGCAAGGAATTAACTTTTCCGTCTATCTCTACCTCGCCCGTGTCAAGATTTAACTTGTTTATATGTAACTGCGCTCCGCGGATGATTAAATCTCCCATAGACGTATTTACGCTGACGGTTTCTTCATTAAAACCCAACACATCATTAACTCCCGTTAAACTTAGTTTATTTCTGTTATCCAAAACTACGTTATGGGGCTTTGGCATTTTGTCCTGCATATTAAAATCCTCCATATAAAAATCTATATAATTATATGGAGGAAAAAAATATTTATGTCGCGTTTTCGTACATCATAGGCGCATTTTCTTTTGTGGCGTGCTCGTTTACCTGTTTTACGCGTATTTTTATCTGACGTGTTCCGAGAGAAATTTCTATAATATCTCCCTCTTTTACGGCATAAGACGCGCGGGCAACAGCTCCGTTTACCATAACCCTTCCCGCGTCGCACGCCTCGTTTGCGACGGTACGCCGTTTAATTATTCTTGAAACCTTTAGAAATTTATCAAGTCGCATATAACCTCACCCGCAGAAAAAAACTGCCTCTTTAGAGGCAGTTTTTAAGAATAGTTTAATTACTTGTTTACAGCATCCTTGAATGCCTTACCAGCCTTAAACGCAGGAACCTTTGAAGCGGCAATCTCAATCTTGTTGCCTGTTCTCGGGTCAACACCTGTGCGAGCGTTTCTCTGACGCTGCTCAAATGTACCAAAGCCTACGAGCTGAACCTTGTCGCCGTTAGCAATAGCATTTACAATTGTATCTACTGTAGCGGAAACTGCCTTTTCAGCGTCTTTCTTAGAAATACCGCTTGCCTCTGCAACTGCAGCAATTAATTCTGTTTTGTTCATAGTTTAATTCCTCCAAAATTTATTTTTTAACTTCATCCCAAAGGGAATTAAGTTCATCAATTGAAGCCGTTTTAATATCAATTCCACGTTTTTCTGCCAATTCCTCAAGATGCTTAAAACGGTCTGTAAACTTATCGCAGGCATCATAAAGAGCCTTTTCGGAATCTATATTAAGAAATCGCGACACATTAACAACGGAAAACAACAAATCTCCAAGCTCCTCGGACTGAAGATTACAATCGCCCGAATTTATCGCATCTTTAAGCTCGTCCGTTTCTTCGACGACCTTATCTAAGGCTTCGTTTGCATTGACCCAATCAAAACCGACCTTAGAAGCTTTCTGCTGAATTTTTGTTGCCCTCATCAAAGACGGCAACGCTTTCGACACGCTTACCATAGCCTCCGACTGCTTTTTCTGGGATTTTGACGTCATCTTGACGTTATCCCAGCTTTTCAAAGCTTCTTCACTGTTTTCTGCTTTAACATCGCCGAAAACGTGAGGATGTCTTACAACAAGCTTTTTACAAATTCCGTTAATAACGTCGTTTATATCAAACTCATTTTCTTCAGCGGACATCTCGCTGTGAAAGACAACCTGCAAAAGGACATCTCCAAGCTCTTCCTTTAATAACTCGCTGTCCTTATTGTCAATTGCCTCTATAACCTCATAGGTTTCCTCAATAAAATTACTGCGAATTGATTCGTGAGTTTGAACTCTGTCCCAAGGGCAACCGTTCGGCGCCCTTAAAAATTTCATAATCTCAACGAGGTCGTTAAAATTAAAGCTTTCTTTCTCTGTGAAATCCACTTTAATCACCTCAACAATTCAGCATTTATCGGATAACAATGGTATTTTACCCTATTAAATGATATTTTTCAAGTAAAGTTACAACTTTTTCACCTTTTGGCAGGAATTTAAGCTCATTTCTGGTGAAAGTCTTTAATAATAACAAAAATGTAATATAAATAATTCCCGCAAGTAAAATTGAAAGTACTGTTGCAACGATAAGCGGAAGGTATTTTTCAAATAAAATATATGAGAAATACGCAACTACCGCGCAGAAAACGGCGGAAATCAACGGCTTAACAACTGTGGATACAAAATCAGGCATTACACCCGAATGTTTCACAAGCAGATACATTGAAACCGCGAGCATTACGCTGTAAGCGATAAGCGAGCCTACGGAACCGCCCTGAATATTTATAGGAACTACGCGCACAAAAAGCCACGTTGTAGCAACCTTGATTAAAATGCCTACAGTATAGATTTTGAGCGGTAAATCAACTCGTCCTATTCCCTGAAGCATACTGCAAAGAGGAACGACGCACGCAATCACTATAGAGGTAAATCCCATAACCTTTAATACCTGCGCTCCGATAATAACCTGAGTTGAGCTTGCGTAAACAATATCCATAATAGGCAAAGCAAGAGCGGTAAGTCCAAGTCCGGCGGGCAATGTAAAAAGCATTGTAAGCCTTAAAACGGTTTCGATAGATGTTTTAAGCTCAGTCTTATCTCCCTTTGTCCACGCGCTCGCGACATTAGGCATAGCCGCCGTTCCGAAAGCCTGAGTAACCGCGGTTACAAGCTGCATAAGCGGAAGCGCCGCTCCGTAGCAACCCCATAAAGCGGTATGAAGCGTAATTTTATCGGGATTTTTGGGTATTTGGTCAGATAAATCAACTCCCATACCTTTATATTGCTCTACAATCTCTTTGCCGTTAGTTATCGCAAGACTATGGAGAACATTCTGAATTACAGCCGCGTCAACCAAGGTTCCTATATTCATAACCAAAGCGGTTAGACCTATCGGTATCGCGGTTTTGAACATTCTGACAAAGGTTTCTTTTTTTGAACGCGCCTCCACGGAATTTCTGTAATATTCCTCAGGTATACCGTCGCCTCCGATTTTATATCGGAGAAAAAGAAAAATAAAACAAGCGATACTTCCAAGCACAATACCCGAAATTGCTCCCGCGACAGAGAAAGACATAATCGTGTACATAGCGTCAAGCTCTGCGTTTTTGCCCGAGAAAGTAAGTCCGAAAACAGTTCCCGTCGCCTTATAGCCGTCACTGCCTGTTTTCATAATTACATAAGCTATTCCAAGTCCGAACAAAAGCTTTGAACCTGCCTCTATCACCTCGGAAACAGCGGTCGGGAACATATTGCGCTGACCCTCAAAATATCCGCGGTAAATAGACACAAGGCATCCGAACAAAATTGCCGGAGAGAGCATAAGCATTGCGTAAAGCGAATACGGGGAATTGATTACTTTAATATAAAAAAAGCTTGAGCAAAACATTATAAGGAAACAAACCGTTCCTGTTATTGTAAAGAACGGAATGGAAACCTTATGTATTCTGCGCACATCATTATAGCGTTTTTGTGAAATGCTTTCCGAAATAAGCCTCGACACTGCAATCGGGAATCCTGCTGTGGCAATTGTAAACAGCGGTATATAAATTTCATAAGCATTGCTGTATAGGCCTGTACCTATCGCGGCGTAGCTGTCGCCGAAATAGGCATAAAGATTACTAATCATAATCTTATCGACAAAGCCCAAAACCTTAACGACAATCATACTCATTGTCATTACCGCAGCGCCCTTTAAAAAGGTTGTCGACGCGTTAGTGTTTGCATTTTCAATAGCGTTATATTTTTTTGACACCGGGTATCACCTTTAAAGCTTATTCGGCAGTTTCTTCTACTGGTTTTCCACAGTTAGCGCAAAACTTAGCGTCCTCCTGAAGCTCTGCGCCGCAGGACGAACATACAGCCTTAGACTTCGGGACAGCCGTTCCGCAACTTGAACAGAATTTTGCGTTTTTATTTAGCTTTTCTCCGCACGCAGAACAAGTAACGGTATTTTTTGCGCTTGCAAGAATTTGTTCAATATCATCTATATTTTGCTTGACATTATCAATTTCCGCCTTTATCGAAGCAGTTTCCTCCTCTGACGCGTTATTATAAACAGCGTCGCCTAAAGCCTGATACTGCTTGTTAAGCTCGCCTCTGAGGCTTGCCAAAGATATTCTCAACTTAGATAAATCAAAAATTTCTCCCGCTTTCTTGGAAACAACAGAAGCGGCTGACTTTGCGTTTATTACAACATCATCAAAAATTGCCATAATTAGCACATCCTCTCAAAAATTTTAATATATTATACCACTGAAAAAAGTAAATATCAATCTTTTAACTGTCTTTTATACATTTTTGATAAAATGTATAAATCTTATCCTTCCTAAAAAGCTGTTCGTCATATCTGCTTATATATTCATATGGATATTTAAAATTAAATATACGTTCAAGGTGCCTTGTATAAGGATTTTTTAATTTTGTGACCGCTCCCGCTCCGCATCCTAAAATGGTATGGGTTTCGTCCATAACATAAATATTGTAAAGACTTTCAAAACCTTTTTTAGACCAGCCGGTATTTTCGAGATTGCCGACCATTCGGCTCTGACGGTACAGATAGTAAGGAATGTAATTCTCCGCTTTAAGCTTATTCTCGGCATAGCTTAACATTTCGGCGGTTCTCTTTGCGTCGTCTTTATTAATTTGAGTTCCGTCTTGAGTTAATGATGAACTGCGTTTCATTGAAAGAGTATGTACCGTTATACATTCGGGGCTTAGCCCGCATATTTTGTCAAGCGTAGATTTAAAGCTTTCCAGACTGTCTTCGGGAAGTCCTGCGATTAAATCCATATTAATGCAGTTAAACCCGATTTTTCGAGCTAAATTATATGCGTCAATCGTATTTTTCGCAGAATGTTTTCTTCCTATAACGGAAAGAACATAATCGTTCAAGGTTTGAGGATTTATAGAAATTCTTTCCACATTATTTTCTTTTAAGGAAATTAATTTTTCTTCAGTAATCGTATCAGGTCTGCCTGCCTCTACGGTAAACTCCCTGCATAAACTCATATCAAAACTGCTATTAACCGTTTTCAGAACCCTGTCCATTTGCTCTGCCGACAAGGTTGTCGGAGTACCGCCTCCCATATAGACCGTTTCAAGCCGTAATCCGAGCTTTAAAGCAATATCGGCGGTATATTTTATTTCCCTGCACAAAAGCTCAACGTACGGCTCTACAAGATGTTTACTTCGCTCAACAGAGGACTGAACAAAAGAACAATAGTTACATCTTGACGGACAAAACGGAATTGCGATATAAAGGCTGAAGGACTTTTCATCGGACAAATCTATAATTTTCTTTTCTGTCTTTTCCGTCAGCTTAGCAAGAGAGAGCTTTTGCCCGCTTACAAAAAGCTTGTCCGTAAAATAACTATCAGCGCTCTCTTCTCCCATACTTTCCTTTAACGCGCGGTAAAGCTTTACGGGTCTGACGCCTGTTATCATACCCCACGGTACGGTAACATCGGTTTTTTCGCATAGTATTTTATACACCAATTCACACAACATTCTCTCGTTTTCTTCATCATCAAATACGGGAGAAGTCGAAATTTTGTTAAAATCACCGATATTTACTTCCACTCTTAAAACATTGGATTTTTCGGTTTTAATATAGGGTGAAATTAGTTTTGAGCTTCCTTTTACAACATTTATTTTTTCATTCGGATAAAACAGTCGGACAAGATTTTCAAGCTCGTAGTGAAAATTATGGTTAACTATATATAGATTCATATTACACACTGCTCATAAGCGGATTATATTTTCTCTCGTGGTCCAAATCGGACATCATTCCGTGACCGGGAAGCACCTTATAATTGCCCTTAATATTCTTAAGACGGCAAATAGAGTTAATCATTTCGTCGCCATTTCCCGTCGGCAAATCTGTTCTGCCGTACGACTCGTAAAAAAGGGTGTCGCCCGTAATTATAGTATCGTCAAAAATATAACAACCGCTGTCTTTAGTATGTCCGGGAGTGTAAATATACTTTATCTCCGTGTTTCCAAGCTTGAAGCAATCGCCGTCAGATAAAAGAATATCCCCCTTAAACGGCTTGATATCCTTAATTTCGTCGTGGAATACACTATGGTTAAGGACATTATCGCTTAAAAAACGGTCTGTGTCCTTACCGCATACAATTTTTGCATTGTAAAGCTCCGCGAGTTGTTTTGCGTAGCCGATATGGTCATAGTGTCCGTGAGTTAAAATAACGTATTTTAAAGCGCCTTTTGAGTTGTTAATTTCATTTATAATACGTTCGCTTCTGTCTCCCGGGTCAACTACAGCCATATCACCTGTTTCTTTATCGGTAAGCAGATAACAATTAGTCATAATTACTGTGACCTGCGTAAGCTTAATTTCTATCATTTAAAAAATCTTTCCTTCCGTAAAAGCATACAGTATAAAAAATCGAGCAGAAAACATATAAATATAATTTTACGATAAATCCTGTGAGTCAATAACAAGGGTGACAGGCCCGTCGTTTAAAAGCTTAACCTTCATATCGGCTCCGAATTCTCCCGTCTGCACATTTTTTACACCGTTTTTTCTAAGCTCCGAACAGAAATACTCATATAAAGGATTTGAAACTTCGGAACGGGCGGCATTAACAAAGCTCGGTCTTCTTCCGTGAGAGCAGTCCGCGTACAGCGTAAAATTTGAAACAACTATAACTGAACCGTCAATATCGGACAGAGAAAGGTTCATTTTATCATTTTCATCAGTAAAAATACGGAGTCCCGAAATTTTCTTGGCAAGCTTTTCCGCGTCTTTTTTCTCATCTCCGTTTTTCACACCGAGCAAAAGCAGAAATCCGTCTGAAATTGACGCAACTTCCTTTTTATCAATTTCAACACTGCATTCGCTCACGCGCTGTAATACTACTCTCATAAATTAAAACCTTTTTATTGAAATAATATCCCTGATTGACTGCAATCTTTTTATTACTGTATCAAGGTGTTCTCTGTTTACAACGTCAATTGTCGCCGTTACCATTGCCCTGCCGTCTTCTATATGGCGGGAATTAAGATTATGGATAAAAATTCTCATTGACGAAAGAGCTATTGTAACATCCGCCAAAAGTCCCGTACGGTCTGTGGAGATAATTTCGAGAGTTGAACGGAAATTCTCGTTAATTTCATTTTCCCAGTAAACCTTAACATACCTTTCCGGCTCCTCAACAGCGGACAAATCCTTTGGAATATTGGAACAGGAGCGTTTATGGACAGATACGCCGTAACCCCTTGTGATATAACCTATAATATCATCACCGGGGAGCGGATTACAGCATTGCGAAAACTTTATAAGGCAGTCTTCCATACCCTCAACAATAACTCCCGAGTTAGCGTGCCTACGTTTTTGAGGGGTTGTTTTTACGATAACGGGTTCTTTGTCCTCAGGTTTGAACTTTGTATTATACTCCTCTTTAATTCGGGGCATAACCTTCCAAAGCTGTATGCCTCCGTAGCCTACCGAAGCGTATAAATCCTCAACCGTATTAAACTTATTCTTTCTGAGCATAAACTGCAAAAGCTTTTCAAGCTCTTCGTCGGTAAGGGAAATATTACTGCGTTTCAGCTCGCGCTCAAGCATCATCTTACCCTCGATTATGTTTTCATCACGCTTTTCACGCTTGAACCACTGGCGGATTTTCGAGCGTGCCGAGGAAGTTTTGCAGATTTCAAGCCAATCACGCCTTGGGTGGCTGTCCTTTTGTGTTAAAATTTCGCAGATTTCACCCGTATTCAGTTCGTAGTCAATAGAAACAATACGATGGTCAACCTTGGCTCCTACCATATGATTTCCGACTTCCGTGTGTATGAGATAAGCGAGGTCAATTACGGTTGAGCCTTTTGGAAGATTAAATACATCGCCCTTTGGAGAAAAAACATATACCTCATTTTGGTCAAAATCGTTTCTTATATTTCTTATAATATCGGTCGAGTCATCGGTATCAATCTGCGCCGCTAAAATATCCTTAATTCTGTTTATGTTGGCGTCAAGTTCCCGCGCCTTTTTATTATTGACAATTCTGGTGAATCCGAGTTTATATTTCCAATGAGCGGCGATTCCGTTTTCCGCTGTTTGGTGCATTTCCCACGTTCTTATCTGAACCTCAAACGGAATACCGTCACGGTCTATTACGGTTGTATGGAGCGACTGATACATATTAGGTTTGGGAGTTGAAATATAATCCTTAAATCTTCTCGGAATAGGCGTATATAAATCGTGAATTACACCCAAAAGATTATAGCAGTCCTTTATGTCGTCAAGAATAATTCTAAGAGCAAAAACGTCATAAATTTCATCTATCGTTTTACCTCGCAGATATGTCTTTCTGTAGATACTGTTAATGCTTTTTACGCGTCCGTAAACGGTAATTTTGCTGTTTGGAAGCTTTGACGCCCTTAAAATTTCTTTCTTTTTCTTTTCTATAAAACGGTCGCGTTCATTTTCCTGAAGCAACAAGGCGTCCTCAATTTCCTTATAACCTACAGGGTCAAGATAGCGCAGGGATAAATCCTCAAGCTCGTCTTTAACGGCTTTCATACCCAAGCGGTGAGCTATGGGAGCGAAAACCTCCATATTTTCTCTCGATTTATCGCGTCGTTTCTGTTCGGGCATACACTCGATTGTACGCATATTATGAAGTCTGTCGGCAAGCTTTACAATGATAACTCTGATGTCGTTAGACATGGCAATCAGCATTTTTCTCACATTTTCCGCCTGCTGTTCCTCGCGGGAATAAAGCTTGATTTTTGAAATTTTTGTAACGCCGTCAACAATGTTTGAGACGTCCTTTCCAAATTCTTTTCTGATGTACCCAAGGTCGTACTCTGTATCCTCAACCACATCGTGAAGAAGCGCGGAAATTATGCTGTCGGAGTCCATACCGAATTGAGCGACAATACAAGCCACGGAGGTCGGGTGGAGAATATACGGTACCCCCGATATTCTGCGCTGGTCGCCGTGGGCTTTTTCCGCTAAATCGTACGCCTTTTGAATCTTGCGTATATCATAATTGTTACTACTCTTTTTCAGAATAGTAAGAAGCTCATTAAAATCCTGATAATGGGCTATTTTGTCATATTTACTCACTTCGGTACACCTCCTTTAATTTTTTCATTATTGACGCGTCATAAAGATTAACCTTATTTTTAACGTCAAGTATTTTTATCTCCGTTTTATACATATCCTCATAAAGCGCAATTAAGGAAAGCTCGTTCATAGCCTCTAAAATCACCTTGAGTTTTCCGTAAGAAATTCCGTTTTGCAGTCTATGTACTATAACGTCGAGCGATATGTTTGATAAATTTTTCTGTTTTTTTAAATATCTGTAAACAACGGCAAAATCATTTCTATCGGGTATAATCGACTTTAAATCTTCCTTATCCGCGCTTTCTCCCCTACAGAAATATTCAAAAGTTCTAAGACTGTGAATATATTCCGTATTATCAACACCTGCGTATTTTATATCTTTTATTATAACCGAAAGAGATTCATTATTCTTATAAATGTTCACATCTAACGTGACGGCTATGTCAACGACATCTCCGTTACTATACGGAAAATCAAAACTTGAGCAGAAAAACTTTACCGCTTGTATATGTGTATTTCCGTTTGTAAAATTTATTCTTATGTGTTTATCGTTTGAAAGCGGAATTATACCTGAAATTCTAAGATTGGAAAGCTGAAAAACGGGAGTGGGATTTCCCGCTCCAAACGGCTGTAAATAAGAAAGTGATTTTGCAAGCTCAACATCTAAATACGCGGGATTAAGCTTGCAGTCAATATTAAGAGAGTCATAAGGCATTTCGCCTTTAGACACAGCAAACTCGTTTATTTTATATCGGAATTTTTCTATGTTTTCAACTTTAATTCCAAGGCCTACCGCCATCGGGTGACCCCCGAAATGGTCAAGAACATCAGAACAGGCGCACACAGCCTCCCATAAATCAAAGCCCTCGACGCTTCTTCCAGAGCCTTTGCATACTCCGTCAACATCGGAAAGCACAATACAAGGCTTTCCGAAAATATCCTTTAGCCTTGAACTTACAATTCCGATTACGCCCTGATGCCAGTCTTTTCCGTCAATAATCAGAACTCTGTCCTGTATTAAAGACGGATTTCTGGCGATAAGTATATTTATTTTTTCTAAAATTTCTTTTTCTATTTTCTGACGCTCCGCGTTATCATCACCCATATTTTTGGCAATTTCATCAGCTCTTTCAAAATCATCGGTGATAAGAAGAGTTACGCAGTCGTCCGAACGCCCCAAACGTCCGACCGCATTTATTCTCGGAACAATTCCAAAAGAAACATTTCCCGCGGAAATATTTTTCCCCGAAAGTCCCGCGTATTCTACAAGAGAAGCTATTCCCTGTCTGTCCCCGTTAGTAATATGTCTTAAACCGCGTTTAACAAATACTCGGTTTTCATCTACAAGAGGCATTATATCGCCTATTGTGCCGATTGACAGCAAATCCGAGTAATTATCAAGCAACATATCAACATCGGCGTACTCTCCCTCTATTGCCGTAATAAGCTTAAAGGCTACGCCTACGCCCGAGATATTTTTAAATCTGCTTTTGCAGTCAGCTCTGTGCAAATCAACAACCGCCGCGGCATCGGGCAGAGTGTCTGAAGGCATATGGTGGTCGGTAACAACCGTTTCAATACCGAGGGCTTTCGCGTAGGTAATTTCGTCTACGGCGGAAATGCCGTTATCAACCGTAACGATAAGCTTTACTCCCTTTTCTTTAAGAAAATCCACAGCTTTCATATTCATACCATAGCCTTCGGTTTCACGGCTCGGAATATAATACATAACGTCAGCGCCAGTGGTTTCAAGATATGAATACAAAAGCGCCGTAGAGGTTACGCCGTCGGCGTCATAGTCGCCGTATACACATATCCTCTCTCCCTCCTCAACGGCCTTTTTTATGCGTTCAACCGCCTTATCCATATCAATAATCTCAAAAGGATTATCAATGTCGCTCTCATTAAAAAGGAAATTATTTATCTCCTGTTCGGTTACAATGCCGTGTATATCGAGCAAAGCCGAAACAATAGGCGGAAGATTAAAACGCTCGGAAATGGTCTTTGCATTTTCTCTATTAAGTTTTGCGATTGACCATTGTTTCATAGTTAAATTCAAAACCTTTCAAACTTAATCCTTAGTTGTAATCCATCAATTTTTCCGCGTGGGCGAGCGCGGTGTCAGTTACCTTTACTCCGTCGAGTATTCTGGCAAGCTCTCTCAAACGTCCGTCATAATCGAGAAGCTTTATATCTGTATATGTCCTATTTTCTTTTACTTTTTTTGAAATCAGGAAATGACTGTCCGCGAGCGCGGCAATTTGCGCCTGATGAGTTACGCAGATAACCTGCCGTGATTTTGAAACCTCTTTTAGTTTCATCCCGACCTTTTGCGCGGCGGAGCCTGAAACTCCCGTATCGACTTCGTCAAAAATCAGAGTGTCTATTAAATCTGATGAAGCCAAAACGGTTTTTATCGCAAGCATCATTCTTGAAAGCTCTCCTCCCGAAGCAATTTTTGCTACGGGTTTCGGCATTTCTCCCGGATTTGCGGAAATCAAAATCTCCATATTATCTTGCCCTGTTTCAGAAAGCTCTGTTTTATTTTGCGTAACTTTTATCTCAACATCAGGCATATCGAGAAACAGTATTTCATTCCTGACTTTTTTCTCAAAATCCCTTGCAGTGTTACTTCTAACCTTTGAAAGCTTATCAGCTAAAAATTTCGCCTTACGCTCGCAGGCTTTTAAACTTTCTTTCAAACCGTTTACATTTTCATCAAATTGCAAAAGCCTGTTATACTCAATTTTCGCGTTATCAAGAAATTCAAGCATTTCCTCCTCGGTTGTGCCGTATTTTCTTGATAATTTATTCAGTAAATCAAGCCTTTCCTCTATTTCATCAAGTCTGTACGGATTATCTTCTATTTCATCAATCGCGTTTGATATATCGTTACCCGCATCCTGAAGCTCGTAATAAAGGTCGTTTATTCTGTTAAAAAGCTCCTCAAGCTTCGGGTTTAAATCGCTCGCCTTCTGAACTAAGGTTACCGCGTCGTCAAGTCTGTCAATAACTCCCGACGTATTATTACCGTCAAGCGTATCTTTTGCGTTGTGAAGAGCTGACGTAACTTTTTCTACGTTCATCAACGCGCGTCTTTCTTCGCCTAAACGCTCAATTTCGCCGACTTGAATATCCGCGCTTTCAAGCTCATTAATCTGATATGAAAGTACGTCAATTCTCTGTTCTCTGTTTGTTTCGCTCTTAATAAAATCGTTGAGTTGTCTTTTTACCTTGCAATACTCTTTATAAGCGAAATTGTATTCTTTTAAAAGCTTTTCATCACAAGCTAAATTATCAATATACTTCATATGCGTTTCGGGTGAGAAAAGCTCATAGCTTTCGTGCTGTCCGTGAATATTAATAAGATTAAGTCCAAGCTCTCTTAAAAAAGAAACATTGGCGGGTTTACCGTTGATACGGCAACTGTTTTTCCCCGATAAAGATAGCGTTCTGCTTATAATGAGCTCGTTTTCCTCTAAAGCATATCCGTTTTCAAAGAGCTTTGCTTTAACTACATCGTTAACGTCAGAAAAGCTTGCAAACACGGTCGCGCTTTCCGCGCCGTTTCTGATAATATCACGGCTTGTGCGATGGCCCAATACGGCGTTAATCGCGTCGATAACAATGCTCTTGCCTGCTCCCGTTTCACCTGTCAGCACATTAAGTCCCGAATAAAGCTCAATATTTGATTTTTCAATAACAGCAATATTTTCGATATAGAGTGAATTAAGCATATTTTTACCTTTATAAATATCTTTTTAAATCTATTACAAGCTTTGAGGCGCAAGCATTATCACTGCAAACTATAAAAATTGTATCGTCACCGGCAAGCGTACCGACAATACCGTCAAAATCCATACTGTCAATCGAAGCGCACAATGCGTTCGCCATACCCGCGAGAGTTTTTATAACAACCATATTTTGCGCCGATTTAACCATAATTACGGAGCTATTAAAAAAGCCCTGAATGTTGTTTTGCAGTTCAGAGGCGGATTTAGTTATTGATGTATAGCGGTACTTTCCGTCAGAGGACAAAGATTTTAAGAGCCTGAGCTCCTTAATATCTCTTGAAACAGTCGCTTGAGTTACGTTAAAGCCGTTCTCACGCAACCGCCTCAAAAGCTCCTCCTGCGTTTCAACGGGATATTCATTTATTATATCAAGAATCATCGCGTGGCGTCGTGTTTTCATCAGGATTTTCTCTCCTTGAGCTTTTCATTTAAAAGCTGATAAAAATTTCTGTCATAAAGGGTAATTAATTTCAGATTTTTCTCGGATTTTTTAACCGAAATAATATCGGTTGAATTAATCTCGATATTTTTCTCTCCGTCAATTGAAAGAATCGCGGGAGCGTTGTCAGCGATTTTTACGGTTGCGAAAAGCGTTGAACCGCTGTCAAAAAGTACGGAACGGGATATTAAAGAATGAGGACAAATCGGAGTCAGGAGAATACATTGCATTTCGGGGTAAATTACAGGACCGCCCGCCGAAAGCGAATATGCGGTTGAACCTGTCGGGGTTGAAAAAAGTATCCCGTCAGCGTGATACTCGCAAATTGGAGAATTATCAAGAGAAACAAAAATGTCAATAATTCTCGAAAGCTGTCCTCGAGCCACGGCGGCGTCGTTTACGGCGAGATAACTTTCAAACCGACCGTCTGAATGAGTAACCTTAACGTCGAGCAACATTCTGCTTTGAACAGAAAACTCCCCATTAATAATTCGTTTAAGGTCGTTTATGTTATCAGGCTCCACTTCAGCGGCAAAACCCAAACGTCCGACATTTACGCCTATCATTGGTTTATCATACCTTGCCGCGTATTTTGCGCTGTGGATAATTGTTCCGTCTCCGCCTACGGTAACCGCGACATCGCAATTCTTAAAGAGCTCGTTGTAATCTTTAAAGCAACCTAAGTTTTTTATGCCGTCAATTTTTCCGAAACCCGCAAATTCAAGTAAAGTAATTATCTCTGCGCCCTCACCCGAAAGAATCCGAGCAATATTTTGAGCGCAGGATACGGCTTTATCCTTATCGGTATTGACGATAATCGCAATTTTCATAAAATCACAGTCTTTCTCTGAAATTTTAAGTTTAATAAAGCTTTTATTTATCTAATTCCTTATGAGATTTATTTACAAGCTCCATCGGTGTTACAGTCGTATAGGAGCTTGGATTATCGGATTTTTTTAAATGAATAAGGTATTCTATATTTCCCTCGGGTCCCTTGATAGGAGAAAAATCAAGGTTTAAAACGCTATAGCCGTTTTCCAAACAAAAATTATATATATTCTCAACTACTTCAATATGGACCTCAGGGTCACGAACGACGCCCTTTTTCCCAACCTTTTCCCTGCCCGCCTCAAACTGCGGTTTGATAAGGCAGACCGCCTCGGCATTTTCAGAGAGAAGATTTCTCGCTACAGGAAGCAAAAGCTTAAGAGAAATAAAGCTGACGTCAATTGAAAAAAAGTCAATCTCATCAGGGACTTGAGCTTTGGTAACATTGCGCATATTTGTACGCTCCAAATTAACAACTCGACTGTCGTTTCTTAACTTCCACGCAAGCTGACCGTAGCCGACATCTATTGAATAAACTTTTTTCGCGCCGTTTTGGAGCATACAGTCGGTAAAACCGCCCGTTGACGCGCCAATGTCCATAGTGATTTTACCGCTTAAATCAAGCTTGAAATTTTTTATTGCTTTTTCAAGCTTTAAACCGCCGCGGCTGACGTATTTTGGAGATTTACCTCTAAATTCTATTTTTACATTTTCGTCGTAAGCCTGACCGCACTTGTCGGCTTTTTGATTATCCACATAAATTTCGCCCGACATAATCACAGCTTTTGCCTTTTCACGGCTTTGAGTAATGCCACGTTCAAAAACCAAAATATCTAAACGCTTTTTCATAAATATTCCTTAATTACTTTTATCATTCCTTCGTCGTCAAGCTTAAGCTCGTTTAAAGCCTCTTCAACGGTTTCGTGACGGACAAATGTATCTTTTATTCCGTGGATTTTATAAAAGAAGCTTTTACCTGTCTTTTTAAGCTCGTAACCGAACGATTCGCCTATACCTCCCGCAACAAGCGATTCCTCAAAAAAGAATATCATTTCACAATCTGAGGCAAGCTTAACAGCCTTGCAGTCAATCGGTTTAATTCGACAAAGCTTAATAATATTAACGCTTATACCTTCTGATTCAAGCTTTTCCTTAGCCTTACAGGCGTAGGAGAAAAGCCGTCCGTAAGTAACTATTGAAATTTTTGTTTTTTCCTCTCCGAAAAGGTCAAAGTTTATGCTCGATTTTTCAAAATTATCAGGTCTGTAAAGCTCTCCGCCCCTCGGATAACGAACCGCTACCAAGCTGTCGCACATATACGCCGCCGCGTTCATAGACTGTCTGAGCTCGTCAAAATAGCAGGGTGAAAAAATAGTAGTATCGGGAATTGTATTAAGCATACTCACGTCAAAAATCCCCTGATGAGTTTCCCCGTCGTCACCGACAATTCCAGCACGGTCAACGCAAAGAACAATATGGAGCTTTTGTATAGCCGCGTCGTGAATAAGCTGGTCAAAACTGCGCTGTAAAAAGGTTGAGTAAACGGCGAAGAAAGGTATTATTCCCTTTGAGGCAAGTCCGCTCGCAAAGGTTACCGCGTGTTCTTCAGCTATTCCGACGTCAAAAAATCTGGGCTTGTAATTTCTTGAAAACTCCGAAAGTCCCGTTCCAAGCGTCATTGCGGCGGTTATGGCGCAGATTTTTTTATCCCTTTTAGCCATATCGCAAAGCTGTTTTCCAAATATATATGAAAATCCTTTTTTGCTTGAAAGCGGTTCTCCCGTGTCAACATCGAATTTTCCGATACCGTGAAACTCCTTCGGCCTTGTTTCGGCGGGCTCATATCCCTTGCCTTTTTTTGTAACAACATGAACCAAAACGGGAGTGTTGTTTTTCTTGGCGACTAAAAGAGCGTTTGAAAGCTCGTCAAGGTCGTGGCCGTCAATAGGACCGAGATAGGTATATCCGAGAAAATCGAAAAGAGTATTTTTGTAAATCAGATTTTTCAGCTTTGATTTACTTCGGCGAAGAACCTTTTTAAAAAAATTACCTACAAGAGGAATATGAGAAAGAATACGTTCGGTATGACGTTTAACCCTCAAATATGTAGGCTTTAATCTCATATGAGAAAGATTCATCGCGATTGCGCCGACATTATTTGAAATTGACATTTTGTTGTCATTTAATATAACGATAAAATTCTTTTTAAAACGTCCCGCGTTATTAAGTCCCTCGTACGCAAGTCCGCCCGTCATTGAACCGTCGCCGATAATGGCAACCGTATAGGAATTATCTCCTTTAAGCTGTTTTGCGCGGGCTATACCGTACGCCGCCGAAATTGAGGTGCTGGAATGACCCGCGTTAAAATCGTCATATTCGCTTTCACTTCTCTTTGGAAATCCCGCAAGTCCGTCTTTTTTCCTGATTGTATCAATTTTATCGTATCTTCCCGTAAGCATTTTATGGACATAGCTTTGATGTCCCACATCCCATACAATGCTGTCCTTAGGGCAGTTAAAGCTTTTGTGAAGAGCTACTGTCAGCTCGACTATTCCGAGATTTGAGGCAAGGTGTCCGCCGTTTACGGATACAACCTCAATAAGCTTTTCACGAATTTCTTCGCACAGCTCCTTTGTTTCAGAATCTGAAAGCTTTTTTAGGTCTTTTGGTGATTTAATTGTAGAAAGGATTCTGTACTTGTTTTCCATAATCCTACCCCGTTATTCTGATTATTTATTTCTGCTTGAAAGCTTTAAAGCAAGCTCTCTCAGTGAATATGTATCACCGTCAAAGCAGTTGAGAGCCTCCAAAGCCTCGTCAGTCAGCTTGTCCACACGCTTTTTGCACTCATCAATTCCCAAAAGGGATACATAGGTTGATTTGTTGTTGCCGACATCACTTCCGACAGGCTTTCCAAGCTCCTCGTCTGATGAAGTAACATCTAAAATATCATCAACAATTTGAAAAGCGATTCCGATATTTTCACCGAATTTTCTCGCGGCGAGAATCTTTTTGTCATCGGCGCCCGCGCAAACACAACCCATTTCGCAGGAGGCCTTTATCAACGCTCCTGTCTTTTTTCGGTTACACTCTGTAACGGAGGCTAAATCCGCCTGTTTATTTTCGTTTTCAAGGTCTATAACCTGACCTCCGACCATTCCCACGGCTCCGCAATATGACGAAAGAATATTTATACATTTAACGCACGCCTCGGCTTTGATATTTTTTACAGTAAGGCTTTGCGACATAACATCAAATGCAAGACTTTGCAGAGCGTCGCCTGCCAAAAGAGCAATATCCTCGCCGAAAACTATATGATTTGACGGCTTTCCGCGGCGCATATCGTCGTTGTCCATACAAGGCAAATCGTCGTGGATAAGTGAATATGTGTGTATCATTTCAACAGCGCAGGCAAAAGGCAGAGCCGAGCTGTCGTCGCCTCCGCATAACTTTGAAAACTCCAAAACAAGACGTGGACGAATACGCTTTCCGCCTGCTTTCAGACTATACTGTATAGATTTAATCAAATTTTTCTCGGATTTTAAACCCTTTGGAATATATGAATACAAAGCGTTTTCAATTAAATTTATATCATTCATCAAATATATCCTCTTTACTTTTAGTTTTTTCAATTCTTTCGTTAATATCGGTAATTTGCCCTTTACATTCTTCAAGCTTTTTATAGCAGTAATTTAAAAGATTAAACGCCTGTTCATAGCATTTCATACTTTCCTCTAACGACAAATCGCCGTTTTCCATTTTATCGACAAGCTTTTCAAGCTTTTCGTTAGCTTTTTCAAACGTCAAATTTTCCTGCATATTTCCTCCTACAGCGAATTTGCTATTTTAAAAATCCTCTCTATGCGGTGATTTACTCCGCTTCGGGAAATTTTCGGGTCAAGGTTTTCGCCGAGTTCCTTTAACGACATATCGGGATTATCAATTCTTAAAATCGCAAGCGCCTTTAAATCATCGTTTAGGTAATCTATTCCTTTTTCATCAATAATCTTTTTCATCGCGAGTATCTGCTTTGCCGAAGCGTCTGCCTTTTTCTTAATGTTCGCAAGCTCCGAATTTTGCTTCCTGTTAAGGCGGTTCATCATCTCTTTATACGCTGTCGCCTCAATAATTGTCATTACGGCGTTTCCCGCCCCTATATACGCCAAAAAGTCGCAGATGTCGCAGTTGCCCTTGAGATAAACTATGTATCCTCCCTTTCTTTCGGCAATACGGGGTTTTACATCAAATACATCAATTTCCTTTATAAAGTGCATTATATTTTCAGCTAAGGTTTTATGGGATACCGAAAGCTCTAAATGATAGCTTTTTTTAGGGTCGGTTACCGAACCGCAACTTAAAAACACACCCTTTAAAAACCAGCTGTATAGGCTCTCGTCTTCAAGATTTGCTCTGTTAATCCTGAGCTTTACATCTTTTGAAGTATGACCAAACTCCTCAAAGATTTTTTTACATTCATCGGGAATTATAAGCGAAAGCTTGCAAAGACGTTGTTTTATTCTTTTTGAATTTTTATCACGCTGTTTTTCAATAATCGGATTAAAAAGCGCGGAAATAAGATATTCAAAGCGTTCGGCGCAATAAAAATTCTCTGTTTTAAAAATTATTTCTCTGGAATTAAACCGAGTTGAAAAAAGGAGCATTCCGTAACATTCGCAAAGCATCTGCTCCCTTGTTTCGCCCTGTAAACTCGCTAATTCACGCTTTACATCAGCAGAAAAAGACATTTTAACCTCTTAATTTATTTTCTATTCGCGTCGCGGTGAAAAACCGATGTCCTGTAGCCAAGCTCCATAAAATGTTTTTTTAAGGTTTGGGCGATTGCAACGCTTCTGTGTTTTCCGCCTGTGCAACCGATTCCTACAACGAGCTCGGCTTTTCCTTCCTTTCGGTAAAGAGGAACGGAGTAATCAAGAAAATCCGTAATTTTACCGACAAAATTCTCGGTTTCCTCAAAGCCGAAAACATAATCGTAAACGTCTTCATCAAGTCCCGTTTTATCCTTTAACTCGGGAATGTAAAAAGGATTCGGCAGACAGCGCGCGTCAAAAATTGTGTCGCAGTCATTGGGAACTCCGTGTTTAAATCCGAACGACATAAACGAAATAATGATACCCTTTTCGCTGTCGTCAAGAAATATTTCGGTTATACGCTCTTTTAAAAGCTTAACGCTTACATAAGATGTATCTATCGTATAATCGGCGATTTTTTTAAAAGGTTCAAGATAAGACACCTCCAAAAGCAAGGCGCTCTCTATGCTCTTATCAAGAACTATATCGGCTAACGGATGGCGTCTGCGGGTTTCTTTAAAACGGGTTACGAGAATATCCACTTTCGCGTCAAGGAACAAAAGACTGAACGGCTTATGCTCCTCTTTAAATCCCATTATATCGTTGTAAAGATTAGTGAGATTTTTTCCTCCCCTAACGTCAATTACAACCGCTACGCGTTTCATAGCGCTGTCGGTAGAGGTTTCGCACAAATTATAAAAGGTTTTAAGCAAGGTTGTAGGAAGATTATCGACACAATAAAATCCTATATCCTCAAGCGCGTGAAGCGCGCAGGTTTTTCCTGCCCCTGAAAGTCCTGTAATAATAACAAATTCCATAATAAACTCAATCAAGGTATATGACTTCTCTCTGCAAGTCATATCCTGTTCTTTCCTTAACTGTATTTTGTATGAGTAAAATCAAGTCTTTAACATCTTTTGCTGTGGCAGAGCCTGTGTTTACAATAAATCCCGCGTGCTTTGGAGATACCTGCGCTCCGCCGACCGACGCTCCTTTAAGACCGCATTTTTCAATTAACGCGCCCGCGAAATTGCCCTGCGGTCTTCTGAAAACCGAGCCTGCCGACGGAAACTCCAAGGGCTGTTTATCCTTGCGCCGTCCCATAAAGTCGTCCATACGCGCTCGAATTTCATTTCGGTTATCATATTTCAGCCTTACAGTCGCGCCTATAATTGTAAAACCATTTTCCTTATAAATACTGTGTCTGTAGCCAAGCTTCAGGTAATCCGCCTTAATAGTACCTAATTTTCCGTTTTTATCAATGTGAGATACACTGAAAATAACGTCTTTCATCTCTCCGCCGTAAGCCCCGGCGTTCATATAAACCGCTCCGCCGACAGAACCGGGTATTCCCCACGCAAATTCAAGCCCCGAAAGACTTTTCTCCTCTGCCTCACGGCAAAGTCCCGCCAAAGAAAGTCCCGCTCCGCAGTATAATGTGGAATCGTCAAGAGTATCCACCCTGCAAAAATCACCTTTAAGATTGATTACCGCCTTATCAAGTCCGCTGTCGCTTACCAAAACGTTACTGCCTTTTCCCAAAACTATGTATTCGATATTATTCTCGTTTAAAAATTTTATAAGTTGAGAAAGCTGTGACGTATTATCAACCTCAAGATATATGCTTGCATTTCCTCCGATTTTAAAGGTGGTATGCCTGCTCATCGGAACATTATATTCTGAACTTACACCAAGTCCGCAGGCAAAATTATGCAGGTTTTCATATTTATTCATACACACTATCCTAACGTAATTTATTCCCAGTTATCGACAACGCGCTTTTCGGTCATCTGCTCGTCAATCTCCATTCCAAGATTTGTCAATAAATCTTGCGCGGCATTGTAGCCCATTTTCTTCTGACGGTTATTCATCGCCGCAACTTCAATGATATTTGATAAGTTTCTGCCGGGTTTAACAGGAATACTCATAATCGGAACGTCAATTCCGAGAATTTCCATATACTCGTTTTCAAGTCCCATTCTGTCGTAGGCTTTACTGCTGTCCCAAACTTCAAGATTGATTACTATATCAATTTTCTCGGAAAGCTTAATCGAGCCCATTCCGAAAAGGTTTCTCGCGTTAATAATCCCAACGCCTCTAAGCTCAATAAAATGACGGATATTCTGCGGTGAACGTCCGATGAGTGTTCTGCTGTCGATTTTTCTTATTTCAACCGCGTCATCGGCAATAAGACGGTGTCCGCGTTTCATAAGCTCAATAGCGGTTTCGCTCTTACCTATTCCGCTGTCGCCCGTAATCAGACAACCCTCACCGTAGACCTCCACCAGAACCCCGTGACGGGTAATTCTCGGAGCAAGCTCTCTGCTCAAAAGTGTTACGAGGTCCGCTGTAAGCGAGGAGGTTGAATCGCTTGACTGCAAAATCGGTATGTTGTGCTCGTTTGCGCTACTCATCATAGCGTCATTCAACTCATAGCTTCTGCACAAAATGACGGCAGGCGGTCCGAAACGGAAAATGGAGTCAATTACGTGCTGTTGTTGTTCCGCGCCGAAACGCGAAAGATAAGAAAATTCCGTATGGCCGAAAACCAGAATACGGGTTTTGTCAAAAAAATCAAAAAAACCCGTAAGCTGTAAACCCGGTCGGCTGATGTTATTATTTGTAATTAAAATTTCAGACGGCTCTTTAGGCATATACATTGATTTTAATGATAAGTCATCTATAATTTTTTTAAGCGATACCGAATATTCCGCAGACATAATAACCCCACCTTCGTAAAAAACATTTAGACAGAATATATTATACTACAAAATACGGTTTTTGAAAAGTGAATTTAGGAAATTTTTTCAATTTATGAATTTTTATACATATTTCGTTTTCTTATAAGCGATACCGCAATAATCAACAATGTCACGGCTAATGTTGCTATAGGTAATATGACTCCTTGCGCAAAATCCAATATCGGATAGTAAACCGTAATCAGAGAAAGTATAAATATTATTCCTATATAAATTGCGTTCGTAATATATCTATGCTTAAAACTTTTAAACAGACCTATTGTTGAGATTGCGATGCTGTATAAAGATGAAATTGTTAAAATTGAAAGCAATATGCAGTCGGCGCCCTTAAACACACCTATTTCAGAAATTGTCGGAAGTTTCTGAATCGGATAGGGTGAAATTATTCCCGAGGAAATAAGCGTAAAGAAAACATATGTCAAAAATAAAATTACAGAATATAATAACGCGTTATATTTCTTTCTCGGAATTATATTTTCAAAACACAAAACATAAAGAGCTGATGGAATTAAAAGAATTATTACGGAAAGATAATTGCTCGGAATTTCAAGGGTAAAATTAAAATTAATGTTTGAAAACGTGCATACAAACATATAAACTAATCCCGCGACGACAAAGAATGAAATAATAATTGACGCACGCGTTAACGCTTCTACTCCCTTGACGGTACAGAAAAAGGAGAAAGCAAGTAAAATTATCAACATAAGCCACAACGGCCCGTAGCTTAACGCGTTATACATATAATCGACAAATTTTGAAATTATCACAACGCAATATATGCTTAAAAAAACCGCCACAACAGATTTTACAAGCTTTAAACACTGACCTTTATAAAGCGAAAAGACCAAAATATTTACAAGTAAAGCTCCCGCCGCCGCAACAAGAAGATATACAGACGGATTACTTCCCACAAAAAGCGGAAATGAAAGCGATGAGAGAAATACCGAAGATAGAAATTGATAGTAGGATATTTTATTATTTTTCATAAGGACTGCCACCCTTTAAATTCTGGACATTCATATTATATTTTGACAGCTTTTTCCAGCCTAAACGTACAAATACATCACGCATATATTCCTTGGAAAACGGCGCTATCGGAGATATAAACACAACTCCTAAGGTAGACTTTGAAGCCATATAAACCATTACAACGCAGGAAAGCATAACTATTCCCCATACTCCCAAAACTCCGCCTACAGCAATAAACGAAAGCCTTAAAATCGTTATTTGAGGGTATAAATCGGGTATTACATAGCTTGATAAAGCCGCAACCGCAACCGCCATAAGAGTGGGAGCGCCGATTATTCCCGCCTGAATTGCGCAATCGCCTATAACAAGAGCGCCGACTATACTCACCGCGTGTCCCAAAACCTTGGGAAGTCTTAGTCCTGCTTCCCGCATTATTTCGTACATAAAATCTATTAAAAACACTTCAAGCATTAACGGCAACGGAGTGTGTTCGAGAGAATCCTGAATATTTCTTAATAATACATCGGGAAAATATTCGGGATGGTAAATTACCAAAGCCAAATAAAGTCCCGGTACGAAAACCGCTGTTAAATACGCAATATATTTTATAATTCTTATTATTGAGGCAAAGTACGGACGGTTTGAATAATCATCTATCGACTGAAAATTTTCAACAAAAAGATGAGGAATTATAAGAACGGAGGGAGTTCCGTCAACAATAATACCTATTCTTCCCTCCATAAGCTTTCCGCAAAGTGTATCAGGTCTTTCGGTTATTCCGACGCCCGTAAAAATTTCATTTTTTCCGCTGTCCTCTAAATACGGAACAAGGTAGCCCGCTCCGAGCACGGTTTCTATATCACACGCTTTAAGACGTTTTTTAACCTCATTAACTGATGAATCAGTCGCCGTGCCTTTTATATAAACCATCGCGAGGTGGGTTTTCGAGGTTTTTCCTACCGTAATAGTTTCATACACTAATGAGGGATTTTTCATTCGTCTTCTGATAAGCGTCATATTAACCCTCATAGATTCGGTAAAGCCTTCCCTGCTTCCTCGCTGAACAAGCTCGCTTTCCGGCTCCGAAACACTCCTGAATTTGTAGCCCTGAACTCCTATTGCGAGCATTAAGTCGCAACCGTCTACAGCAAGAACCGCAAAACCCGACATTGAAAAGTCCAAAGCTTTATCAAAGGTCTTTACGAGGACAATTTCACTTGCCGAAAGAACGCTGTAGTAAATATAATCAAAAAGCTCCTTTCCTTTTTTATCGGGCATTTTTGTTTGTATTATAGGATTTATCGCTGAAATGGCAAGCCCCTCTTTATCAGACATACCCTCGGTCGTAAATATTGCGCACTCAGTGCCGTTATTTAATGTTATGTTACGAACCGTAAAATCCGCAGAGCCTGACGTGAGTTTTTTTAACTCATTTATATTTTCTTTTAACGAATTATACATTATATCACCAATAATAATTTTGGCTAAATTCTATGTATTATTCAGTAATTTAGGCAAATATTATAAATGGTGATTGGATGTTAATTACAATTATAAGAACAGTAATATTATACATTTTTGTTGTGGTAGCCGTCAGACTTATGGGAAAAAGGCAGATAAGCGATTTGCAACCCTCGGAGCTTGTTGTGACCTTGGTAATTGCCGATATAGCCTCAATTCCTATGGAAAATACAGACAAACCTATGTTATCGGGAATTATCCCCACTCTTATCCTTGTGGCGTGCGAAATCATTGTAAGTATAATAATGATGAAAAACAGCAAGTTCAGGAGAGCGGTTTGCGGAAGCCCCGTAATGGTCATTGAAGACGGAGAAATTTTAAGGGATAAAATGAGAACCTTGAGAATCACAACGGAGGACCTCTGCGTTCAGCTAAGACAGCTCGGCGTATTTTCTCTTGAAGACGTGCAATACTGCATTGCCGAAACGAACGGTAAACTGAGCGTTTTGGTAAAACCCGAAAAACGCAACCCGACAGCCGAGGATATGAATATTGAAATTCCTGACACGGGAATTGACACGGTTGTTATAAACGACGGGGAGTTTTTGGATAACTCTATGAGATTAAGTAATACAAACACGAAAGAGCTTAATAAAATTCTAAAAAAGAACAATACAAAATTAGAAGATATTTTTATTATGACCTTTAACAAAAACGGAGATTATAACATTATAAAGAAAAAATAAATATATAACTTTAATTCTCCGCAGATATGCGAAAATAGAGCGGAAAGGCTGTGAATTAAATGAAAAGAATATATATTGCTATCGGAATAGTATTAATCGGAGTTATATACGGTTGTTTCACAAATATTGATATACAAACAAGAACCGACAGGATTATAAATAATATCAAGGAAGTTGAAAAATACGTTACAAAAAAGGAACTCGACAAAGCAACCGAAAAATGTAAAAAGACAGCAGACGAATTTAAAAATTCCGACAGTAAAATAATGTACTCATACTATGTACACAAAGACCTTGCTGAAATTGAGGAAAACCTATACAGTATGTACGGTTATATAAGGAGAAAAGATGTCGACTCGTATTATCATCTCTCAGATATAACTAAGGGCAGGCTTAAGGCCATAGCAGATAAAGAACCGATTACAGTACAGAATGTTTTATAAAATTATATTGAAAAACTCAAAAAAGATGAAAGCGAGCGCACATAGTACGCTCGCTTAAAATTATATTCTTTAATATTCCGTTTTTATTTTTCGGATGCTTTTTCCTTTTTCTCTCTCTTTTTCCACATAACCCAAAGAGGTCCCGCAATACAGAGAGAAGAATAACAACCTGAAATCAGACCGACAATCATCGGAAGCGCGAATGCTTTTACGGAGTCAAGGTTAAATATAATTGCAACAATATAAACCGTTACAACCGCCGCGATTGTAGTAATAGATGTGATAATCGTACGGCGCATAACCTTGGTTGCCGCTAAGTTGAATACGTCCTTTATATCAGCCTTATATCCTAAATTCTTTCTCTCCTCACGGACACGGTCGTAAACAACGACGGTATCGTTAAGGGAGTAACCGAGAATCATAAGCGCAACCGCCATAAAACTCGAGTCGATAGGCATACGGAATATAACGTAGAAGAAGTAGATAATCGCTATATCGTGGAATAAAGCCACAAGACCGAATACGCCGGCAGAAAGACCGCCGATTTTCTTAAATCTAAGCGTTACATAGAGAACCATCAATAATCCGGCAATCGCAACCGCGACTATACATTTCAAAAGGAAGCTGAATCCCATTGTAGCGTCAACAGAGCTACTCTGCTCTAATTTAAAGTTATTCTTAGGAAACTCCTTTTGAATAGAAGTTGTGATGGATTTCTGTAAATCAGTTGAAATTGTCGTAGTTCCGGAGAACTGAACAGTCAACATATTTTTATTATTAACGAGGTCTTTTGAATCAGAGAAAGTAACTATATTATCGGGAGTTTCCTCCTGTACAAGTGACTTAAGCTTAGTATCGTTTAAATCGCCCGAATAGCTGTATTTAAGCATTGAACCGCCTGTAAACTGAATATCAAGCGTTGTACCGAAAATAAAGTTACATACAATACCGATTAAAATAACGGCGATGGAAATTCCAAAAAATATTTTCTTATTTCCTATAAAATCCTTGGGCTTTTTACCGCGGACAATAAGCTTTTCTTCGAGGGTCTTTTTCTTAAAATTACTCGCCATCTTTAACACCTCCAAACAGCCACTTATGACGCGCGAACTTATAGCCTGCTACAGCTCTAAGCATTACACGGCTCAATCCGACGCCCATAATGAAGTTGGAAATTACACCCATAAGCAGTGTATAACCGAATGAGTAAATTGTACCTGTGGTAGACTGACCGAAAATAAACGAAAGCACGTTAAACGGACCGAATACCAAAAGCAATATGATAGCGACAATTATAATTGTCATATTACCGTCGATAATAGCCGATAGCGAGCTCTTTGTTCCTCGGTCAAGCGCGCCGTCCAAAGTACGTCCGCTTCTCATTTCCTCGGTGATACGCTCTGATGTGATAACGTTTGCGTCAACACCCATACCGATTGAAAGGATAAGACCTGCAATACCGGGGAGCGTCATTGTAAATGAGTTAAATACAGGGAAGTAACCCGAAATAGCGGCTACCGTGATACCCATCTGACCGCAAAGAGCGATTACAGCGATAACTCCGGGCAGGCGGTACATAATAATCATAAATATTGAAATAAGGATAATCGCGATAATTCCCGCGTACGCCATAGCAACGAGTGAGTTCTCGCCAAGAGTTGCGGATACAGAACCGTACGACGCTGTCTTTAGCTTAAACGGAAGCGCGCCCGCGTTAATTTTTTCAGCAAGAGATGTAGCCTCTTCCGCTGTAAAATCACCCGAAATCTGCGCTTTGCCCGCTGTTATTTCCTCTTGAATTGTAGGAGCGGAAAGCATAATATCGTCCATCCAGATACTTACAACCTGATTTACGTATTTCTTAGTAATATCGGCAAAGGTTTTTGTACCTTTATCGTTAAGTTCAAGAGATACCACATAATTAGACTTTGAAGATGACTGTGAGCTTGAGTCAATACCTGCCTGAGCCTTTTTAACAGCCGAACCGTTCATTAAAACGGTTTCCGTATCTCCAGTAGGGGTTTGATATACATAATCTCCGTCAGAACCGATTGTCGTTTTTGCGTAGCTGTTTCCCGGTCTGAACGTAAGCTCTGCAGTTGAGCTGATTTCCTCAATAGCAGCCTCTACGTCAAAATCCTTCTCGTCCTCTTTCCACGGAAAACGAACAATGATACGGTCGGTATTGTAGTCAGCGTAAAGCTCATAATCTGTAATACCGGAAGATACCATACGAGTTTCAATAATGGATTTTGCCGAGTCTAACTGCGAATCTGTCGCATTATAGCCGTCGTCAGGTTCAAAGGTAGCCTCAACGCCTCCTCTGATGTCTGTTCCCCATCGAATGTCAGTAATACCCTTAACTACTGTTTCCTTATTATCTCCTACATAGTAGGATACGCCGAAAATAGCTGAATAGGAAAAGAGAAGGATAAGAATGGCAACAATGAAAAACACCGGCTTTGGGATTCTTTTCATGCCATAAGACCTCCAAATATTTTATCAAATCTGTATATAAAAGCAAAATAACTCTGCTATGTTTACATACATACAGACATAACAGAGTTATTATAAAATTTTTTTTAATAAAAGTCAATATTATATTGGACATTTAGTAATATATTTTACAAATTAACCAAAAATCTAACTCAATTTTCAGTCACTTATACAAGGACTTCAAGACAAGCAAGTTTAACGCATACGCAAAAAATATCCATAGCAAGCGAAAGCTCCTCAACAGACGGAAATGAAGGCGCAATACGGATATTTTTTCCGTCAAAATCTTTTCCCTCTGGGAATGTTGCTCCTGCCCCTGTAAGCACAACTCCCGCCTCTTTACATAACTCTACAACACGCTTTGCCGTTCCCTTGTAAACGTTAACGCTTACGAAATATCCTCCGTTGGGATTTGTCCAGTCGGCAATTTCGGTATCGGCTAAATTTTCATTAAGCTTTTTCATTACGGTTTCAAATTTTGGAGCAAGAATTTTTTTGTGTTTCTGCATATGCTCTAAAAGCCCTTCGTAATTTTTAAAGAACTTTGAGTGTCTTAGCATATTTACCTTGTCGTAACCTATAGTCGCAAACTGCAGGCGCTTTTTTAGGACCTTCATATTAAGCGGAGAAGCGGCTAAAGCCGCAACTCCTGCTCCCGAAAATGTAATTTTTGACGTTGAACAGAATAAAATCGGCAAATCCTCGTTTCCTGTCTTTTTACATTCATCAACAATACTGAGTAAAGTATCGGGAGTATCAGTTACATCGTGGACTGCGTAAGCGTTATCCCACATTATTCTGAAATCCTTCGCGGCGGGCTTTAAAGACGCAAAACGCCTTACAACCTCATCGGAATATGTAATTCCCGTGGGGTTTGAATATTTCGGAACGCACCAAATACCCTTTATGCTTTTGTCACTTGATACTAATTTTTCTACCATATCCATATCGGGACCGTCCGCATTAAGCGGTATGGGAATCATTTCAAATCCAAAATAACCCGTAATTCCAAAATGGCGGTCATATCCGGGTACGGGACAAAGAAATTTTCTGTCTTTAACATCATGCCAAGCAACAGTATCATCATATATAGGGGCAGTCATAAAACAGGAAATTGTATCAAACATCATATTTAAGCTTGAATTTCCGCCGACAAAAACATTTTCAGGGTCAGCCTCCAAAATCCTTGAAAACAACTCTTTTGATTCTGAAATGCCCTCAAAGCCTCCATAATTTCGGCAGTCGGTTCCGTCTTCAGAAATACAAAAATCACTGCTTTTAATTGAGTCGAGCATCGGCTGTGAAAGGTCCAGCTGTTCGGGCGAGGGCTTTCCCCTCGCCATATTAAGAGAAAGTCCCTTGTTCTTATAGTCCTCGTACTGCTTTAATAATTTTTCTCTTTCACTTTCAATCTCTGCTTTTGATAAATTGAAATAGCTCATTATGATTACTCCTCAAGAACAAAATTCATATTACCTTTAATATTCTACAACAAAACTTAAAAAATTGCAAGTTTTTTGGATACAACTTGCGTAATTAGCCATAAATTTATATATACCATAAAATACGCTGTTATTTATTCACTGTTAATAAATGATTTATTTTTACACAAAAGAAAACCGCCGTATTTTACGACGGTTTCATTATAATTGTGATTAATAATACTGGTAATAGTAGTAATAGTAATAACCTCTTTTTCCTCTTTTACCCTCGCGGGTAGTACCAACCCTGATAAATCCGAGGGGTTTAGCGTCGGCAATTTTAATGTTCTGGAGAAGTCTTTCAATATCGCCGTGTGTCGTTTTACCCTCACGCGTTATAAGAAGATAGCCTGCGATAAAATCCTTGAGAAGTAACGAGTCGGCAACAACGCCAACAGGAGGCGTATCAAAGATTATATAGTCGTACTCTTTATTTATACGCTCTACAAATTTTATAACCTCGGGAGAACAAATAAGCTCCGACGGGTTAGGAGGAATTGTACCCGACGTTAATACGTCAAGGCAAGGAAGCACGTCGTGATGAACAACATCATCAAATACTACCATTTTTCCAACCATATCCGAGAAACCCGCTTTATTTTCAAGCTTGAGAATATTGTGAAGGTTAGGACGGCGTAAATCGCAGTCAATAAGAATAACTTTCTTGCCCATTTTTGAGAAAGAAATGGCGAGGTTTGCGGCAACCGTACTTTTTCCGTCACCTTTTGAATAAGACGTAACCGCAAAGGCTTTTTTATCACTTGCGGAAAGCGAGAACATAATATTAGTACGCGCGGCTTTATACGCCTCAACTATAGCAAACTTACTTTTTTCACTTAAAACTTTCTTATCGTCTTTATTATTGCGAGATTTAAGTCTATTGTCGTTAAGCGCCTTTTCTTCACGTCTTTTTTGTCCGGGTAATTTTATCTTCATACTGTCTTACCCCGCTTTCTCAAAATCTATAATCTCTGCAAAAACAGGTATATTATACATTTTTGCGATGTCGTCACCCGGTTTGAGAGTTGTATCTATAATTTCGAGCATAAACGCTAAGAGAATACCTATAACAAAACCAATACCGAATCCAAAAATTGTATTCTGTCTAACGTTAGGAGATGACGGCGATGACGGCGCAGAAGCGTCTGTAATTTTGTCAACCTTACCGTTGCCCTTGCCATACATATCTGCAAAACATTTAGGCGCCTGGTCTGCAAGCTGATTTGCCACATTAGCCGCAACCTGCGGATTTGAAGAAGAAGTTTCAATGCGGATAAAGCTTGATTGCTCAACTTGAGTAAATGTAACCGAAGCTCCAGACATCAATGATGTCATTTCAGGCATATTTTCAAATAGAATTACACAGCTTCCCGCAAGAGACGCAGATTGTTGAATATCACTTATGGCAACTCGTCCATTATTATTGGATTCATAATAGTTCGTCGAACGTGTGGTAGCTAACTCATCATTATAGTTATGAATAAGAATAAGAGATGAAGTTGAATAAACGGGCGTTACAAAAAAGCTTGTATATCCGTATGCAATAAGCGTTACTAAAACTGTAGTCAGTACAATCAGTTTTATGTGACGCATAAGCATATAAAAAATTTTTCGAGGAGTCAAATCCTTTGGCATTACATACCCTCCCAATCTAACATATGAATTATTATATAATAGAATAAATAAATTATATTTCTTTTTAAGAATTATAATAAAATTAAGGCTGTCAAATTAAGACAGCCTCAGAAAACAAAATTATCTTAAAACATTAAGAAGAACGCCCGCCGCAACGGCAGAGCCTATAACACCCGCGACATTTGGTCCCATAGCGTGCATAAGAAGGAAGTTTCCGGGATTTTCTTCCTGCCCGACTTTCTGAGATACGCGAGCCGCCATAGGAACGGCGGATACGCCTGCCGAACCGATAAGAGGGTTAACCTTGCCGCCTGTAAGCTTATACATAATTTTACCGAACAGTACACCGCAGGCGGAGCCCATCATAAACGCCAAAAGTCCCAAAGCGATAATCTTAATTGTACTCCACGAAAGGAAGTTCGCGCCTGTTGCGGTAGCGCCAACTGTTGTACCGAGGAAAATCGTAATAATATTCATAAGCTCGTTTTGAGCGGTTTTTGATAGTCTGTCTGCAACTCCAGATTCTTTAAGTAGGTTACCGAACATAAGCATACCGACAAGAGGCGCTGCATCAGGCAAGAGAATTGAAATAACAATTACAATAATTACCGGGAAAATAATTTTCTCAAGCTTTGATACGGGGCGGAGCTGTTCCATCTGAACGGCCCTCTCCTTCTTGGTTGTAAGAGCACGCATAATCGGAGGCTGGATAATCGGTACAAGCGCCATATAAGAATACGCGGCAATAGCGATTGAACCTAAAAGCTCGGGGGCAAGCTTCGTTGTGACGTAAATAGCAGTAGGACCGTCTGCGCCGCCGATAATTCCGATAGCGCCTGCCTGAGCGCTTGTAAAACCGAGGAAAATAGCGCCGATAAATGTGATAAAAATACCAATCTGAGCGGCGGCGCCGAGGATAAAGCTCTTGGGATTGGCAATAAGCGGGCCAAAATCGGTCATCGCTCCTACACCTAAGAATATAAGCGGAGGATAAATTCCGAGCTTTACACCCTGATAAAGATAATAGAAAAGTCCGCCGTAGTGCGGTACATTGTAAAAGGTCTGCCCGTCAATTACAGTCGTGGCATATCCGTCTATCGTACCTTTTGCCGCTATACATTGCTGTTCCGTCATAAAAGTTGTTTCAGGGGCGGCCATAATAGACGGATAAAGATTTACAAGAAGCATACCGAAAGCTATCGGCAGAAGCAAAAGCGGTTCGTACTGCTTTTTAATCGCGAGATAAAACAGCACGCAAGCGACCGCAATCATAATATAGTTACGCCAGTCGAGAGTCATAAGTCCCGAGTCGTTGAATATGCCGACTAAGGCGTCCAAGAATTTATTTAAAATATCCATTACGCAGGTTCCTTTCTCTGAAGTTAAAACGGTCTGGTGTTATTAAGAATACCCGCGTTTGCCCACGCGGAGCGTGACGAGGACTTCTTAATGCTTTTTATTTTAACCTTTTCCGAAGAACCGTACATACTGTAAACCGCCGCTGAAATTACAGCTACAACCTCGTCTGATATTCCGCTTTTCTTTAAAACAGGCGCTTTACTGTCGGTCTTTACGGGAACCTTTTCAATCGGTTCATCATTACGTTCTGACTGAATTTTTAAGGTTTTTCTTTTAGCCGCTTTAGTCTGAGCGTTAGTAATAATCCTGCCGTACAGCCAGATTAAAAAAATGAGAAAAAATAAAACGGCAAATACAATTGTAAAACCTGTAAGCAACATAGAAGCGGATATATTAAGCTTATCCATTATATCCATATACGATTTACCCCCATATTAAGCACACTATACAATATAATTATACTTAATACGGGGGTAAGTTTCAACGATAATTATTTATTTTTTGAATATTTTGTTATTTTTTACAGTTTTTAAAAATTTCTTTAGTATAATTTGTTATTAATTTTAGAGGATTATACAAATCAAACCGTTACAACCGTTATTGGTGATTTTTTCTATGGTTTCCCCTATTTTTGCTCTCGCGTCATTAGGCATACGATAAAGCTTATTATGAAGACCCTCGTTAACAAGCTCGTGAACGCTTTTTCCGAAAATATTTGACTCCCAAATTTTCGCAGGGTCCTCTTCAAATTCCTTAAGCATATAGGAAACGAGCTCCTGACTTTGCTGTTCGCTTCCTACAATCGGCGTAACCTCGGTTTTAGTATTTATCTTCATCATATGAATTGACGGCGCAGACGCTTTAAGACGGATACCGTACTTGCCCGACTGCTTAATAATCTGAGGTTCTTCAAGCGTAAGCTCCTCCATAGTGGGCATCACAATTCCGTAACCTGTATCCTGAACCTGACGGTAAGCCATAGCAATCTTATCAAATTCTTTCTGTTTACTTGAAAGCTCGGAAATACAGTCAAGCAGTGAACATTCATCGTTAATTTCAAGTCCTGTCCTCTCTGAAAGAACATTGTAAAACAACTCTTTTGGAATTGCTACCGAAACGCTCGCCTCTCCCTTACCGAGATTCAAATCCGTAAGACGGGTATATTCAATAAAATCATAATCAGCAATTTCATTGAGAGTATTTTGAATCTGGCGGATTTTTTCTATTTTGGAGGTTGCGTTTTTGATACATTCAAGAATTGACGCTTTTGTTTCGTTATCTCTCGGCAAAGTAACTACCCAGCGCGGAATGTCAACCGATATTTCCCTGATTGGAAATTCAAACAAAAGCTGAGCCAATATGCGCTTTATCTCTGTTTCGTCAAGCTCCATACAGTTAACGGGAATAACGGGAACCTGATATTTTGCGGAGAGGTCGTTTGAAAGGTCTACGGACCTTTTTGAATTGGGGTCAACGCAGTTAAGGAGAACAATAAAAGGCTTGTTGATTGCAGTCAGCTCGTCAATAACTCTCTTTTCCGCTTCGGCGTATTCCTCGCGCGGGAGGTCGGTTATAGAGCCGTCTGTTGTTATTACAAGACCTATGGTACTATGGTCTGTAATAACCTTCTTTGTGCCGATTTCTGCCGCCTGTTCAAACGGAATTTCCTCATCAAACCAAGGGGTTTTTACCATTCGAGGCGCCTCGTCCTCGACATATCCGATTGCGCTGTCTACGATGTATCCTACGCAGTCTACCATACGGACTTTTAAATTCGCCTTGTCGGAGAGAGTTATTTCAACGCTTTCCTCGGGAATAAATTTAGGCTCGGTGGTCATAATTGTCCTGCCGCCTGAGGATTGAGGCAATTCGTCAACCGTACGGCTGTAAACACCCTCATCGCTGATATTCGGCAGTACAATAGTGTCCATAAACCGCTTTATAAATGTACTTTTTCCTGTACGAACAGGTCCTACAACACCAACATATACATCACCGTTTGTACGGCGTGATATATCTTTATAAACTGATCTTTCTTCCATTTTATCCTCCTATACCATCGGTATTAAAAGCATTTCGGGGGTTTCAAGCACATCGCCCTCAAGCTCGTTTTCTTCGTAAATAAGTTTTTTTCTGGTATTATAGCGTTTCGCGATATCCCAAAGCTCTTCTCCCGCGTCAGCAAAATAGAGAACCAAAGCGCAGGACCTTTTTGAAAGCTTTTTTTCTTCGTCGGCGGTAATTGCGGAAACAATGGTATAGCTTTCGTTCACATCGGCAGTTATGGAATATTTAATTTCACATCGAAGCTCTATTGTGCTGTTATCGGATATTCTGTAGCTAACGCTTAAAATTTCAGCCGATACGGCGCTTATATTATTAAATCCGCTTGTATTTTCGATTTCCTTTGCAAATTCTATCGCGCGTTCAATATAAACAGGTTCTTTGTCGCCGTTAAGCGCCAGAACACATACGTTAAGCTTAGAGTTTAAGGTTATGTTTTCATCGTTAACTATGTAATTCTGCAAGGAATAATTTACGTTAAAGTCGATAATTTCGGAAATGTCGCAATCTGAAAGCTCCACAGCATTTTTTAACATAAAGGTATCTTCTATTACCTTTGTATCAATCGGGAGCGTAATTCTTGATTTCTCGAGTTCAACGGGAAATTCTGTGCTGTACGCGTCTAAAACGACCTCCACTTCCTCCGGAGTAAATCCCGCAACGGTTGCAGAAAGTCTGCTGTCTATGTTAACAACGGGAGTTTCCGAAAGAATATCGGATTTTAATCTAATATCATATGATAAAAGAGAAAGCTTAACAGACGCGGTTGTATTTTCGTTTAAGCCGTGGCAGTCAACAATTTTTGAAAACGGAATAACATAGTCAATCTGTTGCGGAGTTGTCGCGTCCGCACTGCTTAAATAAATAAGACGAACACTTAACTCGCCGTTAAACATTAATTTATCGGGAATTATTTTATAGTCAGTTATATTCGCCCGAACATCACTGTCAAGGACAAGCTCGACAGGCGGTTTATTTACAATTTGAATTTCGTCGCCTGCGGAAAATTGTTCCTCGCAGAGAGCCGTTAGCGCGGATACTGTGATATTTTTAGTATTAAACTCAAGTTCCTCGTCGTTTTCGGGAGAGAAAAGTTCTACTGTTCCTCTGTTGTAAACCTTGGCGTAAAGCGAGAAAGCTCCGTGTACTGTTAAGCGCCTTTGGGATAGAGGCCTGCAATTCAAATACTCACACTTTGTATAAGTTTCAATAACGGGGTTATCGGGGATTTCTTTCAAACTCAACGAAGTGTTAAACGGTACAGACTGCTCGCACGCGCGCACGCTGTTTTTTGAGTCGGTGTAAAGAATAGTTACTACGGTTGTACCGTCAATCTGGAGTTGTCCTCCGCTTAGATTACGGTTATAGATTTTCGGAGTAATTTTACATCGAAGTATTTTTTCAATATCCGGACAGTAGTCGGGCAGAGTGAAATCAATATCGACAGGCTGTTCGGATACGGCGTCCAAAGCTGACGAAAGCACGCCTACGGATGTCTTTTTTAGATTAAATTCCATAAATTTATCTCTCCTTTTTATTGCTGTTAGATTTTATTCAAGGTAAATAATAAATATGACAAATAATAAAAGGTTGTATCAAAACTTTTTGTCCTGATACAACCAATTGCGTAATATGTTTAATTCTTAATTCTTTTTTTATTTAATATACGGGCTTGATGACTTTTTTAATAATAAATCAACAAGGCTCCCATAAACGGGAGCCTTGCGGTCATTTAATTAAACTACAGTTACTTTAAGTTTCAGCTTTTTACCGTTTACTGTTACATAAAGCTTAGTTGAGCCCTTTTTATTTCCTTTAATTTTAATTTTCTTTGCAGATTTTTTAGAGGTTATTTTAGCGTATTTGGTATTTTTGTATTTGTTGTTAACGCCTGACGCTTTTCCCTTAATTGTAACCGAAACGGTTTTACCCTTTTTAACCTTTACCTTTGACTTTGAAAGCTTAGGATTGGAAGTTACGGTAATCTTATACTTATAGGTAGTTGTTCCCGCCTTAACGGTTACTGTAGAAGTACCTTTTGTAAGAGCGGTAACCTTTCCTTTTGACGAAACCTTTACAACCTTTTTCTTTGTGCTTGAGTATTTAACGCCCTTTTGGGAAACCTTTATACTCTTGCTTGCGCCCGCTTTCATCTTAAAGCTTGAGGAAATTGTTTTTGGCTTTGGTGTTGTCGGAGCTGTGGTTGTTTCGGAAGGCTCGGTATTGGTTGACGACGGGTCTGTGTAAGCAGTAGACTCCTGCGGGTCTGTTCCGCCTGTCGTATCCGTAGCTCCCGTTGAAACATCTTCTGAGGAAGATGACGATTCATACGGGTCAGTTGACGATTCTATCGGATTTGTTGTCGGATTTGTTTCAATGCCCGAAGAAGTGTCCTGTGAGGTTGGTACGGGATTTGTATATGTGGGAGATGTATCCCATGTTACCTGTGTATCTGATGTTATAGGCGGAGTCGGCGCATCTGTCGATGTTGTGGGTTCTGAAGTTGCGGTCGTCGGAGGCGACTGCGTCGGCTGTGATGTTACCGTAGTTGAGGGTAGTGTTGTAGGTATAGGTGTTGTAGGATTAGTGGAAGGATTGCTTCCTGCTCCCCTGCCCACACGAGCCATAGGTACTGTAATATGGTCTGAATCCTCTTTTTCCATTGAGGTTGACTCATCTTTGCTGTACGGCTTTGCCGCGTTATCCTGCATTGAAAGGTCGTACGGCAGACAGTCCATACCTGAAGTACCGTAGGTTGAAACCTGCAAAACGCCTAAACCGCTGCTTTCAATATCGGATGCGGAAATACCCAGATTTTTAAGCGGAATTGAAACCTCGTAGAACATATCCAATGATTCTTTATGTCCTAACTCATAGAAATCAACCCATTTTGAGGAATCTTCCAATGTATCGCCCGCAACTCTTCCCTGGTCTGTTCCCGCGGCATTAATTCCGTAAAGATGACCTGAAAGTGTTTTTCCCGAACCGTATTTAACGTTTACTCCTGTACTCTGATATGAATATTTTTCCTGGAGTAAACCATTTGAATCGCCTTCATAGATAAAAGGTCCGTTTGAAAGGTTTGTTGAAAACGCTACAACGTGCGATACATTAGCGTCCATAGTGTTTCCGGTATCCCATAATGTACCGTAGGAAGTATTTCCGTGGCTCTGTCCGTCACCTGTATTCAAATATACAAATACAGGATAATTATAAATACTTAAAGCGCCTTGGCTAAGCGGAAAATCATCCTGCGGCGCAACTATATCCTGTACGTTAACCATCTCGTACATAAGATAAAGATTATCATTATCCCATGCGGCGTAAAGAGCATAGTTATCAATCGGAACTTCGTGCATTGACCAATGGCAATAAACACGGGGGTCGTCGTTAGCTACGCCTTGCGCAACGAGCATTGACTGTTCCCAATCGGATTTGCTTCCGTCAATAGAAATAGTTTTACGAACGCCTACTCCGCCGTTCGGATTCGTTGAGTATCGTCCGCCGAGGGCAGGGCTCGTGGAGCCGTCGTTAAACTGCGTGGGGTCAGCCTTAGTGTATGTATAGGTTTCGGTTGAAGTACCGTTAGAGTTAGACGCGGTTACCGTTAAGGTAGTTTTAGAACCTATTGGAAGTCCCGCGCCGATTGTAACGTCAGCTGAACCGCTGAAGCCTACAGGCGAACCGCCGTCAAGAGAATATGACGCGCTGTCCGCGTACTGAGCCGTAATTGTTACTGTAAGCGTATCGCTTTTGTAATTTCCCGAATTTTTTGAAACGGAAATTACAGGCTGAATGGTAGATGTATCATATACCGACCATTGACCTGTGGAGTTGTCATAAATTTTTCCGCCGCCCGGATAATCAGCGTCATCTGTCTGTACACTTCCTCCGTTACCGTTAAAAATAATCATATTAAAACTGTCATTATCAACGGTGTAGGAATAGACGTTATCTCCTAATGGCGTCATTTCTACTCCGGGCCAAGCCTTGTTATCTGTTTTTGTATCTTTAATCCACATATAACAACATGGATTTGACCAGCCCGCGCTGTTTCTGAGATAAATAGTATCACCCTTTGCCGCGAAAACCGAAAAGCTTATAATGCTGAAGCATGAAGCTATCATCAGCATAGCAAGAAAAAGTGAAGTGAATTTTCTTGTCAATTTCATAAAAAAACTCCTTTATGTTGATTTATTATGTTTATTATACAATATAATGGAATTTTTATCAATACAAAAAAACTCCGTATATGCAAACTTCGTCATTTTGCATATACGGAGTTAAAAATTATATTACCTTTTAACAATTTACTCAATCTGAGGCAACTTTTTTATTCCGAACATCTTTCTTAAAAAAAACGATATGAATTTTGGATTTTCAATAAGTACAACTTTCATAAACTACCTCCTGCATAATGACCATGCTAAAAGAATTACGGTGATTAGAGAAATAATAAGCACACACTCGCACGGCAGAATTGTTGTCAGTAAAACCCCCAATCCAAATGATAAGGTCGCTATAATCTGTCCGCGATAAGTTTTCATTTAATCACCCTTTAGCATAATATACAATCATACATAAAACGTGAATAAAATATTTATTCTATTTAAAAACGGGAACAGACATTTGTCCATTCCCGTTTTACCTGATTATTTTACCTTAACTTTAATTTTGAAGGTTTTTACCTTATTGACTTTAATCTTGATAACTGCCACTCCCTTTTTATAACCCTTTATCTTAATCTTTTTTGCTGATTTTTTAGAGGTCACCTTAGCTGTCTTTTTCTTAGACGTCTTATAAACATTGTTTATTTTTTCAGCTTTTCCCGAAAGCTTAACGGTAATCGACCTTCCGTGTTTAACCGTATAAATCTTTTTTGATTTTACAGGTTTTTTGTTAATCTTCGCAGTCGGATTTGATGTTACCTTAACCTTACAAGAGAGCGTCTTTCCCGAAACCTTAACTGTGATTTTCGTTTCGCCCTTCTTTAAAGCGGTGATTTTTCCTTTACCTGATACGGAAACAATATTTTTCTTTTTTAAGGTGTATTTAGGCTTTGCAGATGTTCCCTTAACCTTCAGAGTATAGGTTTTTCCCGCTTTAAGCTTGATTGACGTTTTGTTAAGTGAAATTTTATTGGTATCTTTACCGCTTGTGGCAGGCTGTTCTGTCGGGTCGGTTTTAGAGATACTTTCGGAAGTCGGAGCGGTAGCCTCGCTATCTCCCGTTGAATCGGACTGCGTTGTCGCAGAGGGAATTGTAGCCGTGGAGTCAGATGATGAGGACGACTCAACAGGGTCCGTACTAATCGGTTGAGTTGGGTTTGATTCTGATGATGAGGGTAATGTTGAAGTCGATTCGGATTCAGAGGTTGACGAAGATGTCGGAGTTGTTTGAGATGTCGATGGGTTTGTAACAATTACAGGCTCATCTCCGATTGTAATTTCGGTTTCAGATTTTGCGACCTTACCGCTACCGTCTGTAACGGTTACCCCCAACTTATATATTCCTTTAGTATTTGGAGTCCACGAATAAGTATCTGACGCTGAATTTTGCACTTCCGCGCCGTTAACGGCAAAGCTGTAATTATAATCGGCTTTTCCGTTATAAGGTTCCGCCTTTAAGTTCAGCGTTGTACCCACGCCCTGCGCGCCTGCTTTATCAGAGCCAAAGTTAACCTCAAAAGGCGCCTCGTTAACTACAGTATCAGAAAGGAGCGCACCGACGCGAGCGAGAGGTACGGAAATATTGTCAACGTCTTCCTTCTCGTGTGAGGTTGAGGGGTCGTAGCTGTATTCAACGTCCGCGTTATCCTGCATCGTAGAATCATACGGCAGACAGTCCATACCCGATGTACCGTATGTGAGAATTTGCATTGCTCCTATGCCGTTATTTTCGATATAATCCTTTGTTATACCTAAGGTAGAAAACGGTATAGCGACTTCGTAAATAAATCCGTGGTCCTTTTTATAGCCCAAATCATAGAAATCTACCCAGTTTGAGGTTGGTAACAGGCTGTCGCCCACTTTATGGGAGCCTTTTGCGCCGCCGACACCAATTAATGTGTCGGAAAGCGTTCCGTAATCGTGGGCAATTTTAAAACCGTTTCGGTTATCCTGCTTTTCAAATGAAGTTACGCCTATCGGAACCGCGGTATCATAATCAAACATATAATTATCATTTTCAGCGTCATATTTATCCGCCTTAAATATTGACGCGCCGCCGTTTGAGTTATTTGTATCAAACGCGATAAGTGTGTCGACATTTGTCGTAAAGTTAATTCCGCCGTCCTTAGCAACTCCGCCGTCACAACCCCAAACAAACGGATTTGTAAACTCTTCTCCTGTTTTTGCGTTAGTACCCCAGGCAGTACCGTCTGCGTGTATTTCGGGATTAATGCTTAACGCTAAATACATAGGAATTGAATTACGCCACGGGCGCGACTCCTTGGAAGCGGCAAAATTATCTGACGGAGAAATGACATAGGTTGTATTTGCCATTTCCCACATAAAATATAAATTGTCATTATCCCAGGCGGCATAGAGAGCATAATCGTCCCACGGCTGTTCGTGCATAGCGGAGGGCATATATACGCGGGGGTCATCGTTCGCAACGCCCTGGGCAATAATCATTGAGCTGTCCCAATCGGAGGGATTTCCGTCTACAGTTATAGTCTTGTTTTTACCAAACTGCATATTCGGGTTTGTGCCGTATTTATCCGATAAAGCCTCGGCTTTATGACCGTCAGAGGGCGACGAAAATGTAGTTTTTGACGGTGTAAAGGATTTTTTGTAAACATAATCATGTGAAGTAACCTCTCCCGAATCTGAGGTTGCTGTGAGAGTTAAGGTAATGTCTTTGTTTCCAATAGCTCCCTGACCTACCGATACTGTGGTTGTGTCAGTGTATTCAAATACTGTACCGCCGTCAATCTGATATGTACCCTTTACAGCGTTCTTTAAACCGATTTTAACGTTCATAGTGTCGCCCGTAAATGATGTTTTATCAGCCGTATATGCAAAACCCGCGGGTTTTCCGTCGGGAGTACCGTAATCTACCCATTGATTATCAGCAGTTAAAAGCTTGCACTCCCCCTTGCTTATCGGAAGTCCGCTGTTTTCGGGATACTGCTGTTTTTCGTCCCCTTCTTTACCGTTATTAACGATAATATTTTCACTTGAATAAGAGGAAGAAAATGTATAGTAATACATTCCGTTTTCATCTTTTTGCATCTTCTCGCCCGGCCATTCGGCGTTTTCCTTAGTTCCGTAAGCGTAAAGGTAAACATCCTCCCAGTTATATGCGGAGTTATCAAAATATACGATAGAAGACGCTACAGGAGATGAGGTTTTTCTGTACTGATAGGAAGCTGTTTTTGTTTCTTTGCCGTCAGTTGCGGATAAATCAAGCTTAACAACATCGCCGACTTTTGCGTCAGCTCCTAATGTCAAAGTATCGCCGTCTTGAAATTCAACCGACTCGCCTCCGTTAAGCTTATAGCTTGAAGATACAGCTTCTGATGAATTTAAAGTAACACTAATGCTGTTCATAAAGTCACAGCTCTCGGGAGAAGCCGATACGGAAAGTCCCGTTGAATATTTGCTCCAGCTTGCGTCGTTGCAATAGCTTCCGTAATTATTGGTCCTACCCGTTGAAAGAACGTTACACACATATCCGCTTCCCGGGAATTTTAAATCAACTGTCTGATGTTTACCGGATTCTCCGTCGTTAAAGAGAAATTCCGAAAAATCAGCCTTACAGGTATAGCTGTAGATATTTCCGCTGACGTGAGTAAGCGAATAATCATACATAGAGGAGGGTACTGAACCCGACGACGCTGACCAATAGTAGATATAAATAGTATCAGACCACGAATCGGGCTTTTCAAAATAGATAATGTCGCCTGTTGAGGCGCTTACCGCTGTTGTCATACATATTACCGCCGACATAATAATCATCAGAGATAAAAGTACGCTTAAAAGTTTTCTTGTTAATTTCATCTAAACCACCTTTTCCTAAAAAAAATCAATTATATTTTATTATTTTCAGCTTATAAAGTCAAGTCAAAAATTTGTACTGAATTCCTCATTAAATTCGCGTTAAAAATGAAAAAAGGAGCTGAAAACAGCTCCTTGAAAATAAATTTATTATTTTACCTTTACTTTTAATTTAAGAGTTTTGCAGTTATTTACCTTAATTTTTAATGTTGTAGCGCCTTTCTTTAAACCTTTAACAGTTAATTTTGAAGATGAGCACTTTGATGAAATTTTAGCGCACGATGAATTAGTGTATTTATTATCAACACCGCATTTCTTTCCGATAATCGAAACAGAGGCGGTTTTTCCTTTCTTTACGCATACAGAGTCTTTTGAAAGCTTAGGGTCACACGAATTATCAACTGATTTGAAGTCAACGCAGGAGTCGGACTTTGCGTACTTTTCCGCGCACGAACCCTTATTTGATTTAAGCGTGCAGTCTGAAAAAGCGTTGCAACCGATTGATTTGACGCAATTCGGGACTGTTACACTATTAAGGTTGCAGTTTGAATTGTCAGAAAAGCAACTGCCGACAGACGTTACCTTGCAACCGTTTACACAACTCGGAAGCTTTATATTTGAACAGGAACCGTTATATCCTGTTAAGCAGGCTGTACCGTCGTTTTTAAGACAGTATGAGAAATTACCGCTTGTGCAGTTTCCGCTCTTGCAATTACTGCTTAAAAGATTTGTACCTGCGCAGTTTCCGCTCTTGCAATTACTGCTTAAAAGATTTGTACCTGCGCAGTTTCCGCTACTGCAATTACTGTTTTTACTGCTAAAAATATTAAAATTACTGCCGTTAATACATAACGCTGACGCAGGAGTTGCAAGCGCAAAAATAAAAAGTAAAGATAAAAAAACTGATATGGTTTTCTTCATTTGAAAACCTCCTTTCAGCATCCACTGTAACGCATATAAAAGCTGATGTCAATGGGATTTACGGGTGTAAATTCAGGTAACTTTTATATGGAATTTAATTTTAATATTTGGTGGTAATTATCAATACAAAATTTTGATTTTAAGCAAAATATTGCAAAAAATCGGGAAAAAGCTTATAATAATTTTATGAGAACTATTGAGATTAAAGAAAACGACGGCGGTCAAAGGCTTGATAAATTTTTAAGCAAACGCTTTAAAACTATGCCTAAATCGCTTATGTATAAGTACATCAGAACAAAATACATTAAAATTAACGGTAAAAAGTGCGATAAATCCGATATTTTAAACGCGGGAGATATACTTACCCTTTATATTAAAGATGAATTTTTTGAAAATTATAACGAAAAAAACTACGAATTTTTAAAGGCTCCCGATAAGCTTGACATCGTTTATGAAGACGAAAACATAATTCTCCTTGACAAAAAGCCCGGAGTTATCGTTCATCAAGACAAGAGCTATCATTTTGACAGCCTTGTTATGCGCCTTAAACATTATCTCTACAAAAAGGGAGAATACAATCCCGAAAATGAAAACTCCTTTTCGCCCGCCCTTGTAAACAGGATTGACAGAAATACGGGCGGTTTGGTTATAGGCGCAAAAAATGCGGAAAGTTTAAGAATACTTAACGATAAAATGCGCAGTAGAGAAATAGAAAAATATTACCTCTGCAAATTATGCGGAAAGCCGAAACACCCGAGCGGAATTTTAGAAGGATATTTAGTTAAGGATAACAAAAATAACAAAGTTAAAGTTTTTAAAAATCCTGTTAAAAATTCAAAAAATATAAAAACAGAGTATAAAATTTTAAAAAGCGACGAAAAAACATCTTTGGCTGAAATTCACCTCCATACGGGGAGAACGCATCAAATCAGAGCTCATATGGCGTTTATGGGACACCCCTTGGTCGGCGACAGCAAATACGGGAAAAATAAGAAAAATTTTATAAACAGCGAAAAATATCAGGCTTTATACGCTTATAAGCTTGTTTTTAATTTCAAAAGCGACGCGGGCAGACTTAATTACCTCAACGGCAAAGAATTCAAGGTTAAAGAAGTCTGGTTTAATAAGTAAAAAACGGTTGAGATTTTCTCAACCGTTTTGATTTTTCTTTTTTAAAACTATTCAAAATTAACAGAAATTTCCTCGCCGAAAAATTTTACATTTGAAAATTCTCTATACGGTGATACGGAATAATAAAAAACATTAAGCTTTCTCACCGAAGTTTGACCGTTATCATCAATATATGAATTATCAGTATCATTCTGCGACTCTAACGGAACAAATAAATCGTTATCAATGCAGGAAATTTCGGGGGTTTCTGAAATTAAATTAAAACCGTTTTCGTCTTTTCTGTAAACTCTGTATTTTATTTCATCACCTGCTGAACTCCAGTTAAGCGTATTATATTCATCAAACTTTTCAAGCGATAAATCCTCTATAGAAAAAGTGTCGTAAACAGATGTGTATTTTGCGTCATCGTCGCCCTTAAATCTGTAGAAAAGCTTATTGTCGTCAGCGCGGTAATTTGAATAAATTTTTGCGGCTACATTGTCATACGCAACGCTGACCGCCGCGGTAGAATCAGGCGAATTTAAACAGTTTTGAGCTACAGTAAGAGTTTTTTCAACGTCCTTTGTTGGGTCGTTAGCGCCGTTAAAATAAATACATTCGCTTTTAGGTGAAGTGATATTATTGTTTACAAGCTCTGTATTGTCTGAACCGTAGTTTATACGAACTCCGTATGACAAAGGATTTGTAATTTCATTTTTCATAATTTCGGTATCAATACTTTGGCGTACTAAGAAACCGTATTCTCCGCTGTCGGATATTTTATTATCGTTCGCTTTAGTTGCGCTTGATTCCTTTATCTTTATTCCCGTGGATTTCGTAGCGCCTATAATATTTTCCGATACTGTTGTATTACTGCTGTTTGAATAGACGTAGACACCGCTGTTTTTGTTGTTGGATAAATTGTTTTTATTGACTGAAACCTTATCGCAGGTTCTGATTGAAATACCCATATCCAAACAATCGTTAACTGTATTATTTTCTAAAATAGAATTATATGCCTTGTACGAATAAATTCCCGACATTAAGAAATTGGTTACCGAATTATTGGTTACAGTAATATTCTCGTCGGCAAAGCCTGCCGCTGTGGGAGTGAGATAAATTCCTCTCGCGTCCTTAATCTTGCCGTTTTTAACCGTATTTGAAATGACCGAGGTGTTTTCACAACCCTTTATTTCAATTCCGTTTGATGTATCGGAAACGGAGCTGTTTAAATTTATTGAGTTATATTTAACGCTTGAATCGACAGCATAATTGAGCTGAACGCCCGCGGCAACATTACCCGATATTGTGTTAGGCTTAGCATTACCGCTCGAATCTGTTCCGACATTTACTCCGTAAACCTTATATACTCCTGCCTTTACTCCTGTTTTTGTGTCGTTCTTCTCGTAATAGTCGCCCATAACCCTTACTCCGCAGGCTCTCGCGTAGGTATTATTGGATTTGCGAAGGTTAATTGTATTGTCATATATATAAATCTTTGAATTTTTTACCGCATTATCGCATTTACTGTATGAAATCTTTTTTAAATTATAGAAATTATAGCCTGAACCTGTCGTCATATTTCTGACATCAACGCCCAAGCCTACGGATTTCATTGTATTGCCGTAGATTTTTGAGTTAGTCCAATACACTCCGTAAACGGCAATTCCTCCGATATTTTGGAAAGTATTGTTATAAACCTTTATATTGTCAAAAGTATTTCCCAAAACCGCGTGGTGGCTTCCTATTCCGCGGAATTTATTTTTAAAGGAAGAGTTGCAAAGTGTAATATTCTTGCAGGTGGTGTAGTCAAAATTTTTAAATTCGGGCATAGCTTCCGAAGTGCAAACGTCAAGCTGTATTGACTCACGTCCGCCGTCATTTTTAAAAATATTTACTCCCTTGTCATTATAAAAATTACATTTATTTATTTTTGCAGTATCTACTCCGCCGAGCTCTATGTCGTGACAGTTGTAGTTATTTTTAAAAGTGCAGTTTTCAATTTTAAGATTTTTACAGTGCGCAAAGCGCATTGTAGAATGTTGTATTCTCCAATTTGAAGTACCTGCCTGAGAATAAGGTACAGCCGCGTCCCAGCTTCCTCCGATTATTGTGATATTTTTTGCTCCGCTGTATCCCGACGCCTTCGACGCTTTTTTATTGTAACCGTTTCTTATAAGATTGCCGTAATACTTAAAATAGCAGTTATTCGCTTTTAAAGTTGTATCGCTGTAAATTTTAATGGTGCGGTCGAGATAGTAATAGCCCTTTGACACGGTAACAGTAGCGATTTTTTTAGATGTAGATTTTTTACGCGCTGTTTCCAAAGCCGCGTTGAGCGCCTTTGAAAAGTTGTGATTATATTTTTTCGCTTTAAACTTTTTGCTGTATTTTCCGCAGACAACTTTAACGGTACCCTTAGAGTTAGTATAGGTTACCGCTGATGAAACTGAAATTGTCAGAACACTTAAAGCATAAAGCAAAATTATAAAAAGCGCTACACTTCTGCAAATATTTTTTTTCATAATAAAATTCCTATTCTTTAATACACATCATTGCGCACATAGTTCCGCGATTTCCGTTTGTCGCGCGGTGCGACCATAAAAAATCGCTGTTACATTTCGTACATAAATCCGATACTGTAATATTATTCGGTAAAACACCTGATTTTATTAAAATCTGACGATTTGTTTCCAAAAGGTCTATCATAAATTTATTATTCATTTTTGGAATAATAAATTTTGACGTATCTAAATCCGACAGCTTATAAAATTCATCGGCGCAGATTTTATCAACCTCATAACAGCATTTGGAAATAGCAGGTCCTACGGCGCAGATTAAATCTTTGGGATTTGTGTTAAATTTTGCTGTCATTTCCTTAATTACTTTTTCGCCTATTCTTCCGACCGTTCCGCGCCAGCCCGCGTGAGCCAAACCAATCGCCCTTTTATTTGTATCGACAAAGAAAAGCGGAGTACAGTCAGCATAATAAGTTACCAAAGTAACATTTTTTTCATTTGTAATTAACGCGTCAACACTTTCAATATCACGGGGTTTTGTAATACCCGTACCACAATTTTCGCCTGTGACGCACCTTACAAAAGTATTGTGGTCCTGGGCTGACGCAACTAAGGTATCAAAGTCAATGCCGACGCTTTCACATAACCTGTGATAGTTTTCCACAACATCTTCTTTTTTATCGCCACGGTTAAATGCCAAATTCATCGTGGAAAAAATTCCCTTGCTGACGCCTCCCAATCGGGTTGAAAAAGCGTGTTTAATAAAAGATATTTCACTTAAAGAATTATAAGTAAGATACGGAACAGTATCGGGGTTATTAAGACTCATTGTATGGCTTGAAAAATTCACAAATATCACCAAATATATTCTATACCAAATTTATACATCTTGCAAGTTACAATAATCTTTGATATAATATTTAAGGAAAAAATTGATATAAAAATGATTTGGAGCGGATAAAATGAACAAGGAGCTTTTTGGTAATAACATTGAGGTAAAGTGCGAATACTGCGAAAACTTTAATAAATCGGGCAAGGAGTTTAGCTGTAATAAAAAAAGGGAAATAAAAAAAGGCAAGTGCAGAAAATTTGAATATAATCCTACGCTCAGGGTTCCGAAAAGCAACGTAAAAATGATGAAATTTAAAAAGGAAGACTTTGAGATTTAAGCATTTTTACATAAAATAATTAAAAAAATAAGTCGGAAGGCAAGGTGAATTTCACCTATGTGCCTTCCGACTATTATTATGTTTTTTAGCAGTAGCAGTCAGCGATTCTTTTAAGACGTTTTTCCGCGCTTTTTATATGACGTGTCACGGTTGAGGGATTCAGATTTAATTCTCCCGCGATATTTTTCATACTTCTGCCGTTCAAATAATGCTCGCAAATACAATAGCGTTGGCGGTCGGTAAGCTCGTTCGCGATGGCATAATTAAGAATTTTTTTCATTTTTTTAATCTCGTTGTCGTTTGTTTCTCTGTAATCGTGGTCAAAATAAACCAGTCGATGTTCGTTTTTTTCAGTTATTGAAACTCTTCTATGCCGCATTTTCATTCACCTTTGCTCTTGACTCAAGCATTTTCGCAGTATTTAAAACATCATAATAAATATAACGGTATGAGGCTATAATTGAGTTAAGCTTTTCCTCGTTAGCCTGGCCCGTATTTTTTAAAATCTTCTCATATTTTTTAATAGTTTTCATTACTCTTTCGGCGTCTTTATAATATTCCTGCGCCCATTCGATATAATTCATATAAAATCCTTTCAAACATCTTTTTAATTCTTTTACATTTACAAAATTATTCGGGGCTCAATAATTTTGTAATTAAATTATAGCAGAATATTTGTTCGATTACAATACCTTTTAGAAAATTTGTTCGATTTTGTGGAAAAGTACCAAAGTCAGGACTATGGTAACAAAGAACAATTTTTTAAGTAATTTGCGGTATAAAACAAGATAGGTATTTTAAACAGCTTTATTTTACTCAAATGAAAAAACGTCTATGTTTTATCCTGAATAGGATATAAACATAAACGTTAATAAGTGATAATTATTGTTCGTTGCAGATATATAAAAGGCGATATATTATTCCTCGTAGCCTATCCCGTTGTTACACTCTTTTATACTCTTTACATCAACTTTTCCGAAAAGGTAATCAAATGGTATTTCTTTTGGAAAGGCTTTGCAAGTTAATGGTTCACTTCTATCCTTTGCACCTATAAAATGCTTACAACAAGGACAATTCAAAATTGGCGCTGACATTACTTTTTCCACCTTTCTATAAATTCATCAAGCAGACTTTTCGCTTCCTCGCTAATACTATCACCTGAAAAGTCCTTATAATAAAAGTAGTAGTAACAAATAGAGCCGATAAAAATTAATCGTCGGAAAGCTTCGGGGGTTCGTTTAGAAAGGTTTTTTTCTTTATTGTTATGCCGTCAAATTTGAGGCGCATTGAAATTCTTCCGTTAAACTGTTTTCTGCATTTCGGACAACGGAATTTCGCCACGAAATTTTTATTTTTAACCTTAAAATGAGTTAGCTGTTCTGCGCGGATTTGGCAGTCGTCACAAATAAAATAAAGCTGGCTTCTGTCTACAAGCGGATTATTTATATCGGTAATCTGCTTGTTTTTAAAGGTGACCTTGTTGTAAAATTCATCGTCCGCTTTGTAAATATACTTCTTGAATTTTCCCTTATCATAAACCATTTTAAGACATTTCAAGCTTAAAATCGCGTCGGTATAGGCTCTGTGCAAATCCTGTTCGTCACTTTTAATATTAAGCATATCAGCGCAGTTTTGAAGTCCTAACTGTGACGCGGGGTTATGAGCGCCGAGTTCATATTCGCAGTACTCCTGTAAATTACAGTAATATTTTAAAAACGGAATCTCGCTGTCGCCCGTATAGTAGTTGTAATTGTCCATAAGGGTTAAAATATCCGATGTTCCCCAAGTTAGTATTATACTGTTTTTCGCAAATTCCGTAAACTTTTCAGTAGCGGTTTTGAAGCTTTCACCCTTTTTAAAAAGCTCATCGTTGTCAATATGCGTTAACGACGCTATATGACTGCTTAATTTCTTCCCTATTTCAGGCTTTACAAGCATTGAAAAGGTATCTTTAATATTTAACTCGTTATCAACTTTAACCGCGCCGAACTCAATTATTTCATTTACATAATGGTGAACCTTTTTGCTGTAGGAGCCGTTCCACTCCAAATCGAGAATAACAATATCCATTAAATTACTTCTTTCTGAACTGCTGTTTCATTCTCTGTTCTTTAGAGAGAATCATTTTTCTCATTCGTATATTGTTCGGAGTTACTTCGACTAACTCGTCATCAGCTATAAATTCAAGGCACTGTTCGAGCGATAAAACTGTCGGCGGGGTAAGTTTCAGCGCGTCGTCGGAACCGGAGGCGCGGGTATTTGTAATATGCTTTTTCTTGCAAACATTTACAACGATATCTCCTGCCTTTGGAGATTCGCCGACAATCATACCCTCATAAACGGGGACTCCCGCTCCGATAAAAAGCTTTCCTCTTTCCTGAACCTGATAAAGTCCGTAGGCAACGCTCTCGCCTGTTTCAAAGGCTACGAGAGAGCCTTGGTGACGCGTTATTATCTCGCCCTTAAAAGGCTCGTATGAGTCAAAGACGTGATTCATAATGCCGTTTCCGTTGGTGTCAGTCAAAAATTCGGGACGGTAACCCATAAGTCCTCTTGACGGAATTTTAAACTCAATATGTGTAATTCCGCTTTCTCTCGTACCCATATTAACAAGCTCCGCTTTTCGGGAGCCTAATTTTTCCATTACTGCTCCGACATAGCTGTCGGGTACTTCTACCATAAGATATTCAATCGGCTCGCACAAAACTCCGTCAATTGTTTTTGTAATTACCTGTGGGCGTGAAACCTGAAATTCGTAATTTTCACGGCGCATTGTTTCAATAAGAATTGAAAGGTGAAGCTCTCCCCGTCCGCTCACCTTAAACGTGTCGGCAGAATCGGTTTCCTCTACCCGAAGCGCGATATTTGTTTCAATTTCACGGAAAAGTCTGTCTCGGATATTACGCGAGGTTACATATTTTCCGTCTTTGCCTGCAAACGGAGAGTTATTTACCATAAAATTCATCGTTACTGTCGGCTCGTCAATTTTGACGAACGGCAGAGGGTCAATATTATCTGCGTCGCAAATTGTTTCTCCTATGTTTATATCGTTAATTCCGCTTACGCAAACAATATCCCCGCAGGTCGCTATTTCGCTTTCAACACGCTTTAAGCCCTCAAACTTATATAATTTTGAGATTTTTACATTCGCTGTAGTACCGTCGCTGTGGCACAAAACAGCCTGCTGGCCGTTTTTTACACTTCCGCGCTCAACGCGTCCTACTCCGATACGGCCGACAAAACGGTCGTAATCTATATTGGATAAAAGCAACTGAAGTCCGCCGTCGGGGTCGCCGTTCGGCGCGGGAATTTCATTTATAATCGCGTCAAACAACGCGGTCATATCCTCGGCTTCCTCATACGGGTCGTTGGACGCGTAACCGTTTTTAGCCGAGGCGTAAACGACGGGAAAATCCAGCTGGTCCTCGTCGGCTCCAAGCTCGATAAATAAATCGAGCACCTCGTCTACTACCTCCTCGGGTCTCGCGCCTGGGCGGTCAATTTTATTGAGAACAACCAAGGGCTTTTTTCCTAACCCGAGAGCCTTCTTTAAAACAAATCTCGTCTGAGGCATACAGCCCTCAAATGCGTCGACAAGCAGTACAACGCCGTCCACCATCATAAGGATACGCTCTACCTCGCCTCCGAAATCAGCGTGGCCCGGAGTATCCACAATATTTATTTTTACTCCGTTATACATAACCGCGGTATTTTTTGAAAGAATTGTAATTCCGCGCTCGCGCTCCAGGTCGTTTGAATCCATTACGCGCTCGTTTACTTCCTCATTTTCACGAAAAACTCCGCTTTGCTTTAAAAGCTGGTCGACTAACGTTGTTTTTCCGTGGTCAACGTGAGCGATTATGGCTACGTTGCGTAAATTTTCTGCGATACTCATACTATCATTCCTTTTGATTATTCCATTTTTTACCTTTAAATTACCAATTGGTAATTATAACACTTTGTATATAAAATTTCAACTTTAAATTGGAGCAACGCTCTGCTTGCAAGGAGCAGAGCGAACAATTGCAACCTGCGATTATTTGAAAATTTATGTTAAATATTTTTCGGTTTTATGATACAATAAAATTCGGAGATGATAAAATTGTCGAAAAAAGAATTTATAAAACGATTTTTTCTTTTTATAACAGGATTGTTTTTTGTGGCCTTAGGTATAGCTTTTTCAAAGAGAGCCGACCTCGGTATTTCAACAATCTCCTCTGTACCTAATGTCATAAGCATTAAATTTGATTTTCTTTCATTTGGCTTTTGGTCAATGGCGTGGAATATACTGCTTGTTTTCGGGCAGATTTTAGTTCTTAGAAAGAATTTTCAGAAACTGCAATTGTTACAGATACCTTTGTCCCTTTTGTTCGGATATTTTACCGACATAAACTTAAATATTGTATCAATTATTCCTTCAGACGGATATATCGTTAAATTTTTATTGGTTTGCATAGGCGTTGTTATACTTGCTTTCGGTATATCGCTTACCATAATTGCGAACGTTATTTTCAACTCGGGAGAAGGAATGGTGAAGGCAATTTCAGATGTGAGCGGTAAACCGTTCGGTAAAATAAAAACTATTTTTGATATATTCTGTGTAACGACAGCGGCAACTCTTTCATTAATATTTTTTAACTTTCAGATTGTCGGAATAAGAGAGGGTACTCTTATCGCCGCGCTTTTTACGGGAGTTACAGTCAGTCTGTTTTCAAAAATTCTTAAAAAACCTGTTTCTAAATTATTAGGTTTAAAGTAAAATACATATTTATAAAAACTTTACTTTATTTTCAAGTTGTGATAAAATTAACAGGAATGGATGTAAATATTATAAAGTATTTTTAGGAGGTAATTTATGGGTTTAACAATTGCGCAAAAAATAATAAAAAGCCATATTGTTGACGGTGAAATGATTGCAGGTCAGGACATCGGTCTGAAAATTGACCAAACTCTTACCCAGGACGCCACGGGAACTATGGCGTATCTCGAATTTGAGGCTATCGGTGTTCCGAGAGTTAAAACAGAAAAAAGTGTAGCTTACATAGACCACAACACGCTCCAAACCGGATTTGAAAACGCGGACGACCATCGTTTTATTCAGTCTGTCTGCAAAAAACACGGTATCTATTTTTCAAGACCGGGTAACGGAATCTGTCATCAGGTTCATTTGGAACGTTTCGGAAAACCGGGAAAAACATTAATCGGCTCGGACAGCCACACCCCCACGGGTGGCGGTATCGGTATGCTTGCCATAGGCGCCGGAGGACTTGACGTTGCGGTCGCTATGGGAGGCGGAGCATATTATATTACAATGCCGAAAATGGTTAAGGTTAACCTTACGGGAAAATTAAAGCCCTGGGTAAGCGCCAAGGATATTATCCTCAAAGTGCTTGAAGTTATGTCAGTTAAGGGCGGAGTAGGCAAAATCGTTGAGTATGCAGGAGAAGGAGTTAAAACCTTATCCGTTCCCGAAAGAGCCACAATCACCAATATGGGCGCGGAGCTCGGAGCTACCACATCAATTTTCCCGTCCGACGAGGTTACAAAAGAATTTTTAAAGGCGCAGAACAGAGAGGAAGATTATGTTGAGCTTTCCTCCGACGCTGACGCTGAATATGACGAAATAATTGATATTAATTTAGATGAGCTTAAACCTTTAGCGGCTTGTCCTCATTCACCCGATAATATAAAAACTATCGAGTCGCTTTCGGGTCAAAAAGTAAATCAGGTTTGTATAGGCTCCTGTACCAATTCGTCTTACAGAGATATGATGAAGGTCGCGGCTATTCTGAAGGGCAAAACTGTTTCCGACGGCGTCAGTCTTGCAATCGCTCCCGGCAGTAAGCAGGTTTTAAATATGCTCGCTTTAAACGGCGCTTTGGGCGATATGATTGCGGCAGGCGCAAGAATTTTGGAAAGCGCGTGCGGTCCCTGTATCGGTATGGGACAATCCCCGAATTCGGGCGGTATTTCACTGAGAACATTTAACCGCAACTTTGAGGGACGTTCGGGAACCGCAGACGGACAGATTTATCTCGTATCTCCCGAAACCGCGGCGGCGTCCGCGTTAACAGGCGTATTTACAGACCCGACCACACTCGGTGATGACGTTGAAATTGAAATGCCCGAAAAATTTCTTATAAATGATAATATGATAATCGAACCCGCTTCCGTTGAGGAAATGGACAGCGTTGAGGTTCTCAGAGGTCCGAACATAAAGCCTTACCCGAAAACCTCTCCCCTTTCAGACAAAATTGAAGCCTCCTGCAGTTTAAAGGTCGGCGATAACATTACAACCGACCATATTATGCCCGCGGGAGCAAAGATTCTTCCCCTGCGTTCAAATATTCCGAAAATCTCCGAGCATTGCTTTACAGTATGCGACAAGGATTTTCCGAGCAGAGCAAAGGCATTGGGAAGCAGTATTGTTGTTGGAGGAGAAAATTACGGTCAGGGCTCGTCAAGAGAGCACGCCGCGCTCGCCCCGCTTTATCTCGGGGTTAAGGCGGTTCTTGTAAAGAGCTTCGCGAGAATCCACAGGGCAAATCTTATTAACGCCGGAATTATTCCGCTTACTTTCTCAAATGCTTCGGATTATGATAAATTTAACCTTGGCGACCAGCTTGAGCTTCCAAACGTTAAACAGGAAATTATGGATGGAAAAAATATAACAGTTGTAAACAAGACTAACGGCGAAACTGTCACGGCTGTATGCGAGCTTACGGACAGGACAAAGGCAATTATTATTGCAGGCGGTTTGCTTGATTACACAAAGGAGAATAGCTAATGAGTAAAATCCAAATGAAAACTCCGCTCGTTGAGATGGACGGAGACGAAATGACAAGAGTTATATGGCAGGAGATAAAGGATATACTTTTACTGCCGTATATTGACCTCAAAACGGAATACTACGACTTAGGCCTTGAAAACAGGGAAAAAACTAAGGATAAGGTGACCTTTGAAAGCGCGGAGGCGACTAAAAAATACGGTGTCGCCGTAAAATGCGCTACAATCACCCCAAACGCGGCAAGAATGCCCGAATACAACCTGAGTGAGATGTGGAAAAGTCCGAACGGAACAATCCGCGCCGCCTTGGACGGTACTGTTTTCAGAGCGCCTATTCTTGTAAAGGGTGTTACTCCGTATATTCCGACCTGGACAAAGCCGATTACAATAGCGCGTCACGCTTACGGCGACGTATATAAAAACACGGAAATGAGAGTTGAGGGCGGTTCTAAAGCTGAGCTTTTGGTAACAAAGGCTGACGGTTCTACAGAAACAAGTCTTATTCACGAATTTAAAGGCGACGGTATTATTCAAGGACTGCATAATCTTGACGACAGCATTTCCTCATTCGCAAGAGCCTGCTTTAATTACGGTCTTGATACCAAACAAGACGTTTGGTTCTCAACTAAGGACACGATAAGCAAAAAATATGACCACAGATTTAAGGATATTTTTGCGGAAATTTTTGAAAACGAATACAAGGAGAAATTTGAAAAGGCGGGAATCGAGTATTTCTATACGCTTATTGACGACGCTGTAGCGAGGGTTATCCGTTCAAACGGCGGTTACATCTGGGCCTGCAAAAACTATGACGGCGACGTTATGAGCGATATGATTGCGACCGCTTACGGTTCGCTCGCTATGATGACGTCAGTACTCGTTTCACCCGACGGTGTTTACGAATATGAGGCGGCTCACGGAACGGTACAACGCCACTACTACAAGCACCTTAAAGGCGAGGAAACCTCGACAAACTCGGTTGCTACGCTTTTCGCGTGGACCGGAGCGCTTAGAAAAAGAGGCGAGCTTGACGGACTTTCACAGCTTGTTTCGTTTGCCGATAAGCTTGAAAAAGCAGTTATTGACACTATCGAAAGCGGAATAATGACGGGCGATTTATACCTCATTTCAACTCTTGAAAATAAAAAGAAGGTAAATACCACGGAGTTTTTGGAGGCAGTAAACGAAACCCTCAAAGGACTTTTATAATATAATAGGCTGTTTTAAACAGCCTATTATGAAAATTGAGAATTGAACCTTGAATTTTTCAAGGTTCATTTGTCAGTTTTAATACAAAACAGAAGGATATGTTATGAACAAGGAAAAAATATCAAAGTCGGTAATCAGACGACTGCCGAGATATTACAGATTTTTAAGCGAGCTTGAAGAACAGAATGTTGAGAGAGTAAGCTCGGGAAGACTTGCTCAAATTATGAGAACTACCGCGTCGCAGGTCAGGCAGGATTTAAACTGTTTCGGCGGATTCGGACATCAAGGCTACGGCTACTCCGTTTCTACTCTTAAATCAGAGATAATAAAAATACTCGGACTTAACAACAGATATAAAGCCGTGCTTATCGGGGCGGGTCATATCGGCACCGCAATCGCGGCACATATGAAATTTAACAAGCTTGGATTTGAGCTTACAGGTATTTTTGACAACAACGAAGAAATTTTGGGCAGTAAAATTAATGAGCTTGAAATTTCTGATATAAAAAATCTGGAGCAATTCTGTAATGAAAACAAGGTTGATGTCGCGTTTTTATGTATACCGAAAAACGCGGCTCCCGAAGCAGTAAAAAGACTTTATCAGCTTGGAATTAAAAGCTATTGGAACTTCACACATTACGATATTCAGGGAGATTATCCCGATGTTGTGGTTGAAAATGTTCATCTGAGCGATATGATGATGACGTTATGCTACAGTATGAACGAGGGACTTTAATATGAGCAAGCCTTTAAGCAAATATTTAAGCAGAAAAATTAAATTTGTTTCGGTTATGGCGATGTTTGCCATTGTTTTTGTCAATTCGTACAACTACGGCAACGGCTATCTCGCTCCCTATTCCGTGACAAAAACAGGCTTTAACGCCGCTGAAATGTTTGAATATTTTTTCAGCAACGGTTTATTTGCGTTTGCAATTCCGATGTTCTTTATCTTTTCGGGATTTTTGTTTTTTATAAAATACGAAAACAGCATTAGCGGATACACCAATAAAATAAGGGGCAGAATTTTCCCGTTGCTTGTCCCCTATGTGATTTGGTCAATTCTGTCAGGTATAGCAATAATTATACTTTCTAATTTTGAGAATTTTAAAAACCTAAAATTTGTAAGAGATAATTTAGTCGGACTAAATGAATTTTATATCTATCTGATAAAACCGCCCGCGTACCAGCTTTGGTTTTTAAGGCAAATTATGCTTCTTTCTGTTTTAGCCCCGATAATATATATACTTGTAAAGTACACAAAAGCTTTTATTTTGATTCCTTTCGCTGTATTATGGTTTTTTAACATTGATTATATAATTAACTCGCAGGCTCTTTTTTACTTTAGCATCGGCGCGTCATTTGCGATTTTAGGAAAATGGCGTAATTTCACTAAACGCGACAACAGAATACAGGCAGGATTTTTCTCCGCGCTATGGATTATGTTAAGCTTTGGAAATATATTTTTAGCGTCACTTACAAAAAATTTAATTGCGATAAACACCGCGCATAAGCTCACGGAGGTCATCGGAATTGCAGGAATGTGGCTTTTGTTCGACCATATCGTAAAGCTTATTAACAACAAAAAGTTCCTGCTTTTAGCGTCCGCTCACCTATTCTTTGTTTACGCACTGCACGAGCCGTTATTACGCATAAGCTATCAGCTCGCCTTTTTACCTGACAGCAGTGATTCGAGCCATTTTATTCTTTATATATGCCTTCCGATTTCAATTATCGCGGTATGTATTATAGTTAGTATGGTAGTAAGAAAATTATTCAGACCTGTTCATAAGCTTATGACAGGCGGTAGAAACAACTGATAAATATTACGCAAAAACCTCCGTATAATCGGAGGTTTTTTAATATAAAATCTTGTAATATATGAGAAAGCGTACGCACAAAGTGCGTACGCTTTTTATCGTTTTAAATATTAAATCAGTTGAGTTCAGCTACAACCTTTTTAACAGCCTCTAACGCCTCATCGGGAAGCTTATCGTAGCCTTCCTTGTTTACGGCAAATCCCTCAATAGCTTTTACACGGTTTTCCATAGCGGATTTAAGAGCGGCTTTATAATCAGCGTCATCAATATTAACGTCAAAGCCTTCCCAATCCATAATCTCAATATCTGAGAAAGGACCCCATTTCTTAAATTCAGCCTTTTCTTCAACAATTGCCTCTAAAATACCAAGTGTATCGGAGGGTTTAACCTTTTTGCCCATAAAGTCGCCTGTATTGATGATGTAACAGTCAACATTCTTCTCTTCAACAAGCTTTTTAAACTTAACATAATCGTTCTTTAACGGATATGTTCTGAACGGGTTAGCGTAAGGAACAATACGCAGAGCGTTCATATCTGTACCCGCCGCAACACGCTCGGCGGTAGAAGTCTTTGTCGCAAGAGTTGCGCCCATTACGGAAGCTAAAGACGAACCTTTAAGCTTAACAACGGGAGGAATTGTCGGGTCCTTCATAATCCAGAAAATCGCGTTTACGGGAGCATCAATCTTATCTACACGGTTTGGCGACCAAAGCTTAGACTTGATAGCACGGCCGTTACCGTTACGAATATCCTCTGTTACAAGCTGAACCTTTCCGTTCTCGTCAATTGTAGCACCGCAGTTCTGGCAGGTTAAGAGATATTTATTATCGGGACAGCCTGCGGGATAGTCGGCTGTTTTATCAAAATAAGTCGGCTCCAAAGCGATTGACGCGCAGGTATCGGAATTGATAATAAACGCATCATCGTGGAGAACCTTAATTTCATACTTTCCGTTGTGCTTTGCGTGGGTAAGAGTTGATTTACCCGAACCTGAAAGTCCGTAAACGGAAGCGACAAACTTTCTGCCGTCGTTTAAAATATATTCTTTCTGACCGCCGTGGCAGGAAGCATAACCGTTACGATTTGCAATAGCCCAAGCCATTGTAAGAGTACCCTTTTTATGCTCTCCGAAATACTTCATACCCAAAATAGCCGCAACATTGGCGTCTGTGTCAAAATAGCAGAGAGTAAGCGGGTCCGAAAGACAGCTGTAATCTACATCGGGCGACTCTGTGGGTGCCCACTGCGGGTCGGAGAAAATGTAAATATCAGTTTCCTTGCCGTTGCCTACAGGCTTTGAATTTTTATACATCTTTACATATTCGTCTGACATATACTGGAAGTTTAACATCCACGAATACATAAGATTTTCTTCTCCCTCAGGAATAAGGAGATGCGCCTTAACCATAAATTCGGGGTCAAGACCTACGAATACGGTAGCGTGATAAAGCTTTCTGAAACGTGTTTTATACACGGCGTCCATAACAACCTTATCAAGCTTTGTATCGTCTACTCCCGGCTCGCCTTTGATACGGCGCGCGGCAGCGTAACGGCCTGTAACCGCGCCGTCATTCATAAGAAGGACTTTAGCGTCAGCGTCCAAGCCAAACTCCTCTCCTCTGTAAACGGGAAGGTCGGTCACGATTGTGCCCGGTGAATTTTTAGCAAGATTATAAGCTTCCTTTAAGGTGTTAACCTGAACAACATTGTTGCCGTAGAAAGCAGTTTCAATAATGGAACGGGTTTTTGAAAAACCAACTTTTCCCGCACCGATTTCTTCAGTTTTGTAATTAGCTTTTGTTGACATAAAATCTACTCCTTCTTTAAAAATTACCATTTAAGTATAAGCCAAAACACGGTTAGCGATACTAAACAATTTTTATATATTTTAATACTAAACCGACATAAAGTCAAGTAAATGCAGAGTTAAAATCCTCAACTTGCAAAAAATCTATAAAATAGCTAAAAAAACACGGTTTTCAGCTTTCATATTTAAATATTTTATAACTATATAATTCATAAAATAACATTTCTGTAAATTTTCTTTTTGCCCTTTAATTTTTTGTCAAAATATTATATTATATAGATATAAAGATTTGCGAGGTAATTATGGAATACAATGCTAAATGCACCAAATGCGGTTATATATTTGATACTGACGAAAAATCGGAAAAATGCACCTGTCCTCTTTGTAATGAAGAAATTTTAACAAAGCAAGCAACCGATAATTTTAATGATAACCTTAAACCCAATTTGACAGAAAAGCGAAGTACGGGTAAAATAATACTCGATTTTATTATATTCGGCGTTTCATTTTGCGCGTTTATTTTTATTCTATATTTTATAATTTCATTTATAGTGTGGTACGGTAAGTAATGGATAAAAAAAGAAGTAAAGAAGAAATTTATAAAAGCCTTAAAAAGCAGAAAATAAAACGAATAAGATTCATTGTGTTGTTTATACTTATGTTGATTTTTATGACGGCTGTCAGCGTTTATTTTATTGTTTTTAATAATATTGACAATTTTTTAGGTTATTTTCAAAAATAATGGACAAATATTAAATATTATACCTTTTAATTTAAAAAAATATATGATAAAATTAGATTATCAATTAGAAAGGGTGCGTTATTATGGCTTCAGATTTAACTAAAAAAATCAATGATATTGAGGAAACAAAATTAAAATCAGGCGAGCTTTTTATGTACGGTCACTGCGACCAAAACGGAGATATTAATGCGGGCGTATGCTGTGAAGAAGCTGATTTGGAGGCTATTGAAAGCACAATGCAGTACATTATGGTGCAGACTGCCAAGGTTCTCTATGACAGTAATCCTGAAATAACAAAAGAGGATATAGCTGAAATCCTCTTTACCGATTTATTCGGAAGTATCAATCTGTTTATTCAGGAGCTTGACAGAAACAAAGACGAAAGTGAAATCAGAGATGAAGCAGCGGATTTACTTACAGACGTTTTTGAGGATTTTGATTTTTACGGTGAATTTGAATGATTTTTAATATTTAATATCGGGAATACTGGCTTTGATTAAATAAAGCTGTATTCCCGATATTTTTTAAATAAAGGCTAAAGAAAAAACCTGTCAGGAAATATCCTGACAGGTTTTATTATTAGGTTTCATAAATTGGCTTTGCGTCGGGATTATCATCAGGATTTACGTCGAAGATAATTAAGTTTGCTCCGTCCTTGCTGTCATCAATTACAACCCAAAGGTCATTTTGCACAAAGCCCTTGCAATCGGGTGACTGCGGAGTACCGTTGTTTGAAACGATAAGGTTATAGGAGTCGTCGCTGCTGGAAGCTGTAAAGCTCATTGTGTACCAGCCTTTGCTGTCCTTTGAAGTCAAAGTATCTCCCGGCCAAGATTTATTTGTAGTGTACTGGCTTGCTGAATCAGCGCCGTTTTTAGCGCCCCAAACCCAAAGCGTAGGATCCCAAGTACCTTCTCCGCTGTGCTTTACGTGAATATTTACGTCAGCAGATCCCGGATTGTAATAATAATTAATTTCAGTATTTCCAAACGGAACGGTTACTTCTTCCTTGGGAAGATTTGTTTCATCGAGAGCATAGCCGAGCGCTACTCCTCTCTTTGCCTTATAGGTTTCTCCAACTCTGCCTGTATATGTAACTGAGTTTGAAACCTTATCCGTTGTACCGCTCTTATAATAGTTAACGGTAACCGAACCTGTACCAACGCTCATTTTAGCAAGATACTTCTGAATCATTGTAACATCGCTGATATTTACGGTACCATCCATTGTAACATCAGCAAGCTTTTCCTGCTCATTTGTTAACTGAATGGTTTTAGCAACAGCTCTCTGAACAAATGTTGCGTCATTAATATTTACTTTTTTGTCGCCGTTAACATCAGCCTTTACCGAATCGGGAACATAATAGTTAAAGTTAAGGATTACATTCTGGTCGGCCTCTTTAAATGTGCCGTCCATATCACCCTCAGTACCTGAAAGCTCATATGAACTATCAACGCTTGTCGGAATAGCTACAGAGTATTTTGAACCGATTGTGCCTGTAACGGTATAAGAATCAATAACATCACCTGTTACGGCATTAACCGCTTTAACCTTAACAGAGCCTTGGTCAGACTTTAACGCAACCTTGTTAAAGCTTGCTTTATCAACAGCAACTATCATTGACATTGCCGGAAGTTTAAATACATTGCCGTTTGCGCTAAGCTGTTTTACGCCTGCCTGCTGGTCGTCTGCAATTATAACCCAATCTTTTACTCCGCTTACTTCATCAAGAGTATATTCAGCAGGATTTTTTGAAGAATTGGCGATAACAGCAAGTTTATTCCACTCGCCTTCTGTATTATTAGTCCAAACGCCTGCGTATGTTGTAGTCGGATTCTTAGAGCCTGAATAAAGCAAATAATTATCGGCTGACGCGTTAGTGTTATCTGTCAAAGGTGAAAAATGCTTGCGTATATTAAGCATACCCTTATAATATGAAACGATGTCCGCGTTTGATTTTGCAAGCGACCAGTCAATCATATTCTCCGTAGCGGAAGATGAATAACTGTTTTCATCGTTGTCCTTTGAACGTCCCATTTCCTCGCCGGCGAGCATAAATGTTATACCCTGTGACATTGCGAGCATACCGCCTGTCATCTTGTTTTCGGCTACAAGAGTTGAGTGACGCGCGCGGAAATAATCTGTGAGAAGCTGTGAGTCGGCAAGTCTGTCCCAAAGCGTCTGGTTATCGTGGCAGGAAGCATATGTAACGCACTGCGACGGCTGTTTTGCGTGCCAGTTACCGCTCTTCGTATTAGCTAAAATACCGTAAACAACAGCCTGATATGAGCCTGTTGTTCCCTGAATCCAACCAGTGTTGGTTTTTTGGAATACACCGCCCTTAAGACCGTCGCGGATACCGTCGTTAAAGAAAGCTACTCTTTCGTTTAATTCGGAAGCATTAGCCTGAATCGCCTGTTTAAATGTTTCACCTGTGCAGGTTGTTGCGGGATATGTACCCGAACCGCCTGTCCAGCCCTCGCCCCATGTTGTAATGCGGGGGTCAACCTTATCAAGAGCCTCGCGGATAAGATTCATTGTTTCTGTATCGTGAAGTCCCATAAGGTCAAAACGGAAGCCGTCAACGTGGTACTCATTCACCCAATACAGACAGGATTGAATCATATAATTTCTGTACATTAAGTTTTCGGACGCAGTTTCGTTTCCGCAACCCGAACCATTTGAATACGCGCCTGTGGCTGTCATACGATAATAATAGTTAGGAACTGTATGCTCAAAGCAGGAATCAGCCGAGAATGTGTGATTGTAAACAACATCCATAACAACTGCGATACCTGCATTGTGGAGAGCTTGAATCATCTGCTTACATTCTTTGATACGAACATTACCGTCATACGGGTTTGAAGAATATGAACCCTCGGGTACGTTGTAGTTTACAGGGTCATAGCCCCAGTTAAACTGTGAATCATTACCTGATTCATCAACAGAACCGTAATCATAGAACGGGTTAATCTGGACTGTTGTGATACCTAATTCCTTAAGGTAATCAATGCAGGTCGCAATTTTTCCCTCTTTGTTTAATGTTGTTCCCTTTTCTGTGAAGGCGAGGTACTTTCCGCGGTTAGCGTCTGATACTCCCGAATTTTCATCATAGGAGAAATCCTTAACGTGAACCTCCCAAACTGAGTTCTGTGTGTTTTTGTCACGAAGAACGTGGGTATCCTTATCCCAACCGTCGGGGTCAGTATCGTTTAAGTCACAAATCATAGAACGCTTTCCGTTTACACCTGTCGCTACAGAATAAACGTCAGCGGTTTCGTTTGTTGTTGTTTTTGCGCCTGTTACATTCTTTGCGGTAATTGTGTAAGTATAATACTTATTCTTTAAATCACCGTCAATCTTAACAGACCAAACTCCCGTAAAGGTTGATTCATCCCCGGGAGTTGAATAAACCTTTTCGAGCTTAGTTGTACCGAGGTCCTCAGCGCCCTTTTCGCTGTCACTTCCTGTAGCGTAAAGGTTTACGCTGATTTCTGTTGCCGTAGGCGCCCATACCTTGAAGGTTGTGGACTCCTTTGAATAGGTTGCGCCGAGGTCGTTTTCATTATAGCCGTACGCTTTATCAAGCTCACGCGCGGCGGTAGCATAAGCTGTATCGCCTGTAGAGCTTTTAGCAGTAGTTGCGGCGTTAGCCATTACAAATGATGACGCCATAAGCACAACGCATAGTAATGTGGACAAAATTTTCTTTGCCATATTATGTTTCCTCCTTTAAAAACCTGATAAACAGGTATAATTTACTTTATGAAATATCAATACTTTTCATAAGAAAAGATTTTCGGCGTTTATAGTAAATAAATGAACAAAAAGCTACTCCAACAATAAGCAGTATTATTATTAAAATCATAGGAAGATATGAGGCGAATGAAACGGGATTATAAATATAAATAACATTTTGCTGTGCGTCGGTATACACACCCTTACTGTTATCGGGAATTTTTGAAAGCTCATAGTTTTCAAAATCTATAGTTGTCGTTTTATAATCCGCGCCGTTATCGCCCGACAACGTATCGGTTCCGAGAATTTTTCCGTCGGACGACATATAAATTATGTTGACGCTACAGGTTTTATCCTCCGAAGAATTTTTTGTGTATCTGTAATTTACATTTATATTTTTGTCTGAAAATATACCGCAACCGTTTTTGGGAAGCTTATCAAGATTAAGGCTGTAACCGTCAACAGACGGAATTTCAAGGGTTGTGTACGGCTGTCCGTTTCGGTTAGTCATAACGAGGGAATCCGTTATATTTTTCTCAGTTGCATCATCTATAAAATTAAAGGTGACACTTGAATAAGAGCCGTTATATTTTTCACAATGAAAATCACAATAACGAACGGAATCACTGAAACTGCCCGAAGAACCCTCTGTTTTCCTGATATTGTAATCCATTAAAACAGAGTTTATCGGCTGTATATCAAAATCAGAGCCAATTTTACCGTTTACGGCATAGCTTTTAAAAATATCATTTCCGTTATAATAACGAACAATAACCTTACCGTTTTTACCGTGCTTTGAAGAATTGTTATAACTCTCTCTGTCAACTAAAATTGCAACGGATTTCGGGCTGACTGAAACCTTTCCGCTTACAATAGCCAGACTTTCCATTCCCGCAACGGTTTCGTTCGCAAGCTGAACAAAACTGCCGTCAACAGGAATTGATTGCTGACTGTCACTGCTGTTAAAAATTACGGCAACCTTTTTATATACGGAATCGCTTACGGTATAAGCTATGACGCCCTCGGGCATATCGGGTAAGAATTTAATGCTGTTCGCGGTTTCTGCTGACGAATCCGTAAAAGCGGAAATATTTTTACGAATTTCAATTAAACCCTTGTAATAATCGGAAACATCACCGTAGGTATAAAGATTATTCCAGTCAATCTGATTAAGCTTTATACCGGATTTATAACTGTTTTCATCTCCGTTTTTAGTACGGCAGAGTTCTTCGCCCGCAAGCATAAAGCTGATACCCTGTGATGTGTATGTAACGGCTCCCGCAAGCTTGTTCATAGTGACTAAATCCTCATAACGCTTGTTATACTTGGATTTATCGCCCTTTACCGACTTAACAAGCTTATCCCATAACGTGAGGTTATCGTGGCAGGAAGCATAGGTAACGCATTGCGAGGGGGATTTTGCCCAGCCTGTACTTTCATCTGATTGACCCGCTATACCAATCTTTAAATTCGCTCTGCCCTCTCCCGACTGGATAAATCCAAAATCAGAGCCTGACGTACTTCCCTTGACAGCGTCGCGGTATGTATCGTCAAACGCGCCTATACGGGAGCTTAATTTGCTGATATTATCTTGATTTGCTAAAACCGTTCCGCTTTCGGCAGTAGTGGAAAGGTTCCAAGCCTCACCATACATAATCAGCTTTTCACCGTCTTCAAGCTTATCCAAAGAGGTTCTTATCGCGTTCATAGTTTCAACATCGTGAAGTCCCATTAAATCAAAACGGAAACCGTCAATGTGATATTCGCTAGCCCAATATGTTACGGAATCAATCATAAATTTCCTGAACATTTTGTGTTCGGACGCAGTATCGTTTCCGCAACCCGAACCGTTAGAAAACGTACCGTCGGGATTTATCCTGTAATAATAATCGGGTACTGTTAAATTAAAAGCTGAATTTTCCCATTCGAGGGTATGATTATACACAACGTCCATTATTACGCCGATTCCCGCGTTATGAAGCGCCTGTATCATTTGTTTGCACTCTTTTATCCTTACAGCTCCTTTGTACGGGTTAGAACTGTAGGAGCCCTCGGGACAGTTGTAGTTTACAGGGTCGTAGCCCCAGTTATAAACATTGTCTTTTCCCGATTTATCTGTTTCATCAACAGAGCCAAAATCATAAAACGGGTTTATCTGCACAAAATTTACACCAAGTTGTTTCAGGTAGTCAACACAGGTAGACGCCGCTCCCGAAACGGAATTTACAGTTGTGCCTTTTTCGGTAAACGCAAGGTATTTTCCTCTGTTTTCCCTTGAAACACCGCTTGAAGCGGAAGAAGAAAAATCGCTTATCTGTACCTCCCATATCCTCGCGTCAGTCTGTTTGTCGACTGTGATATGCTTATCGTTCTCCCAGCCCTCCGGATTGGTCGAGGAAAGGTCAACAATCATACTTCGTTTTCCGTTTACACCGCAGGCTTTAGCGTATATATCGGTTGTTTCAAAGGTTTTGCCGTTCCTTGTAATTTCAAATGTATAATATACGTTCTTCAAATCCCCGCGAACGTGGACAGCCCATACGCCCGTGCGTTTATTCAAAGTCATATTCGTAATTTTAGAATATTTTTTCGCCGTACCTGATTTGTAGAACTTCACCCTAACCATATCGGAGACAGGCGACCAAACTCTGAAAATGGTAACTTTTTTACTGTATATTGCGCCAAGTTGTCCGTCAAATGTTGTTTTGTCGAGTTTATCGGCGTACAACTCGTAATTCTTAACGGCAGAAACAGTTAATGCCGACAAAAAACTCAAAGGCATTATTATTAAGATTAAAAGGATGGAAAAAATGCGTTTCAGTTTCATTTTTATCTCCGAACATACCTATTTTATCTTAATTATTGTACCAAATTATGAATAATATATATTTCTATTATAGAAATATATAGAAAGTGACGAGCATACAATGTGTAGAAAATACAGCTTGTTTTATGTGCATTTTAACCATAGAAATTTTATACACTTTTCTCTGACTGCTACATAAGCTATATTGAACGGAGGAGAAAATATGGAAACAATAAGTTATACAGTACGAAAAGGCAATACATTATTCGGTATTGCGCAGTTTTTCGGAACTACTGTTGAAAAAATTTTAGAAATGAACAACATTACCGACCCGAACAACCTCTATGTCGGCCAAACTATTCTTGTCCCCGTTGATACAGAAGAATTAAGCGGTTACATTTATGTCACCCGTCCCGGTGATACTCTCTGGTCGATAGCGCAGAGATTCGGAACTACTGTTGATAAACTTGCTAAAAATAACGGAATGTGCAATCCGGATATACTTTATCCCGGAACAAGACTTTATATTTAATAAATCTTAAAATAAATGTATAAAAGGCGTGCGCACATTGTGCGTGCGCTTTCGTATGTTCTTAAAATTTTTTATAGGTTGATTAATCTATCACACCAATTCAAAATAAGACCAATGAGAAGCTCTGAGCGAGATAAATTTCTTATAAAAACTGAATTTGCTTTTGCGAAAATAATCAAAACCACCCGTTGAACGGGTGGTTTGACCAGCCCCTATAAGGGGCTATTACAGGCTTACCCCCTGCAGCCG
>CANPXF010000002.1 GCA_947585745.1 uncultured Clostridia bacterium | reverse complement strand
ACAGTATCAGCTCCTGCTAAGCCCACAGTTGACACTGTAACCGACAGGAGCGTAACATTAAATGCGGTTGAGGGTTGTGAGTACAGTAAAGACGGTATCATATGGCAGGAAAGCCCCGAATTTACCGACTTAGAGCCTAACACGGAATACAGTTTCTATCAGAGAACGAAAGAAACAGATACAAAATACGCTTCCGATAAGAGCGAGGCGCTTATAGTTCAAACAAAGCCCGACAATACCGTTGTCACCCTTAACGGCGCAACGACTGCAACGGTTGACGATAATATTGAGTTTACTGTGAATGTCAGCGGATGCAACAGCGATGTTACCTCGGTCAAAGTCGATGTAAACTACGGCGATAATTTTGAGCTTGTATCTGGCGATTGGTTGAAAACCGATTATTCCGCGAAAGATTTTAACCTTGAAAACAACAACGGCGTACTGACATATGAAAAGCCGTCAGACATTAACGGGGATTTGATTAAAATCGTATTAAAGGCGAAAACAGCCTCCGTTGATATGCAGACGGTAAGCATCAAGGTTGTTGCTGTAAACGGTTCAAACGAAATTATCAACTTAACATCTTCACAATCCGTTAAAATCAATTGTGCGACTCATTCTTACGACTCCTACATCAAAAAGGACGACGAAAACCATACCTGCATTTGTTCGGTCTGCGGTAATGTTGAAACAAGAGCGCACCGTTGGGACAGCGGTCAACAGACAAAAGCCCCGAACTGCAATGAAACGGGCAATATGCTCTATACCTGTCTTGACAATTGCGGTGCGACCAAGAACGAAGCTATAGAAAAGAACGATAACCATTCCTATGGAAGTTGGATTCAAACTAAGGCTCCAACCTGTACTGAGAACGGAACGGAAACACGTACCTGCTCAGTATGCCAAAAGAAAGAAACTCGTGATATTAAAGCTACAGGTCATAGCTTTGGCAGTTGGAAAACGACAAAAGAACCAACCTACAAAGCGAAAGGCGAGCAGACGAGGAGTTGCTCAAAGTGTTCTTATAAGGAAACAAGAACGATTCCAAAGCTTGCTTTGAACATTGGAGCGGGTACGGACGGTAAAAAAGCCGAACAGACTATTATTAAATCTAAGAATGATAAAGACCCCAAGGGTAGTACATTTAATCTTCTCCAGGTTAAGAGTAGTAAAACCACGAAGAATTCTATTAAGATAACCTTTAAGAAGCCCGGAAAAACTAAAAAATTTGTGATTTACGGCAACCGATGCGGTAAACCCTACAAGAGAATTAAGATTACAACAAAAAAATCATTTACCTATAATAAACTCAAGAAAGGTAAGTATTACAAGTTCCTCGTAGTAGCTTTGGACAAAAATGGCAAGGTAGTTGCTACCTCCAAGACAATCCATGTAGCGACAAAGGGCGGAAAAGTAGGCAATACCAAAAAGGTTATAATCACAAACTCTAAGAGTACCAAGACAATCAAGAAGGGCAAGAGCTTTACGCTCAAGACCAAGCTTAAAGCCGAGAGCAAGAAGCTCAATGTTAAGAAGCATCGCAAGGTTGCGTTTGAGTCCTCAAATAAATCTATTGCGACTGTTTCAAGTCAGGGTAAGATTAAAGCTAAGAAGAAGGGTACGTGCTATATTTACGCGTACGCTCAAAACGGCGTAAAAGCTAAGATTAAGGTTAAGGTAAAGTAATCTTAAAAACCATATAATTTTTAGCGCGGGAGGCTTTTGCCTTCCGCGCTTTACCTTTTGCAGAATTAATTTGTTATCCCAAATTTATTATGAAGCCACAAAATTTTAGAAAATACTTTTATTTTCCTAAATTTCATTGTATAATAAGCTTTGGTGAGAAAAATGTATGATGAAATAAAAACTCAAGCTTATAACGTTTTTAATGAGCTTGTCGAAAAAGCAAAATTAAAAAGCGGAGATATAATAGTTCTCGGCTGTTCCACAAGCGTTGTGACAGGTTCTCTTATCGGAACAAATTCAATGTTTGATTGCGCCGAGGCTATGTACAGCGCCTTTTATCCTTATCTGAAAGAAAAAGGAATTTATCTTGCCGCGCAATGCTGTGAGCATTTAGGACGCGCTTTGGTAGTGGAAAAAGAATACGCCGAAAAGCATAATCTTGAGGTCGTAAACGCAATTCCACAGCCAAAAGCGGGGGGAAGCAGTGCCACAACAGCCTACAGACTTTTTAACTCACCCGTACTTGTTGAGCGCATAAGAGCCGACGCGGGGGTTGATATTGGCGGAACGCTTATCGGTATGCACCTTAAAGAGGTAGCCGTTCCGCTTAAAATGGAAAATAATAAAATTGGCGAGGCGAACGTAATATGCGCCAGGACCCGTCCGAAATTTATCGGAGGGGAAAGAGCCGTATATGATAAAAACCTGATGTGAGGTGTAAAAAATGACCGCTAAAGAAGAATTTATAAAGATTTATACAGAGAATATTACAAGAGAGGGAAGCGATAAGCTTTTGGAGTGGATAGAAACTACGGATTTCTTTACGGCTCCCGCAAGCACACGATATCACTGCGCTTGTGAAAACGGTTTGGTTATGCACTCCGTAAGTGTGTATAATACTATGGTAGAGAAGCATTTTGATGAGGAAACCGACAGCGCCGAGAGCTTTGCAATCTGTGCTTTGCTCCACGATTTGTGCAAAGCGCAGTTTTATAAAGTCAGCTCACGAAACGTAAAAAACGAGGAAACGGGACGTTGGGAAAAGGTTCCTTACTTCGCGGTCGACGACCGTTTTCCGTTCGGCCACGGCGAGAAGTCGGTTTTTTTAATAGAGCGTTTTATGCGCTTGCGTCTTGACGAGGCTATGGCTATCCGTTGGCATATGGGAGAGTTTGGCGACAAAAACAGCGGGACAATTTCCCAGGCGTATAATATGTATCCACTCGCGGTAAAGCTTCATTTAGCGGATTTGGAATCTACATTTTTACGAGAAAAAGGTACATCAGCTATAAACAACAGGTGATTTAATGTTACTCAACGAAGCGAAAAAAAGGGCAGAACAGCTTAGAGATGAGCTTAAATATCACAGCGACCTATACTATAATCAGGATAATCCTGAAATTGACGACTTTTCTTACGATAAAATGATGCGAGAGCTTGAGGATATTGAGGCGCAGTTTCCCGAGCTTATAACACCTGATTCGCCTACCGTAAAGGTCGGAGGACAGGCGGGAGAAAAATTTTCTCCCGTAACTCATACCGTGCAAATGGCGAGCTTACACGACAGCTTTTCCTTTGACGAAATCAGAGATTTTGACCGCAAAGTAAGAGAGGTTACGAAGAATCCAAAATATGTGGTAGAGCCGAAAATTGACGGACTTTCCGTTTCTGTAGAATATGTGAACGGCGTTTTATCCAGAGCCTCAACGAGGGGCGACGGTATAACGGGCGAGGACGTAACGGATAATATACTGACGATAAAATCGCTTCCTCACAGGCTTGAAAACGCCCCGCGCTATTTGGAATTGAGGGGCGAGGTGTATATGTCGTTTGAAAGCTTTTCACAGCTAACAAAACGGCAGGAAGAAAAGGAAGAAAAAACTTTTAAAAATCCCAGAAACGCCGCGGCAGGCTCTCTGCGCCAAAAGGACAGCAGTATAACGGCACAGCGCAATCTGGATATTTTTATATTTAATATCCAGCAGATTGAGGGAAAAGATTTAAACAGTCACGAGCAGTCGCTTGACTATATAAAATCTCTTAAAATTCCCGTGGCATTTTATAAATCGTTTGATAATATTGAAGACGTTATCGCGGAGATAAATAAAATCGGAGATAACAGGGGAAGCTACAGCTTTGCCATAGACGGAGCCGTCGTAAAGGTTGACGACTTTGATATGCGAGAGATATTAGGTTCAACAGCGAAATTTCCGCGCTGGGCAGAGGCGTATAAATATCCGCCCGAGGAAAAGGAAACCACTCTTTTATCCGTTGAGATAAATGTCGGAAGAACAGGAGTTTTAACTCCTGTCGGAATTTTTGAGCCTGTGCTTTTAGCGGGAACAACCGTATCGCGCGCGACGCTCCACAATATTGATTTTATAACAGAAAAGGAAATTTGCGTCGGCGACAGGGTTTTAATCCGTAAAGCGGGTGAAATTATTCCTGAGGTGCTTTCGGTAACTAAACACGGTGAAAATTCAAAGCCGTTTGAATTTCCAAAGCTTTGTCCGTCCTGTTCAAGCCCCGTAACCAGAGCGGAGGGAGAGGCGGCTGTAAGATGCACTAATACCGACTGTCCCGCCCAGCTTATGCGGCACCTTATACATTTTGTCAGCCGTGACGCTATGGATATTGACGGCTTGGGACCCGCGGTTTTGGAACAGCTTACGGACGCCGAAATGATAAAATCACCCGCGGATTTATACAGGCTAAAATTTGAGGATATTCTTTTACTTGATAAAAAGAAAGAAAAGTCAGCGGAAAATCTTATAAATGCGCTTGAAAAATCTAAGGATAACGAGCTTTACAGGTTGATTTACGCTTTGGGAATACCTCATATAGGTTTAAAGGCCGCACAGCTTTTATGCGGAAAGTTTCCGACAATTGACGATGTTATGAACGCAAGCACCGATGAAATCAATTCGATAGACGGCTTTGGAGATATTATGGCGCAAAGTGTTGAGCAATACTTTTCACTTGAAAGCACACGCAGTCTTATTGATGAGTTAAAAGCTCTCGGGCTTAAAATGACCCCTGCCGAGGTTAATAAGGAAGGCGGAGTTTTTGAGGGAAAAACCTTTGTGTTAACAGGCAAATTGCCCACTATGTCGCGCAAGGAGGCGTCAAAGCTGATTGAAGATAACGGCGGAAAGACCTCCTCGTCCGTTAGCAAGAAAACCGATTTTGTCCTTGCGGGGGAGTCTGCGGGTTCAAAGCTTACTAAGGCTCAAGACCTCGGAGTAACAATTATTTCAGAGGAAGAATTTTTAGCATTAATTAAATAATTTATAATTTTTCAGGCGATGGTTTTCATCGCCTTTTTTATGCCTTTTTATAAGGCATATTTTTTTGCCTGTCCACATATATCTTACTATGAACTATATAAAGAATTTAAAAAACGCTTTGGCTTCTTTACCGTTCGCGTTAAGAAATGCCGTAAATAATGTTACGAAATTACCTGATAATATTCAGGAAATTCATCTGCGGGTTAATAAACCGATTGTCTTATACTCACCCGATAACCGTTATTTTATAACGGAAAATTTTAAACTTACCGCAGATTATCAAAGTAATTTAATTAAAGTAACAAAACCCGATATAAACGAAACGTTTTCAAATATCTGCAACTTCTCCGTATATTCAAAGCAGAATGAAATTGTAAACGGATTTATTACTTTATACGGAGGTAACCGCGCGGGAATTTGCGGAACTGCTCTTAATAAGGAGGGCATAATTTACAATATCCGTGATATAAGCTCAATTAATATCCGTATCGCAAGCGAGGTAATTGATTGTTCAAAGCCTTTAATTGAAAAAATAAAGGATATACATAGAGGAGTTTTAATCTGCGGTGCGCCCTGTAGCGGTAAAACGACAATTCTGCGTGATTTAGCCCGCTTATTATCGTTTGATAACAAAGTGTGCGTGGTGGATACCAGATGTGAGCTTGCCTCCTGCTACAGGGGTGAGGCGCAGTTTGATATCGGTTTATCCGATGTTTTCACCTCCTACAGTAAACGCGACGGATTTGAACATGCCGTCAGGTGTATGTCGCCCGATATTATTATCTGCGATGAAATAGGCGAGGGCGACTGTATCCCGATTGAAAACGCTTTAAAGAGCGGAGCGTCTGTTATTGCCTCCGCCCATTGTAAAGACAGATTTGAGCTTTTAAACAAACCGTCGTTAAAACCTCTTGTGGAAAGCAAATGCTTTAACACATTTGTATTTTTAAAAGACAGGAAAGAAGTCGGACAAGTTTGTGAGATTTTAAACGGAGAAGAGCTTTATGCTTAAATACATAGGAATTATATTAATTGTATTATGCTGTTTTTTCGCAGGGTATTATTTTAGCTTGAGATTAAAGCTGAGACGTGATTTTTTAGTTTCGTTTCGGGATTTTCTATCGACTTTGGAAACAAATATAAGATACAACAGCGGAGAAATTATCCCTCTCGTAAAATCCTGCTCGCCTGATTTTATATCAAAAATTTTTGCAAGGGATAACTGTAGCACCTTTTCATCTTACTGGGCTGATTGTATAGATAATATTCCGAAATCCTACGCTTTGAAAAAGGATGATTATAACTTGCTGTATGAGTTCGGAAGAATGCTGGGAACGACCGATATAGAGGGACAGCTTAACCATATAAATTTATATAAGGAGCTGATTAAATCGAATTTAGATAATTCTAATTTAGAATTAAATCAAAAATCCAAGCTTTCAAAGCTCCTCGGACTTTTTGCGGGCTTGGCTGTTGCGCTATTGTTATTATAAAAAAAGGACTGGAAAATATGGACGTAGATATGATATTTAAAATTGCCGCAATCGGAATAATTGTTGCGGTTTTAAACCAACTGCTGATAAGGAGCGGCCGCGAGGAACAGGCAATGTTGACAACTTTAGCGGGTTTAATTGTTGTTCTTTCAATGCTTGTGACTCAGATAAGCAATCTTTTCGGCACAATAAAACAGCTTTTCGGGCTTTAATGAATATTCTTGCCATTTGTTTTGTCGGAATTTTAACGGCTGTATTGTCAATTTCAATACGACGGTACAATTCCGAGATTGCGTTTATAATAACCGTAATCGGTTGTATTATAATTTTCCTGTCCGTTTTACTTAATATTTCTTCTCTTTTTGAAACAGTACGAAATATCCTTTCTACTGCTTCTGTCGAGTTCTCATATGTGACAATTTTATTAAAGGTAATAGGTCTTTGCTTTATAAGTGAATTTGCTGTTGACTGTTGTGTTGACGCAGGACAGCGCGCTCTCGCCAACAATATTTCAATCGCGGGAAAGGTGCTTGTGCTTGTAACTGCAATTCCCCTTTACAAAGACGTTTTAAGTACCGTGCTTTCTCTTGCAGGAGGCGGAGTATGAAAAAAATATTAGTTTTTGTTTTAGTTTTTTTCATAGTTATAATGTCCGTTTTTCCCGCAAGCGCCGATACATATAACGACTTTATAAAGGAATATAAAACTGACGAGGCTTTGGATTCTTTGCCTGACGACGCAAAAAAATCCTTAAATGATATTGGAATTGACGGATTCGATTATTCCGCTCTTGAAAATTTAAGCCTTAGTAATATATTGTCGGAAATTTTAAATACAGCGGGAGAGCAGAGCAAAACCCCTCTTAAAGCGTTTACCGCGGTAATCGCCATAATTCTTTTATACTCGATTTTATACAGCGTTAAAACCACCCTTGAAGGAAGTCTACAGCCTGTATTGTCAATCTGCGTAACGCTTTGTATAAGCGTTGCCCTTGTTATTCCGCTGACAGGTTTTATAACTTCCGCCGTAGAGGTTATAAAAGTTTCTGCAAATTTTATGCTTTCATACATACCTCTTATGGTGCTTGCTATGAGCGTATCGGGTCAGATAGCGAGCGGGGCGGGCTATTACGGCATTATGCTGTTTTCGGGGCAGGCGGTTACCCGTATTGCCTCTGATATTATAGCTCCTTTTATGAAAATCTTTCTCGCCGTAAGCGTGGCGTCATCAGTTTCACCCAATATAAATTTAAGCGGAATTGTACGATACATTTCAAAAATTACAAAATGGATACTCGCTTTTTCAATGAGCATTTTTACCGCGGTTTTAGGCTTTAAGCAAATAATCTCAATGGGGGCTGACAGCGTTTCGTCGCGCGCCGTAAGGTTTTCTCTTTCGAGCTTTGTTCCGATTGTCGGCTCCGCGCTTTCAGAGGCGTACAGAACCGTACAGGGTTCTTTCGGACTTTTAAAATCGGGAGTCGGAATAATTGCGATTATCGCGTTGATTGCCGTTTATCTTCCGACGGTTTTGCAGTCGATTTTCTGGATTTTAACCCTTGGGCTTTCAAAAACCGTTGGCGAGGTAATGGGACTCAGAGAACCTTGTTTTTTGCTTGAGGCGGTAAACACCGTAGTAACAACGATTTTTGCGGTTATCCTCTGCATAATGTCAATTTTTATTATCTCTACCGCAGTTGTAATTTTGTTAGGAGGTTGGGGATGAGCGCCGTTGCTTCCGTAACAGCCGTGATTTGCGCCGTGGCGATAGCCTGCTCGCTTGTAACAGTAATAGTACCGCAGGGAAGTACAAAACGTGTTATGAACGCGGTTATCGGCGTGTTTATTCTGTGCTGTATGATTGTTCCGATAAAGAACGCTGTATCGGGGTTTACGATTGATTTTGATATACCGAAGCTTAATGACGAGTTTTCCGCCTCTGCCGACGAAGCCTATGAAAAAGCGCTTTTAACCGAAACGAAGTCAAAGCTTGAAAGCTCGCTCGTTTCATATCTTTTAAGTAAGGGCTATAAGGTTAAAACCGCCGAAATAACTCTCAATTCGAGCGATAAATCGGGAATATATATAGAACGTATCTGCATATATATTGATAAAAGCGAAGTTAAAAACAGTTCCGATATAATATCTCTTACCGAAACTAAATTTGAAACTACTCCTGAATTGTTGGTGACGTAAAAATGAAAAAGCCGGATTTTAAACGACTTTTTGCTGATGAAAAAATAAAACGGATAATTATAATAAGCGGTGTTCTCGGAATCGCTTTGATATTTCTCTCATCTTTTTTTGAATTGCCCGACGGGAACGGCATATCAAACAATGTTTCCGAATATAAGGAGCAAATGCAAACCTCTATAACTGAAATGCTCTCGATGGTAGAGGGCGTGGGAAACGCCTCTGTACTTTTAACAATTGAAAATTCCGTCGAGGGCGTATATCTGCAAAACAGCTCAACAAAAACAAAAGAGATAGAACCGAAAATCAGAGGCATAGTCGTCGCCTGCAGCGGAGGTGATGATTCCGTTGTAGTTGCTCGGGTAACTGAAATAGTAACAAAAGCCCTGAATATTTCAGCGGCTAAAGTATGTGTAACAAAATTAGAAGAATAGAGGTAAATTATGAAAAAGTTTAAAAAACAGTTTTTGGCGGCAACTCTTGTAGTTGCTCTCGGCGCAGCGGTATATCTTAACTGGAGCCTTTCAACACCTCATGCGGTATCAAAAACCTTAGGAGAAAGCAAGTTTGTTAACGCGACCGTTGCTACATCCGCCGCGAAGAAGACATCGAATAATAAGGTGAAGGAATCTCCAAAGCTTACAAAAAAGCAAAAGCAGTTTTTTGCGTCAGCAAAAACAACCCGTGACACGACGCAGGATAAAATTATAGATACCGCGTCGGAGGTTTTAGATGTCGATTCCTCCTCTGAAGGGGAAAAAACCGAGGCTCAGTCGAATGTAGCAGGAGTTATAAAGAATTTTACACTTCAGGACACGATTGAAACTACTCTTAAAGCCAAGGGCTTTTCAAATTGTCTGTGCTACATAAACGAAAGCGGATGTACAGTTACCGTTTTAAAGAAAGAGCTAAAGAAAATGAAACCGATTCTTGTAAAATCAACTGTACAATCGGTAGCGAATATAGGCTTTGATAAGATTACAATAGTAACCGTTTGACAGCGTGAGGGCTTTTGCCCTCACTTTTTTATTACATTCTTGTAAAAAGAATTGAATATTGATAGAATTTAGTGTAAAATAAAATGAAATATATTTTACATTGTCGGAGGTCGGACTATGAAAGTTGATAACGCGATTATTTTGGCGGCTGGACGTTCCCAGAGATTTGCTCCGTTAACATATGAAATGCCGAAAGGCTTATTCAAGGTACAGGGCGAAGTGCTTATCGAGCGCCAGATTAACCAATTGAGAGAAGCCGGAGTTAATGAAATTTACCTCGTAGTTGGTTATATGAAGGAAAAATTTTTCTATCTTGAAGAAAAATACGGAGTAAATTTTGTAATTAATAATACTTTTAACAATAAGGGTAATATCAATTCTCTGTATGCTGTTAAAGATGTTTTGAAAAATTCCTATATCTGCTGTTCCGACCATTATTTTGTGGACAACCCTTTTCTTGAAGAGCCGGAAAATTCATACAGAGCCTGCACATATAAATCGGGCGAATTTCGTGAGTTTGCCGTAGATATAAGCGATGTCGGCGTAATTACCGATTTCCACGTTGGAAAGGGCAACTCCAATTGTATGATAGGACACGCGTTTTTCAGCGAGAGCTTTTCCAAAAAGTTTGTCGAGCTTATGGAAAAGGAGATTAACGATTTCGGCATACAAAATATGTTTTGGGAAGAATTTTACGCGCGCCATATCCGTGAGCTGACAATGTTCGCCAAATTTTATGATGATAAAAACGTACGTGAATTTAACTCAATTACAGACCTAAGAGAGTTTGACAAGGATTTCCTTTTAAATATTGATTCGCAGATTGTAAGAAATATCTGCGATGTTTTGGAGTGCGGACCTAACGATATTAAAAATATTGAAATTATACAAAAGGGATTGACAAACGTTTCATTTAAATTTGACGTTGACGGCAAAACCTATGTGTACCGTCATCCGGGCGGAAGCGCTGAAAATATAATAAACCGCGAGTCCGAAGTTTATTCCCAGAATAAAGCCAAGGAGCTTGGAATTGACAAAACGTTAATTCATATAGACGTAAAGGGCTGGAAAATTTCTCACTTTATCGACGACACGGTTGAAACCGACCTTGAACACAACGACAGACAGCTCGAACAGGTTTGCGAGTATCTTCGTATTCTTCATTCCTGTGAGTTTGAAACAGTACGTTATTTTGATTGTGTGGATGAGGCAAAGCGTCTTATCGGACTTGCGTGCAAGACAAAGGGAGATTTATTTGAAGAATTTAAGGACATTATCTCAGACGTAGACCGCCTTAAGGTTTATGTAAAAGCTGATAACTTTCCCGACGTTTTAAGCCACGGCGATATTTATTCTCCCAACTATCTTTTTACAAAAAGCGGAGAAATTTATATGATTGACTGGGAGTTCAGCGCGGTATCAGATATAGCGAACGACGTTTCGGGTATGGTAACTCGCTATGATTTGGACGACGCTAATGTAAACCGTTATCTCAAAGCGTATTTCGGACGTGACTTAACATTTGAAGAGTACCGCCATTATATAGGTTATTTCGGAATTGACTCTCTTTACTGGCTTTCCTGGGGACTGTTTAAGGGAAGTATTTTTGAAGATGACGGGTTCTTTATGCTTGCCGCCTATAAAAACTGCAAACGCTTCTGCAAAGCGGCGTTTGAGATGTACGAGCACCCCGAAAGATTTAAAAACTGGGAGTTTGGAAAGTAATGAATATTGCGGTAATTCTTGCGGGAGGAGTAGGTTCAAGAGTCGGAGCCGACCGCCCCAAGCAATTTATAGAAATTATGGGCAAGCCCGTGCTTGCGTACACTATAGAAAAATTTGATTCCCACCCTGAAATAGACGCGATTGAGATTGTCTGCGTAAAAAGTCACATTGATTATCTTAAAGAAATGGTAAAGAAGTACGGCTTTAAAAAGGTTAAGTGGATAACCGAAGGCGGAAGTACATTTCAGGGCTCTGTTATGAACGGCGTGAATAATCTTGAAGATAAAGCTGACGATAACGATATTGTTTTGATACATTTCGGAGCGTCGCCGTTTGTTGAGGCTGAAATTATTTCGGACGCAATAAAAGTATGCAAAGAAAAGGGAAACGCTATCTCGACGACAGATTTCTTTTTGCTTTCGGGAATAAAGGATGATGAAACAAAATCTACAAAATGGATTGACAGAGATACGGTTGCGTGTATGAACTCGCCTCACGCTTTTAAATATAAATTTGTCTATGATTTGTATAAAGAGGGCGTAGAAACAGGAGTAATAGACAGAGTTGAACCGCATACTACAACTATGATGTACGCGCTCGGAAAAACGATTTATTTTTCAAAAGGAAGTCAGACAAATATTAAAATTACAACCAAGGAAGACCTGGATTTGTTTGAGGGATATGTTTTATTGAAACAGAAAAGAGCGGAAAATTAGTTTATAACGCTGAATAAGAGGGGAAAATATGGACGCTACACAAGATTATTTGCTTAATTTGCTGATTGAAATTGACACAATCTGCAAAAAATACGATATAGAATATTTCATCGACTACGGTACAACCCTCGGAGCAGTTCGCCACGAGGGATTTATTCCCTGGGATGATGATATTGATATCAATATGACGGAGGATAACTATTATAAATGGGTAGAGGCTTGCAAGAAAGAGCTTGACCCATCTAAGCGTGTGTACGGCGACGGAAGAATAGACAGGGATTTTCCCGGAGTTTTCGGCCGTTATATAGATGTTGAAAGTATCAGAATAAGTAATAACTTCGCCTTTTGGAGACCTATTTGCGGTCAGTGTATTGACGTTTTCTATCTTCTTGAACTTCCGGGCGACCCTGTAAAAAAGCAGGAAATGATTGATTTGTACTTCGCCTATGACGAGTATTCAAATTCAAGCTACCGTCATTACCGCTACAAAAACGATGCTCAAATGAAGCTGTATAATAAATTTCGCCGTATGGAAAAAATAATGGGCAAGGAGCGTGTGCTTAAAAAGCTTGAAAAACAGCTTTTCCATAAACACTATGACGATTGCGATACTTATATCGTAACCTCTGCCCGTAAATACGGACCGTCCTCAATTGCTCCGAAGGAGTTTTACGACACGGTTTATTACGCCGATTTTGCTGGACATAAATTCCCGATTTCGGGACGATATGCCGAGCTTTTGACCTATTATTACGGAGACGACTGGAATATTCTGCCTGATTTAAGAAAACGCCATTCTCAAATGTCGCATACGGGCATTTCCTGCGCCGATTATGTTTCCGACTATATGCGTATACTTGATGAGAAAAAGCTTAAAAAGGAGCGCCAAAAAGCAAAGCATATTCTTGTTGAGGAGGGCTATAAAATAGGCAAGCACCTCGATTTGGTTCACGAAAAACTCGCAAAGCTTGCGCTTTTAAAGATTGAAAAGAAAATAAAGGAAAATAATTTAGACCTAAATTCGCTTTTAGACCCCTCTTCGCCCGAAAAGCTTGCGGTACTTGATGATGTTTTCTCTGATTACTATGACAAACAGCTAAAGCCGAGCGTACGCTATTGGGAAAATTACCTCGATATAGGCGATGATTATTTTTACGCGGCAATTTTTAATCTTATTTATACGCGTAATAATTTTACCGCCGCAAATAAAATCTTAAAGGTCAGGGAAGCAAACGGCTTTGAACCTGACGATAAGTTTAAAGAGCTGTGGAATGTTGTCCTTACCACGCGTAAAATTAAGGCTTTGATGCTTTATAAAAAATATGACGAGGCAGAAAAGCTGATTGATGAAGCGGTTGAAAAATATCCGTATTGCAAGGAGTTTGAAATATATAACGCTGAAATTAAAGTGGTGAAAAATAAGCTTGACGAAGCCGAAAAGCTTTTAAATGAGCTGATAAAGAAATACCCCGATAATTTCAGACTTAAAAAAGCTTTTGGCGACATCGCTTTCTCTAAAAAAGATAAGGATACCGCCGATAAATATTATGATGACGTAATGAAAAACTCAAACGACGGACTTCTTCACTTGGATATTCGCAAGAAAAGGGGTGCTTAAAATGACAGATGTTCAGTCAAAGCTTCTTGCCCTTACGGACGAAATTATTGAAATCTGCAAAAAAGAAAAGCTTAATTATATCGTTTCAAACCTGACCGCCGCTTATATTTCCGACCATAAAAAATTTGACGCCGACCAGTGCTTTTTTACTATGATGATGCCTTTAAAAGACATCATTAAGCTTGAAAAGTACGTTAATAAAAACCTAAGCAGAACCCGGGTTATTGAGTATTGGAAAAACAATCCCGACCTCCATATGTTAAAGTTTCGTTATGTTGATAAGACTACTTTATTTTTTGACGGAAGCTCTTCAGAAAGACATAAATATAACGGAATATGTGTTAATATTATGCCCACTCGCGAATTTGAACCCGCGGACGATGTGCGCGGAATAGAGCGTTTTATTCAAATGCAAAATTACAAGCAGGAGTCCTATGTATTATTGGCAATACTCTTAAAAATTCTTACAAGAGTTACGCATTATAGAAAATTCAAGTCTTTAATAATGCACTTTATAAAGCTTGAAAACATAAACTATATTCACTACGGTTGGCTTAAACGCCATAAAATGACTAAGCAGGAAATGATAGATTATGTTATAAGCGAAAATTTAAAGGCTAAAAAACCGTACACAAGCGCCCGCTTTCTTTCCGAGGAAGAATTAAAGAAAAACGAAAATTTAAAGGAAAACTGCCTTGCCTTTATGGACAATAGAAGTAATGTAATAAAGCTTCCGATTGATTTGTATAAAAATGTTAAAGAGGTTGAATTTGAAGGCAGAAAATATAACGTTTACGCGGATGAAGAAAAGTATTATGAATCAATGTACGGAAACGGCTGGTACGAAAAATCAAGAGGAGAGATTTTAGGCTCGGACCGTTCAACCGTAATTTATGATACCGAGCTTCCTTTTGAAGAATATATGGACTATATTAAGAACGATGAGGTATCTTTGTTTGATATTGCCGACAGCAAATACAGCTACAATACCTGGATGGGAAAGGTCCATAATCCTGCTGTAAACAAAACGTGGCATACATTTATGAGAGCCCGCCGAAGTGTTGACAGAATAGATATCTGGTACCGCCTTAGAAATAAGCGGGAGAAAATTAAATCGGCATACGAGGCGGGGGATGTATCTAAGCTGAAGAAAATACTTAAGGGTTATCTTAACGCTACTGAAAAATACCGTGAAGAAAAAATCGGTTTTTATATTGACGATGAGCTTTTCAAATGCGCCGAATTAGTCTGGGAGAGTGAAAACCGTGAGGGTAAAACCGACAAGGACGGAAACGAGTTGACCTACGCGCAGTATATTTATTCTCTTGTACCCGACATATATAAAACGGAAACGCCCGACGAGTATTTTTCAAAGCGGGGAGTAATTATTGATAATTAAACTGAGGATAGTTTTGATGGAATGTCAAAACTATCTTTTTTTAAAAATTATGTTTTCTTGCCTTATAAAAAGTTTACAATTAAATATGTATGTGTTATAATTTTTTTAATGTTTTAATGTAAAGTTGGGTTATTATGGAAAATAAATTGTCACGCTTTGAGGCGCGGGAACAGGGCTTTATTTTAATTTTTGAAAAGCTGTTTAACGATGATTTAATTGATGACATTATTAAAAACGCGGAGGAATCACGGGATATTGTTTTTAGTGATTACGCAAAAGAAGTTGCGAACGGAGTTTACGGTGAACTTGAATATATAGATAATCTTATACAGTCGCATTTAAAAAAGGGCTGGACGCTGAAACGTATTTCAAAGCCGAGTCTTTCAATTCTGAGACTTGCGGTTTATGAAATGAAGTTTAATGAAAAAATCCCCGACAGCGTTGCGATAAACGAGGCTGTCGAGCTTGCGAAAAAATACACGATAGACGAAAGCAAATTTATAAACGGCGTTTTGGGCGCAATATCAAGAGAGTGAAAATGTATTATCTCGGAATTGATACAAGCAACTACACGACCTCTGTTGCATTGATTGATGATAAAAAAGAGGTTATTCAGCGAAAAAAACTTCTCCCTGTAAAATCGGGAGAAATAGGACTTCGCCAGAGTGACGCGGTTTTTCACCATACAGCACAGCTACATTCTCTTTATACAGAATTAATAAAAGATATAAATACCGCCGATATTAAGGCAATCGGAGTATCAACCCGCCCCCGCAACATAGACGGCTCTTATATGCCTTGCTTTACGGTAGGACATAATACCGCAAGAATTTTAAGCTCCACGCTTAATGTGCCTTTATATGAGTTTTCACACCAGGAGGGACATATCGGCGCGGCTGTTTACAGCAGTAAACAGGAAAAGCTTTTTTCAGAAAGCTTTATCGCTTTTCACGTAAGCGGCGGTACTACCGAGGCGGTTTTGGCAAAGCCCGATAAATTCGGGGTTAAGCTTGAATTAATTGCGAAAACCCTTGATTTAAACGCTGGACAGGCAATCGACAGAGTTGGAGTAATGCTCGGGCTTAACTTTCCGTGCGGTAAAGAGCTTGAAAAACTCGCCCTGAAATATAACGGAGTTTTAAAGGTTAAGAAGCCTACGCTTAAGGGCGAGAATTGCTGTTTAAGCGGTATTGAAAATATTTGTAAGAATCTTTACGAAAATAATTCTTTAAAAGAATATATATCCGCGTATTGTTTAAAGTATATAGAAAATACAATCAGTCTGATGGCGGATAAGCTTCTTGAAAAATACGGCAATTTTCCTCTGCTTTTTGCGGGAGGAGTTATGTCAAATTCCATAATACGAAAATCATTTGAGGATAAGTACGGCGCATATTTCGCAAGTCCCGAATTCTCCTGTGACAACGCTGCGGGTATCGCGTATTTGACCTATAGAAAGGCGCTTTATGATAAATCCTGAGTTTACAAAACCGCGTATAATATCCGTTTCTCAACTCAATTATTATGTAAAATCGCTTCTTGATAACGACCCTCATCTTTCAAGCGTTTTTCTGACAGGTGAGATAAGCAATTTAACGGACCACTACAAAAGCGGTCATATCTACTTTTCCCTAAAGGACAAAAATTCTGTTGTAAGAGCGGTTATGTTTGCGGGAAACGCAAGAAATTTAAAATTCAAGCCCGAAGAGGGAATGAAAGTAATTGCGCTTTGCAGGGTGTCGCTGTATGAGCCGACAGGTAATTATCAGATTTATGTTGAGGATATGCAGCCCGACGGTATCGGCGCTCTGACTTTGGCGTTTGAACAGCTTAAAAAGAAACTTGAGGAGAAAGGAATTTTCTCTGACGAGCACAAAAAGCCCATTCCGAGATTTCCGCGAACAGTTGGAGTGATAACATCTCCAACGGGAGCGGCGGTTCAGGATATAAGGAATATTTTGACAAGACGTTTTCCGAGCGTTGATATCGTGCTTTGTCCTGTTCTCGTTCAGGGTGCGCAGGCTCCCGCTCAGCTTATTAACGCTGTAAATCTTTTTAATGAATATGACCTCGCCGATGTTATAATTATCGGACGAGGGGGAGGTTCGATTGAGGATTTGTGGGCGTTTAACGATGAAAATCTCGCCTATGCGATTTATGCCTCAAATATTCCCGTAATTTCCGCCGTAGGCCACGAAACTGATTTTACGATTTGTGATTTTGTTTCGGATTTACGCGCTCCTACTCCTTCAGCGGCGGCGGAGCTTGCGGTTCCCGATAAAAAAGAATTGATTGCTTATTATAATTCTCAAAGACAGTATATTTCCTCTATCATAGACAGTAAAATTTCAAAATTAAAAGCCTCTCTTTCGGAAAAGAAAACCCTGTTATCTGAAAATTCTCCCGAAAAAAATCTGCTTGCAATTAGCAAAAATCTTGACGGACTTTCAAAAAGATTTGAGGTTTCCGTAAATCGGGCATATTTAGAGAAATCGGAGCTTATAAAATCTATCGGCGCAAAGCTTGAGGCTTTAAATCCCGTGTCCGTTCTTAGGCGCGGATACGGTATAGCCGAGAAGGACGGCAAAACAATTAATTCTATTAAAGAATTAAAAACAGACGATATACTAAAACTAACCTTAAAAGACGGGACGGTAAACACTAAAGTTTTGGAGAATTGATATGTCATTTGTTCATTTACACGTTCATAGCGAATACAGTCTGCTTGACGGAGCCTGCAGGATAAAAGAGCTTCCGAAAAGAGCGAAAGAAATGGGGCAGACCGCGCTCGCAATTACAGACCACGGCGTTATGTACGGCGCTGTGGATTTCTACCGTGCGTGTAAAAAGGAAGGGATAAAACCTATTATCGGCTGTGAGGTTTACGTCGCGCCGAGAACAAGGTTTGATAAGGTTGCGGCATACGATAAGGAGTATTACCATATGGTGCTTCTTTGTGAAAATAATATCGGTTATCAAAACCTCATCAAGCTTGTTTCCTGCGGATTTACCGAGGGCTTTTACAATAAACCGAGAATTGACGACGAGCTCCTTGAAAAATATCACGAGGGATTGATTTCTCTTTCCGCCTGCCTTGCGGGAGAAATTCCGCAAAAGCTTTTAAAAGGCGACTATAACAGCGCGAGGGATAAGGCGCTTTATTATCAGAAAATATTCGGCAAGAGCAATTTTTTTATAGAACTTCAAAATCACGGAATTGAGGAACAGCTGAGAATCAATCCCGATTTAATTCGTATTTCCGAGGAAATAGGCGCTGAGCTTGTCGTAACAAACGACTCGCACTATATAAAGAAATCAGACGCAAAAACCCACAGTATTCTTCTTTGTATTCAGACGAACAAAACAATTAACGACGACAACAGAATGGAATTTAAAACGGATGAGTTTTATTTAAAATCCGAAGAAGAAATGCGTGCGTTGTTTAAGGATAATCAAAAGGCTTTTGACAATACCCAAAAAATAGCCGACAGATGTAATGTTGAATTTGAGTTTGGCGTAAGAAAGCTTCCTCATTTTGATTTGCCCGAGGGAGTCGACCATTTTGAATATTTCAGAAACGAGTGTTATAAGGGATTGTACAGGCATTACGGTGAAAGTCCCGATAAAACATTGACCGACAGGCTCGAATACGAGCTTTCCACAATAAACCGTATGGGTTTTGTTGATTATTACTTAATAGTCAATGATTTTGTTCAGTTTGCCAAACGCTCCGATATCCCCGTCGGTCCGGGACGTGGTTCGGGCGCAGGCTCGCTTTGCGCTTATTGTATCGGAATTACTGACGTTGACCCGATAAAGTACAATCTTCTTTTTGAGCGTTTTTTAAACCCTGAACGTGTCAGTATGCCTGATTTTGATATTGATTTTTGCAAAAAACGCCGTGAAGAAGTTATAGAATATGTAATTAAAAAGTACGGCAGTGACCATGTCGCCCAGATTATTGCCTTTGGTACAATGGCGGCGAGAGGCTCAATTCGTGATGTAGGAAGAGCCTTGGCGGTTCCGTACAGTACGGTTGACCGTATCGCTAAGCTTGTTCCGTTTGAATTGAATATGACGATTGAAAAGGCGCTTAAAATTTCTTCGGAGCTTAAAAATCTGTACGATACCGACACCCAAACAAAAAATATTATAGATATAGCCTTGCAATTGGAGGGTATGCCTCGCCACGCTACAATGCACGCCGCGGGAGTTGTTATTACGGAAAATCCCGTTTCCGATTATGTTCCGCTTTCGTCTAACGACGGAAACATAGTAACCCAGTTTACAATGACCACTTTGGAGGAGCTGGGGCTTCTTAAAATGGACTTTCTCGGTCTTAGAAATTTGACCGTTATTGACGATACGGTAAAGATGATTAGGGAATCAAATCCCGACTTCAGCCTTGATGAAATAAGCGAGAGCGACCCTGACGTATATAAAATGATGTCATCAGGAAACAGCGAGGGAGTGTTTCAGTTTGAATCGCAGGGTATGAGAAATGTTCTTACACAGCTTAAACCCGATTGCTTTGAGGATTTAATCGCGGTTATATCCCTGTACCGCCCCGGCCCTATGGACAGTATTCCGACATATATTGACTGTCGCCATAATTCATCGCATATACGTTATAAGCATCCGATGCTTGAGGATATTTTAGATGTAACCTACGGCTGTATTGTCTACCAGGAGCAGGTAATGCAGATTTTTAGAAAGCTTGCGGGTTACTCTCTCGGCCGCGCGGATATTGTACGCCGTGCAATGAGCAAGAAAAAGCACGACGTTATGGAGAGAGAACGTAAAATTTTTATCGAAGGACTTTCAGATGATGACGGAAATGTTATTGTTGAGGGATGCCTGCGCAGAGGTATAGACCGCAAAACTGCCGAATCAATTTATGATGAAATGGAAAGCTTTGCGTCCTACGCGTTCAACAAATCGCACGCTACCGCCTACGCTAAGGTCAGCTTTCAGACAGCGTGGCTTAAATGTCATTATCCAAGGCAGTATATGGCGTCGCTGTTATCAAGCGTTTTAGATAATCAAAATAAGCTTGCCGTTTATATTGCGGAGTGCCACAATCTTAAAATTCAGGTTTTACCGCCTGATGTAAATTCAAGCTCCTACGGCTTTACCGCTTCGGGAAACAATATAAGATATGGTCTTCTCGCCATAAAAAATTTGGGAAAACAGTTTATAGATACAATTATTGAACAGCGAAAGCTTGGAAAATATAAAAGCTTTTACGACTTTTGCAAGCGTGTTTACGGTAAATCTATGAATATCCGCGCGATAGAAAGTCTTATAAAATGCGGAGCGCTTGACACTCTCGGACTTAACCGCCGTCAGATGCTTACAATGAGCAAATCTGTTATTTCCGACCTCGAATATGAAACCAAGAAAAATGTCAGAGGTCAGATGTCTTTCTTTGATATGGCGGGGGAAAGCGCGCCCTCTTCCGCGGAACCCAAAATTCCTAATTTACCCGAGTTTTCAAAAGACGAGCTTTTATTTATGGAAAACGAAGTTGCGGGAATGTATCTCAGCGGTCACCCGATAGACGAATACGAAGATTTTATAAATGCTGTTAAATGTGATAAAATCGGGGATATTATAAATCAGGATAACAGAATCTATAAGGATAACAGCTCCGTTCACATTGTGTGCATAGTATCCAAGCTTAAAAATCAGGTAACAAAAAATAACCGTATGATGGCTTTTGTTACCGTGGAGGACCGTTTTGGATTTGCTGAGGCGATTGTTTTTCCCGATGTTTTCTCAAAATACGGAGGACTTCTTTCACAGGGAAATGTTGTGGAGATTTTTGGCACCGTAAGCTTAAAGGAGGACGAAGAGCCGAAAATAATCTGTAACGAAATAAGAACGGTTGACAAAAATAATATTCCTAAGGCTCCGGGCGAATCACGAAATCAGAGAAAACTCGAAAAACAACAAAGACTTTATCTTCGTATAGACAGTCTTGACGGCAGGCTTTATAAAAAGGCGTTCAGAGTAATAGATATTTTTGGAGGCAGAACTCCCGTTGTATTCTGTTTGACTGAAAGCGGTAAGAATTTTATCGCTCCCGAAAATATGTGGGTAAGCCTTAATGATGTAATGATAAAAGAGCTTAAATATCAGCTTGGCGAGAATAATGTTGTTGTTAAATAAAAAATCCTCATAGAGATTGAACTATCTCTATGAGGATTTTTGTTTTTGAATTTTTAGACGTTTACAGATTTTCAACTTCTTCTTGTGTTAAAAGCTCAATGCCAGCCTGCGCAAGAATTTTCTCCGCGTTTTCCGTATCCTGAACTCTAAGCACGAGATAAGCAAATTCTTTTGAAACTGTTATAAACGCGTACATATAGTCTATGTTTATACCGTTATTTGCGAGTAACTCCAGAGGTTTTTTTGTTGCTCCCGTTTTATCGGGAATTTTAACTCCCAAAACGTCAGTTGTAGAAACTACGCATTTATGGCTTGAAAGCGCCTCCTTGGCTTTTCTTGTGTCGCTGACAATTAGGCGTATAATACCGAAATCCTGCGTATCTGCAACGCACATAGCCCGAATATCAATACCTTGAGAGGAAAGCGCGTCAGTAACTTTAATAATCTGACCGGGTTCATTTGAAGCAAAAATGGATATTTGTTTAATCATAATAATCTTTCCTTTCTCAAAATTATTTATCTTCGTAAACTTTACGTTTATCAACAACTCTGACAGCCTTTCCCTCGGAGCGGGGAATTGTGTCGGGCGATACGAGTTTAACCTTCGGGGTGATTCCCAAAGCTGATTTAAACTCGTTTTCAAGCTCTCTCTCCATTTTGGTTATATCGGAAGTTTTGTCCGAGAAATGCTCCTCGTTCATTTCTATATCAACCTCAATGCTGTCAAGACTACCGCTTCTGTCAACAATAATCTGATAGTTGGGAGAGTGGTTCATTCCAAGCAAAACCGCCTCAATCTGACTCGGGAACAGATTAACTCCTCTGACTATAAGCATATCGTCAACACGTCCGAGCGGTTTGCTCATTCTGACAAAAGTACGTCCGCAGGCGCATTTTTCGTGGGTAATAATGCCTATGTCCTTTGTTCTGAATCTTAAAAGAGGGAACGCTTTTTTAGTCAGGCAGGAGAATACAATCTCGCCCTTTTCGCCGTCGGGCTTAGGCTCTCCCGTTTCGGGGTCGATAATTTCAATTATAAAATGGTCCTCGTTAACGTGCATACCCTTTTGCTCCGCGCATTCGTAAGCTACGCCCGGACCGCAAATTTCGGTCAGTCCGTAAATATCGTACGCCTTGATGTTAAGGCTTTTTTCAATGTTTCGGCGCATTTCCTCTGTCCAGGGTTCAGCGCCGAAAATTCCTATTCTCAAAGGAAGTTTGCTTGTGTCTATTCCTGCTTTCGCGGCGCTCTCGCCCAAATACATAGCGTACGACGGGGTACAGCCGAGTACATCCGAGCCGAAGTCCTTCATAATAGTCAGCTGACGCGCTGTGTTTCCAGATGAAACGGGAATTGTCGTACATCCAAGCTTATGCGAACCGCCGTGAAGTCCCAAACCGCCCGTAAAAAGACCGTATCCGTATGATACGTGAACCTTGTCTTCCTTTGTCGCTCCTGCCGCAACAAGCTGGCGCGCGCAACAGGTATCCCAGACGTCGAGGTCGTCGTCTGTATATCCTACTACTATCTGTTTTCCCGTAGTACCGCTTGACGCTTGGATTCTCGTAACCTCGGACATCGGAACGGCAAACATTCCGTACGGATAAGTGTCTCTTAAATCCTGTTTGCTCGTGAATGGGAGCTTTTTTAGGTCGTCAAGAGATTTTATATCTTCGGGCTTAACCTTCAGCTTATCCATTCTCTCGCGGTAAAGCGGAACGTTATCGTAAACGTGCTTTACCTGCTCGATAAGTCTTTCGGTCTGAAGCTTGTCAAGCTCTTCTCTTGAAGCCGTTTCAACCTCCGGGCTAAAGTATTTACTCATAGATTTACCTCCGTTTTCTATATATTATTACTTTCCGTAATTATATCCAAGTTCAAACGCCTTTTTATTAAGTTCAACAAATTTAGGCTTAACAGTATTTTCAATTGCGTTTATCCACTCGTCATATTTAATGTTAAGATATTTTGCAAGTCTGCCCATCAGTACAATGTTAACAGCCTTTGATGAACCAGCTTTCTCCGCGAGTGAAAGGGCGTCTGTCTCATCGACAAATACACCTTTGTTCTTTAATTCGTCCAATATATCGTCAGGGTACTTAGCAGAGCCGATTATTACGGGCATAGGGTCAATCTGCTGTGCGTTTACAATAATTTTTCCGCCTTTTTTCAGGAAAGAAACGTACCTTGCGGCCTCAAGCTTTTCAAATGAAATAATATAATCCGCCTCTCCTGCGGTAACAATAGGTGAATAAACCTTTTTCTCGTCAAATTTAACATATGTAACAACGCTTCCGCCTCTCTGGCTCATTCCGTGAACCTCGGAAACCTTTACGTCATAGCCCTCCGCGGTTAATATATTTCCTAAAAGCTTGCTCGCAAGCAGGCTCCCCTGACCGCCTACTCCGACTATCATTAAACTAACTGCCATTATTCCTGCACCTCTCTTTCAATTGCTCCGAACGGACATAATTGTGAGCATACGTTGCATCCTACGCACTGCGTTGCGTCAACGACTGCTTTTTTGCCCTTGAAGCTGATTGACGGACAACCGAGCTTTAAGCACATTTTACAGCCTCTGCACTTTTCCCCGTTAACAATTAAAGGCTTTTCGTGCTTTACATATTTTAAAAGCACGCAAGGTCTTCTCGAAATAATAACAGACGGCTCGTCAGCCGAAAGCTCCTCTTTTACGACCTTATCACACTCCTCCAAATTATACGGGTCAACTACTCTTACTCTGTTTATTCCGATTGAATGACACAGAGCTTCAAGGTCAATTTTTCCTGCGGGGTCACCCTTGATATTGTAGCCTGTCGTGGGGTTTTGCTGATGTCCCGTCATTCCTGTAATTGAGTTATCAAGGACAATTACAGTTGAGTTAGACATATTATAAGCTATATTTATAAGACCCGTAACACCGCTGTGCATAAATGTGGAGTCGCCTATGACGCATACGGTTTTATTTTCGTTATTTGACGCCTTGTTAAAGCCGTGAAGTCCGCTGACCGACGCGCCCATACACAGTGTTGAGTCGAGCGCGTTAAGCGGGGGAGCGGAGCCTAATGTATAACATCCTATATCGCCGAGAACGGTAATTTTATTTTTAGCGAGCGTGTAATACATTCCTCTGTGCGGACATCCCGAACACATAACGGGAGGCCTTACGGGAATTTCAGTTTCTGTTTTAACAGTATCGGCGCTTTCGTTTAGCAGTACCTCTCGTATTGTCTGCTGGCTGAACTCGCCGATTTTAGAAAACAGGCTTTTACCCTCAACCTTAACTCCGATATTATTGCAGTGAGTTTCAATAATCGGGTCAAGCTCCTCGACAACGACAAGTCTGTCTACCTTTTCCGAGAATTCCTTTATTAATTTTACAGGCAGTGGATTAATCATACCGATTTTAAGGATACTCACACTGTCGCCGAATACCTCTTTTATGTATTGATAGCAAGTTCCCGCCGTGATAATTCCGAGTTTTGTATTATCAGCAATTTCAACGCGGTTGTACCCGCAGTTTTCTGCAAGCTGTGTAAGCCTTTCTGTCCGTTCTTCAACGAATGGGTGGCGTTTAACGGCGTTGCCCGGCGTCATAATATATTTCCAAGGCTTTTTCTCGTACTCATAGCCTTTAAAATCTTCTCTTTGCCCGATTTCAACAATGCTTTGGGAGTGAGCCATTCGGGTACACATTCTGAATAAAACGGGAGTATCGTATTCCTCAGAAAGCTTAAAAGCGCTTTTTGCGAATAAATATGCTTCTTCGGAATCAGCGGGCTCAAGCATAGGAATTTTAGATGCGACAGCATAATGGCGGGAGTCCTGTTCATTCTGGCTTGAATGCATAGCGGGGTCGTCCGCAACGCAGACAACAAGTCCGCCTGTAACTCCCGTGTACGAAAGCGTGAACAGCGGGTCGGCCGCCACGTTCAGCCCGACATGTTTCATACAACAGCAACTTCTCTTTCCCGCAAGAGATGCTCCGAAAGCAACCTCCATAGCCACCTTTTCATTTGGAGCCCATTCGCTGTAAACATCATCGTATTTTGATATAAATTCGGTAATCTCTGTCGAGGGAGTTCCCGGATAGCTTGAAACAACGTTAACTCCGCCTTCATAAAGTCCGCGGGAAACAGCCTCGTTTCCAATCATTAATTTTTTATTTTTTGTTGACATAAATTAACCCCCAAGGTTTGTTCTAAAATTTATATTGCATATTTAACTTCAAGGTTATATAATTATATGAAAAAGAATGTGAGGTAATAAAAGTGATTATTGATTTTCATACCCATGTTTTCCCTGATAAAATTGCTGAAAAAACAATTCTTCATTTAATGGAAAAGGGCGGAATAGATTCTTACGGAAACGGTACGCTTGACAGCCTTATAAATGCTATGAAAGCGTCAAAAACAGATAAAGCGCTTGTCCTTCCTGTTTGCACAAAGCCCTCTCAATTTGATTCTGTAAACCGTTTTGCCCTCGAATTAAATAAGATGGATAATATTTATTCGTTCGGCGGAATACACCCCGAATGTGAAAATATAAAGGAAAAATTAAAGTTTATTAAATCATCGGGCTTTAGAGGAATTAAGCTTCATCCCGATTATCAGGAAATGTATATCGAGGATGAAAGATATTATGAGCTTATAAAAACCGCGGTCGAGCTTGATTTATATGTAACTATCCACGCGGGCGTTGATGTGGCGTATCCCGACGACGTTCATTGCCCGCCAAAGCAGTCGAGAAAGCTTCTTGACCGCCTTTACGGCAAAAATAAAAACGTACAACCCAGAATTATTCTTGCTCACTTGGGCGGAATTGATATGTACGACGATGTTGAAAAATATCTTGTCGGACAGCCTGTTTATTTTGACCTTGCCGTAATTTTAAATATGGCAAAAAAAGAACAAATAGAAAGAATAATCAAAAATCACGGCGCGGATAAAATCCTATACGCGAGCGATTTTCCGTGGAGCGAGCTTAAAAAGAATGTCGAAATTATGGATTCTATTAATATTTCAGATGAGGAAAAAGAGCTTATTTTCCACAAAAATGCCGAAAAAATTCTTAATATTTAATATTTTATTATTGATTACTTCTTTTAATTTTATAATAAATATTGTTTTATTGCAAGATTTTATGCCAATTTTAAATATACAAATTACTCCATATTTTTTGGTGCTTTTGTATAATTATAAAATAAGCGTATAAAAAATGAACAATTTTTCATTTTTGTAAGTCAAAAAAATAAAAACCCACTTGATTTTTTACAAATATTGGCTATAATATAATTAGCACTCAAGAAAGTAGAGTGCTAATTTCAAGTAAATCGGTTAATTTTAAGGAGGAATTATATATGACAGTAAAACCTTTACTCGACAGAGTTGTTCTCAAGGTTGAGGACGCAGAGGAAAAAACCGTCGGAGGACTTATCCTTACATCTTCCGCGCAGGAAAAACCGCAGTTCGCGACCGTAGTCGCGGTAGGACCCGGCGGTGTTGTTGACGGTGAAAAAGTTGATATGTATGTAAATGTAGGCGACAAGGTAATAGCCTCAAAATATGCCGGAACAGAGGTTAAGCTTGACGGCGAGGAATACACAATTGTCCGTCAGTCGGATATTCTCGCTACAGTAGAATAACTATTTTATTAAAAATCGGAGGTAATTATTATGGCTAAACAAATCGCATACGGCGAGGACGCTCGTAAAGCTCTTAAAAACGGTATTGACCAGCTCGCCGATACAGTGAAAATTACATTGGGACCTAAAGGCAGAAACGTAGTTCTCGATAAAAAATTCGGCGCTCCTCTTATTACAAACGACGGAGTAACAATCGCAAAGGAAATTGAGCTTGACGACCCGTTTGAGAATATGGGCGCACAGCTTGTAAAAGAGGTTTCAATTAAAACCAACGATGTCGCGGGCGACGGTACAACTACCGCAACTTTACTTGCCCAAGCGTTAATTACAGACGGTATGAAGAATGTTACCGCGGGAGCTAATCCTATGATACTTAAAAAGGGAATCGCAAACGCGGTTGACGTAGCTGTTAAGGCTCTTAAAGACAACAGCCAGCAGGTAAGCGGTACGAAGGATATTGCTCGTGTTGCGACTGTTTCTTCAGCAGATGAATTTATAGGAAATCTTATCGCCGAGGCGATGGAGAAAGTCAGCACGGACGGCGTCATTACAGTAGAGGAGAGCAAAACCGCTGAAACCTACAGCGAGGTTGTAGAGGGTATGATGTTCGACAGAGGATATATTGCTCCTTATATGGTAACCGATACCGAGAAAATGGTGGCGGAGCTTGAAGAACCGCTTATTCTCATTACAGATAAGAAAATAAGCTCAATTCAGGAGCTTCTCCCGATTTTAGAGCCTGTTGCTCAAAGCGGAAGAAAACTTCTCATAATTGCGGAGGACGTTGAGGGCGACGCTCTTACAAATCTTGTACTTAATAAACTCCGCGGAACTTTAAACAGCGTTGCGGTTAAGGCTCCGGGATTCGGCGACAGACGTAAGGAAATGCTACAGGATATTGCAACTCTTACTGGCGGTACTGTTATCACATCCGAACTCGGACTTGAACTTAAAGACGTAACTCTCGACCAGCTTGGTACGGCGCGTCAGGTCAAGGTTGACAAGGAAAACACAATCATTGTTGACGGAGCAGGAAACCAGGACGATATTAAGGCAAGAGTAGGTCAGATTCGTTCTCAGATTGAAACAACAACCTCTGACTTTGACCGTGAAAAACTGCAGGAGCGTCTTGCAAAGCTTGCGGGCGGAGTAGCTGTTATCAAAGTAGGTGCCGCTACAGAAATTGAAATGAAAGAAAAGAAACTTCGTATTGAGGACGCGCTCGCGGCTACCAAAGCGGCGGTCGAGGAAGGTATCGTAGCAGGCGGCGGAATTGCGCTTATGAACACAATTCCCGAGGTTGAAAAGTATATCGAAACTCTCGACGGCGATGAAAAGACAGGCGCGCAGATTGTTTTAGGCGCTTTAGAGGCTCCGTTACGTCAGATTGCCTCTAATGCGGGACTTGAGGGTTCGGTAATCGTAGAGAACATCAAAAAGGCTAATAAGGTCGGCTACGGATACAACGCTCTTACAGAAGAATATACCGATATGGTAGAGGCAGGAATAGTTGACCCTGCAAAGGTAACCCGTTCGGCTATTCAGAACGCTTCTTCAGTAGCTTCTATGGTCTTAACAACTGAATCCTTAGTAGCTGACATAAAGGAAGAAAATCCAGCTCCTATGGCTCAACCCGATATGGGCGGAATGTATTAATCTCAAAATAAAAAATTAAAATTAAAAGCGATGAGGTTTTAAAATCTCATCGCTTTTTGTTATATAATGACTGATTATAGTAAATTAATTAATTAAGTATTTTTGAAATAAATTCATCTGTTTTTTTATCGTTTTCTTTCGACGGCTTATCCTTTGGGTCAATTAGAGTCAACTCAGCCTTAAAATCTGATATAAAAAGGTAATTTTTTAGCTTATCAATAGCTTTTTTTGCGCCTCCGCCCATACAACAGGCAAATACAGAAAAGCTTTTGTCAGATATTTTCGATAGATTTTCTTTAATAAAGCTTTTTATCGGAGGCGCGGGACTGCTTGCCCATACGGGAAAACCGAAGATAATTTCGTCATATTTATCCGCGTCAAATTCATAGGGGAGAAGCTTGGGAGTATCCCCAATAACTGCGCTTTTTCCGCCCCATATAAATTTACGGATTCCCTTGTCGGGATATGCTTTTTCGGGCCGGATTTTTATTAAATCCGCACCGATTTTATCTGAAATTTTTTTAGCCGTAAATTCGGAATTTCCGCTCATTGAGTAGTAAACGACCGCAGTTTTCATTTTTTCCTCCAACTAAAATTCTGTTTTAACATCTCTTAAAAACAGTTTCCCGAGTTCGTGCTTAATTTCCTTGCCGTTAAAAAGCACGTTGTAAATTCCCGTTATAATGGGAACGTCAACACCTTTTTCATCGGCAAGCTTTTTTAACGCCTTTGAGGTCATAACTCCCTCCGCAAGCTTGTTAAATTTAATACCTTTCGCGAAGTCCTCTCCGTATTTTCTGTTGTGGCTCCAAGGTGAAAACAGCGTCGCTTCGTAGTCCCCGAGATGGCAAAGACCGTACGCGCTCATTTCAGACCCTCCGCAGGCTTTAATGAGCCTGCTGATTTCTCTTGTTCCGCGCGACATAAGAGCTCCTTTAAGAGATGACATATTAAGTCCGTCAAGCATACCAGCGGCAATTCCGACAACGTTTTTTGCCGCGGCTCCTATTTCGTTTCCGATTAAATCCGTACCTATGTAAAATCTTATTAAATCCGATGAAAATTCTTTTACAAGCTTTTCCTTTACTTCTTTATTATTGCTGTCGATTACCATACAATTAGGAATGCCGCGAACAAAATCCTGAGGGTGTCCGGGACCGACCCATACAGCAACAGGCGTTTGTTTTTCATCAATAAATTCTCCCATTACCTCGGAAAGTCTTTTGCCTGTTTTTTCCTCAACGCCTTTCATACAAAGGACAAAGATTTTTCCTTTTAAATCATATTTGCTTATACTTTTCATATAATCCCTGAGATACTGGGCAGAAATCGAGATTATAATTACCTCGGCTCTGTCAATTGCGTATTTCAGATTTGAGGTAACCTCAATAGACTTCGGGAAAGTTAAATAATCATTTTTGTGTGTTTCGTAAAGCTGTTTGAAATCAGGCGCGCTTTCAAGCCCGCAGGAAACAACCTCGTTGCCGATTTTATCGAGATACCAGGCTATGCAGCTGCCCCAGCGTCCCGTTCCTAATACAGAAATTTTCATACTCCATTACTCCAAAACAAAATAAAATCCCGCCTGACCGAAAGCAATATTTAATAACCTGCCTACCAAAGGACAGGTGGGTGCCGCCTTTTTGTTTTAGTACTCCCAACGTTCCTTACGGAGAGGTCTGCACACCGCAAAAAGAGAAAAGCTCCCGATTTAAATGTTGTAGGGTTATTTTAATTGCATACACGAATCAGGCAGGAAATCAATAACTTTAACCTTGAGTTAACAAAAATAAAAATTAATCGTAGAATATATCGTTAAAGCGTTCCTCAAAAATTTTAGACAGTCTTAACCTTAACTCGTTGTCCTCAATTTCAGCGAGTTGTTCTTCGCCGTTTTCCTCAATCGCTTCAAGAATTGTATACTCTCCGCTGTCCGAAAGCATATCGGCTCCCGTTTCGTAAACGGGCATAAGCGCAAAGTATCTTGTATCATTTTCCTCTATTTCATCTAATATTTCAAAATTATGTTCTATACCGTTTTCATCAAGCAGAGTGATGAGGTCGGGTGAAAAAGAATTATCCATTATACCATTGCATCTCCAATTACTTTATATTAATTTTACACTACTTATTTATGTTCGTCAAGCATAATAATTTGTCAGTTTTAGTGAAATATATAGTTTTTTTAAAAAAAAATTTAAAAAACTGTTGACATTTTATAATTTTATGATAAAATATAATCAAGACACGAGAAGAGAAAGTTTTGATTACTCCATAAAATTACCTAAAAAGCCGACGGTTTATGCCGTCGGTTTTTTCATTTCTTACATAAAATTACTTTATTATTAAAAATAACTTGAATTATTTAATATTTTAAGCTATAATCTGTTAGAATATTATCGTGGAATATTGTTGTATAATATTGACTAAATTAAGAAATGGAGGATAATATGTTGCTTTCTTTTGATGAACTTCCTAAGGAATTTCAAAATGATGACGTAAAAAAATATTACGACATACTTAAAAATAAAAAAAGCAGCATAATAATAAAAAGAACCTTTGATATAATTTTATCTGTTCTACTTATTATTATTCTTTCATGGCTCATAATTATTCTCGCGTTATGTGTAAAGTTTTCCTCCAGAGGTCCTGTTTTATATAAGCAAATCCGAATTACGACATATAATAAAGAATTTAAAATTTATAAATTCAGAACAATGGTTGTTAATGCCGACAAAATGGGTTCCCACGTTACTTCGATGAACGATAAGAGAATAACCCGTATAGGGCGTATACTCAGAAAATACCGGCTTGACGAGCTTCCCCAGCTTTTTAATGTATTAAAAGGGGATATGAGCTTTGTCGGAACCCGTCCCGAGGTTCCCGATTATGTAAAGCGCTATACTCCTAAAATGTACGCGACGCTTTTAATGCCTGCGGGAATTACGAGCCTTGCGAGTATCAAATTCAAAAACGAGGACAGAATGCTTGAAACCAGTACGAACATAGATGAAGATTATGTTGGGATAATTCTTCCGAAAAAAATGCACTACAATCTTCTTTATATAAAAAATTTCGGATTCAGAAACGATTTGTATTTAATGCTCAAAACCGTTAAGGAAGTTGCATTTCACTAAATTTATACTTCTAATCAAGGAGGTGGGACAATGTCGGGAATTGCAGAAAAACTTAAAAGTCCTTCTAAATTCCGCGTAAGCTATATTATAGTTCTGTTTTTTTGCAATATAGCTTTTGTTCAGATTCCTGCATATGTTTGTCTTGTCTTTTTATTTTTTTGGGGCGTTTATTTAGTTTATTTAAAAATTCAGCGTGAACGCTGTTTTGACAGATTAAGATTTGGGTTTTGGATTTTAGCGTTTTTAGCGATTAATTTGCTGACAATGCTTTTAAATTTGTCAATGGGTTTAATTTATAACATTATAATGCTTTTGCATATAAGTATATGCTTCTTTATATTTTACGGAATACATACCGAAAAAAAGCTTAATACTAAAGCAGAGCTTTATAAGGTTTGTAAATTTATAATTTACGCGACGACTGTTTTAGGAGCAATCGGCTTTGCTCTTATGATGTGGAAGGTTAAATTTGAGTGGATGTGGATAAAATTTATTATCTACGAAAACCGTTATACAGGCGTATATATAAACCCGAATATTTTGGGCTTTATCTCCGTAGTTTCGATAGTCTGCTGTCATCTTGTGATGAAACCAGATTTTCTCATTCAGGCAAAGCGTACGAGAATAAGCAGAATTTGGATAGCGATATGCTTATGTGTTGATTTATTCTCGCTTTTATTATGCGACTCAAACGCGTCGTTTGCTCTTTTTATTTGCTATGTGATTTTTACGCTGATTTTTATTTATTTTTCAAGCTCGGCAAGAATGGAGAAAAAACAGTTTTTAATGAAATCCCTTGCGGTTTTGTTCGCCGCGGTCTATGTAATTTCTACGGCGTTTATGGTAAGGGCAATTTGTCAGAAAGGTTTTTCACAGCTTGTATCTCCCCAGAGTGTTGACAGTCAGGCGGTGGCGAATATCAATGAAATCACCGGCGGAGAGGCAATTACTTTCTCTCATATAAATAAAAACATAGACAGCGGTCGCTTAAAGCTTATTAAAGAGAGTTTTAAACTCTTTGAGCTTTCCCCGATTTTTGGTATAAGTAACGGCAATATTGTTGAATACAGCCAGAAATATCTTGACGGCACGCTTAGCTTAAGCTACCATAACAACGATATTCACAACGGTTATTTAACGATTATTGTTTCAACGGGAATAATAGGATTTTTAATATTTGCGATATGGGGTTTAAAGTTCGGCAAGCATATTGTTTTCAACCTGTTTAAACGGCAAAACGCGGGTTCGCAGGATATTTTACCCTGTTTATTTGCCTTCTGTTGCGGATATTTAGTTTATTCGCTATTTGAAAAGGCATTACTTTACGACGTGAGTTTTATGGTAATTTGGTTCTGGTATATGCTGGGAATGACAAGCGTGTATCTGAATAAGTACGAGCCGTTGGCGACAGCGCATTATATGCTCAGAAAACACCGTATTCCAAAGCATTTGATTTAATATTAGCGTATTGTCAAAAAATAAAATTTAATATATAATATACCGTAAGGAAACTTGCGGTATATTTTTTTACTTATATCCGAGCTTATTTTGTTAATAATATTATCGGTGATAATTATGAAGTTTTATATTAAACGTGACAAAACGGTCGGAGATAGTCTTTTCGTAGTTTTCAATGAACAGGGAAGAGAGAATTATTACGTTACCGGCTCAAAGAACACAACCTATATTTCCGATTTAAACGGACGTATTCTTGTAAAAATTCACAGGCTTCCTCTGCCTGCTCTCAAGGCATATTCTATTTCCTGCGGAAATAACAATATTAAATTTTTTATAAACACAAGCTCAACCGCGCCGTCGTGCTATTTCTTCGGAAATTCCTGGCTTATAAGAGGCGACACGATTGCGAACTCATTTGATATTATCGACGCTGACAATTCGCTCGTTGCTAGTCACAGAAGAAATTTTACGGGAAATAACGGCTATGAGCTTAATATTATGAGAGATAACAACGAGCTTTTTTGTATAGCTACGTCAATATGTGTGGATATTGAAGCCAAGGTTGACAATCCGACGTTACAGACAGTATAATTAATACTAATCTCTGAGTAATCAGAGATTAGTAAAATTTTAAATCGGAGGCAATTATGGATAAATTACTTGAAATTTTGAGCGAAAACAGCAGTTTCACTCCAAAAGAACTCGCGCTTATGCTCGGAGAGCCGGAGGATTATATTAACGCGCAGATTAAAGAGTATGAGCAGAGCGGGGTAATAAAAGGCTATCAGGCGATAGTAGACTGGGAAAAGGTTCCCGACGCGGGTGTAACGGCTATTATTGAACTTAAAGTAACTCCGAAGAAGGAAACAGGTTTTGACGAGGTAGCAAGGCGTATTATGGCGTTTGAGGAGGTTACCTCGATGTACTTAATGGCGGGACAGTTTGATTTTTCCGTAATGGTTAAGGGAGAAACGATGCAGGACGTGGCGTCATTTGTAGCCCGCAAAATTTCGTGTGTTGACGGAGTTATCGCAACAGCCACGCACTTTATGCTGAAGACATATAAACTCGGCGGTATGAGCTTTGTTGACGAGGAAGAGCCCGATGGGAGGAGTATGGTCCTGTGATTGATTATCAAAAAATTGTTAATGATAAAATTAAGCAGGTAAAGCCGTCGGGAATAAGAAAATTTTTTGATATAGCCGTTGAAATGGACAACGTCATCTCTCTTTCAATCGGCGAGCCCGATTTCCAAACTCCGTGGCATATAAGACAGGCGGGAATAAATTCACTTGAAAAGGGAAAAACGTGGTACTCTCCAAACCGCGGATTTATTGAACTCAGGCGAGAAATAGTAAACTACTATAAAAGACGTTTCAATGTTTCTTATAATGCCGATACCGATGTTTTGGTAACAGTCGGAGGGAGCGAGGCTATAGACCTTGTTTTAAGAACGCTTATTGAAAAGGGCGACGAGGTTTTAATTCCGCAACCTGCGTTTGTCTGTTACGAACCTCTTACATATATGGCAGGAGGCGCTCCTGTAACTATTGAAACAAAGGTTGAAAATAATTTTAAATTAACAAGAGACGAGCTTGAAAGGGCTGTTACGAATAAAACTAAGCTTTTAATCCTGCCGTATCCTAACAATCCTACAGGAGCAATTATGGAGCGTGAGGATTTAGAAGCAATATGCGATGTTATCATTAAAAACGACCTTATGGTTGTTTCCGACGAGATTTACGCGGAGCTCACTTACGGCGGTAAAAAACACATAAGCATAGCTGAAATAGACGGTATGAAGGAAAGAACCGTTGTAATCAGCGGTTTTTCAAAGGCATTTGCGATGACAGGCTGGAGATTGGGCTACGCTTTAGGACCGAGCGAGATTATTAAACAAATTACAAAACTCCACCAATACGGAATAATGTCCTCTCCGACTACTGCGCAGTACGCCGCGATTGAGGCTCTAAGAAACGGTGACAATGATGTTTCCGAAATGAAGAGCGATTATGATATAAGAAGACGGTTGATTGTCGGAAGTTTAAATGAAATAGGGCTTAAATGCTTTGAGCCTTTGGGGGCTTTTTATACATTCCCGTGTATAAAGTCAACGGGACTTTCCAGCGATGAATTTGCGACTCGTTTGGTAAAAGAAAAACGCGTTGCGGTAGTACCCGGAAATGCTTTCGGCGAATGCGGCGAGGGATTTGTTCGTATTTCCTACGCGCAGTCGCTTAAAAATATTAAAAAAGCGCTAAAGCTTATTGAGGAATTTGTAGAGGAAGTTCAAAATGAAAGTAAAGGTTAAGGCTCCCGCGAAGATTAATCTTTCTCTTGACGTACTCCGCAGAAGAGCCGACGGTTATCACGATGTTAGTATGGTAATGCAGGCGGTTAGTCTTTATGATTATGTAACGGTTGAAGCTTTGGATACAAGGAAAATTGAAATTTTCTGTGACTATCCCGATGTTCCCTGTAACAAAAAAAATATTGCCTATAAATGCGCCGAGGCATTTTTCAACTATACTAAAGCAGAAAACACAGGTATAAAAATCACAATAGAAAAAAATATACCCGCGCAAGCAGGCCTTGCAGGCGGAAGCGCGGACGGCGCGGCGGTTATCACAGCGCTTAATAAGCTTTTTTCTACATATCTTAAAGAAGACGAGCTGTGCGAGATAGGCTCAAAAGTCGGCGCTGATATTCCCTTTTGCATTTTAGGCGGTACAAAGCTTGCAAGCGGAACAGGAACAACACTCAAAAAGATGGTTAATATGCCTAAATGCAACATTGTTATTTGTAAGCCCGATTTCAGCGTCAGCACTGCGGAGGCGTACGCAAGAATTGACAAAGCAGGGTTAAGCCACCCCGAGTTTACCGCGGAAATGGTAAAAGCGATTTACGCTCGTGATATTTGGATGGTGACTACATCAATGCTTAACGATTTTGAAATTGCGTTAAATTTAGACGGAATTAACGAAATTAAAAAATTAATGCTTAAAAATAAGGCGCTCGGCTCTTGTATGAGCGGTTCGGGTTCCGCTGTATTCGGTGTTTTTAATAACATTAAAAAAGCTGAAAAATGTATGGAAAAGCTAAAGGAGAAGTATAATTACGTCTTTCTCTGCGAGCCTGTTAAGCACGGCTGTAAAATTATTGATTAAAAACAAAATTCCTGCCAATAATTCTTTTACTTAGAATTAAGGCAGGTTTTTTATATGAAGAATTTAATTAAATCAATTTGTATTTCAACTGTACTATGTATTATATTTTCAATGATACCCTTCAGCGCTCAGTGTAAAAATTTAAGCAATGAGGTTTTCAGACTGCATATTCTCGCAAATTCAGATTCAAAATCCGACCAGAGCTTAAAGCTTAAAGTGCGCGATAAGGTTTTAAAGTATACAAAATCTCTGTATTTAGATGCCGAAAGTCAAGTAGACGCTCAAAAGCTGACAACGGAAAATCTTCAGAATATTGCTAATATCGCTCAAAAGGAAGTCTATGACAACGGCTACAGCTACCCTGTAAAGGCGGAAATGAAGCATATGTTTTTTGATACCAGATACTACGGCGAGGTCACAATGCCGTCGGGATTTTATGACGCTTTGAGAATTACAATCGGAAAAGGCGAGGGGCATAATTGGTGGTGCGTAATGTATCCGTCATTATGTATAGGAGCAAGCACGGATTATAATGCTTTAAAAGAAAAAACTACAGCACAGGAATACGAAGTTATGACAAACGGTAACTACGAATTTAAGTTTAAGGCGGTAGAATATTTTGAAAAATTCTGCTCTTTATTTTCATAGTACTTTTTATAGTACATTAATTGTGTTACAATAAGGGTAATCTTTATATTGGAAGTGGGAAAATGCTACAGTTTATTTTAGGAAAAAGCGGAAGCGGAAAAACTTATAAATCCGTAAATATACTTTCTTCGCTTTGTAAAAGCGGAGAAAAGAAGCTTCTTATGCTTGTACCCGACCAAAGTTCATTTGAAACAGAAACAACATTTCTTGATATTTTAGGGCCAAAATTGTCGAGAGATGTTCTTGTTTTCGGGTTTTCAAGACTTTCTAATTATGTTTTCAAAAAGACGGGAAACATTCCGGAAAATGTGATAGACGACGGAATAAGAAAAATAATAATGAGCAGAGCTGTTGACGAGGTTCAGGAACAGCTTAAAATGTTTACTTCGGGGAAATTGAAGAAATCTGTACTTGAGCTTATGCTACATTCTTTAAAGGAATGTAAAAAGGATAATATAACCTGCGATATGCTCCTTAATACCTCAAGGAAAATTGAAAATGAAACGTTAAGGCTAAAGCTTTATGAAACCTCTCTTGTGCTTAACGCCTATGATGCCTTGCTCGAAAAAACATATGTGGACCCGCTTGACAATCTTAACAGACTTAAAGATGTTTTAGTTAATGAACGGTTATTTGAAAATTATACTGTAGTTGTCGATTCATTTTCGGGCTTTACATACCAACAGCTTGAAGTAATAAGGGTTATTCTTAATCAATGCAAGGATTTTTACATTACTCTCAACATTGATATGAACGACAAAAACAATGAAATTTTTGATACTACAAACCGAACCCGAAAAATGATTAAGCGAATCGCTCAAAACGACGGAATCAAAATTCAGCCCGATATTATTTTAAATGAATTTAAACGCTCCTCAAATTCCGATATTTCTTTTTTGGAAAAAAATGTATTTCGTAACAACGATTGCGTATATAAAGAAAAAAGTGAAAATATAGAAACATATATCGCCTCCAATATAAAAAGCGAGGTCGATTTTGTCGCGAGAAAAATAAAAAAGCTTGTGATAGAGAAAGGATATAAATACAACGATATTGCCGTTATAACACGCGGAGGTTTAAAATACAGCGGTATTTTGGATACCACCCTTGAAAAGTACGATATTCCGTATTTTATGGATATTCCCAAGGATATTTTTACTGAGCCTGTAGTCAGGCTTTTATGCTCCGCAGTAGAAGCGGTTATTTACAACTTCGACAGGGACAGTATATTGTCAATGCTGAAAACGGGACTTGTTAATATTTCAGAAACAGAGCTTTCCGATTTTGAGAATTACATATATGTCTGGAATATTGACAACAGCGATTTAAAAAAGGAATTTAAAAATAATCCCTCAGGATTTGAAGCTTTAAACGACGATGATATTAAAAAGCTCGGCGAGATTGAAAATACAAGAAAAAAGGTTATGAATCCTCTGATAGAATTTTCAGACGCTTGTAAAAATGCAAACGGAGCTACTATTACAAAAGCGCTTTATAAGCTTATTATTGATTTCGACATTGAAAATTCCGTTGATAAGCTTTACGATAAACTTGAAAAACAGGGGATGATTTTTGAGGCAAACGAGGAAGTAAGAGTTTACAATCTTGTGATTGAGTCACTCGAAAAGCTTGTCGCAACGATAGGAGAGAGCGACCTTTCGCTGAAAAAATATAAGGAATATCTTGACTACAAGCTTTCGGATATTACGCTTAGCGATATACCTCGTTATCAGGACCAGGTAAGCGTAGCGGTTGCTGACCGTGTGCGTCTGAGCAATGCGAAAGCCGTATTTGTAATCGGCGCTGTCGACGGAGAATTTCCCTCGGTTCCCAAAACAGCGGGTGTATTTTCAGAAAATGAACGCCGTATTCTTATTGAAAATAATGTTCCTTTGACAGACAGCCTTGAACAGCTCGCCTGCCACGAAAAATATCTCGTATATTGCGCTCTCACATCATGCAGTGAAAAACTTTTTGTGACAGCCTATACCTCCGATTTTTCGGGGGAGGTGTTTGAGCCGTCAATTATTTTTAATGAAATCAGCCGTATGTTTCCGAACAGAAACCACACGACAACCGCTGATTTTGACGAAGCCGACGAGCTTTATTCAAAAAAGCAGGCTTTTGAGTATTTGTCAAAAAATTACATAGAAAACACACCGTATGTAAACGCTTTAAAAACCTATTTTAAAAGCGACAGAGATTATCTTGATAATATAAATAAGGTTGAAAATACGCTTAAAAACATTCCGTACAGAATTAATGACAAAAAAATTGCCGAAAAGCTTTTTCATAAGGATATGAATGTTTCCGCCTCACAAATTGAAAAGTACAATCTTTGCGCGTTCCGCTATTTTTGTAATTACGGTTTGAGGGCAAAGGAGAGAAAAACCGCGGAAATTGACAGTATTCAGTTTGGAAACATAGTACATTACTTTCTGGAAAAATTTCTGAATGAAAACAAAAAAGCTGAGTTAAACAATTTGTCCGATGAAAAAATTAAAGAGTCAATCGATAAAATATTGTTAAAATACGCTGACGAAACCTTTGGAGGACTTGAGGATAAGAGCGACAGATTTAAAACAATCTTTGAACGCCTGAAAATCAACATTTTTGCGTTAATTAAGGAGCTTATCCGCCAGCTTATGTACTCTGATTTTGTTCCGACGGATTTTGAGTTGAAAATAGGAAGGGACGGAAAAATCCCTCCGTATAAGCTTGACATTGACAACGGGGCAAGCGTATCTGTTAACGGATTTATTGACCGTGTGGATATTTTAGACAAGAATGAAGATGAAAGCTATATTCGCATAGTTGACTACAAGACGGGAAATAAGGAATTTAAACTCTCTGAAATTCTTTACGGCATTAATCTCCAAATGCTGTTATATCTGCGGTGTGTGACAGAAAACGGGGAAGATTATTACAAAAAAAAGCTTATCCCCTCGGGCGTTTTATATATGCCTTCAGCCTCAAAGGATATTAACGGCGATAAGTTTATTGATCCCCAAAAAATAACTGCTGAAATTGATAAAAATTTTCTTATGAACGGACTTTTATTAAACGATGCCGATGTTTTAAAACATATGGATAAGCTTGGTAAATTTATAAAGTACTCCAAAAAGACCGATGAGGGAATGTACTCGGACTCCGTCGCTACCTTTGAGCAGTTTCAGACAATATTTAAACACATAGACAATACTATAAAAAATATGTGCAGTGAGCTTTTGAAAGGAAATATTGAGGCGGTTCCCATTAAAGGATTGGTTGACGGATGCGCCTACTGTCCGTACGACAGCGTATGCTGTCATACACACAATGACGATAAGAAGTATAAAAAAGCATCAACGCCGAAAGAGGTTTACCAAAAGCTTGAAAAAGGAGATGAAACAGATGCCTGATGTTAAATGGACAGACGCCCAAAAAAATGCTATAAACGCGAGGAACGGTTCTGTTCTCGTTTCCGCCGCGGCAGGTTCGGGAAAAACCGCCGTTTTAGTTCAGCGCATTATTGAATCTATAACGGATACGGAAAATCCCGTTTCAATCGACAGAATGTTAATTGTCACCTTTACCCGCGCCGCAAGCTCTGAAATGCGTCATAGAATTGAAACAGCTATTAACGAGCTTTTAAGAAAAGACCCTTACAATAAATATCTTTTAAGTCAAAAACAGCTTCTCTACAGCGCGAGAATTTCAACAATAGACAGCTTTTGCTCTGAATTTGTCCGCCAATATTTTTATAAGCTTAATATTCAAAGCGATTTCAGAAATGCCGATGACGGAGAGCTTGATATTCTCCGTTCTAAAGCGCTTGACAATACGTTAGAGTCGTTATACAGCGAGAAAAACCCCGATTTTATTGACCTTGTTAATTCTACTTGCTCATACAGAAATGATAATAACCTCAAAAAAAATATCTTAATGACATATAAATTTCTGACAGCTATTCCTTTTATGGATAACTGGACAGAAAAAATGATTTCCTATTATAACAAAATGCCGTTTACAGAAACTCCGTACTGCGGATATATTTTGAAATACGCGCAACAGTGCATAAGCTATTGCAGGGAATTGATTGGCGAATCTTTTGCTTATCTCGAACAAGACGTAATTTTAAAGGAAAAGGATATTAACAGAATCCGTGATATGTTAAATTCGGATTTAACATTTTTTGATACTCTGAGCGGATATATTGAAGATAAAAACTGGGATAAAATTAAATCGGCTCTCGAAAGTAATTCCTTTGTCAGATTTCCGACAATAAAGGGTTCAAATGATGATTTGCATAAGCTTCTTATAAAGTCCGCAAGAGATAATTATAAGGGACAAACAGCTAAGCTGAGCGAGCTGTTTTATCAGGATGTAGCCTTAATAGAGAGCAACACAAAAAAGCTTTATCCTCTTATAAAAATGTTCTTTAAAGCCGTATTAAAATTCAGAGATGAATTTTCCGCGTTAAAAGCCGAAAAGAATATTTTGGATTTTCCCGATGTTGAAAGACTTATGGTAAAACTCCTTTGCGAAAATGTTGACGGACAGATTCGGTATACGGATATTTCCGAGGAAATTTCCGAGATGTTCGACGCGATTATGGTTGATGAATTTCAAGATGTAAACGAAGTCCAGGATTTAATCTTTAGAGCCGTAAGCCGGGATAAAAACAACATTTTTGTTGTTGGAGATGTCAAGCAAAGTATTTACGGTTTCCGTCAGGCAAGACCTGAAATTTTTATCGGATACAAAAATTTATACAGTACATATTCTGAAAAATCAGATAATTATCCTGCAAAAATAATTCTTGATAGGAATTTTAGGAGCTGTAAGGGAATAACCGACGCCTGTAATTTTATTTTTTCAACTTTGATGTCCGAAGATGTAGGCGGACTGGAATACGATGACGAGGAGAAGCTTGTGTGTTCGGCGTCTTATCCCGAAAGCGAAAGCCCGGATTTTGAGCTTATGCTTATAAATTCCTCAAATATTAATGAAGAGAAAAATGAAACGGAGCTTATTTTAGAGGCTTCAAAGGTATGCGAAAAAATATATAAAATAATTTTTGAAGAGAAAATGCAGATAAAAGACGGGGACACAACAAGAACTGCAACTTATGGAGATATTGCGGTTCTTTTAAGAACTGCCAAGGGAGAAACAGGTCGTGCGGCTACCTTTGTTAACACTCTTAATCAGTACGCTATACCAACGGTTTCGCAGGAAAAAAACAGCTTTTTTGACGCTTTGGAAATAAAAATTATGTTAAATTTTCTGCGTGTAATTGATAATCCTATACAGGATATTCCTTTGCTGTCTGTTTTAATGAGTCCGATGTTTTCATTTACGGCTGACGATATAGCTCAGGCTCGAGCTGAAAACAGAAAAACGCCGTTATATATTGCGGTAAAAAACAGCAAAAATAAAAAGTGCGTTGATTTTATAGAATTTCTCGATAAAATGCGTACGCTTTCAGTCACGACAACCGTTGATCGTCTTATAGGAATTATTCTTGATTTAACGGGCTTTGACTGCGTAGCGATGTCGTCTGATAAATTTATAGTAAATAATATCTATCTTCTCCAGGACTATGCCCGTTCATATGCGAATAACGGATATAAAACCTTAACAGCTTTTATAAATTATATCGACAGAATAAAAGAGCGCGGAACATTTTTAAAGTCTGTAGGAGAAGTTTGCGACAGCTCAATAAATGCCGTTAAGGTTATGAGTATTCACTCAAGCAAGGGACTTGAATTTCCTATATGCTTTATAAGCAGTACGTCAACTGTTTTTAATCTGCGCGACGCTTCTGAGGATTTGGTTATTGATGCCGACTGCGGAGCGGGTATAAGAATAAAAAAAGATATTCTAAAGTTTGATACAATACAGCGCAAGGCTCTCTCGCTTATGTCAAAAGCTTCTATGATTTCGGAGGAAATGCGCGTTTTGTATGTTGCTTTAACAAGGGCAAAACAGCGGGTTATTGTAACAGCGACCAATAATAATCCCGAAAAATATATTCAGTCGCTTGAAAGCAAAATACCCGTTTTCCCGATTTCTCCGTTCGTGGTGAATAAGCTTTCGTCATATTCCGATTGGCTTTTTGCCTGCGCGCTTGCTAATCCTTCCTGTAATATAAGAACAAATATTGAACCCGATTATTCTAACTACATCGAAAATTGCAAACCGTGGAATATTGAAATAGTAGATGATGAAATTTTATATAGTATTCAAGATGAAAAATCTGAGAATAATGAGCTTATACAGGAGGCTGAGCCCGACGAGGATTTCTTGAAGCTCTTTAAAGAGAGAATTAATTTTAAGTACAAAAATCAACCCTTATCTACCATGCCGCAAAAGGTAAGCGCGTCCGAGCTTTCTCACAAGGATAACCGTATTTTTAACAAAATTCTCAAAAAACCCTCGTTTATTTACGAAAATAAAGCCGACGGCGCCGAGAGGGGAACGGCATTTCATAATTTTATGGAATGTTGTGACTTGAAAAAAGCCCGAGAAAATTGTAAAAGCGAGGCTTATAGCCTTAGAGAAAACGGATTTTTAACCGAGCGCCAAATTGAGCTTTTAGACTTTGAAAAGCTTGAAAGCTTTTTAAACGGCGAACTTATTGAACGGGTTATAAAGAGTGAAAAATTTTACCGTGAATATCTGTTTACCGTAAAAATTAATGCCGAAGATTATAACTCTGAAATCAACGACAGCTTTAAAAATCAAAAAATTGTTATGCAGGGCGCAGTCGATTTGGTATTTATCGAAAACGGAGAGGCAGTTATTGTTGATTATAAAACGGACAGGGTAAAGGAGATTACCGATTTAGAAAAACTATACAGAAAACAGGTGGAGCTTTATAAATCGGCATTGGAAGAAACGACATCATTACCTGTAAGGGAAGCAATAATTTACTCGGTTCATTTAAACAAAAGCTTAAAAGTCGTCTAAAAAACCGTGCAGATTTTAAAAATCTGCACGGTAAATTTATTATTTTTAAGAGATTTCACCGTCACAATAATCACAATATAGCTTGTTATTTTTGATATATGTGTTTCTTGGAAGATAAAACTGTTGCGGGTCATTCGTGATACATCTTTCGTTTCTGCAAACGGTACCGCTTTTTATAATCGGGTCGGGCGTGTTGAACGAAAACGCGCCTTCATTCCTTAAAAGCAGGGTTATAAGCGCCATTCTTCCGTACATTCCGTATTCAGCCTGTTTAAAGTAGCAGGCTCTTGAATCCGCATCCACATCAATAGCGATTTCATCAACTCTCGGAAGCGGGTGAAGGATAATCATATCTTTTTTTGCGTAAGATAATTTCTCGGTATCTAATACAAAAACACCTTTTTGCTTTTGATATTCTTGTTCGCTTTTAAATCTCTCTCTTTGAATACGCGTCATATAAAGAATGTCCAGTTCGGAAATTGCGTCGCGCAGATTGTCGATTTCAGTATATTCGCAACCCGCTTTATCCATTATGTCTTTTATATACTGCGGTACTGATAATTCTTTTGTGGAAATTAAGATGAAGCTGTTATTTTTAAAGCGGCTCATAGTCTTTATGAGCGAATGGACGGTTCTTCCGTTAAGAAGGTCACCGCAAAGACCGATTTTTAAATTGTCAAGTCTGCCTTTTTCATAATTCAAAGTAATAACGTCCGTCAGAGTTTGAGTGGGGTGAAAGTGTCCGCCGTCACCGCAGTTTATCAGAGGAACACCGCTGTAAAGTGATGCCGCCTTAGCCGAACCCTCGCTCGGGTGCCTCATAGCGATAATATCGCTGTAACTGCTGATTATTTTAATAGTATCTTTAAGGTTTTCTCCTTTGGCAACCGAAGAGTTCATCGGATTGTCAAAACCGATAGTTTGTCCGCCGAGCCTTAGCATAGCCGCCTGAAAAGACATCTGCGTTCTTGTTGACGGCTCATAAAACAATGTCGCCATAATTTTTCCGTCGCAGGCGTGTTTATAAACATCCGGTCTGCTCTTTATGACTCCCGCAAGACGAATAGTCTGTTCAAGCTCTTCCTTTGTCATATACTCAAGGTCAATTAAATTTTTATGCTCCATCAGCTCACCCCTAAAATTTTTTCTATTTTATCAAATTTTACAGTATATTGCAAGGTTTTACATGAAAGTATGAAAATATTCTTTTATTGTAATAGTTTAATTTCATCTTGATTTTTTAGGTTTAATGTAGTATAATATCAAACGATATGCCGGTGTGATGGAATTGGCAGACGTAGCGGACTCAAAATCCGCCGGTAGCGATACCGTACCGGTTCAAGTCCGGTCACCGGCACCATATTGAGTGTTCATAACAGATTTAAGTTATGGACACTCATTCTTTTATTCAATTTCATCCGATTTGTATGTAGTGAGCAGGTTTTTACCTGCTCACTTTTTGCTTATGCGGACTTTGCTGTGGGGATATACTCCACATCTACGCCCTTTCGGGTGTTTGCCTTGTAGTTTTCATCCTCTGACGTCGGAAGCTCCAAAAATCCTACGAAGTGGTAATAGATTACTATGCGCTTGGTGTAGTTTTTCTTGTCGTCTTCCTTTTCGTAAACGTCAATGTAGTCGATAAAATCTCTGAGCATTGGTGCTGTTAGTGAATCTATCTCCATAAATTTACGGACAGCATTAAGGAAATCGTCTTTGTTCTGCTCTATATCGAGGAAATAGGTATCCATATAATATCCAACCATATCATAACGCCGTTCGAGACGGGGCAGACGGCAGTACAAGGCGGTAATTCCTGCGTTATCCTGTTTCTTTTTCGACTGTAATGTTATCCTCCCTTCCGAGATTGGATGACTCTATAATATACAGACGCTTCTGCCTATAAATTGTTCCAGAAATAAAAAACTTTTTTCAAAAAATATTTTGCACCACCCTAATTCTAACAGATAGGGTGTCCCAAAATACGGACTTTGCTATGGTCGACATAAAAAATCCTATATAAAAGAAAAAGCCCCGTTTTCAAATAACCAAAAGCGTTATCTGAAAACGGGGCTGAAGTTTTGCAAATTAGTATTTAAAGACAATTAATTTTACAATATGATTGATAATTAATCGCTGTGCTTTTCGGGTAGAATAGAATTACAAATATTCGGAGGTAAGACTATGAAAGGAAGATTATTAACAGAAGAACTGATTAAAGATTTTATCAATCATCTTCGCTTGGAAGAAAAGAGCGAGAATACTATTGAAAAATACGCTCGTGATGTAAGAGCTTTTACTGCGTATTTAGATGAAAAAACAGTCTGTAAGGAACTTGTCATCGATTACAAGCAAAAGCTCATTGCAGAGGGCTATGCTGTGAGCAGTATTAATTCGATGCTTGCCGCTATAAATAGCTTATTTGATTATTTAGGATGGTTTGATTGCAAGGTGAAGGCAATCAAAACACAACGGCAAATATACTGTCCCGAAAACAAGGAGCTTAGCAAGGCGGAGTATTTAAGATTAGTAGACACTGCAGAACGTAACCACAATCACCGTTTGAATATGATATTGCAGACGATTTGCGGTACGGGTATCAGAATCAGTGAGCTGAAATTCATCACGGTTGAAGCGGTGAAAAGCGGTACCGTTAAAGTAGCTTGTAAAGGCAAAAACCGTGTAATTTTCATTGTAAAAAAGCTAAAGAAAAAACTGCTTCGATACGCTACCGAACGGCATATCAAAGCAGGAGCTATCTTTATTACGAAATCAGGCAAACCGGTTAATCGTACAAACATCTGGAGAGAAATGAAAGCTTTGTGCAAGCAATCTAACGTAAATCCTGAAAAGGTGTTTCCTCACAATCTGCGTCATTTGTTTGCAAGGACGTTTTATAATCTGGAAAAGGATATCGCCAAACTCGCTGACATACTCGGTCACAGCAGTATCAATACAACGAGAATCTATATTATCTCAACAGGTTTTGAGCACCTAAAGCGTATGGAAAATATGCGGCTTGTGGTTTGATTACATAATGTCGATTATGTTGTAACGTACTTGTCTATTATACACTTAAACTAATTTTTAATCAACATATTTTGCCCGAAAAGTACAGATGAATTATTATTTTGTTGAAATATGACATAGAAAATAAAGCTCTTAAAAAACAAGATTTTAAGAGTTTGGTATTATTACGTTCTTTTGTCTTGAATTTATGCTGTTTTGACCAATGGCGTAGTCTGTTTTACAACATAATCGACATTATGTTGTGTCTATTCTTTCAAATATGGAGTGGTTGTATGAAATCTGTATCCAAAAAGCTATGGGATTATATCGGAGGGATAAATGGACTACTACTCATTTTTTATTCTTTTTTTGTTTTCTCTACTTCAGTAATTACCAGCAGTAATTTGTCAAAATTTTATTTTATTATTTCAGAAATACTCATTTTAGCACTTTCTGTGATTATTTGTCCGATAATTATAAAAACAATATCAAAAATCAATATTACGCAGAGTAAGCTGAAAAAGAGAAATCAAAAATCACAATTCTTTCTTAAATTTGCTTTCTACATAATTCCGCTATGTCTTTTCTTTGTCTATTATTTTGCTTACTATCCGGGTGGATTCTCGCTTGATTCAATCAGCCAATACACACAAGTAATCAATAATCAATATAGTGATTGGCACCCTGTTATCCAAACCCTGTTTGCTTTAAAACTCCCACTTGCCTTAACAGGAGGTTGGATTGGTTCAATAGTACTGTTTCAAATACTGTGTTTCTCGGCTGTTTTAGGTTATTCGTTTAATACGATTTACAAATGCACCAATCCAAAATATACCGCTATATCTATGATTTTTGTATTGTTGAACCCACAAGTAGGATATATCACTATGTATCCTTGGAAAGATATTTCTTTTGCAATTGGCGCATTATTATTGCTGACTTATTCATTAAGAATATATGTTACAAAAGGCGAATGGATAAAAAAACCGATAAATATGGTTCTATTCATTATATCGGCATCATTAACAACATTGTTTAGACATAATGCTCTGTTGTTTACAATTCCTTTAATTATCGCAGTCTTGTTTTATATTACAAGGAAACGTGGCTTGATTATATGCTTAAGCATTATAGTTCTTTGCTTAGGAATTAAGCTTCCTTTGTATTCAGCAATTGGTGTAACGAGTCCAGACAAAAGACAAATTGAAACTCTTGGTTTACCTATGACTATAATTGGTGCTGTTGTTACATATACGCCGGAAGCTTTAGACGAGGAAACAAGAGAGTTTACTTATAAAGTTGCTCCGAAAGAGGTTTGGGAAGAAAAGTACAAAGATGGTTCCTATAATGCCGTAAAGTGGGATGACAGAACAAACAACGATGTTATCGAAAAATACGGTACTCAAAGAGTCATTTCGATGATGTTCAAATCTATTACTGCTTCAAAACGTGTTGCGCTAACATCATTAATAAAACTTACAGATGCATCTTATTCTTTGACAGATAACTATGATAAGTTCGTTTATCCGAGCATTGTTGAAAACGAGTATGGCATTTCTCAGACAATTAACGGACACGCTACAGCAATTTGTGAAGCATATAGAAATTTCATTAAAGACTTTTTATCATACCCGTTCCTTCATTTAGGATTCTTGCATTTGATACTGATAGTTTCTGTTTTATCAAAATGCAGACTGAAAAAGATTAAGGATTGGAAGAAAGTCCTCTTTATAATACCTGTATTTGCTTATAACTTTGGAACAACTATTTTGTTGACAGGAATAAATGATGCGACAAGGTTTTTCTTCTATACATATCTATTGATTCCAACTATGCTTGTTTTCCTGTACAGAAAAGATGATGAAAGGAGTTCGGACAAAAACGTCCAATTTTCAAAATGAAAATAATATTAATTATTGGAGCAGGTCCTGCTGGCTTGACAGCGGCTTATGAGTTGCTCAATAAATCAAATGAATATGAAGTTATTGTTTTCGAAGAAAGCGATTGTTTCGGTGGAATATCACGAACCGTCAACTACAAAGGTAACCGAATGGATATGGGTGGTCATCGCTTCTTCTCAAAAGTTCCCGAGGTTAACGAATGGTGGGAGAAAATGTTGCCTACTCAGGGAGCAATGCCATATGATGATGTTGTGCTTGAAAGAACATCAACAACTGTTAACGGCGGTCCTGATCCTGAAAAAACGGACAGAGTTATGTTGAGGAGAAACAGGCTCTCAAGAATTTTCTTTAATTCTAAATTCTTTGATTATCCCGTTTCGCTCAAGTTTGAAACGATAAAAAATATGGGTTTCGGTACAACTATCGTTGTAGGCTTTAGCTATCTTAAAACCGTGTTTCATAAGCGTGAGGAAAAATCTTTAGAGGATTTCTACATCAATCGCTTTGGCAAAAAACTGTATTCAATGTTCTTTGAAAACTATACAGAAAATCTTTGGGGCAGACATCCGAGCGAGATTTCTCCCGAGTGGGGAGCTCAACGTGTTAAAGGTCTTTCAATTAAAGCTGTATTAAAAGACATATTTGGTAAAATCTTTAATAAGAAGAATCGCAAGGTGGAAACTTCACTTATCGAAGAATTTGCTTATCCGAAGCTTGGTCCCGGACAACTGTGGGATTTAACTGCAGCTGATTTTGAGAAGATGGGTGGTACAATTATCAAGAATGCTAAGGTCGTAAATATCGTAAAAGGAAACGATAATGTTATAACAGGTCTTGTTTATGAGAAAGACGGTCAAAAAATTACTGTCAACGGCGACTATGTTATTTCATCTATGCCGGTTAAGGATTTAGTGATAGGAATGAATGATGTTCCCGAACAATACACAAAAATTGCAAAAGGACTTCCGTATCGTGATTATATGACAGTCGGTGTTTTGATTCCACACCTGAATCTCAAAAACGAAACTAAAACGAAAACTATCGGCGATATTGTTCCTGATAACTGGGTTTATGTGCACGACAGAAATGTGAAAATGGGACGTTTCCAGATTTATAATAACTGGTCACCGTATATGATTAAGGATATTGAACACAGTATTTGGATTGGTCTTGAGTATTTCTGTAATGAAGGAGATGAAATGTGGTCAATGACTGACAATGATTTTGCCAAAATGGCTATCAAAGAAATGGTAACTATGGGTTTAATCAGCAAAGAAGATGATGTTTTGGATTCTCACGTAGAACGTGTGAAAAAAGCTTATCCCGCTTACTTTGATACATATGACCAAATGGAAGACTTGAAAAATTACCTTGATACAATTCCTAACTTGTTCTGTGTTGGGCGAAACGGTCAACATCGTTATAATAATATAGACCATAGTATGTGTACCTCATTTGAAGCCGTTAAAAATATTCTTGCAGGAGAAACGAATAAAGATAATATCTGGAACGTAAATACCGAAAAAGAATATCACGAAGAAAAGCAGGATAATTAAGGATGAAAGAGTTTTTTGAATTACTAAAAAAATTTGATTTGAAAGGTATTTTTATCAATCCAACTCAAAATGGATTCTTGCAATTTTTTCGTTATTTATTTGTCGGTGGAATCGCTACGATTGTGGATTGGGGAGTATTATTCTTATTAACTGACTTTGCGCATATTTATCATCTTGTTTCTGCGATAATTGCTTTTATAGCAGGTTTGATAACTAACTTCTTCCTTTCAAAGCTATTAGTTTTTAAAGCTAATGAAGCCAGAGTAAACGCTGTGATGGAATTTATAAGTTATGCAATTATCGGTGTAATCGGGTTAGGCATTACAGAGTTAATAATGTATCTTTTTACCAACTGTTGGAATGTTCATTATATGATTTCAAAGGTTATTGCAACTGTCATTGTACTAATCTGGAACTATCTTGCGAGGAAACTGATTGTGTATAAGCACTAAAAATTCCTCCTATAGATTTTGTTTAAAAAGAATCCATAGAGGGAATGATTACTGGTAAATTATTTCGTTATTTACTATCTCCGCTACCTGATTTTGTATTATTGTTTACCTTCCCGACCCACGCCATTTGGTCATGCGTTTTGAGTTCCTCCGTCACGCCTTCCTGTTCTGCCATCTGTTTGACCAGCCGAGAAAACAGTTCCTCAGCTTGTCGGTCGATGTCGGCAAGGTAGCGGTTGTTCGTGTTTCCCGCCCATTTGCTCAAATAAACTCTGTTTCATCTTGAAAAACTCCTTTCGGTTTGTGGTACTATCATAGTAGCTTTGTTTTCGATAAAAAGCGAATGTGCGAATCGAATCCGTGCGCCGGTGTCGGTTGTGATTGTATGAAATCCCTTATGAACACTCGCACCAGAGTATAATACAGCTGTCCTAAACGGACTGCTGTATTTTTTTAAAGCCGTTAGCGGACTTAAAGAACGGAAAAGAAAATGTTTTTGCAAAACATTTTCAGCAGTTTGGTTTAGTCCATTTATTTTATTTAAGTTTTGTGGTAATTTTTTGTCAAAAGATACAATATTTTGCTTTAATAAACTTAATTTTTAAATAAGTGTATAAAAATATAATTTAATTCTTTTATGTAATTGTTTGTTTATCTCTTTTGTTATATAATGATACACGGAAAGTTTTTTATTTTTTTACTTTGGAGGAATTGAAAATGAAAAAAATGGAACAGATGTATGAAGGCAAAGCAAAAAAAGTATTCGCAACAGATGATAAAGACTATTGCATAGTTTCTTATAAGGACGACGCAACAGCATTTAACGGTGAAAAAAAGGGTACGATAGTTGGAAAAGGCGTTGTAAACAACCGTATGAGCAACTTTATGTTTAAGCTTTTAGAGGCGAAGGGAGTGCCCACCTGCTATGTAGAAGAGCTTAACGACCGCGATACCGTTATGAAAAAAGTAGATATAGTTCCTCTTGAAGTTATTATCCGCAACAAGGCGGCGGGTTCTTTCTCAAAGCGTTTTGGAGTACCCGAAGGATATGAGTTAAAAAATCCTACACTTGAATTTTGTCTTAAAGACGACGACCTCGGCGACCCGATGATTAACGACAGCCAGATTTACGCTATCGGCGCGGCAACAAAGGAAGAAATTAAAAAGATTTCCGAGTATGCCTACAAGGTTAACGAAGTTATGGTTGATTTCTTTAAGAGCGTTAAGGTAGAACTTATCGACTTTAAAATTGAATTTGGACGATATAAGGGAGAGATTCTTCTCGCTGATGAGATTTCCCCTGATACCTGTCGTTTTTGGGACGTGGACACCCACGAAAAGCTTGACAAGGACCGTTTTCGCCGTGATATGGGCGGGGTAGAGGACGCTTACGCTGAAATGATGAAACGCGTAGGTCTTGCTGACTAATAAATCAGTATTTACGCTGAATAAATTAGTTTTACGGAGTGTGAACCTCTTGAATTTTAGCTTTGATAATCTTCCAAAGGAAGGACTCCACGAGGAATGCGGAGTTTTCGGTATATATAGCGACGGTACGATTAATCCTGCCTATGCGTGTTATAACGGTTTACTTGCCTTACAGCACCGAGGACAGGAGAGTTGCGGTATAGCTGTATCCGATGACGGTGTTATGAATTATCACAAGGATATGGGGCTTGTTTCGGAGGTTTTCAACAATTCTATATTAGACTCTTTAAGCGGACAGACGGCAGTTTCCCATGTCCGTTACTCAACAGCAGGCGGCTCTGTGCTTGAAAACGCACAGCCGCTTGTTATGCGTTATATTAAAGGTACTCTTGCTGTAGCTCACAACGGTAACCTGACAAATGCCGTAGAAATAAGAAAAGAGCTTGAAAAGCGAGGGGCTATTTTCCAAACGACTATCGACTCCGAAGTAATCTGTTATATGATAGCCAGAGAGCGTATCAATTCCGGTTCTGCTGAAAAAGCGGTAGTTGAAGCGGTAAAAAATCTTGAGGGCGCGTATTCACTGCTTGTAATGAGTCCTACAAAGCTTATTGCCGCCCGCGACCCCCACGGCTTCAGACCGCTTTGTATGGGAAAATATAACAATTCCTATGTTTTCGCGAGCGAGTCGTGCGCGCTCGACGCCTGCGGAGCCGAGTATGTTCGTGATATAGAGCCGGGGGAGATTGTTGTTGTCGATAAGGACGGCATAAAGAGTATTATGCCTAAGAAAAAATGCAATAAAAGTCTTTGTGTTTTTGAATATATTTATTTTGCCCGAACCGACAGCTTTATTGACGGAATAAGCGTTTATGAAGCGAGAAAGCAGGCGGGACGTATTTTAGCGCGTGAATTTCCCGTTGAGGCTGATTTGGTAATCGGAGTTCCCGAGTCGGGAATAGACGCGGCTATAGGATACGCTGAAGAATCGGGCATTCCTTATGAAAAGGGAATTGTTAAGAACAGCTACATAGGTCGTACTTTTATTAAACCGTCGCAGAAAGAGCGTATGAAATCCGTACGCATTAAGCTCAATCCTATAGGCAATATGATAAAAGGAAAGCGTGTAGTTGTAATTGACGACAGTATCGTGCGAGGTACGACAGTTGACAGGATAACAAATATGCTTCGAGGAGCAGGGGCGAAAGAGGTTCATATGAGAATAAGCTCACCGCCGTTTATGTGGCCCTGCTATTACGGAACCGATATTCCCTCGCGCGGAGAGCTTATCGCGGTTAATCATACCGTTGAAGAAATCTGTAAGCTGAGCGGCGCGGATTCGCTCGGTTATCTGCCCGCTGATTCTCTTGATGAAATGCTTGGGTATAAATGTAACGGTTGTTACTGCGACGCGTGCTTTAGCGGAAATTATCCCGCTCCGATAACAAAGCTTACTTTAAAGGGAAAAGAACGCGGCGGTATGAACTTTGATAAAAATAAAAAATGCGCCTCAAGGGAGGAAGAATAATGAGTAAAAATGTGTATGAAAGCCCTTTGTCCTCGCGGTATTCGGGAAAAGAAATGAAATATATCTTTTCACCCGATATGAAATTTCGGACTTGGAGAAAATTATGGATTGCCTTGGCAGAGGCTGAAATGGAGTTGGGTTTGCCGATAACAAAGGCACAGATTGACCAGCTTAAAGAGCATATGGACGATATTAACTATGACGTTGCGGTTGAACGCGAAAAGCTTGTAAGACACGATGTTATGAGCCACGTTTACGCTTACGGACAGCAATGTCCCGACGCTAAAGGTATTATACATTTAGGAGCGACTTCCTGCTATGTCGGGGATAATACGGATATTATAATTATGACAGAGGCGTTAAAGATTGTAAGAAACAAACTCGTTACGGTTATAAGGAATCTTTCAAAATTTGCCGATAAATATAAGGCGCTTCCTACCTTGGGATTTACGCATTTTCAGCCCGCACAGCCGACAACCGTCGGAAAACGCGCTACGCTTTGGATTCAAGACCTTTTGCTTGATTTAGAGGACGTTGAATATCAACTCTCTAAAGCAAAGCTTTTGGGTTCAAAGGGTACAACAGGTACGCAGGCAAGTTTTTTGGAGCTTTTTGAGGGCGACCACGAAAAATGCAAGGCGCTTGATAAAAAGATTGCTGAAAAAATGGGATACAAAGGCTGTTTTGCTGTATCGGGACAGACCTATTCGCGCAAGGTCGATTCTCAATTTTTAAATGTTCTTGCGGGAATTGCGCAGTCAGCCTCAAAATTCTCAAATGATATAAGACTTCTTCAGCACCTTAAAGAAGTCGAAGAACCGTTTGAGAAAAATCAGATTGGTTCTTCGGCAATGGCTTATAAGCGCAATCCTATGAGGAGTGAGCGTATCGGTTCTCTCTCTCGCTACGTTATGGTAGATGTTTTAAACGGATACTTTACATCAGCAACGCAATGGTTTGAGCGTACTCTTGACGACAGCGCAAATAAGCGTTTAAGTATCCCCGAGGCGTTTCTTGCCGTTGACGGAATACTCAATCTTTACGCTAACGTAGCGGACGGATTGGTTGTTTATCCAAAGGTAATTGAAAGCAGACTTAGAAAAGAACTTCCGTTTATGGCTACGGAAAACATAATGATGGACGCCGTTAAATACCGGGGAGCTGACAGACAGGTTCTGCACGAAAAAATACGTCAGCATTCTATGGAGGCGTCTAAGGTAATAAAAGAGCAGGGCGGAGAAAACGACCTTTTGGAGCGAATTGCGAACGATGACGCGTTCGGGGTAACTCTTGAGGATTTGGAAAATATTTTACGACCTGAAAAATATACAGGCAGAGCAAAGGAGCAAACCGAGGATTTCTTAAAAGAAGAAGTCGCTTTGGCGCTTGATAAATATAAAGATATTGAGTCTGAAAAACCTGAGATAAACGTATAGGCTAAGGAGAAAAATTATGGTTAAAGCTATAGTAGGCGCCAACTGGGGCGATGAAGGCAAGGGAAAAATCACCGATGTTCTTGCCAATGACAGCGATGTTGTAATCCGTTTTCAGGGAGGCGCGAACGCAGGTCATACCATCATTAATAATTACGGAAAATTTGCGCTTCATCAGCTTCCGTCGGGGGTGTTTCATCAGAATATTACTAATATAATCGGCAACGGCGTAGCTTTCAGCGTTGAGAATTTTGTTAGGGAAATGAAAGAGCTTGAACAGCGGGGAGTTCCTGAGCCAAAGGTCCTTGTTTCCGACAGAGCGCAGATTGTAATGCCGTATCATGTAGCGTTTGACTGCTATGAGGAAGAAAGGCTCGGAAAAAATTCCTTCGGCTCTACTAAAAGCGGTATAGCCCCGTTTTATTCAGACAAATACAGCAAAATCGGATTTCAGATTAACGAGCTTTACGATGATGTAGACAGCCTTAAAGAGAAAATCGCTCATGCTGTTGAAATTAAAAATGCAACATTAAAAAATCTATATAATAAAGAAGAAATTTCAGTTGACGATGTGTTCGCAAAGCTTATGGAGTATAAGGAAATACTTGCTCCGTATGTAGGCGATTCGTTTAGTTTTGTCAGAGAGGCTATTGCAAACGGAAAAAATATTCTTCTCGAGGGTCAGCTCGGCTCTCTTAAAGACACCGATTTCGGCATCTATCCTATGGTAACATCGTCAAATACCATTGCCGGTTACGGTGCTGTCGGCGCGGGTATTCCGCCGTATGAAATAAAAGAGGTTGTAACGGTTGTAAAAGCATATTCGAGCGCGGTCGGCGCAGGTGAGTTTGTTTCTGAAATTTTCGGCGAGGAGGCTGATAAGCTCAGAAATTTCGGCGGTGACGGCGGAGAGTTTGGAGCGACAACGGGACGCCCGAGAAGAATGGGTTGGCTCGACCTCGTTGCAAGCCGATACGGATGTCAGGTTCAGGGCGCTACAACAGTTGCGTTTACGGTCATTGACGCTCTCGGCTATCTTGATGAAATTCCCGTGTGTGTTGGATATGAGCTTGACGGTGAAATCATTGATTATTTTCCGAGTACTACAAGGCTAAAAAGATGTAAGCCGGTACTTAAAAAACTTAAAGGCTGGAAGTGCGATGTTACGGGAATTAAAAAATATGAGGACTTACCCAAGGAATGTCGTGAATATATTGAATTCGCAGAAAAAGAAATCGGGGTACATATCGGGATTGTTTCAAACGGCCCGTCAAGAGATGATATAATCTACAGATAATTTTATATACACGCCTTATCAGATACGATAAGGCTGTGTTTTATTAAAATGGAAAGGAAGGAATGTTATGAGCAAAGTTAAAGAGAAAATCCTTGTTCTGGATTTTGGCGGTCAGTATAATCAGCTTATCGCCAGACGTGTCCGCGACCACAATGTTTATGCTGAAATAAAGCCTTATACGACAAGCATAGATGAAATAAAATCAGAAAATTATAAGGGTATAATTTTTACGGGCGGTCCGAATTCTGTTTTTGATATGAGCTCGCCCCATTATGATAAAGAAATTTTAAATCTCGGTATTCCCGTGCTCGGCATTTGTTACGGATGTCAGCTTATCTGCTGGATGCGAGGCGGTAAGGTTGAAACCTCCGATACAAGAGAGTACGGAAAAATCGAAATGACTGTTGATAATAAGGACAGTATTTTGTTCAGCGGTATTCCTAATAGTGTCGTTTGGATGAGCCACACGGATAAAATCATAGAAGTACCCGAGAATTTTGAAATTACCGCTCACAGCGACAATTGTCCCGTAGCGGCAATGGAAAATGTTAATGAGAATATTTATGCCGTGCAGTTTCACCCCGAGGTTACCCACACCGAATTTGGAAATAAGCTTTTGTATAATTTTATATTTAAAGTTTGTAAATGTAAGGGCGACTGGAGAATGGAGGGCTTTATTGAAAATACCGTAAAGTCGCTTCGAGAAAAAATCGGAGATAAAAAGGTTGTTTTAGGACTTTCGGGAGGAGTTGATTCCTCCGTTGCCGCGGCGCTTTTAAGTAAAGCGGTCGGTAGCCAGCTGACCTGCGTTTTTGTCGACCAGGGGCTTATGCGAAAGGACGAGGGCGACTTCGTCGAAAATACATTTACAAAGCTGTTTGATATGAAATTCGTGCGCGTAAATTGCGGAGAAGAGTTTGTATCAAAGCTCAAAGGTGTTACGGACCCCGAAAAAAAACGTAAAATAATCGGAACGGAATTTTACAATGTATTCTGGAATAAAATCAGGGAAGAAGCGGACGGCGGATTTTTTGCCCAAGGTACAATTTATCCCGACTGCATCGAAAGCGGTAAGGGCGACGCGGATAAAATAAAAACCCACCATAACAAGGTGGAAATGCCCGACGATATAAAATTTAACGATATAATTGAACCGCTTTGCGACCTGTTTAAAGACGAAGTCCGCAAGGTGGGAGAGCTCCTCGGAATACCTAAGGAACTTGTGTGGCGTCAGCCTTTCCCCGGACCCGGACTTGGTGTGCGTATAATCGGTGAAATAACACAGGAAAAAATAAAAATTCTTCAGGATGCGGACTCAGTATTCCGTGACGAAATAAAAAAGAGCGGTTTGGAAAAGGATTTAAGTCAGTTTTTTGCTGTTCTGCCCGATGTAAAAACCGTAGGCGTTATGGGCGACCACAGAACCTACGACCATCTTATTGCAATCCGCGCAGTAACAACCGATGATTTTATGACAGCCGACTTTGCGAAAATTCCCTATGACATTCTCTCCAGAGTAGCCGGTCGTATAATAAACGAATGTCCCAATGTAAACAGAGTAGTTTACGACATTACAAGCAAACCCCCCGGAACAATCGAGTGGGAGTAAAGAGTAAAAGCCCTGAAAGCCAGATAAAACCTGACTTTTTGGGCTTTTTATTTTGTCCGTGATGCTGTTATGATGCCATTTTCCACAATTTCGGCTGTTTTTAAGCAAAATTAAAGGCAAAACTACTACCCCGGAAACATACGGAAAATACGGAAAGTTTTAAGGGGAAATCCGTGCGCTTTATACGTAAAATAGTTTTAATTTAATAGGCTTTACGTGCAATACTAATAGGGTTTTCCGTATAATTCTCCATAGGGTACGGAAAAACAGGTGCCTTTCCCTTAAATTCTTTTTAAAAAAATCATTTTATGCTATCGAGAACTTTAGCAAGCTCGTTTTGTTTATGAGGATATAAATGCGAGTATGTATTAAGAGTTGTTTCTATATTCTCATGACCTAAGCGCTCGGCTATCAAGTTTGGCGAGAATCCAAGCTCAATCAATAATGAGGCGTGCGAATGTCTTAAATCATGTACGCGAATACGTTTTACACCTGATAACTTGCAACCTCTATCCATTTCATGATGAAGAAATGATTTTGTTGAGGGTATGAGCCTTGTGTTCGGCTTATGATTATAAAGTTTTTGCATATATTCATCAAGTTCATCACACAGAAACGAGGGCAGAGCGATAGTTCTGTTACTTTTCGGTGTCTTCGGCTCGGTTATAATATCCTCTCTGTTTATCCTCTGAAACGATTTATTTACTGAAATCGTCTTAGCTTCTAAATCTATATCGGCACAAGTTAACGCAAGAAGCTCACCGACTCTTAATCCACACCAATATAAAATCTGATATGCTAAATGCGATATTGGCTTGTCCTCAAGTGTTTTAATAAAGGTGAGATATTCGTCTTTGGTCCAAAATAACATTTCGTTTGCACGCTTTTTACCCATAGAGCCTGCTTTATGACATGGGTTTTCCCTTAATCCGTAATACTTTACAGCATAATTAAAAATTGCAGAAAGTTGATTATTGATAGTTTTCAGATATGTTTCTGCGTACCCTTTACCTATCAGTTCATTTTGCCATTGCCTTATAGTAGTAGGTTTTACCTCGTTAAGCTTTAATGTTTTGAAATAAGGAAGCACCTTCGTTTCAATGAGTTGTTTCTTATTACTCATTGTTGATTGTCTTAATCTGTTTTGCATATCGACAAGATAGAGCTCGACAAGATTTTCGATAGTCATGTTCGGGTCTGAGTGGACTCTTTCGAGAAAAGAGCGCTCGTATTCTTTGGATTCTTTCTGCTTTGAAAAGCCTCTTTTTATTTTTCGCTTTTTATTACCTTGCCAATCGGTATAATAAAAACAACAGTACCAAGTGCCTCTTTTAGTATCTTTGTATGTAGGCATGAAATCACCTCTTATGCAAGCGTTAATGCAAGCCCTGAAAGTTCTTTATCTTTTCTCAACTTCTTAAAAGCCGCGGCCTTAGAATTGCTAATACTTCCTTTAGTAACACCAAACTCATTTGCGCATTTCGTGAGAGTAATACCGTCAATGTAAATTCTTTTTATCACTTCGCGCTGATGTGAGGTTAAAGCACAAAAAGCAGATGAGAAGGCAATTTTGAGTTGATTGTTATAATCATCTTCAACTATATCGTCAAATGCCTTTTCAGCTTTTGTATCTGAAATTAAGTCTATATATGATAAATTATCATCTTCACCTACATAATTATTAAGAGAGCAAGCCTGATGTACGGTATTCTTTTGCCAACCTGTTGACTTCATTTTTGCAAGAATAAAAAACTGATTTCGTAAGTGATAATTTAAATATGTAATAAATTTAAATTCACCTGTATATGCTTCGATTGCGTCTAAAATAGCAAAATATCCTACCTGTACTAAATCATCTACCTCTACGCCAAGCTGAGCGCACCTTAGATTGTATTTAATGTGAAACTTATGAGCTTGTCCGATAATAAATTTTTCAACGGCCGACCATAAGTCACTTAAGTAATTCTTGTTACCTTTCTTGATTTCAGTTACAATTTCTTCATTAGTCATTTTATTATCCTCCGAAAAACAGAATGCCCGCTTGATTCATCGAAAGCTCAAGACGTTCGGCTAAAATTTGCATTTGGTTAGTATCAAAATCATTAAAGAGCGCGCATTCAAAAAATTCATCTACTGAAATAGATAAAGCTCTTGAAAGGCTTGATATGCTTTCCTCAACATGTAACATATGCGCATAAAAAAGTAATAAATTCAATGGTATCACCTCTTAGATATACATATTCGGGCAGCGGTTTGTTACGGCCACCCGAATATTTTATTTGTGTTAAGCGATTGAGAATCTTCTGCTTGTTGTAGGCTTGAGATACTGAGCATAGATTTCAGGTGCTGCCTTCTTGAATGATGTGCTGTCGAATCGGTTGCTTGTAACTCTTGTCCAACGCACCTTGTACTCGCCTGCAATCAGTAACTCGGATTCGCCCATGTGACATTTGATTATATTCTCAATGGCTTTAATCTCGGCTGAAAGCTCATCAGCCATATTTTTTAATTCCTTAAGTTCTTTGATTTTCATTGTGAGTTCGAGTGTTGACATAATATTTACCTCTTTCTTTTAATTAGTTTTTCAAGCTCTTGTTCACTTGACAATTAAATTATATCGTGTTTATACGTAAAAAGATGCTGACAAAACAGCCGAGGTTCCGGCAAATTTCTTGTGCGTGTTGTGCGTATTAACAGATAAATTATTTTAGAAAAAAGTATTTACAAAATAGAGATTTTGATATAAAATACAAATAGTTCCCATTTGTACGATGACCGAAGCCGGCGCACATTTGGGCCTTTGGCTAATCAGCTATGTAGTCGAGATATTCTTTATAACTAACGAAAGTTATCCAAATACCGTTGACGCAAGCTACATAGTAGCCTTCGGAAGTGAATCCTTGTTCCAAGGTTTTCACCTCCAATCTTTAGCTCCCGCTGTCTTCGGGAGCTATTTGTTTTGTCAGATTAACTACCTGACATTTATAATTTTACTACGTTTTTCGACATTTGTACGCCGACAAAACGAACGAGGTTTTCAGCTTTAATTCGTGCAATTTATGCGCATTAACTTTAAAGTTTATTGAGATGATTGTATGAGCCAGCTCACAAAATGCTGTACCAGTAAAAAATGTTTTTGGTTATGGGAAATGTGAAAAGTATAAAGAGCGTATTCCTGATGACATTTATCTTTAATAAAAGGAATGTGAATACTATGACGGTCCGAGTAAGCCGGAAGGAAAAATTGATGACGAATAAAAGCACCAAAAAACAGAATAAAGAAAATTCTTGCGGCATTTGGTATATACCCGGAGAGTAGCCCATAATTCTTCCAATTTTCAGTTGTATCGCGTTTTTGATTTTAAGAGTATAATTTTACAATCAGAATGTTAAAATTTGATTTAGGCATAAAAATAAGCCCGTTTGGCTTGTGCTTTAATATTTAAAGAGGTGAGATTAAATGAATAATAATTTTACATATCATCGATTACTTGACATAGATAACTATGGTCTTGTTGTAAAGTGTAAAGGTCATTTACAATACGTCTACAGACCTGAAAAAAGAGAATGGATTCGTACAGGACTACTTACAAAATATTTTAATGACGAGGACCCGTGTTATAATCTTTATGAGGAGATTACAGAAGATGAAGCGCTAAAGTTGATAAAAGCTTATAAATAAAAAATAACCGCCAACCGAGATTTAACAATCAAGGTTGACGGTTATATTTATATTAAATTATGTCAAACTCAGCTTCAAGTTTTTCAAGATTTTCAACATACCTTTCTTGAAGGCTTGTACGACTATACTTAAATCGAGTTGTGTCGTTTTTAGGTGCGAGGGAATTTTTAGCTATTAAATTTCTCTTTAGCCTTTCAAATTTATACTTTGATAGGGTAGGGCAGTCTCTCAATTCTCTAAGCGCTTTTTTGTGAATGTTTCTTACTCGTGTTTTTGATTTGTTCAAGTCGTTTGCTAATGATGAAAGAGGTTTGTTTTTGTAATAGTGCTCTGTTATCACATATGCTGATGATGTATCAAGTTTTGAAATTGCCTTTTGTAAATCAAAATGTAATTTTTCTGAATAGTCTTTTTCGTCGATTTTAAAAATTTCATTTTCTGCGAATGGGTCTGGTATCATTGAGGATAAATCTGCCTCGTTACCGTCTTTGTCATTCATAATTGGCGCGTCTAAGCTAAGAGTATTTACTTGTATATTGGCTTCTTTAATTCGAGTGTGCAAGCCCGCAATGTCAAACAATCGAGCTTTAAGACAGTTAGTAAAATATGTATTGAATTTATATTCTGAATCTTCTTTGTAGTAGTCTATTGCTTGTAATAAAGCGAAAAACGCTTCTTGCTGAAGGTCTGCTTTTTCAATACCAAGTTTCATTAAGCGTTTCTCTTTTGAAACGCAAAATTTGGTAATTATTAGATTCGCAAGCTTTTCGGTCTGAATCCACAAGTCGTTTATATAATTTTTATTACCTTTTTTGATTTTAATTACAAGTTCTTCGTTAGTCATCTTTTAAACCTTTCAAATAGATGATTTTAAAGCTTCAAGGCCTTTGTGCTGAAGGTCGAGAATCCATCTGTAATTATAGCCGGTTTGCTCGCTGATTTCCTCAATAGATAAAACCTCAAAAAATCGTAAAAGCAAAACTTCTTTCATGTTATCTGGTATATCTAATTCATATATTCTTTTTTCGATTGAAAACTGGTATCTTGAAAGTTCTGCTACTTTTGAAATAGCTCTTGCGATTCTTTCAACATGTTCGTTAATACAGTCATATGAGCTTTCTTGTTTTATTTTTTTCACACTAAAGTTCTCAATAATACTAATCAACTGCTCTATATAGAGCTCTGTAAAAGCATATGAGTATAAATATAATTTTGGCTTGTATGTAATTAAGTCCTGCTCTGTTAATCTTTCTGCATTTTCATCTTCGAGAATTGCCTGAAATGCTTTTTCTGCGTTTATGTTAAAAATTTTGCATACTTGATAGCACCAAGATATTTTGTGATGCGACTCAAGTAAATATTTGTCATAGAACACTTTATAACAGGATTTATATGTGCTTTTGTCCTTGAAAATACGATAGGCTTCAACCCTTGTTAAGTTTCTACTGTTTAATGTATCTATGACTAATTGTCCGAAATGACTGCTCATAATTTACGTAAAACCTTTCTAAAAACGACCATGCGAGCCATTGTATAAAACAACGACTCGCAAATTTATAATATATTTTTATTTCGGTAGGCACCTTTCTTCAAAGAAAGAACGAGGCACCCGACCGGCTATTGTTATATAACCCTTTTTCTTTAATTCATCATTTAACGTTTTGATGACTTTATAGGCGCGTCCTTCAGAACATTCAAGGCGTGTCATTACTTCTTTAACTCTTACAACGTCAGATGACATTTTCAGACCTTCTTTCATCAAGCAGAATATCATTAAGATTTACATTGAGGGCTTTAGCTATTGCTTTTGCGCTTTCGCGTCGGCACACTTTACCGACATAAGAATTTTAATTTTTTACTATTTAAATTCATTATTGGCTCCTATAAAAAGATTTCTTCTTAAGTCTTAGCTTATTATACAACGTAAAAAGTCATTTGAACATGAACTTATGTGCTTTCTTTTAAATAATTTTTTAAAGATATTTTTAGTAACTTTTTTTGAGAAAACAACTCTTTGTAAAAAATTGACTCAGCAGAATCAGCAGAATCAGCACTTTTTTCTATATAAATTAAAAAAGCTTGTTTTGAGAGTAAATTATTACATTTTACTCTCTAATCATAGATTTTCTATTTTTACACTATTTTTCTGCTGATTCTGCTGACAATAGGGTTAAAGCCAGATAAAATCTAACTTTTTTCGTCAGCAGTTATCTGCTGAGCCTGCTGAAAATTGCTGACGGCTTCAACAGACCCGCTGAAGGTCCTTTTTTTAAATTTTTTCTTTTTTCCATTGACTTTTTATAGTTAGTTTTTTTTCTGAATTGTATACGCAAATAAAATTATGCGTTATAATACTTATATCAAAGCAACAAGAAAGGGGGTGCTTCTATGGCAACATACGCGAGTACTGCTTCGGCTAAGTGCGTTAAGAAAAATTACGACAGAGTAATGCTCAATATCAAGAAAGGTGCGAAAGACGAGCTTAAGAAAATAGCCGGTGATAATTTGACTGCTTATATTAAAAAAGCTATTGAAGAAAAAGTTCTTTCAGATACAGGCCGAGAGATTTCTCTTTGATATGATTTAAGTAACGGTTATCGACTATTTCGGAACATGAAAAAACGCGCGTATACACGCGCGCGTAATGGCTCTTTTGTCTTATAGTGTTGGCTGTATAGAATGTAACACTATAAAACGATATAGTATTTAATTATTTACAAATCTAATTTTTCACGTTATAATATTTTTGAGTTGATTTCCATATTTTTCTCCTTTCTTATTTTTATATTTTCACTTTGATGCTGTTTTGATGCTGACGGTTTAAACTTATAGGTACCTCTCCTAAAAATAAGTAAAATAAAAGAAATAAAAACAAAGAAAAACGATTAAAAACGCTTTGAAAAAGAATTAAGCAGTCGAGTGGGAATAATTTGCGAAGTCTGAAAACCCGCATAAATACTGGGTTTCTGAGCGCTACCCCCCAATTTGATAGCAAAATGATAGCAGGCTGAAAAACGCATTTATTGTGAGTTTTGGATGGCTTGCAGGTATATCTGAATCAATCTAAAAGGCATTACTGACTTTTGCAGTCGGTAATGCATTTTCTTACCCGCCAAGGAAGAACAGTCCATAGGCATTTGGGGGTAGCGACATTTGCGGTATCTCCGGTAGCACAAACGGCTGCTCTATACCAACCTGCTGACTTCCTGCAAGCTGAACGGCTATCTTGCCGACATCGACCGGCAGGCAGAGGAAATATTTTCCCGGCTGGTAAAACAACTGGCAGAAAAAGAAAATGTAACAGAAAAGCTCAAAGCTGAAAATCAAATGCTGTGGGTGCAGAAGATGAATAATATTTGCAGCAGAGCGATAGAGGTTGTGAATATAGAACTTATTTTTGCGGTATAATTACAGCGGTGGCAAGGAGAAATCTTTGCCGCTTTTATTAAATCATACAGTTGACAATATCAATTAAATGTTTTATAATATCAAGTGTAATTTCTTTGAGGAGGTTTTATATGACTACTTCAGAACAAATACGAGTATTGTGCGTAAGGGCAGGAATTAGTTTGTCTGAACTTGCAAGAAGAATAGATCAGACACCTCAGAATTTTAATGCAAAATTAAAAAGAAATACAGTTACCCAAGAAGAACTCAATCAAATCGCAAAAGTGCTTGGGGCTACTTATGAACAATATTTTGTATTGCCTAATGGCGAACAAATAAAATAAGAAAGGTTTTCATTATGACTGAACATAGAATTATATTTGGCGATAGTAGATCCTTAAACCAAATTGAAGATAAATCGGTACAGTTAATCATAACTTCACCACCCTATTGGCAACTAAAAGATTATGGAACAGACAATCAAATTGGGTTTAATGATAGTTATGAAGATTATATAAATAACCTAAACCTTGTCTGGAAGGAATGTGATCGTGTTTTAGCTGATGGTTGCAGACTTTGTATTAATATTGGAGATCAATTTGCTCGTTCTGTATATTATGGAAGATATAAGGTTATTCCCATTAGAACCGAGATTATTCGTTTTTGTGAATCTTTAGGTATGGATTATATGGGAGCCATTATTTGGCAAAAAACAACCACAATGAATACCTCTGGTGGCGGTGCAATTATGGGAAGCTTTCCATATCCTCGAAATGGAATACTAAAAATGGATTATGAATTTATTCTTTTATTTAAAAAGCTCGGTAATGCTCCTAAGCCAACCAAAGAACAAAAAGAACAATCTGCAATGACTAAAGAAGAATGGGGACAATATTTTTCTTCTCATTGGAATTTTAATGGCGTTAAACAAACAGGACATATTGCAATGTTTCCAGAAGAATTGCCTAAGCGGTTGATTAAAATGTTTTCATTTGTGGGGGAAACTGTTTTTGATCCGTTTGCAGGTAGTGGAACTACCTCTCTTGCGGCGAAGAATTTAGGAAGAAATTCAATTGGTTATGAAATCAACAAAGAATTTGCTCCACTTATTAAAGAAAAGCTCTGTAGCAACCAACTTGTTTTGGGAGATGAATCAAGAGTCGTTTTTTGTGAAGATAAAAAGGGAAAAAGTTGCTCTTTTGAACAATTGCCATATGTTTTTCAAGATCCTCATAAAATGGACAAAAAAATTGATGTTAAAAAACTTCAATTTGGATCAAAAATTGATTCTTCTAAAACCCAAAAGAATGAATTGTTTAGTGTGAAACAGGTCATCTCTCCTAATAGAATTGAGCTTTCCAATGGGTTGATTGTTCGTTTGTTAGGGATAAATGTTAATCCAACATATCAGGATCAAGCAATCGAGTTTCTTCAAAATAAATTCCAGAAGCGCAAAGTGTTTTTAAAATATGATACAGAAAAATATGATCGTAACAATACCCGGCAGTGTTATGTGTATCTCGATAACAAAACATTTATTAATAATCATTTGATAAGAACAGGGTTTGTATATGTAGATAATGATACCGATTACTCTTGCAAGACAAAGTTTAATGATTCTATGCCAAAACAAAATAAGGGTGCTACTTAAAAGGTAGCACCCAAGCATCAATCTTCAACTTCAATTTTTAAATTAGTTTTTGTCTTAGAGTAATATATCATTTTGACATCTATTGTTTCGGAAAGTCGCCCCATAGTTTTGTATGTATCTGGTTTTACAGAGTATGGAATTTCTCCAACATATCCATCAATGCCTATTGATTCTTCTTCCGGTGTTGCAAGTCTATAGGTAGTTTCTCTCTTCTCTGCCAATGAAGCCAATATTGCTTTTTGAACATACATACCATTGAAGGTTTTGTTAATAACTAAATCCTGTACCCACTTTTCAACCATCTCACGATCTATTAAAGGAATGGCATTTCTTAAATTTTGAACTTGTGCAAATATTTTATCGGTTGCATTTTCAAATGCATCAGGATATTTTTCTGTATACCATTTACGCCAGTTTTCAATAGTTATCTCCATACCGGAATTCATAAATTCAGGAAAAAGCTCGGACATTTGACCTACGACAACAGGACGAGTTCCTTGTGCGTTTTGATTTGCCCAGTTTATTAACTGAGACGTATACTTAGGAAAGCTGAACGATTTGCTTTCGTTGAAATTTTCAATAAGCTCATTTTTAAGTGTGTATTTCATTATTTGCCTCCTTAAAATTTTTCGTAATAATTTTCTTTCTTTCCTCAATGCCGGTACTGCGTGAATCAAGATTATTCATATATTCATCATACTCTTGCTGGTTTGAAATAAGATAATATCCTCGATTGCTCGCAGCTAATGGCAACTCGTATTTTTGGGCACATTCAAGTATTAACGCCCTCGTTTGTGCGTGTGTATCATCCTCAATAATTCCAATTTTTCTGGCAATTTCCGCTGATGTAATAGGATTTCTCTTTCCGTTGTGTGAAAGAAGAATGTCTCTTATTTGTTCAAGCATTATCATTATCCTCCAAAAACAGTTTGTATGTTTCAATTCCAAGTGCATCCGCGATACGCTGAATATTTTCAAGTGAAATACTACGGCGATAGCATTCGATGGCACTAATATATGTACGGTGCATACCACACTTTTCAGCAAAGGCTTCTTGTGATATGCCCATTGCAGTGCGATATTTTTTTAAATTGTCTCCAAAGACTTTTATAATATCCATAGTTACATCCTCCTAATTTTATATTATAATAAAAACGAAGACTATAAATCTACATACAATAAGTATCCACCTGGAGGGGTAGCCCTGAATAAAGTACAACAGGCTGCATTTGATTTGATAAGAGAAGATGCAAGATTTCTTTATACACTAACCGTTATTCAACGAAATGCAAAGAATATCAGTAGTAACTATATTATGATGAGTCAACCGTATATTGGTCTGTTCACAGACGGAGCAGAACAATGGTGTAAAAAACTTGGATTAAACGCCCCTCAATTTACTAATACAGAGAAAATATACTATACTGCCTTGCGCCGTCGTAATTTTCGCCGCCGCAGATGACATGTTCGATCTGCCCGTCACCGAGGTATTTTTCGATGCTGACTGCACCGATAAACGGCGCAAACATAATTCCCTTGTGCTTGAAGGGCAGCGAAAGCAGGATCGGGATACGCTCATCGGCTCGGCGCTGATTTTCACAGGTGACGTTGAACATGATGTTTTCCCAGCCGTCGCCCCAGTCCTTTGGCAGACAGTTCTTGACCCGCTGCGGGCGCTTGGTCAGAAGAAAGAATTTCACGTCGCTACGTTGCCTCATCTCCCACGCATCACTCCGCCATTCGTCCGCTTCCTCCAAAAAGAAATCCGAGGACATACAGACACGGATCAGCTCCCCACTTTGGATTTTATAAGAGCCGTTTCGGTTTCTTTGAACGGGATAGGTGAAGCCCGATTTTGTTTTGTAAATATCGGCGCCGTTTCGGTCACGAACACGGTCGAGGAAATACATATAGCAATGCTGGCAGCCCTCGCTGCATTTCACGCACCCGTGCCACGGGTTCCAAATATCGTGCATAGCCTTACCTCAAATCTTCCAGAGCCTTGCCAATATCCGCATCAATGCAAATCGACTGCTTTTCAATCTCCGTCGGGCAGACCGCTTCGCCGTAGTTGATGCAGGCATAGGTCGCCGCCTTGTTTTGTGCAGTCATACGCCAAAACGGATATTTAATAATAACCGGCGTGTTGTACCCGACGCCGAGTTCAAGGAACAGAATCAGTCCGTTTCTCCGTGTACTCAGGAAGTTTTTGTACCGCTCTGCCGCCTCGTGCCAGCCCTCGTCCTCCACAAAGGTATCGTCGGAGCGCAGATTAATCGTCATGGGCTTTCCGCAATGCTGGCAGACGGGCAGCAGTTCGGACGGAATCCGCATATCTTTCTGCCGCTCCATCATTTGCCGAATCATGCTCTCATTATCGAAGGTCTTTTGACAGCATGGCCTGGAGCATTGGAATAGCCCATAGTCGCCCTGCGTGTAGAAAAGCCGCTTTTTATCCACGCCAGCTTTCTGAAAACAGTGATCCACGTTCGTGGTGATGATAAAATAGTCCTTATTCCGCACAAGGTCAAAAACCTGCTCATAGACGGGCTTTGGCGCATCCATATAGCGGTTGACCGTGATAAACCGGCTCCAATATGCCCAATGCTCTTCCGGCGTATCATAACGGCAAAACGCACCCGAATACATATCGTGAAAGCCGTATTTCTTTTCAAAGTCTGCAAAATATTGGCGGAAACGGTCGCCCGAATAGGTAAATCCCGCCGAGGTAGACAGGCCTGCGCCAGCGCCTACCACAACGGCGTCCGATTTATCCAGCGCTTCCTGAAGGCGGTATACGTTATCCGAGTAGCTCACGGTAGATTTTGTAATCGACATCTTTGAAAACATTGAAGATCACCTCCATGTTGCCTTTATATTGCCGCACTGTGTCCACGGCGATTTTTGCGGCCTCGTCATTCGGAAAATGAAATTCCCCCGTAGAAATACAGCAGAACGCCACGCTCCCGATTCCGTTTTGCTGCGCCAGTTCCAGGCAGGAACGATAGCAGGAGGCAAGCAGTTTCCGATCCTTTTGTGTCACATGACCGTAAATGATCGGGCCGACGGTATGCAGAACATACTCGCAGGGCAAATTGTAGGTGGGCGTGATTTTTGCCAGTCCGGTCGGCTCCTTGTGCCCCTGCTTTTTCATCATCTCGGCACAGGCAAGCCGAAGCTGTACCCCGGCGTAGGTGTGAATGGCGTTGTCGATACAGCCGTGACAGGGAGCATAGCAGCCGGTCATGCCAGAATTTGCGGCGTTTACTATAGCGCCGCATTTCAAAGTGGTAATGTCGCCCTGCCAGAGATAGATACCTGGCTCAACAGGCGTCAAATCAGCTATATCCGTAACGCCTTTCCGGGCGGTTTCCTCCTGCAAATATGCGTCCTGCACCACCAGAAAATCCTCCCAAATGGGATATGGCGGGCGGACGTTCAGCAGGGAGCGGAGCAGCATTTTCTGCCCCGCTTCATCGACAGGAATGTGCAAATCCCGATACTGGGATTGCTCGGAAAGCAACCTCTTTATGAGAAAAATTCTTCTTTTGTCTTGTGTCATGTTATCCCCGCTTTTCTATCGCCTTTACCGGGCAAACCGCAAAGCAGTTTCCGCAGTGTAAGCAATGATTTTGCTGAATACAGTAGGGTGTCCCCAGCTCAATGCACCGCTGGGGACAGTTTTTCAAACACTTTCCGCAGCCGATACATTTTTCGGAAATGACATATCCCTTTTGGGTGAGGTTTCCTGCACCAATCGTGTAGCTCTCCCGAAAAATCGGGTTGACGCCGAGATTGAAATACTCGATTTCCGTATCCCTGATCTCAAAGACGATCCCCGCCATTTTTCGGGTGTCGCCGGGGTAGACATTCGAGAGATAGGGCTGCTCTGCAAAAATCGTGTCGATCCACTTTTCCTGTTTGTCCTCCGGGACGGGAATCGCCTTTGCGGACAGGCGGATCATTTCTTTATACTTGGTGTAACCCAGCACCTGTACGCGCCCGTCGGTCAGAAGTTCCTCACAGAAGGCTTTCCCTTTTGCGGTGAAGAAGATCATTCTGTTCGGCTCGTAGTGGATTGCGGAGATATTGCGTATCTGCGGCGCGCCGTTTTTGTCCACCGTGGCAAAAGCCAGTACGCCGACATATTCTAATTTTTTTAGACAAGTTTGTGCGTCCATTCTAAACACCTCATTCAATGATTTTTGCCCGGTGCGCTTTCCTCAGCTTCGGCTGCGGATAATCGCCGTCGCAATATCCGAGTATTACAAAACAGCGGGCGATATAGTTTTCGGGGATATTCCACTCCCGGAGAAGCGCCGCGCCGATCTCATTATCAAAGGTTTCCTCGCCCCTTGCAATAACGCAGGAAGAAATGCCAAGCTCCGCTGCCATCAGCACCATGTTTTCGGCACAGCAAAAGGCGTCCGGGATGCTGTAAAGAAAATTTTTCATTGCAAAGACGATGCAGACAGCAGGAGCGCCATAGAATCCGCTTTTCATGGTTGAATCGTCAATGATGCTTGGCTGGTCGGTGGAGACATAACTGCCGGACAGCCTTGTACGGTCAAACCGGGCGACGTTCAGCCTGCCGATTTTCTCGGTAAGTTCCGCATTTCGAACGCCGACAATGATACTGCGCTGACCGCCTCCTGCGTTTGGCGCATAGGTTCCTGCTTCGATGATCGTTTCCATATCGTCACGGGAAATCTGCCAGTCCTGATATTTTCGGATAGAGCGGCGGTATTTCATAAGCTCTAAAAGTTCCATCAGCCTACCTCCTTCCAGCATTGCGGGTCTGCTTCATAGAAGCTGCCGTTTGTTCCCTTGGCAACAGCGGGGCAGCCCCGACACCACGCTTTCAGTTCGCATTTCCCGCATTTGACGAATTTATCATACTCCCGGTACTGCTCCATTTCGCACACCCACACATCCGCCAGTCGGTCAGTAAATACATTGCCGACTTTACTCTCCGCCACGCGGCGGCAGGCGTACACATCGCCGGTGGGCAGGATCGTGATATGGCAGTTGCTACAGTTGCAACCGCCGTAAATCATGCCCTCTTTGGCGTCTGCGGGGATCGTGAAGGCTCCCGTCTCATACTCGTAGAGTGTCCAGAGGTGGTCTTTTTTGTTGAAATAAGTCTCTGCGCCCTCCGCCTTATACTCTTTGAATTTCTTATCACAGATTGCCAGCAGTTCCCGGTATTCCTGCGGTGTCATGGAAGAGTCCAGATCGCCGCCGCTGGGAACATAACGGGAAAAGGCGAATACATTTGCTCCCGCCGCTACCACCGCATCGATGATTCCCGGCACTTCCATGCGGTTTGTTTTGGATACCGTCGTCATGATCACGCTTCGCATCCCGGAGCGGTTAATGCAGCCGATTTTCTCCATCGTGCAGTCAAAAGAGCCGGGCTTACGGAACCAATCGTGGGTCTCATGGAGACCGTCAAGGGAAAGCTGGTATTTTTCGCAACCGTAGTATTTCATTTCCCGACATACTTGATCGTTTAAGTGAAACGGATTGCCCATGATGGTAAAGGGGACATGGTATTCCTTGAACAGAGCCAGTAGCCGCCAAAAATCCGGGTGCAGGATCGGGTCACCGCCGGTGAGATAGAAATAGGGCAGTCGGCCATACACCTCGCAGAAGTCCAGACAGTTATAAAAGGTGTCCTCCATCTCCGACCATGTCATGCTTTTGAGTTCGTGGCACTTATCCCCGGAGAAAATATAACAGTGTTTGCACCGCTGGTCACATTCATCCGTGATATGCCATTGAAAAGAGAAATACTGCTTCATCTCGTCGTCGCAAACTTTGTATCGCTCGTTTCCGTGCAAGCACGAAAAGCTCGCTCACGCCGTTGCTCCTCCTCTCCCCAAAAAGTCTTGCGACTTTTCGGGGCCCAATTAGGCACCGCAAGCCGCAGGTTTTATTTCGTTTTATCGGCAGAGCCGAAAAATAATCGTGGTTCCCGGCAGGATCGCTCCCACCGGGAACGGTTTGGAATGATAGGTTACTTCTTATCCCCGGCTCCGCAGGCAGTTCCGCAAGCCGCAGGCTTTTCTTCCGGCTTGTCAGTAGCACCGCAAGCAGCAGGAGACTCGGTGGGTTTGTCACCGGCGCCACAGGCAGAACCACAGGCGGTAGGTTTTTCTTCCGGCTTGTCGGAAGCGCCGCAAGCTGCACCGCAGGCGGAAGCCGACTTATCCTCAGTCCATCCAGCAAGATTAGAGAGTGCCATGATCGTGTCCTCCTTTATGTATTCAGGGAGCTTTTGACCTCCTGTATCTATTATTGTATGGAAATTTTTTCTCTGCACAAGTACGCACTTTTTTATGGGGATACGCACTTTTTTGTAACTATTGGGCGTTTAGGGCGCTTTAACATTAAAAAAACTTTTAATTTTTTATAAATTTGTTCTAGGCTATTGCGTTTTAAGGAATGTAGCAATATAATATGAATGTAATATTCTTTTCTGATGCAACGGAGGTGCTTTATGAAAACGAAAGCCGAACTCATCCCCGAATGTCCTGTAGCGACTACTGTTCAACTCATCGGGAACAAGTGGAAACTTTTAATCATACGAAATCTGCTTAATCGCCCGTGGCGTTTCAATGAACTTCAAAGAGATTTGGACGGTATCAGTCAAAAGGTACTTACAGACAGCCTGCGGTCGATGGAAGCGGATGGCCTAATTACCCGTACTGTTTATCCTGAAGTCCCGCCGAGAGTGGAGTATGCGCTGTCGGAGTTGGGTGAATCGATGCGCCCGATTCTTGATTCCATGAAAGCGTGGGGAGAGGAGTACAAGAAAAGAATATAAGTTTTGAGGCAATCATTTTCTGACAACACCGTGACAACAAAAGTTTTGATACTCCATAATATCTGGATAATCTAAATAATCCCGACACCCTGAGCGAAATGGCATATACAAAATTGTTTAAGTCACGCTTTTAGGGAGCGAGTGGGAGTAAAGAGTAAAAGCCCAAAAGTCAGGCTATATCTGGCTTTTAGGCTTTTTATTTTGTCCTTAATCGTATTAAGTTTTTATAAGTTGTTTGCCGCTTCTTTAAGTACGTCAGGTAAGGCGGAACTTATCGTTAATGATACATAATTGATCAATTGTTGCCTGTCGTACGGGCGCTTATTTTTTAATAGCTCCACAATCATTCCGACGATTGCTTCAGTATAGAAATCGCAAATAAATGTCCTGAAGTCATTGCCGACATCAATGCCCATAATTTCCTCGTAGCGGCAGATTATAGTCATTACAATACTGTTGAAGTCATTATGAAAGAATCTTTTTAATTCATTTGAACCTATCGAATCATAGGCGCAGTTAAGAATATGCTTATTTTCCTCGACATAGTCCAGTACAAAATTAATGGCATCCTCATAGTCCAATAGTAAATCAAAATTCTTTACAACATCTATTGCTTCTTGTTCAAGCGTCCATTTTAGCAGGTCTTCGATATTTTCAAAGTGATAGTAAAATGTTTTACGGTTAATTTTGCAGTCGGCAACTATTTCGCTTACTGTTATTTTTGATAGCGGCTTTTTCTCCATAAATTTTTTGAGAGAAGCCGCTATTGTTTTCTTTGTATTAAAAGTTGTAATTTCGTGTTTCATTTTTTTTACCTCTATAATTTATTATACACCTGTCCGTTAAAATTTCAATATATTTTTTAAATTTGACCGTCAAATGTCCCGTTTTGTCCGATTTTTCAACATTTTAATTAATTTAACCGTTGATGTAATACATTGAATATTTATAATAATATTTTGAAAGCGGGTGTATTAGAATGGCTGACAGAAAAATTATTGAGTACAACATAGTTATTCATACTACCTTAGGGAATAAAAAAGGAACGTTATCCGCTGAAATTGATGGCGATACATTAGAGTGTATTATAAAGGTTATGAAAAATGAAAACCTTTTCAGCGGAACGATTAATTACTATGGTAAATTTAAAATTAAAGGGCATATAAAAACTCTAACTAATATAGTTGAATGTGACGGAGAGGGATATTTGGACGACAGCACAATTACCTTTACGCTAAACGCTGAAGGCAGAAATCTTATTGTTACAGGGACATCTGTTATATAAAGGGGCGGTAATATTTGAAAAATTTTTATAATAAGATAACTGCAAGACCAAAATCAGTAATAATTATATTTATACTTTTTGCTGTTTTCGGTACAATACTGAGGGGGTTTGTTGAGGTTAACTATGATATAAACGATTACCTTCCCGAGGACAGCAAGTCTACGGTTTCGATAGATGTAATGAACAAAGAATTTGACGGAGGTATTCCAAACGCCAGAGTAATGATTCAAAATGTAACTGTTGCCGAGGCGCTGGAATATAAGAATAAAATTAGCAATGTTGAAGGCGTTTCAAACGTAACATGGCTTGACGACAGCGTTGACATTACTCAACCTCTCGAGTTTATAGATTCAAAAACGGTAGAAACATATTATAAGGATAATACCGCTCTTCTGTCTGTTACAATTGAGGAAGATTATATCCTTGACGCTGTTTCAAAAATAAGAAATATTATTGGCGATAATAACGCTATGGAGGGTTCGGCAGTATCTACTGCGGTAGCTACCGACAGCACAATCAATGAAATATACCTTATTGCAATAATTGCCGTTATTTTTGTTCTTATAGTTTTGATTCTTAACACGCTTTCGTGGATTGAACCCGTTATAATTCTTATAGGGCTTGGAGTTGCAATCCTAATAAATATGGGAAGCAACATTATTTTTGGAGAAATTTCTTTTGTATCCAACGCGGCAGGGGCTATTTTACAGCTTGCGGTTTCACTTGATTACTATGTTTTTCTACTGCACCGCTTCGAGGAAAGCCGAAAAATTTTTTCAAATCCGAGAGAGGCTATGGTCGACGCGCTTTGCAAATCCACAAGCTCAATACTTTCAAGCGGACTGACTACCGTTATAGGTTTTGCCGCTCTTTGTCTGATGAGATTTCGCATCGGGCCTGATTTGGGTATGGTGCTTTCCAAAGGGGTTTTAATAAGTCTGATAAGCGTGTTTGTCTTTATGCCAAACTTTATCCTGTTAGTATTTAAAATTATTGATAAAACACGTCACCGCCGTTTTTTGCCGAAATTTGAGAGGTTCGGCAAGTTTGTTAGCAAGGTAATGGTATCGTTTGTATGCGTATTTGCTGTGATAATTATTCCTTCTTTTTTGGCTTCAAACTCAAATGATTATTATTACGGCTCCGCTCATATTTTTAATGAAAATACCAAGCTGGGTTCGGATACAAAATTAATTGAAAAAGTTTTTGATAAAAGCGATACGTATGTTTTAATGGTGCCGAACGGAGATAATGCAAAGCAGAAGAAGTTATCAAATCAGCTTAAAAAGCTTCCGCAGGTTAAAAACATTCTTTCCTATGTAGATACCGTAGGAGAGGAAATCCCCGAAGAATATATTGATAAAGATACGCTGTCTATGCTTGAATCAGACAATTACAGCCGTATGGTTATTAATCTTGAAACTGACCACGAGGGCGATGATACATTTAAGCTTGTGGAAAAAATCAGGAACACGGCGGAAAGCTTTTACAGAAATGAGAACTATTTGGCAGGAAACGGCGTAAGTACATACGATTTGATGAAAACCGTTACAAGCGATATGATGAAGGTTAACTTTATAGCGATATTAGCAGTTTTTATAGTTCTCGTATTTACTTTGAAATCAATTACCCTTCCTGTTGTTCTTGTTACAGGTATTGAAACCGCTATATGGTTAAATCTTTCAGTTCCGTATTTTAGCGGTGATACAATTTTCTATATTGCTTATCTTATTATCAGCTCCATTCAGCTTGGGGCAACTGTAGATTACGCGATACTAATGACGGACAGATATATGGAGTTTCGTCAGAAAATGCCGAAAAAAGAGGCCATTGTCAATGTGATTTCATCTTGTACTCTTTCGATTCTTACATCGGGAAGTGTTCTTACGGTTGTAGGTTTTCTCTTGGGACATTTTTCAACCCACGGTTTGCTGGCTCAACTCGGTTTATTTATCGGCAGGGGAACACTGTTCTCATTGGCAATTGTAATGTTTGTTTTGCCGGGACTTCTGTATTTAATGGACGGTATTATTAAAAAGACCACTAAACATACTAACTTTTATGAAAATTAACGAGGTGATTGTAATGAAGTTGTTCAATAGGATAATATCCGTAGCGCTTTCAATATTAATTATTATGTCGGTTACTTTTTCGGCTTCCGCGCATAGTTCAGAAAAAGAAGAAGTAATTTATATTATGACAGACGCCGAGGGTTCTGTAGGTGGAGTTTACGCGGTTAATATTTTTAAAGGCGGAGATATTACAGATTACGGGGACTATGATAAAATAAAAATGCTTAATACGAGCGATAAAGTAAACGTCGACGGAGATAAAATTACATTTTCCTCGTCTTCAAAAAAGGTTTATATGCAAGGCACTTTAACAGATACTGAAATTCCGTGGATAATATCAATAAGATATTTTTTAAATGGAGAGGAATTGACAGCAAAAGAAATTGCCGGTAAAAGCGGTAATCTCAAAATAAAGTTTTCGGTTGCGGAAAACAAAAAATGCAAAACAAATTTTTATGAAAATTATGCTTTGCAGGCGATTTTTACACTTGATACCAAATTATGCTCCAAAATAACCGCTGATGATGCGACTGTCGCAAATGTAGGCAGTGACAAACAGCTTACATACACAATTCTTCCCGGTAATGGAATTGACACAACCATAACTTCAAAGGTTAAAAACTTTGAAATGTCATCGGTTTCGATTAACGGCATAAAAATGAATCTTGATTTAGATGTCGATACCGATGAAATAACAGACAAAGTAGATGAACTGAATAAAGGTATCGGCAAAATCAATAACGGCGCAAAACAGGTTAACAACGGTTCCTCACAGCTTAATAAAGGCGGAAAAACATTAAAAAATAATTCTTCTAAGCTTTATAGCGGAACAGAAGAGCTCGATAGCGGAGTTGAGGAACTTTCCAAAGGCATAAATACGCTTAAAAGCGGGCTTGATAAGCTTAATTTTAAATCAAAAAATCTCACAAGCGGTTCTCTGCAGATAAAAAACGCTTTGCTCACAATTAAAACCTCCCTGAATTCTGTTTCCGCAGATACCAAAGAGATTAAAAAATTAACTTCGGCGTCAGGGCAAATAAAAACGTCAATAAAAGAGTTAAAAAACGGAGCGTCTGAATTAAAAAATAATACTGATTTTAATCAATATAAATCATTAATGTCCGCAAACGGACTTGATATTGACGCGCTTTCATCAAAAAATGAACAGGCGGTTAAAAGCCTTACTGCTCAAATTTCTCAGTTAAAGGAAACGCTTTTAAAAATTCAGGGAAATGAACTGTATAAGGAACAGGTTAAAGAGTTACAGGAGCAGATTTCACAGCTTTCCGATATTGTCACCTTGCTGACGGGGAATAACGGTATGATTAAAGGGACTGAAGAATATATTGACGGTTTAGCCGACGGAGCGTCAAAGCTATACTCAGGGTTAGAACTGCTTGAAACTAATTATACAGAATTTGACAATTCAATAAATACTCTGGCAAATAAACTAAAAACAATGCTTGTAAATATTTCAAAATTATCTGACGGAATCAATACTTTAGTTAAGAAATACAAAACATTGGACACAGGAATTAAATCATATACAGACGGTGTCTCAAAAGCTGTAAAGGGATTTTCCAAAATTAAACGCGGAGTTTTTGACCTTGCAACAGGAAGCGATTCGCTCGTTAAGGGTACAAGGTCATTTGACGGAGGAATGAAAAGTCTATACAGCGGTATTTCAGAATTGTACGGCGGAGCGGGAGAGCTTTATGAAGGCACTTGTGAATTAGAGAGTAAAACATCGGGAATGGATAAAAAAATTAATGATAAGATTAATGATTTAATTTCAACAATAGGCGGTTCTAACAGCAAAACCCGTTCATTTGTATCCGAGAAAAATACTGACGTAACCTCTGTTCAATTTGTAATAAAGACGGATAAAATTGAAATAAAGGAAAAGGATACAGGAGAGGTTAATCCACGCGAAAAACTCAATCTATGGCAAAAACTGCTTCGCTTATTCGGTTTATATTAAATCTTATAAATTATTTCGTTGCATTTTCATTTTACATATGATATACTTTTAGCAGACAGGAATGAAGTTCTCCTGTAGCAAATTGCTAAAACCGCTTTAAAAGCTGATGACTTCTGTATTTATTTTGCAGATGGCATTGGCTTTTCTATATCTTAGGAGGAAAATGTAATATGAATTTAAACGATGGATTAAAGGAAAGAAGAAGTATTCGGAAATACAGGACAGATAAGGTTGATAAAAATCTTATTGAGAATATTATTGAAACGGCACGTTATGCGCCGTCCTGGAAAAATTCTCAAACGTCAAGATATAATATTATAACTGACGAAGCTTTAAAGGATAAAATTGCGGATGAAGCGACCTGCGGGTTTGAGAAGAATAAAAATATTATAAAAAATGCTCCTGTACTTGTCGTCCTTTCGACAGTTGATAAAATTTCGGGATTTAATCCTGACGGCTCATATACAACGTCTAAAGGCGAGCACTGGCAGTCGTTTGACGCGGGAATTTGCGCGCAGACGTTTTGCCTTTCGGCTTATTCAAATGGACTCGGAACCCTTATAATGGGGATTTTTGATGAGGATAGAGTGTCAGAGCTTATAAATCTGCCCCAAAATGAAAAGGTTTCAGCTTTAATTGCGCTCGGATATACTGATGACAAGCCGAAAGCCCCAAAACGTAAAGATATTTCGGAAATATCAAGGTTTATATAATTATTAAGCCCGAGGTTACAGCCCCGGGCATTAACTTTGTAACAGTTAATTCTTATATGCAAATATAAATTACAGTTGTGTTTTATTTGTTTACAAGGCACAATATATTGTGATATATTGTATAAGTAAAAATGTGTAATTATGTTCTAAACGGAGGTATTATTATGGAAAAGTACAAACAGGAATTTATAGAGTTTATGGTAGATTGTCAGGTTCTTAAATTTGGAGATTTTGTAACAAAAAGCGGTAGGAAAACGCCCTTTTTTGTAAACACAGGTTTCTATCGCACAGGCTCTCAGCTTAAAAAGCTCGGCGAATATTACGCCGAAGCGATTAACAATAAATTCGGACTTGATTTCGATGTGCTTTTCGGACCCGCATATAAGGGTATTCCGCTTTCGGTAACGGCGTCAATCGCTATTGCGGATAAGTTTAATAAAGATATAAAATACTGTTCAAACCGTAAAGAGATAAAAGACCACGGAGATAAAGGAATACTTCTCGGAAGCCCGATTTCAGACGGCGACAGGGTAGTTATTATTGAGGACGTTACAACCGCGGGAACATCAATTCAGGAAACCTTGCCGATTATTAAAGCGCAGGGAGATATAAGTCCCATTGGACTTGTTGTTTCGGTTGACCGTATGGAAAGAGGACAAGGTAAAAAATCCGCTCTTTCTGAAATTGAAGAAAAATACGGGCTTAAAACCACGGCGATTGTGACTATGGGAGAGGTTGTTGAACATCTTTATAACAGAGAATACAAGGGTAAAGTTATAATTGACGATAAGTTAAAGTCAGCAATTGACGCTTATTACGAGAAATACGGAGTTAAATAAGATATTTTTATGAAATTGAGGAGGCGCAGAATATGGCGGATAAAAATGTCCACAAAGGTCACAGACAGCGTATGCGTAATTTGTATCTTAACGAGGGCATAGATAATTTTAATCACCATCAGGCGCTTGAACTTTTGCTTTTCTACGCGTTTCCGCAACGTGATACAAACCCTATCGCGCATAAGCTTATTGACCAGTTTGGCTCAATTTCCGCCGTATTTGACGCTCCGATTGTTCAACTTAAAAGATTTGGATTAACCGATAATACGATAGCGCTTTTAAAATTAATTCCCGATTTTTCCAGAATATATAATATGGATAGAACCGATTATAATTCTAAGCGGATAGAAATAAGCGAGCTTTGCGAATATTTTCGCCCTAAGTTTATCGGCAGAACAAACGAGGTTTTGTATCTTCTTTTAATGGACGGTAAATACAAGGAGCTATATTGCGGTATTGTATCCAAGGGCTCAATAAATACAACTGACGTTCCGATAACAAAAATCATAGAAAACGCCGTGTATTATAACGCGGAATATGTCGCTATAGCTCACAATCACCCCGACGGTATCGCTTTGCCGTCACAGGCTGATATTAAAACAACAAAAACCATATACGACACGTTAAAGCTTATGAATAAACGTTTAGTCGACCATATTATCGTATGTGACGACGACCAGATTTCATTGGCTCAAAGCAAGTATTACGGTCGGGGAATTTTCTTTAATGATTCCGATTAAGGTGATTTTATGGGAGAATTTAAACTCCATTCTTCATATAAGCCGACGGGCGACCAGCCTCAGGCTATAGAGAAAATTACAAAAAGTATTCTTTCCGGAAACAGAGAGCAGACCTTGCTCGGTGTTACAGGTTCGGGAAAGACTTTTACTATGGCTAATATAATAGAAAAGGTTCAAAAGCCGACTCTTATTTTGGCTCATAACAAAACGCTCGCGGCACAGCTCTGCTCGGAATTTCAGTCCTTTTTCCCTGAAAATGCCGTCGAGTATTTTGTGTCTTATTATGATTATTATCAACCTGAGGCTTATGTTCCTACAACAGACACATATATTGAAAAGGACAGCTCCATAAATGATGAAATAGATAAGCTCCGCCACAGCGCTACTTTGGCGCTTTCAGAACGCAGAGATGTTATTATAGTAGCCTCGGTGTCCTGCATATACAGCTTGGGCGACCCGATAGATTACCGAAATATGGTGATTTCACTTCGCCCAGGTATGGAAAAAGGCAGAAATGAGCTTGTGAAAAAGCTTGTTGAATTGCAGTATGAGAGAAATGATGAGAATTTTACCCGTAACAAATTCCGTGTAAGAGGGGATACTCTTGAAATTTTCCCCGCGTCATCAAGCGACAGAATTATAAGGGTTGAATTTTTCGGAGATGAAATTGACAGGATAAGTGAAATAAATCCGCTTACGGGAGAGCTTATCGGTACTCTTCGCCATGCGGCAATCTATCCTGCGTCGCATTATATAGTTTCAAAAGAAAAGATGCTTGACGCTGTAGCGGAAATTCGCAGAGAGCTTTCCGAGAGAATTAAGTATTTCCAATCTGAAGGAAAGCTTTTAGAGGCACAAAGAATTGAGCAGAGAACTAATTATGATATTGATATGCTGCTTGAAACCGGGTTTTGCAGCGGAATAGAAAACTATTCGAGAATTATGTCGGGAAGAAAACCTGGCTCATCTCCTTACACTCTCTTAAATTATTTTCCCGATGATTTTCTTCTTTTTGTCGACGAGTCCCACGTAACCTTACCGCAGGTCCGCGGAATGTACGCGGGCGACCACGCAAGAAAAAAGAGCCTTATTGATTTTGGATTCAGACTTCCGTCAGCATATGATAACCGCCCGCTTAATTTTGACGAGTTTTATTCAAAAATAAATCAGGTTTGCTTTGTTTCAGCGACTCCGGGCGATTTCGAAAAGGAGAAAAGCTCTCTGATTGCCGAGCAGATTATACGCCCTACAGGACTTTTAGACCCCGAAATCAGCGTCCGCCCGACAGAGGGACAGCTCGACGACCTTATTTCTGAAATTAATATAAGAGTTTCAAAAAAGCAACGTACGCTTATAACAACTCTTACAAAAAAAATGGCTGAGGATTTAACCTCATATCTTATCGAAATGGGCGTAAGAGTAAAATATATGCACCACGATATTGATACCGTTGAGCGTATGGAGATTATCCGTGACCTGCGTTTGGGCGAGTTTGACGTTCTTGTAGGAATTAACCTTTTAAGAGAGGGCCTTGATATTCCCGAGGTGTCGTTGGTCGCAGTTCTCGACGCTGATAAAGAGGGATTTTTAAGGAGCGAGCGCAGTCTTATTCAGACGATAGGACGCGCCGCAAGAAACAGCGAGGGTACTGTTATAATGTACGCGGACAGCGTTACCCCGTCTATGAAAAACGCTATTGTTGAAACTAACCGCCGGCGTGAAATTCAGATGAAATATAACTCGGAACATAATATTACTCCTAAGACAATTGTCAAGAAGGTAAGTGATATTATTGAAATTTCTACACATACTGACGATGAATTTAAAAATATGAAACAAATGTCACGAGCGGAAAAACAACAGCTTATAAAGAGCCTTCAGCGTGAGATGAGAGCGGCGGCTAAGCTACTTGAATTTGAACACGCGGCGTATTTAAGAGATAAAATTAAAAAACTACGAGGTGAAAAGTAGTGCCTAAAAAGAAAGCAAATGATTATAACGACGACAGTATATCCTCATTAAGCGGGGCAGACCGTGTCAGAAAAAGACCGGCGGTAATTTTCGGCTCCGACGGTATTGAGGGCTGTCAGCATTCCGTGTTTGAAATTCTGTCAAACTCAATTGATGAAGCAAGAGAGGGGTATGGAAAACAAATACAGGTTACCCGTTATTCTGACGGCTCTTATGAGGTTGAGGACCACGGACGGGGAATACCTGTCGGCTATAATAAAAATGAAGACCGAATGAACTGGGAGCTTTTGTTTTGCGAGATGTACGCAGGCGGTAAATATAACAATAACGACGGAGAAAACTATGAGTTTTCTTTAGGTCTTAACGGTCTGGGCCTTTGCTCTACGCAATATGCGTCGGAGTATATGGACGTTGAAATTAAGCGCGACGGCTATAAATATTCCCTTCATTTTGAACACGGAGAGAATATCGGCGGACTTAAAAAGGAAGAATATAACCGCCGTGATACGGGAACAAAAATACATTGGAAGCCCGATATTGAGGTGTTTACGGAAATTGATGTAAGCGCGGAGTATTTTCTCGATATTATGAAACGGCAGGCTATAGTTAACGCTGGAATTGAATTTATTTTCCGCAATCAAAACGGCAGAAGCTTTGACGTTACAAGCTACAATTATGTAAACGGTATTGAGGACCATATTAAAGAGATTGTAGGCGAGGACGGTTTAAGCACGGTTCAGTATTGGGAAACGGAGAAAAAGGTACGCGACAGAGCCGATAAGCCCGAATATAAATGTAAAATCTGCGTGTCCTGCGCTTTTTCCAATAAAATCAATCAAACCGAGTATTACCACAATTCAAGCTGGCTTGAATATGGCGGAGCGCCCGAAAAGGCGGTTAAAAACGCTTTTGTATATATTATAGATTCGTATTTAAAGCAAAACGGCAAATATAATAAAACTGAATCAAAAATAAATTTTGCAGACGTTCAAGATTGTCTTGTGCTTTGTATTTCATCATTTTCCAGCGTTACATCTTACGAAAATCAGACAAAGAAGGCGATTACGAATAAGGGAATACAAGAGGCTATGACAGATTTTCTGCGCCATAGTCTGGAGGTCTATTTTATTGAAAATCCTCTTGAAGCCGAAAAAATCGCAAATCAGGTTCTTATAAATAAACGTAGCCGCGAGGACGCGGAAAAAACCCGTCTTAATATTAAGAAAAAGCTTACGGGAAATATAGACATCACAAACAGAATTAACAAATTTGTTGATTGCAGGAGCAAGGACGTTAACGAACGCGAAGTCTTTATTGTTGAGGGGGACTCTGCTTTAGGCGCTTGCAAACAGGCGCGCGACCCTGATTTCCAGGCGATTATACCGCTTAGAGGAAAGATTTTAAACTGCCTTAAAGCCGATTATGATAAAATTTTTAAAAGCGATATTATAACCGACCTTTTAAAGGTGCTCGGCTGTGGAGTTGAGGTGAAATCCAAGGCTAATAAAAATCTCTCGAATTTTGATATGAATAATCTGCGCTGGAATAAAGTAATAATCTGTACTGACGCAGATGTGGATGGTTTTCACATCAGAACTCTTGTTTTAACAATGCTTTACCGTCTGACGCCTACTCTGATTAAAGAGGGAAAGGTTTTTATAGCCGAATCGCCTCTTTATGAAATTACGACCAAAGATAAAGTCTATTTTGCATATGACGAGGTTGAAAAAGACAGGTACATTAGCGAGATAGGAAATCAGAAATATACAATTCAGCGCAGCAAAGGTCTCGGTGAAAATGAACCGGAGATGATGAACTTAACTACTATGAATCCGTCTACAAGACGGCTTATAAAGGTTATGCCCGATTCGGCGGAGCAGACAGCCGCTATTTTTGACACTTTGCTCGGAGATAATCTTCAGGGAAGAAAGGATTTTATTGTTGACCACGGCGCTGATTATATTGACCAGCTCGACGTCAGCTGATTAAACGGAAGGTGATTATTTGGCTAAGAAAAAGAAATCCGCCAAAAAGGTAAATACGTCTGCTGTCAACGGTGTAATCGACGGAGCGGGCGAGGTAGCCGAACAGCATATTGTTTCCTCAATTCAGGAAAATTTTATGCCTTACGCTATGAGTTTGATTTTATCCCGCGCGATTCCCGAAATTGACGGATTTAAGCCGTCTCACAGAAAACTGCTTTACACAATGTATAAAATGGGGCTTTTAAATTCCGCGCGCACGAAATCTGCTAATATTGTCGGAGCGACAATGAAGCTTAATCCCCACGGCGACGCGGCAATTTACGATACAATGGTCCGCTTGTCACGCGGATACGAAGCGCTTTTGCACCCTTATGTTGACTCAAAGGGTAATTTCGGTAAATTTTACAGCAGAGATATGGCGTGGGCTGCCTCAAGATATACCGAAGCAAAGCTTGATAAGCTGTGTACGGAGCTTTTTAAGGATATAGATAAGGATACTGTGGATTTTGTTGATAACTACGACAACACTATGAAGGAGCCGACGTTGCTCCCCGCAACATTTCCGTCTGTACTTATTAATTCAAATACGGGAATTGCTGTCGGTATGGCGTCCAATATTTGTTCTTTTAATTTAAAAGAGGTGTGCGAAACTACCGCGGCGTTAATACGCGACCCTGACCACGATGTTATGAGTACAATGCCCGCTCCCGATTTTCCAGGAGGAGAGTACATTGTCTATGACGATGAGGTTATGAAAAAGGTGTATGAAACAGGACGCGGAAGTATTAAGCTCCGCGCTAAATACAGCTTTGACAAAAAGGCTAATTGTATAGATATTTTAAGTGTTCCGTATTCTACAAACTGCGAGTCGGTTATCGACAAGGTTATTGATCTTGTAAAAGGCTCAAAGTTAAAAGAAATTTCCGACATCCGTGATGAAACAGGACTTGACGGACTTAAAATCACTATTGATTTAAAGCGCGGTACGGACCCCGACAAGCTTATGAAAAAGCTCTATAAAATGACTCCTTTGGAGGACAGCTACGCGTGCAACTTTAATGTCCTTATCGGAGGAACCCCTATGGTTCTGGGAGTAAAACAGCTTCTTGAGGAATGGATAGCTTTCAGAATTGAGTGTGTCCGCAGGAGAACATATTTTGACTTAAATAAAAAGAAAGACAAGCTTCATCTTTTAAGGGGACTTGAAAAAATTCTCCTCGATATAGATAAGGCGGTAAAAATTGTCAGGGAAACCGACGAAGAGGCGGAGGTTGTACCGAACCTTATGATTGGATTCGGTATAGATGAAATTCAGGCTGAATATGTTGCTGAAATTAAACTTCGTCATTTAAACCGTGAGTATATATTAAAACGCACAAAGGATATTGAGGATTTAGTTAACGATATTGAACAGCTTGACGCTGTATTAAAAAGCAAGGCAAGAGTAAAAACCATTATCGTTAAAGAGTTAAAAGAGGTTGCGGATAAATACGGTCAGGAGCGAAAGTGCGAGATTATATATAACGATGAAACGGATGACGAGGAAGATATAGAGGAGATTCCCGATTATCCCGTTCATCTTTTCTTTACAAAAGACGGTTACTTTAAAAAGATAACTCCTAAATCCCTTCGTATGAGCGGTGAACATAAGCTCAAAGACGGCGATAAAATTACCGAGGAATTTGAATTTACCAATAACTGTGATTTGTTGTTTTTTACAAATAAATGTCAGTGTTATAAATCAAAGGCGTATGAATTTAATGATACAAAAGCAAGCGCTCTCGGTGATTATATTCCCGCTAAATTGGGAATGGAAGAGGGAGAAACGGCAGTTAAAATGGTAGCGACAAAGGATTATAAGGGATTTTTACTCTTTGGCTTTGAAAATGGTAAAATCGCGAAGGTACCTCTTGACGCTTACGCCACCAAAACAAACCGAAAAAAGCTTACAAAAGCATTTTGCGATAAATTTGTCCTTTCCGATATTGCTTTTTCAAAAGAGGACAGAGAGTTTATAATTTCATCATCATCGGGCAGAATGTTACTTTTGCATACTGGGGTTTTAAATTTAAAGACCTCGCGTACAACACAGGGTGTGTCAGTTATGAAGCTGAAAAAGGGCCACAGACTTTTCTCTATTAGAGCGTATGAGGAGGGGACATTCAGCAAACCGTCTCGTTACCGTACTAAAAATCTTCCCGCTTTGGGCGCTTTGCCGTCATCTGACGATACAAGCGAACAGTTGAGCCTGATTTAATCAGGGATTAACATAAATTGTAAAAAAACTCTTGCAAAAATATATTTAATATGATATTATTATATGGCTATTGAAATATAACGCGTTTTGCGTAATCGAAAGGATTGACATAAATAATGGGAATTTGGGAAATTATTTTAGGCGCAGTTTTGATTTTAATGTCTATTGCGATTATTATAGTAATTATCCTTCAAGAAGGAAATCAGCAGGGCGTAGGCGTAGTAACAGGCGGTGCGGATACATTTTTCTCCAAGAATAAGGCACGCTCGATTGACGCGTTCTTATCTCGCTGGACAAAGGTTTTCGCGGGTATATTTGTACTCGCTGTAATCGGACTTAATGTGCTTGCGTATTTTACTTGATTGTTCTAATAATTAAAAACTAATCATAATTATAGACTGTAGGTTGTCCTACAGTCTATTTTTATTTTACGGATGTGTTTTTATGAAATGGTATTACGTTATTTTAATTCTGTTTATCGCTTTTATAATTTTTGCAATAATTCATAAAATAGGCAAAAATAAAAGGCCCGTAAAACGAGCCTTTCTGTCTTTTTTATCAGGTATAGGGGCGCTTTTGGCAGTAGATATAAGCAGTATTTTTACAGGTGTGTATCTGCCGATAAGCCTTTTGAGCATTTTAATTTCAGTTATCGGAGGAATCCCCGGGGTAACATCAATGCTTTGTTTAAATTTGTTTTTTTAGAGATTAATCTCATTTAAACATTCTTTTATAATGTCCTTATTTTTCGTTATTGTTCCCATAATAATTTTATAGAATAGTTCAGGATTTTTATGGAAATTCTTCTTTATGATTTTAGCCTGTTTATTATCGGGAGCGTAAATATCCATCGCCACTAAATCAACGTCACCGCCCGATATTCTGCAATTAACATTATATCCCTTATCGGTTTTGGTGATTGTAACGGCGTTTTCCTTTTCAATCCTTTTTTGTTCCAACAACTCGATAGCGCAGGTGTAAGCTTTTTCCTTAACTGTAATCGGCAGAGTGTTTTCAAGCTGTTCCGCAACCATTTTGCCGTTGTCGGTCAGAACATAAAGCGTTGAGTTTTCGCTTTCGGGTTTAATATTATTGTGAGAAATAAGGTCGTCAAAGCAAGAGCTTGTTTCAAAATAATTTGCAAGCCCCTTTTTTTGAATGGCATCAACTATAGTTGATTTATCCAAAGGTTTTTTGATAGACGCTAATAAATAGCAGATTAATGTTCTGATTTCATTTTTAGAACGCACACCGCCTAAGTTAATTCCTTCATCAAATGTATCAAATGCCATATTCTCACCGTCCTTTAATATTATTTTAGCACAAAAAGGAAAAAATGTATAGTATTTTTTATTGACTTGTTTTTACTAAAATGATAATATATTTTACGTAAGGAAGTGTGGAAAAGTGGAAAATTATATTGTCTTTGTTTGGCTTATTTTCGCCGGTTTTATGTTGGTTTGCGAAGCATTAACAACCCAGCTTGTTTCAATATGGTTCGTTATCGGCGGTATTGCCGCGGCAGTTACCTGTATATTTACTGATAATTTGCTGATACAATCTTCGGTTTTTATCGTAGTGTCGTTCATTTGTTTAATTGTAACGCGCCCTCTTGTTAGGAAAGTTATGAAAAATAAAAAACAACCGACAAATTCCGACCGTCTTATCGGAAGAGTCGGAATTGTTACGGTTGACATAATTAACCAAAAGGGCGAGGGACAGGTTAACGTTGACGGTAAAATCTGGAGCGCTAAAAGTATTGACGGCAGAGAAATAAAATCAGGCGCAAATGTAAGAATAACTTCTATCGAGGGTGTTAAATTATTAGTAGATGTTATTTAAAATTTTAATTCTATGGAGGAATTATAAATGCTGTTTATTATAATTTTAATTATTTTAGTGGCTGTTTTGATTGTTATTGTACGGAATATAAAGATTGTTCCGCAGGCTCACGCCTATGTTATCGAACGGCTGGGAGCTTTTTACGCAACGTGGGATACGGGACTTCACTTAAAAATCCCTTTCATTGACCGTATTTCAAAGAAAGTATCTCTTAAAGAACAGGTTGTTGACTTTCCGCCTCAGCCTGTAATTACCCGCGATAATGTTACAATGCAGATAGATACCGTTGTATATTTTGAGATTACCGACCCCAAGCTTTACACTTACGGTGTTGAAAATCCTTTGGCCGCAATTGAAAATCTTACCGCTACAACCTTGCGTAATATTATCGGTGATTTGGAGCTTGACTCGACACTGACCTCGCGCGATACAATTAACGATAAAATCCGTATAATTCTTGACGAGGCTACCGACGCTTGGGGAATTAAGGTTATCCGTGTTGAGCTTAAAAATATTCTCCCGCCGAGAGAAATTCAAGACGCAATGGAAAAGCAGATGAAGGCTGAACGTGAAAGACGCGCGCGTATTCTGGACGCAGAGGGTGAAAAGAGAAGTCAGATTCTTGTTGCCGAGGGTATGAAGGAATCCGCTATTCTTAAAGCTGACGCTGTAAAAGAACAGAAAATCCGTGAGGCAAGCGGTGAGGCTGAGGCTATTCTTACGGTACAGAAGGCAAATGCCGACGCTATAAAAATGCTCAACGAGGCGTCTCCGTCTGACCCCGTTATTGCAATACGCAGTCTTGAAGCGTTTGCAAAGGCGGCTGACGGTAAAGCTACAAAAATTATTGTTCCCTCCGATATTCAGAATATGGCGGGCTATGTAACCTCTCTCAAAGCTCTTTGGGAGAACGATAAAAAAGAAGAATAGTATTGTTAACCGACTGCTTTGCGGTCGGTTATTTGTTTATCTTTTACAAAAAAATACAACTTTTTTTTATTTAATCAACTTATGTAATGAAATATATAAATTAAGGATTGTTCTATTGAATAAATTCCAATTTTTTAGTATAATATAAGGGTATTTTTTGAAGATTGTAAAAAGGAGTTATTTTATGAAAAAAGTTGCTGTAATTATGGGTTCTGACAGCGATTTTAAAGTTGTTCAGAAAACGGTTTTAAAATTAAAAGAGTTTGATGTTCCGTATGAAGTGAGGGTAATGAGCGCTCACCGTACCCCTGACGAAGCCGCGAATTTTTCAAAAAACGCCAAAAACGACGGTTTCGGAGTAATTATTGCCGCGGCGGGTATGGCGGCTCATCTCGGCGGGGTTTTAGCGGCCCATACCACTCTGCCCGTTATAGGTATCCCGATTAAATCAGCGGCATTTGACGGAATGGACGCGCTTTTAGCTACAGTTATGATGCCTCCGGGGGTTCCAGTCGCAACTGTCGGCGTAGACGGAGCAGTAAACGCGGCTATTCTTGCTGTTCAGATTCTCGCTTTATCAGATGAAAGTTTAAGTAAAAAGCTTGCTGATATGAAAAACGATATGGCTGAAAGCGTCGCTAAAAAAGACGAAGACATAAAAAGAAGGGCTAATGAACTTTGAGAAGTGTTGTAATAGATAAGAGCCGTGACAAGGTTAATGATGAATGTGGTGTTTTCGGCTTTTATAATAATGACGATTTTGACATAGTTTCTCTGACGCAGGACGGACTTTACGGACTTCAGCACAGGGGACAGGAAAGCGCGGGAATAACCGTAATTAAGGATGGCGAACCGTTTACCGTTAAGGACATCGGAATTGTATCTACGGTTTTTACCGAAAAAAATCTTAAAAAATTACCTCAGGGTAAAATTTCAGTCGGCCACGTCAGGTATACCTCGCATAAATATCTCGACCGCGCGGCGAGCCAGCCCCTCGTTATGAGATACATAGAGGGCTCGCTTGCGCTTGCGAACAACGGGGCAATAACAAATTTCCCCGAAATACGCGCAAAGCTTGAAAAAGGCGGGGCGATTTTCCAGTCTAATTCCCACGCCGAGGTAATCGGCTATATGATTTCTACCCACAGAATTGAAACCGACTCAATTGAAGAGGCTGTTCTTTGCGCCGCGGAAGATTTAAAAGGCTCGTATTCCTTGGTTATAAGTTCACCGAGTAAGCTGATTGGTTTAAGAGACCCCCACGGATTTAAGCCTTTGTGTATCGGCAAGTTGAAAAACAGCTACATTCTATCCTCTGAAAGTTGCGCGATTGAATCAATCGGCGGCGAATTTATCCGTGATATTAATCCGGGAGAAATGGTTGTTATAGACAGCGAAGGTTTCCACAGCTACTTTGTTAACAAGAAAAAAACAACCTCTCTTTGTCTTTTTGAATACATTTATGTTGCTCGGCCCGATTCAATAATTGATGGAGTTAACGTAAATCTTGCCCGTAGGAAAGCCGGAGAAATTTTATATAAGGAAGATCCCGTTGACGCGGATATAGTATGCGGTGTTCCAGATTCGGGCCTTGATGCCGCTCAAGGATATTCGTCAGCTTCGGGTATAAAATATGCTACCGCTTTTATCAAAAATAAATATATCGGACGTACCTTTGACGTTGTCGGTATTGATAAAAAACAGCGCTTGCTAAAAACAAGACTTAATGTAATAAAAAATGTTGTTCGAGGAAAGCGCGTCGTGATAATTGACGACTCAATTATTCACGGTAATACATCCGCACATATTGTAAAGGTTTTAAGAGACGCAGGGGCAAAGGAAGTACACGTTCGTATAAGCTCTCCCGAGTTTGTCCATTCCTGCTATTTTGGAATGGATTTGCCCGATTCAAAGGATTTGGTTTCAAATAAATACAGCGTAGAGGAGTTAAAAAAGTTAATCGGCGCTGATACGCTGAAATTTTTAAGTATCGACGGTATTCGCAAAATTGCCTCCGGTTGTAAAATCGGAATTTGCGACGGTTGCTTTAGCGGAGTTTACCACGCGGATAAACCAAAAATTAAGTTTGAGGACAAATTTGAAAATAAAATTAAAAAAGTCTGATTGGAGGTCTTTATGAAAAGTTTCAGCGAAAGCTATAAGGAAGCAGGAGTTGATATTACCGCAGGGTACGAATCCGTAGAGCTTATTAAAAAGCACGTCGCCCGTACAAAAATCCCGGGTGTAATTTCGGGCATAGGCGGTTTCGGAGGACTTTTCGCGCCGAATTTCAAGGATATGCAGGAGCCTGTATTAATCAGCGGTACAGACGGCGTCGGAACAAAAATCAAGCTTGCTTTTCTCCTTGGTAAACACAACACAATCGGAATTGACGCTGTTGCTATGTGCGTCAACGATGTTATCTGTTGCGGAGCCAAGCCGTTGTTTTTCCTTGATTATATTGCAATCGGCAAAAACATACCCGAAAAGGTTGCCTCGATTGTGGAGGGAATTTCCGAGGGCTGTGTTCAGTCTGAATGCGCTTTGATAGGCGGAGAAACCGCGGAACACCCCGGACTTATGCCTGCTGACGAATATGATGTTGCGGGTTTTTGCGTTGGTATCGCGGATAAGCCGAAGATGATTGACGGAAGCGCTCTGAATGAAGGAGACGTAATCATAGGACTTCCTTCCTCGGGCGTTCATTCAAACGGATTTTCACTTGTAAGAAAAGTATTTAATATTGATGAAAACACAATAAACGATAAATACGAAGAACTCGACAAGCCTCTCGGAGAAACCTTGCTTACTCCTACAAAAATTTATGTTAAGCCTATATTTGCCCTTTTAAATGAAGTTGATGTAAAAGCGATTTCACATATTACAGGCGGCGGTTTTTATGAAAATATACCGAGAATGTTAAAAGATGGATTGAGCGCCAAAATCAAAAAATCTTCGATTCCCGTACTTCCTGTTTTCGATGTTATTCAGCGTGTCGGCAATATTTCGGAGCACGATATGTTTAACACTTTTAATATGGGTGTCGGTATGGTGCTTGCGGTTGATAAGAGCGATGTTCAAAAAACGCTCGACATACTTAAAGCAAACGGAGAGGACGCAGTAATTTTAGGCGAAGTTGTTAAGGGTGACGAAGGAGTAATTTTAGAATAATGAAAAACATTATCGTGCTTGTTTCAGGCGGTGGAACTAATCTGCAAGCCTTGATTGACGCGGAAAAATCGGGACTTATAAAAAATGGAAAAATAACCTGTGTTATTTCAAGCAACAGTAAAGCTTATGCGCTTGAAAGAGCAAAAAATAACGGTATTTCAACCGAGGTTATAAGACGCGGGGACTTTTCAGAATTTTCTGATTACGACAAGGCTTTAACCAAACTGTTAAAAAGTAAAAAAGCCGATTTGATTGTTCTTGCGGGATTTATGACAATCCTCGGGAAAGAAGTTATCTCGGAATTTAAAAACAGAATTATTAATATTCATCCCGCGCTTATTCCAAGCTTTTGCGGAGAAGGTTTCTACGGTCTTAAGGTTCACGAAAAGGCTTTGGAAAAGGGCGTCAAGCTTACGGGCGCTACCGCTCATTTTGTTACCGAGGTGTGCGACGGCGGACCGATAATAATTCAAAAAGCCGTTGAAGTAAAAAACGGGGATACTCCCGAAATATTACAAAAACGCGTTATGGAACAGGCGGAATGGAAAATACTTCCGAAAGCTGTGTCGCTTTTTTGTGAAGATAAGATAAAGGTTGTAGGAAACACAACCGAAATTATTGATTAACGGAGGATAATTATGAACGCTGTATCACTTGAAAAAGAAATTTCAAAAACAAGCTACCCCGGACGAGGAATTGTTTTGGGCAGAACAAAGGACGGAAATAACGCGGTAATCGCTTACTTTATTATGGGAAGAAGTGAAAACAGCCGTAACAGAGTTTTCGTAGAAGACGGCGACGGAATACGCACAAAGGCGTTTGACGAGAGCAAGCTTGAAGACCCGAGCCTTATAATTTACGCTCCCGTGCGCACGCTGGCAGAGAGCACTATTGTTACAAACGGCGACCAGACAGATACAATCGTTTCGCTTATGTCCTGCGGAAAGACATTTGAACAGTCGCTCAGCGGACGTGAATTTGAGCCTGACGCTCCGAATTACACTCCGCGTATCAGCGGTATTGTTAACTGCCGTACTGAAAATGACGCGAGAGGCGAAAAGCTTTCATATAGTATGTCGATATTAAAAAGCTCAAACGGCAATCCCAAATGCTGTCAGAGATTTACTTTTGATTATGACCACCCGATTCAGGGAGAAGGACATTTTATTCACACATATATGGGTGACGGAAATCCGCTCCCGAGCTTTGAGGGCGAACCGACATTGGTTGAAATCGGCAATGATGATATTGATACGTTTGCCGAAAAAATATGGAACGCTCTTGACAGCGATAATAAAGTCAGTCTTTTTGTCAGATACATAGATATTGCGACAAATAAGGCGACCTCAAGAATTATTAATAAAAATAAGTAAGACTAAAACGCAGTAAAACAAAGTGAAATTATTTTATAAAAAACGGAGGAATATAAAATGAATGAATTAAGTTTGAAATACGGATGTAATCCTAATCAGAAACCGTCACGAATTTTTATGAATAACGGTAAAAACCTGCCTGTTGAGGTTTTAAACGGAAAACCCGGTTATATTAACTTTCTCGATGCGTTTAACTCATGGCAGCTTGTAAAAGAGCTTAAAGCGGCTACGGGACTTCCTGCGGCGGCGTCCTTTAAGCACGTTAGCCCTGCGGGCGCAGCGGTTGCCTCTGAACTTTCCGACACATTAAAGAAAATTTATTTTGTTGATGATTTAGAGCTTTCTCCTATTGCGAGCGCATACGCAAAGGCGAGAGGCGCGGACAGAATGTCATCCTACGGCGACTGGGTAGCGCTTTCCGATACCTGTGATGTTCAGACAGCGAAACTCCTCCAGCGAGAGGTTTCCGACGGTATTATCGCTCCCGACTATACTCCCGAGGCGCTTGAAGTTTTAAAAACAAAGCGCAAGGGAACATATAATGTAGTTAAAATCGACCCTGATTATACTCCCGAACCGATTGAGCATAAAGATGTTTTTGGTATAACGTTTGAGCAGGGAAGAAACGAGCTTAAAATTGATGAGGAAATGATTACGGCAAATATCCCTACTGCGAATAAAAATCTTACCGACGAGGCAAAACGCGACCTTATAATTTCACTTATTACTTTAAAATATACGCAGTCAAACTCCGTGTGTTACGCTAAAGACGGACAGGCTATCGGTGTAGGCGCAGGTCAGCAGTCCAGGGTTCACTGCACAAGACTTGCGGGAAATAAGGCTGACATATGGTGGCTTCGTCAGCACCCGAAGGTTTTAGGACTTCAGTTTGTAGATAATATCCGCCGTCCCGACAGAGATAATACAATTGATGTTTATATTTCTGATGAATACCAAGACGTTTTAAAAGACGGTGTATGGCAAAATCTTTTCAAGGTTAAACCCGAACCTCTTACAGCGGAGGAAAAGAAAGAATGGATAGCTAAAAATTCAGGTGTTGCGCTCGGCTCCGACGCGTTCTTCCCGTTTGGAGATAATATAGAAAGAGCGCGTAAATCCGGCGTTGAGTTTGTCGCTCAGCCGGGCGGTTCAATCCGCGACGATAACGTAATTGAAACCTGCGATAAGTACAATATGACAATGTGCTTTACGGGTATACGTTTATTCCATCATTAATTCGAGGTATTAAGATGAAAATTTTAATGATTGGCTCTGGCGGACGCGAGCACGCCTTAATTAAAAAGCTGAAAGAATCCGATAAATGCACAAAGCTTTATTGCGCGCCGGGTAACGGAGGTATTGCAAAAGACGCCGAGTGCGTAAATATCGGCGCGATGGATACAGAAAATATGGTTAAATTCGCTAAGGATAACGCCGTAGATTTAGTTTTCGTAGCGCCTGACGACCCTCTTGCCGCAGGAATGGTAGACGCAATGGAGAAAGAGGGAATAAGGGCTTTCGGTCCTAACGCAAATGCCGCTATAATCGAGGCGTCAAAGGTTTTTTCAAAAAATTTGATGAAGAAATACGGTATTCCCACCGCTAAATATGAGGTGTTTGACGACCCCAAAAAAGCAATTGAATACGTTGAAAAGGAAAACACGGTTCCTATAGTTGTAAAAGCCGACGGGCTTGCTCTCGGCAAGGGCGTTATCATCGCGCAGACCATTGATGACGCGAAGAACGCTATTAAATCCATTATGGAGGATAAAAAGTTCGGAGATTCGGGAAACAATATTGTTATTGAAGAATTTTTAACAGGACCCGAGGTAAGCGTTTTGGCATTTACGGACGGCAAGGTCGTTAAACCTATGGTAAGCTCAAAGGACCACAAGCGCGCTTATGATAATGATGAGGGACTTAATACAGGCGGTATGGGTACAATAAGTCCTAACCCGTATTATACTGATGAAATAGCCAAAGAGTGTTATGATACAATTTTTGTTCCGACTATAAAGGCTATGGCTAAAGAGGGAAGACCGTTTAAGGGGTGTTTGTATTTCGGACTTATGATAACACCGAACGGCCCGAAGGTTATTGAGTATAATGCGCGTTTCGGCGACCCCGAGGCGCAGGTTGTACTTCCAAGACTTAAAACCGATTTGGTTAATATTTGTGAGGCTATTATTGATGAAAAGCTCGCAGATATTGATATTGAATGGTATGACGGCGCTACTGCGTGCGTAGTTATGGCAAGCGGAGGTTATCCTCTTGCTTACAAAAAAGGAATTGAAATTAAAGGCTTAGACGAAAACGGCGGGGTAGACGGAGCTGTTGTTTTTCACGCAGGAACTAAGCTTGAAAATGAAAAATTCCTTACAAACGGAGGTCGTGTTTTAGGAGTTACCGCAAAAGCCGATACGCTTGACGAAGCTTTGAAAAAGGCATATAACGCAGTTGATAAAATCAGCTTTGACGGCGCTCACTACCGCACGGATATTGGAAGAACAAAATAATTTTAATAAATAAAGGGTTGTCTTTACGGCAACCCTTTAAAAATATGAAAAATGAACCTTTTTGATTAAAATTCGTCTTTTTAAATAGAAGATAAAAAAGAAAGGTTATGAAATTTTTATGAAACACAAAACACCAAAACAAAAAATTAACAATAAAAAGCTTTCCAAGAACGTATTAAAAGCCCAGAACGGTGATAAAAAGGCGTTGGAGTATATTATAAACGAAACAGGCTCGTACGTTTACTATTATTGCCTTAGTTTACTTAAAGATGAAGAAAAGGCAAATGACGCGGTACAGGATATTTATGTTACTGTATTAAACAAGCTGTCCTCTGTAAAAAATCCGAACGCTTTTTTAGGCTGGCTTAAAGCAGTTACGGCAAATTACTGCAAGGATATATTTGCAAAATCCGTAACCGAAGAAGAGTTAACTGAGGATTATGAGGATACTGACATACAAATTACTCCTGAAAATTCTGTTGAAACGAACGAAATTTGCAATATAATCAGAAATGTTGTTGATAAACTTCCGAATGTTCAGAGAGAATGTGTGCTTATGTACTATTTTCAACAGCTTAGCGTAAAGGAGATTTCCAATGTGCTTGAAGTAAAGGAAGGCACGGTAAAAAGCCGTCTGTATACAGCGCGTAAGGCTATTAAAAGTGAGTTTGAAAAAATAGGCAAAGAAAATTTATTAGCGTTAAGCCCCACTGCATATATTGCCTATGCTCTTATTAATGAAGCGGAAAAATATAAATGCACATTGGCGCCTAAGTCAATTTTCGCGTTAAAGACATTCTCAACAAATGGAAATATTCTTTCTGTAGCAAAAACCGCATCAGCCGGCTCTGCCGGTATGGGAGTTAAGGCTTTGGCTGTTGCATGCGCTGCAGTAATCGCGGGCGTAGGAGGTATCTTTACATATAATCTTCTTAATAATAAAACTTCAGAGCAGAAAACTGTTGAATCATCTACAACGGCGCAAGCTACAGGATATAGAAAACAGGGAAAATATATTTCAAAAGATTTCGCGCTTAAAAAAGCTAAAAATGAAATAAAAAAGTCGAAGTATTACGATGAAAATAATGTTTCATCCTGTAATCTGATTACGGCAAAATCGTGCGTGAATTTAATTTCAGATAAAAAAATCTTGAAAAATAACAACTTAAAAAGACCTGTATATATTGTTATTTTCAAAAATCACTACGAAAATTATGTTGAAAAAATTCCCAAATCTTTTGATTTTAAAAGATTATCGTCAACAGCTATAAAATCAGGTTTGGTCTGGAAAGATGAAAAAGGAAATTATTTCTGGAAATATCCGTATTTATCAATCTATTCTATTATACAAATTGACGCATTGACCGGAGAGTATATAAGCACCGAATATGGATATATTCAGGTATGGGTTAAGGAACGTGAAAAATACGATTTTTATGACGAAATCAATAATCGGTATGGTATAAATAAGAAAGAAATAAAATGGAAAAATCCTCAAAGATGACTATGAAAGAGAAAAGGCGGTCAATTGACCGCCTTTATTCTGTATCAATAACTTTGTATCCTGCTTTATTAATCGCATTTTTTATAGCATCGTTTGGTAAATCTTTATCGACTATTGCAGTATTGTCACTCAAAACCACCTTGACAGGTTTATCGCTGATTTCTTCTAACGCATTTTGAACTCTTGAAACACAATGTTCACACATCATACCTTCTATTTTTACTTTTTTAGTATTGTTTTCGTTTCGGTTAGGCACAATAGTTTTAAAATCTGTTATATTTTCATCAGCCGATTTTATTTTTTTAGGCTTAAAGCGTTTAAGCCTTAACGCGTTAGATACAACGCATATTGAGCTTAAACTCATAGCGACAGTTCCGAACATCGGCTCCAACTGCCATCCAAGCAGAGAGTAAAAAGCTCCTGCCGCCAGCGGAATACATATTACGTTATAAATAAATGCCCAAAAAAGGTTTTCTTTAATATTTTTGAGAACCGCGCGGCTTAGTTCAATTGTAGTTACAACATCAAGCAAGTCGTTTTTCATAAGGACTATATCGGCAGAGTCAATCGCAATATCCGTTCCCGCGCCGATTGCTATTCCTACATCAGCGCTTACAAGGGCAGGGGAGTCGTTAACTCCGTCACCGACCATAGCGACGCTTCCTTTATTTTTGTATTCTCTTACTATTTCCTCCTTTTGTTGGGGGAGAACCTGAGCGTAAGCCGTCTTAATGCCTGCTGATTTTTGAATTGATTCAGCGGTCTGTTTATTATCTCCCGTGAGCATAACCGCGTCTACATCAAGCGCCCTAAGACATTCTACCGCATTTTTGCTTGTTTCTTTGATTGTGTCCGCAACCGCAATAACTCCTATGATTTCTTTTTCATCTGCAAATAACAGGGGAGTTTTTCCACTGCTATATAATTCCTTAATAGAATTATTGTCAAATTCTATTCCTAAGCTTTGAATAAAATCATAGCTTCCCGAATAGTAAATTTTTGAGTCGATTTTTGCTGATATACCAAAACCCGTATATGATTTGAAATCCTCCGATTTTAAAAGCTCAATGTTTTTTTCTTTAGCGTAATCTACAACAGCCTTTGCAAGCGGATGCTCGGAATTATTTTCAATTGTGTACGCGATACTTAGCAAATTATCCGAATATTCTATAACATCTGTAACCTGCGGAGCTCCTTTTGTTATAGTTCCCGTTTTATCAAGGACTACCGTTTTAACCTTATTCGCTGTTTCAAGCGCGAGCGCGGATTTAATAAGAATACCGTTTTGAGCGGCTTTTCCCGTTCCGACCATAATTGCGGTAGGGGTTGCAAGTCCGAGCGCGCAGGGACAAGAAATTACAAGTACAGCTATTCCGAACGATATTGCTTTTGCAAAATCCATACCAATGAACAGCCAAATCAGAGTTGTTACAATTGCTATACCGATAACAGACGGAACAAAAATTCCTGCAACTTTATCAGCAATTCTTGCTATAGGCGCTTTTGAGCTTGTAGCGTTTTCAACAAGTTTTATTATTTTAGACAATGTTGTATCCTCGCCTGTATTGACCGCCTCAATTTTTATATAACCCGAAGTAAGCACCGTACCGCCCGTGACCTGAGAGCCGACCGCTTTATCTATCGGTATACTTTCTCCTGTAATAGCGCTTTCGTCAATACTGCAATTACCTTCAACTATTTTTCCGTCAACAGGCACTGACATACCGTTTTTGCATATTACTATGTCACCGCCGACTATTTTGTTGGTATCAATTTCAACTTCTTTTCCGTCTTTTTCAACAATCGCGGTTTTTGGGGTGAGCTTTATAAGACCGCTTATTGCGGAAGATGTTTTGCTTATGCTTTTGCTTTCTAAATATTTTCCTATAGTAATAAATGTGAGAATCATTCCTGCCGATTCAAAATAATAGTGCAGACCTAAAGCGTTTGCAGTCATCATATCAGCGTTTAATATTATTATATTTACAAAGGTGTATAAGCTGTAGGCAATTGACACGCCTGCTCCGAGCGCAATCAGCGCGTCCATATTAGGTCTTAGCTTAAAAAGAGATTTAAAACCGTTAATAAAATATTTTTTATTAAAAATAAGAATTGGAATAAGAAATAAAATTTCTAAAATTCCCTGAATAATCATATTTTCTAAAAAGGAAATATGAATACCAATCATATGTCCCATAGAAACAAACATCAGCGGTATAAGAAAGAGGATAGAAAAAATCAATCTTTGTTTTACGGAGTCGGAATTTCTGTCATACTGTTCTTCATCTCTAACAAACGGTTTTGCTCCGTAACCTGCTTTTTTTACAGCGCTTATAATCTTCTTTTCATTTATTTTATTTTCATCATATTGAGTATCCATTGTATTCGCGATTAAATTTACGCTGACGCTTTCGATTCCGTCAAGCTTGTTGACGGCGCGCTCTACGTTTGATGAACACGCTGAACAGGTCATACCTGTTATAGTGAATTTTTGATTTTTCATTTACATTTCCTCCTTATTTATTATTTGTTAAAATATTAACATATTCAAATTTATAAGTCAATAAAAAACGGTCTGTAAGAACAGACCGTAATTTTAACTTGCGTTTCTTATTTGTAATCTTAGTTTATCTGCAATCATAGCAATAAACTCGCTGTTTGTCGGCTTGCCTCTTCCGTTATGTATAGTATAACCGAAGTATGAGTTAAGTACGTCAACGTCGCCTCTGTCCCACGCTACTTCAATTGCATGGCGTATCGCTCTTTCCACTCTTGAGGAGGTTGTTTCGTATTTTTTGGCAACGCCGGGATAAAGCTGTTTGGTAACAGCGTTAATGATTTCCGGTTTTTCTATTGACATAATGATAGAATCTCTTAAATAATTATAACCCTTAATATGGGCGGGAACGCCGATTTCGTGGAGAATTTCAGTAACTTTTAGTTCTATTCCGAACGCGTCATAATACCTTCCCGATGTTTGAGCGTTTTTGCCTTTACTTAATAAAGCGACAATATCCTCGCAAATTGCGTCTAAATTATAAGGCTTTAAAGCATAATAACTCGCTCCGCCGTTCATAATTTCTCTTTCCAAAGCCGAACTGCTGAATGACGCTGTAACAATTAAAAGCGGTTCTTTAATATCTTTTTTCTTGATGGCTCTCATAACCCCGAGAGCGTCAAGCCTTGTCATAAATAAATCCATAATTACAGCGTCGGGTGACTCGTTAACTATTTTTAATAAAAGCTCCTCGCCGTCTTTTGTACAGAAAACAGGGGAGATACCGTGATTCTGAAAAATCAGAAAATCATCATCAGAAAGTGACGATTTGTCTTCTGTAATAAGTAGTTTTATACTGTCATTCATTTTTATAACCTCCGTAAGATTTGTTTACGAATTAATACTACCATAAAGTGGTAAAATTGGCAATAGTTTCCAAAAAACTTTTTTAAATTTTCTTAAAAAATTTATTTTGAGAACAAAAAATTCTAAACGAAATAACAATATGTTGTATATTTAAAAATAATTCGACACAATATATCGACATCTTATGTAACCTGCCCGAAGGCAGGCCTTAGTTTTTAATCATATTTTCAGCAAATATACCGTAACCTCTTTTGCAGTCATCTATAAAAACGTGAGTAAGCGCGCCCGCAAACTTTCCGTTTTGGATAATCGGACTTCCGCTCATTCCCTGAACAATACCGCCTGTTTTATTTAAAAGCCTTTTATCTGTTATTTTAACAACAAAATTTCTGTTTGAATTTTCATTTTGTTTTGAAATATAGGTTATTGAAATATCATATTCCTTAGGTGTAGTTCCCGAAATTGTTGTTATCAGCTTTGCTTTACCTACTTTTAATTCTGAAATATCTGAAATTTCGTACTTTTTGTTTTTACAGATGTTTTCGGTTATATCACCGTAAATACCAATCGGAGTGTTATTTTTTATATTTCCTATTGTTGATTCGGTAAAATAACCGTTTAGCGTTCCGATTTGATTATCTTTGGATTTTGTTACGCTTGTAATATTTGCTTTTAGCACTTCTCCTTTTGAACTCGGCATAAGTCCACCTGTATCAACATCGCATATTCCGTGACCTAACGCGCCGTACGTTTTGTTTTTTGTATCATAATAACTTATTGTTCCAAGACCGGCGCAACTGTCTCTTACCCAAAGTCCGATATAATATTCTCCGTTAGAATTAATAAGAGGTTTTACTTTTATATTAAAAACTTTTGAATTTCTTAATACTCTAAAATTAATTTCTTTGCCTTTAGAATTTTTTACAATTTCATCTATTTGCTCGTTGCTTTTAACCTCTTTACTATCGGCGCATAAAATTATATCGTTCTTTTTAATTCCGGAATCTTTAGCGGGGCAGACGTTTTTACCGTTTGATAAAAAGCTTTCAAAGTGAGTTACCATAACTCCTTTACAATAAAGCTTTAAGCCAAACGATTCACCGCCAATTATTACCTGCCTGCTTTTTGCCGACGCGGGAATTATGCAAATTGAAAAGGAAAAAATAATAACAAGAATTGTTGGGATAATTCTTATTTTTACATTTTTTAACATTTGTTCACCTCCTTCACTTTTGCTCTATTATTTTTTGAAAAGATAGTGTATAATATAATGGTAATAAGATTTTAAGATAATAATTTGTTATGAATATCGTTTTTATTAAGATAAATAAATTAAATTTAGCAGTATTTTCAAAGAGGTGCATATGTTAAAAGAATATGTAAAAAATCAGTCGCTTTCACAAAGCGACGTTGAAGAACGGATAAGAAAAGGACTTGTAAATAAAGACGCGGGTTCAAAATCAAAATCAATTAAGAGAATTGTGTTTGAAAATACTGTTACCTTATTTAATTTTTTAAATTTATTTTTAATGTTGCTTTTGCTTTTGGTAGGCTCAAACAAAAATATGATTTTTATGGGCGTTGTCGTATGTAATACTATTATAGGTATTGTACAGGAAATACGCTCAAAAAGAGCCGTGGACAGGCTTTCTATTGTCGTATCAAGCAATATTGACGTTGTCAGAAACGGTAAAATTGAAAATATAAACGTTAATAAAATAGTATTGGATGATATTATTATTTTAAAGTCGGGAATGCAGATTCCCTGCGACTGCAAAATAATCGACGGGTTTTGTTACGCTAACGAAAGCCTTTTAACAGGAGAGAGCGACCGTATTGAAAAGAAAGAGGGAGAGAAACTTTTATCAGGCAGTTTTATTTCCTCGGGAATAGTTTTTGCAAAGGTTGAAAAAGTCGGAGCAGAAAATTACGCCTCAAAAATCCAGCACGAGGCTACATATCATAAGAAAATTAATTCTGAAATTATGATTACTCTTAACAAGATAATCAAGTTTTGTTCAATTGCGATATTCCCTATGGGAATTGCTCTTTTTATTAATCAATTTTATTTTAACCACGAAAGCTTTAAAGATACTATTGTAAGTACGGTTGCGGCTCTTATCGGAATGATACCCGAGGGACTTATACTTCTCACAAGTACGGTTTTAGCGGTTTCGGTAGTAAGGCTGTCAGCCAAAAAAGTTCTTGTTCAGCAGTTGTTTTGTATAGAAACCTTGGCGAGAATTGACGTCTTGTGCCTTGATAAAACGGGAACAATTACCACGGGCGAGCTTGAAGTTGTTGATATAGATTATCTGGGTAATGATAAAAAAGATGTAGATACGGATCTTAAATCAATCGCGAAATCTTCAATTGATAAAAATTCAACAATTGACGCTATAGACAACTACTTAAATTGCGACACGATTGAAGCTGAAAAATGTATACCGTTTTCATCTGAAAAGAAGTGGTCGGCGGCTGAGCTTTGCGACGGAAAGTCATATGTATTGGGCGCGGCTGAATGTATATTTAATAATTCTGATTTAGAAATATTTAATAAAATTTCTGAAATTGACGATACTCTCAGGGTTGTAACTTTGGCGGTAAGCTCTGATAAATTTGCAGACAATGAGATTTTACCCAAAAAGCTTGAACCTTTAGCGTTAATTAAAATTAAAGATAAGGTTAGAGATAACGCCGATGAAACAATAAAATTCTTTAACGAACAGGGAGTAAGGCTCAAGGTTATTTCAGGAGATAACAGAAAAACCGTGGAGAGAATTGCGCAGTCTGTCGGTATCCCTGAGGCTGAAAAATCTATTGACGCGTCAACACTTGTGACGGATAAAGAAATTTCAGACGCGGTAGAAAATTATACTGTTTTCGGACGGGTTACTCCCCAGCAAAAGAAAAAATTTGTTGAGGCTCTTAAAAGTAACGGTCATACCGTAGCGATGACAGGCGATGGTGTGAATGACGTTCTCGCGCTTAAAGAGTCTGATTGCAGTGTTGCAATTGCTTCGGGCTCGGACGCGGCTAAAAATATATCACAGCTTGTTTTGACTGATGATGATTTTGCTTCGATGCCTAAGGTTGTCGCCGAGGGCAGGCGAGCGATTAACAATATTCAAAGGAGCGCGTCTCTGTTTATCGTCAAGACGCTTTATTCGCTTGTGCTTGCGTTTGCGTTTATCTTTGTTAATATAAATTATCCTTTCCAACCGCTCCAGCTTTCCTTAATAAGCGCTTTTACAATCGGAATACCGTCTTTCGTTTTGGCTCTCCAACCAAATCACAGCAGAATAAAAGGGCGGTTTATTAAAAATGTAATTATGAGGTCTTGGCCCGCGGCGTTAATGGTAGTGTTAAATATTTTGACGCTTGTATTCTTTACGCGCGAGTACAGTTATGAGGAATTTTCCACAATGGCGGTAATTCTGACCGCGTTAGTTGGAACTATGATGGTAATAAGACTTTCAATTCCCATTAACCTTTTAAGAGGCGCGCTTATAGCGATTGTATTCGGAGGTTTAACCTTGGGTATTTCAGTTTTCGGATTTTTCTTTAATATAGTACCTTTAAATCCGTTTGCGCTTACTCTGGTTGTTGTTCTTTCTGTTATTTCAATAATTTTATATAACATTCTTTACAATGTAAGCTGTAAATTCGATAGGACAGAAATTAGGAGGGTAAAATGATATTTAACGTAAGCTCTGATTCAAAATCAATTTTAAATTCTGATTTAGGAAGAAAATATCTCATAAGCGGAAAAAGAATTTCAGGAGATATTTCAAAACAAAAATTTTCTCTTTATCTTGAGGACGATTACGGTAAACATTCCGCATTTATATCGAATTATTTTTACGGAGAATTTTTAAGTGAAAATAAAATCAAAGGTAAATTCAGACCTGCAACATTTGTTATAATTTTACTTGCTGTTCTTTTTGCCGTTGCGGTTGAAAGTTTAACGGTATCCCTTTTATTTAAAAATTATGATGGCATTTTTATGCCGATTATTGTTATAGTTGCGGAAATTTTTTATTTTTTTATTTTAAAAAGGCTATCGTTTCAAAACGACGAATTGATTAAAAAATATATTGAAAATCTGTAGTTTTTTGTAAATTTCTCATTTTTTATGATATAATTCAACAGGTGATATATTTGACTTTAAAAATTCCCGAAGACGTTAAAATTATTTTGAACACACTTAAAGAAAACGGTTACGACGCTTTTGTTGTAGGCGGTTGTGTTCGTGACGCCGTTTTGGGAATTGAGCCAAAGGATTGGGATATAACTACCTCCGCAAAACCTGAAGAAATAAAAGAATGTTTTAAACCTTATCATTTGATTTCCGTAGGGGAACAGCACGGAACTGTAGGCGTTGTTATAAATAAAAAGGTTTATGAAGTTACTACATACCGTATAGACGGCAACTATTCTGACAGCAGACATCCTGAACAGGTAACTTTTACCGATGACATAGAGATTGATTTGTCAAGACGTGATTTTACTGTAAACGCTATGGCGTATAATGAGGAAAAAGGTCTGGTAGACCCTTTCGGCGGTGAAAGGGATTTAAAATATATGGCGCTTAGGTGCGTAGGAAATCCCGATAAAAGATTTATCGAGGACGCGTTGAGAATACTCAGATGTCTGAGGTTTGCCTCAGTATATAATTTCAGCATAGAAAGCAATACAGCGGTTTCAATTATTAGAAATAAAAAGCTTTTATCAAATATTTCAGAGGAACGAATTGCGTCGGAATTAAATCTTATAATATGCGGAAAAAATGTTAACTTTATTTTAAGAAGATACAAGGATGTTTTTGCCGTTTTCCTCCCTGAAATTGTATCGACCTTTGATTTTGCGCAAAACACTCCGCATCATAACAAAACTGTATGGCGACATATTACCGCGTCTGTTTCAAATATTGAAGCCGATACTCTGCTAAGAATGGTTATGTTGTTGCATGACATAGGAAAGCCTCTTGCTTTGAGAACTGACAAAAAGGGAATTGACCATTTTAAGGGGCATAATCATTTCAGCGCCGTTTTAGCCAAGACTGCCTTGCAACGTCTGAAATATCCCACGAAATTTATTGAGGACGCAGTAACTCTTATTGAGTATCACGATTCCAGGACCTCCGATAATAAAAAACAGATTAAACACATACTTAAAAAAATCGGCGAGGAAAACTTTAAACGCCTTATAAAGGTTCAAAGGGCGGACATTCTCGCGCAATCTAAATATATGAGAGAAAGCAAACTGAATAATTTGGAGCTTTCTCAGAAGGCATTTGATGAAATTCAGGAAAATAACGAATGTTATAAAATCCGCGACCTGAAAATCAACGGTTCTGATTTAATCCATCTTGGAATAACCGACGGAAAAACAATCGGAGATATTCTTGAAATTTTACTTGACAGCGTCATTGATGAAACGATTGAAAATGACAGAGTATCCTTGAAAAAGAAAGCGTTGGAGCTTTATAAAGAGCTTGATAATCATATGTAAAACAAAACCCTCCTGCGGTATTTAATATCCGCAGGAGGGTAATATTTTATGAAATATAATATTTTAATTTCTTAATTTTTTGAAAAAATCCCTTAATAAATCTGAACATTCTTTTTCAAGTATTCCGCCGAAAAATTCGGGGCGGAAATTATTTTCCATATTAAACAGATTTAAATTTGACGCGCAGGCTCCGTTCTTCAAATCGTACGCTCCGAAATAAACCTTCGGTATTCTTGCGTTTACAATTGCGCCTGCGCACATCGGGCACGGCTCTAAGGTAACGTAGAGATTACATTCCCAAAGTCTCCAACCGCCAAGCTTATTGCAGGCCTTGTAAATAGCCTCTGTTTCGGCGTGGAAGAGCGCGTTTTTTTTAGTTTCACGTTTGTTGTAGGCGGTAGAAATAATTTCACCTTTGTGAGTAATCACAGCTCCGATTGGAACTTCTCCAAGCTCAAATGCGATGTGCGCCTGTTTTAAAGCCTCTTTCATATAATCGTTACTGTTCATATTATATTACCGAAATTACCGTTTCAACGGAAAAGGCTATAAGCGCGAATATTATTCCTGTCGAGGTGAATACTGTTTTTACTCTGTCTTTAAAAGCAATTTCGCTGTAAGCTTCAAATTTAAAAAAGTTTTTATCTTTAGAGAGTTTAATCGCCGAGAATACAGCTCCGATAATTACAATTATAATAAATGAAATGTATATTAATTCTATTAAGCTTTCCTCTAAGACCTTATTATCATAAGCTATTGAATAAATTACGCTTGTAAAGTTTATCATAAAGTGCGCCGTCATTGAAGGTATAAGCGAGTTGGATTTAACCGTAACAAAGCCGAGAGCGATTCCCGCGATAAACGCAAACGGTATTTGAACAATATTTCCGTGCATAAGACCGAAAAGTACGGCTGAAATTAATACTGCGAACGTATCTCCGTATTTTCTAAGCTTGTGAAGGATAATTCCTCTGAACGCAAATTCTTCGACAAGCGGAGGAATTACGGCGACAGAGATAATATAAAGTATTGATTCAACTGAATTATTTGTTGTGTAATCCATAGATACTTTATTCTGTATTCCGAATAAAGAAACGCCGGAGAGAAAAATTTCAGTTAGATAATCAGCAATGAAGGCAATTGATAAGGCTATTAAAACCAATTTATATAAAAGCTTTCCCGAAACTCTTTTAATGGGCGCAATTTCCGATAAATCGGTTCTTGAAAACGAGCAGTAAAAAAGACCGATTATAAACATACTTGATATAGAAACAATATTATCAAGTAAAAATGAAACGATAGTGCTGTAAGAATTAGTTGTAAAAGCGGAAACGGTTGTTCCTATAATTGCAAAAAAATACATTGATATTATAATTGTAAAAATATAAAACCCGATTCCGCTTGCGGTTTTTCTAAGCTGTAATCTATTATAAAATTCCATAATATCACTCCACAATGATATTAACATAAAGGTAATACTAAATCAAGAGGCTTTATCTTCTTTAAAAGGTTACATTCTTTTTACAAAAATTGACAGTTTTATCAATAAATATTATACTTGATTTAAATGTAATAGTAGGTAAATATACTCTCGACTGTTATATATTAAATTGACGTAAAATATTATGTATGTTAAAATAATCAGAATGAAAATGCCTTTGGAGGTAATTTATGAATACTGCGATTATACTTGCGGGCGGAGTAGGCTCAAGAATGGGCGTGGACCGTCCAAAGCAGTACCTTATTGTAAACGAAAAACCGATTATCGTATACTGCCTTGAAATATTTCAAAATCATAAGAATGTTGATAAAATATGTATAGTCGTCAGCGACGAGTGGAAGAGTTATGTAATCGAAAATATAAAAAAATACGGTATTGATAAGGTTTGCGGTTACGCTTCGGCGGGAAAAACCCGTCAACATTCTATATATAACGGGCTGAAATGTGTTGATAAAAACGCGCCTGATACAGACGTTGTTATTATTCACGATGCCGCCCGTCCTTTGGTTTCCGATAAAATAATAGATGATTGTATAATCGGAGCAATTGAAGATGACGGCGCTATGCCCGTTATTTCCGTCAAAGATACGATTTATCAGAGTAAAGACGGAAAGTCGATTGACAACCTGTTAAAGCGTTCGGAGCTTTTTGCAGGGCAGGCGCCTGAAAGCTTTGATTTTAAAAAATATCTTGACATTCATAATTCGGTCACAGATGATGAAATTTCAGCGACCGCGGGGAGCAGTGAAATTGCTTACCGTCACAATATGAATATACGCCTTGTTGAAGGCAGTGAGCGCAATTTTAAAATTACAACAATAGAAGATTTGGAAACTTTTGAAACCATAGTTAACGGTTGATTAGGAGGTTTAATATGGATACAATGAAAGCCCGCGTTTTACACGCTGTAGGCGATTTGAGATATGAGGACCATCCGATACCAAAGCTGAAGCCCGACGAGGTTCTTTTAAAGGTCAAGGCTTGCGGTATCTGCGGTTCGGATATTCCGAGAATTTTTGTGAACGGAACATATCATTTTCCGACTATTCCGGGACACGAATTTGCAGGTCAGGTGGTAGCGGCGGCGTCTAAAGAAAACGAGCATCTTGTCGGTACCCGTGCCGCTGTTTTTCCGCTTATACCCTGCAGAGAATGTACAAGCTGTAATAAGGGTGTTTTTGAAACCTGTAAAAGCTATGATTATTTAGGCTCGCGTTCAGACGGAGCATACGCTGAATATGTAAGAGTTCCTGTGTGGAACCTTGTTCCCATCGCTGATAATGTGTCATACGAGGAGGCGGCTATGGCGGAGCCTACCGCTGTCGCTCTTCACGCATTAAGGCGAGCGGGAATAGAAATCGGAGATACTGTAGTTATTTACGGACCTGGAACAATCGGTATTCTTATTGCTCAATGGGCGAGAGCTTGGGGAGCGAAAAAGGTTCTTTTAGTCGGTACTGATTTGAATAATTACGAATTTATCGAAAGCTTAGGCTTTCACGATTATTTTAACGCTTCCCACGGCGACCCGATAAAGTGGGTTATGGAAAAAACAAACGGAAACGGCGCTGATGTAGCGATTGAGGCTGTAGGAATTGCAACGACTGCCGGAAACTGTCTTGACAGCGTTGCCTCGGGCGGTAAGGTTATTTTTGTGGGTAATCCGCACGGAGATTTTACTTTCCCCCAAAACACATATTGGCAAATCTTAAGAAAACAGCTTAAAATTTACGGTACGTGGAATTCCGCTTATAACAACACTCCCCAAAGCGACTGGAGTATTGTTGTAGACGCTATGTCATCGGGCGCTATAAAAGTTAAGCCTCTTATCACTCATAAATTTAGTCTTGAAGATATGGACAAGGGACTTGAAATTATGAGGGATAATAAAGAATTTTACAGTAAAGTTATGGTCGTTATCGACTGATTTGAGGTAAATATGCGCGGTATGTTATCACCGTCGGTTATGTGCGCCGACCTTCTCAATCTTGCTGATGAGATAAAAAAACTTGATGAGCTTAATGTTGAATATTTGCACATAGATTTTATGGACAATAAGTTTGTTCCAAATATAACATTTGACACAAATATGGTTAAAAGCTTTAAAAAACCGATGAAAAATATCAAGCGTGATATTCATCTTATGGCTTTTGAACCTATGCAGTATTTTGACAGAATGGAAATCGGAGAAGGAGATATGGTTTCCGTTCATTTTGAGGCGTGCGAAAATGTGAATTCAGTTTTGGCGGATATTAAGGCAAGGGGCGCTAAACCTTGTCTTGCCATAAGTCCCGATACTCCGGTTGAATCCGTTTTTGATTATCTTGACGAGGTATATGCTGTTCTCCTTATGACTGTATATCCGGGATTTGCAGGTCAGCCTATGGCTCCGAAAAGTATGGAGAGGCTTGAAAAGCTTAAAAAAATTATTACAGATTCGGGAAAAAATGTTTTAATTGAGGTTGACGGTCACGTCAGCTGGGACCATTGTTCTGAAATGAGAGAAAAAGGCGCGGATATTTTTGTCGCGGGTTCATCGTCTGTTTACGGCAATGATTATCCGTTGGATAAAGCTGTTGAAAAATTTTACAATTTAGTTAAATAACGGGGGAGAAATTAATTGCGGTATAGGATAAAGATAAACAGTCTTGTAGTTGAAAAGCAGTCTATGACTATAGATTTGTCGGGTGAATTTATTGATGAGTCTATAAATTCAAAATTTCTTTCTACGCCAAAGGTTGTTTTGTACTTTGATAACGGAGAGGAAGACAGGCGCATACCGCTTGTGATTCGTTTCCGTGATATTACTTATATTGACGGAAAGTGTATGTTTTCGGGGATTTATACTTACCGATTAGATTATGTTTTCTGGAAAACAAGGGGAAAAGGCTTACCTTTTGACCTTTATTTTAATGTAAGCTTTGCTGATTTTTATGAGGAAAAGATTCCTATAGATGTAACTCCCTCGGAATTTATTCAGGACAAAAAATTCTTTATACTTGAAGATAAAAAAGACCACTTTTCAATCACCTCCAAGCCTGAAAAAATAATTGCTTATAAACGAAAAGGTTCGTTTGTCAGCGCTTTGGACAGCTTTATAAAGCTGATTACACTTCTTTTATCTATCTGTCTTATTCCAATATTTATAATTGAAGGCCTTTTGACTTTTACAGGCTTTAAAAGTATGCCGAGTAAGATTGAATCGGAGAATAAAATTGCGCGTCTTTTATCTTATATTATTTACCGCTGTTCGAGGGTTTCAAGAGAGAACCTCACAATGGACGGATATAAAAGGTCGCTTATAAGACGCAAATACAAGCATAAAAAACATAAAAAAATCCAGCCTAATAAAATTACTTTCTTTTCTGCGAGAAGAGAGGATATTTCGGGTAATTTTGAATTTGTATATAACAAAATCAAGGATGATAAGAATTTAGACATAAACTTCTTGTTTAACACTAAATCTTTCAGATATATGACGAGAAAAGAGATTGATGATTTTACCGAAGCGTGCGCTACGAGTAAAGTAATTATTCTTGATGAATATACACCGCAAATTCATTTAATCGACTTAAAACCCGAAACTAAAATTATTCAGTTATGGCATGCCTGCGGGGCGTTTAAGACCTTTGGATTTACAAGAATAGGCAAGCCTAAGGGTTCTCCTCAGGCTACGAGGATGCACCGCTCCTACGATTATGTAACGGTCAGCTCGGAGTTTTGCCGTAAATGCCACTCCGAGGGATTTGGAATTGCGACTAAAAATATTATACCTACAGGTATAGCGAGAACGGATATTTTCTTTGATGAAGAATATAAAAGTAACTTTAGAAAAAAGTTTTTCAGCGAGTATCCCAATCTTAAAGGCAAAAAAATTATTCTCTTCGCTCCTACTTTCCGAGGCGATTTAAAACAAAGCGCAAGATACCCTATGGAGCTTTTTGATATTAACGAGGTTTGCGAAACGCTCGGAGAGGATTACGCTGTAATTATCAAGCATCATCCGTTTATTACAGAGAAGCATCCTATACCGGATGAATATAAGGACAGGGTAATCGACCTTTCCGAAAGTACTGAAATAAACGACCTTCTTTTTGTTTCGGATATTATTATAAGCGACTATTCCTCTCTTGTTTTTGAGGCATCGCTTCTTAACATACCAATGCTTTTTTATGCGTATGATTTACAAGCGTATATTAAGTCAAGAGATTTTTATTTTGATTATAAGCTTTATATACCTGGTAAAATCTGCACTTCTCTTTATACATTACTGCAAGCGATTAAGGAGGAGGATTTTGAAGCCGAAAAGATTGAACGCTTTAGAAATATGTTTTTTGATGACCTTGACGGTAAATCCTCGGAAAGAATTGCAAAGCTTATTTATAAATGTTTAGAATAAATGCTTGACAAATTAAATTTAATGTTATATAATCATTTGGTAAAATAAAGAAAGACAGTAATGTCTTCACCTGTGGGGTGTCGTCTGCACGGGTAATACTTATTTAAACTTCAGCTTGTGCTGTGTTTATTTGTATTTCGATGCGGACGGTTTTCTGTCCGCATTTATTTTTTATAACCATTTTGGAGGTGCTTTGTTATCAGTAAGCATGAAATTCAGATCAATGAGGATATACGCGACAGCGAGCTTCGTGTAATAAGCGTTAACGGAGAACAGCTCGGTATTATGTCGGCTGAAAAGGCTCTTGATCTGGCGGCTAAAGAGGATCTTGACCTTGTAAAGATTGCTCCTCAGGCTAAACCGCCCGTATGCAAAATTATGGATTACGGTAAGTACAAATTTGAACAGGCTAAAAGGGAAAAGGAAGTCCGCAAAAATCAGAAGATTGTCGATACTAAGGAAGTAAGACTTTCTCTTAATATTGACACTCACGATTTTAACACCAAGCTCAATAACGCCATTAAGTTTATTAAGCACGGCGATAAGGTTAAGGTTACAATCAGATTTCGCGGACGTGAAATGGGACATTCCGAATTTGGGTATGACCTTATGAACAGATTTTCAGAGGCCTGCAGTGAGTACGCGGTTATTAATAAGCCTGCCAAACTTGAGGGCCGTAATATGCTTATGTTTCTGTCACCTAAGCCTAATAAGTAATTAAAGTTAAGGAGGATAATACTATGCCTAAAATTAAAACACACAGCGGAGCAAAAAAACGTTTTAAGCTTTCCAAAAACGGTAAGGTTATTCGCGCTCACGCAAACAAATCTCATATCTTAAACAAGAAGACAACTAAACGTAAGAGAGGTCTGCGCCAAACTACTTGTGCTGATAAGACAAATGTGGCTCAGATTAAGCGTCTTATCCCTTATAAATAATCTTTTTACGAATTTCTAATTAACGGAGGTATTTAAAATGGCACGAGTAAAAGGTGCGATTACTACTCGCAAAAGAAGAAAAAAAGTTTTAAAACTCGCTAAGGGTTATTTCGGCTCTAAATCAAGACATTTTAAAATGGCTAAACAGGCCGTTATGAAGTCCGGCAACTATGCGTATATCGGCCGTAAGCAGAAGAAGAGAGATTTCCGACGCCTTTGGATTACGCGTATTTCCGCCGCGTGCAAGGATAACGGAGTTAACTATTCTACATTTATGAACGGAATAAAAAAAGCAGGAATTACTCTTAACCGTAAAATGCTTTCGGAAATCGCGATTTCCGACCCTGCGGCTTTTACTTCTCTTGTTGATCAGGCAAAGCAAGCAAAATAATTAAATGTGATTGCGTTTGGGTTATCCCAAACGCTTTTGCTATTTTACTTTACAGGAAATTTTATATAAAGAATATTATTATAAAGTAAAAATAATTTTTTATATTAAAAATGATGTTATTATGACTAAAATTACAAGTAAGGATAATTCCTTGGTAAAACATATAAATAAACTTAATAAAAGCGTAAAATACCGCAGAGAATGTAAAGAATTTGTCGCAGAGGGTATACGCTTATGCGGTGACGCCTTAATTTCGGGTGCTGAAATTTCTTCACTTATTGTATGCGAGGATATTTTAGAGAAATATTCGGATATAATAAAGAAAATCAGCGAAGCGTCTGATAACAGCTATGTTTTTCCAAAGGCTCTTTTTAAAAATATTTCAGATACCAAAAATCCGCAGGGAATACTCTGCGTTATAAAAACTCTTGACAAACACTATCTATTTGATAAAATGAAAAGTAACGGTAAATTTCTGGCTCTTGAAAATATTCAGGACCCGTCAAATATGGGAACTATTTTGAGAACGGCTGAAGCGGTTGGAATTGACGGAGTTATACTTTCCTCCGATTGCTGTGATATATACTCGCCTAAAGTTGTCAGAGGAAGTATGGGGGCTGTTTTCAGACTGCCGTATATTATAAAAGAAAGTATAGCTGATTTTATTTCAGAAAACAAAAATATTACCTCATACGCTTCGGTAGTGGACAGCGATGCCGATAAAATAACGCGGATTAAATTTGACAGACCGTGTGTAGTAGCTGTCGGCAACGAGGGAAACGGTCTTAAAAGCTCAACGATAGAGGTATGCAATAAGAAAATTACAATACCTATGAACGGCAGAGCAGAATCGCTTAACGCCTCAACTGCGGCGGCTATAATAATTTGGGAAATGGTAAAATGAACAATCTAAAGTATTGGATTTGGTTTACTCAGGCAATTGGATATTGTACGCCGAAGGCTAAGCAGATTACTTTTCTTTACGACAGTATTGAGAAATTCTATACATCAGGGGAAGAAGAATGGCGTTTATCGGGTCTGTTTTCAAATAAAGAAATTGAAAAAATGATAAATACACCCCTGTCCGTTTGTGATGAGATAATTTCCAAATGCAATCATTATTGTTATGAAATTATTTGTATAGACAGCCCTGAATATCCTAAGTGTCTGCTTGATATTGACGACCCGCCCGCGGTGCTTTATATTTCGGGAGTTTTGCCGGATATTGACGACAGAATGTCAATTGCGGTTATCGGAACAAGAAAAGCTTCAATGTATGCGATAAGGTCATCTTATAATTTTGCGTATAATCTCTCAAAATCCGGAGTAACTATTGTAAGCGGAGGCGCGCTTGGAGTTGACTGTTCTTCACATCTCGGAGCATTGGCGGCAGACGGAGTTACAATATGCGTTCTCGGTTGCGGAATAAATTATGATTACCTGAGAGAAAACGCTAAAATGAGGAGAGATATTACATTTAAGGGAGCTGTAATTTCAGAATATCCGCCCGATACAAGTGCGTACAGCTACCATTTTCCTCAGAGGAACCGTATTATATCTGCTTTATCAGACGGTATTTTAGTAATTGAGGCAGGAAGAAAAAGCGGTTCTCTTATAACTGTTAATTCCGCATTGGAACAGGACGCCGGTAAAAAGATTTTTGCGCTTGCGGGTCCTGTCGATTCTCATTTTGACGGTTCAAACAAACTCGTTAAAGATAAGGTAGCAACCCTTGTTACTGATTATAAAGACATAATTGACGCTTTCGACAGCGTATATGTTACTACGGAGCTTGATGTTTCGTCGCAACCGTCTGACGATATTATTGATGTTATACCAATAAAAGGGAAAACCCCTGAAAATATTAACGGTCTTAAAACCTATGACCTTACCGATGCTCCCGTTCATAAAACGGATTTGAATTTAACTGATGACGAAAGCGCCGTGTATTACGCGATAGGCATTGAGCCTGTTCATATTGATAAAATTTCAGAGATTACAAGTTTGCCTGTATTTAAACTGCTCCCTATTCTGACAACTCTTGAGCTAAGAAAGCTTATAAAGTGCGTACAGGGAAGAAGCTATAGATTGAATTAAACGGAGGATTATATGTCTAATTTAGTTATTGTTGAGTCGCCCGCAAAGGCTAAAACAATTAAAAAATATTTAGGTAAAGATTACGATGTTATCGCGTCTATGGGCCACGTTCGTGACCTTCCTGACGCGAGATTAAGCGTTGATATAAAGAACAATTACGAGCCGAAATATACTATTATAAAAGGAAAAGAAACACTTGTTAAGGATATAAAAAAATGCGCCTCGCAGTCAGACAAAGTATTTCTCGCAACCGACCCTGACCGCGAGGGAGAGGCGATTTCATGGCATTTGGCATATATTCTTGATTTGGATTTAAGTGAGAAAAATCGTGTCGAATTTAATGAAATTACAAAATCCGGTGTTAACAAGGGTATGAGCGAACCGAGAAGTATAAATCTTAATCTTGTCAACGCACAGCAGGCAAGACGTGTTCTTGACCGCCTTGTGGGCTATAAACTCAGTCCCTTTGTATCTCAGAAAATCAGACGCGGTATGTCCGCGGGACGGGTTCAATCCGTAGCGGTCAGAATAATTGTTGACAGGGAAGAAGAAATAAGAGCGTTTAATCCTGAAGAATATTGGACTGTTGACGCTAAATTCATCCCAAAGGGTTCAAGAAAATCCTTTTCCGCAACTCTTTATCTCGGAAAAGAAAAAATAAAAACTAAAGAAGAAGCCGAAAAGATACTCTCTGAACTTGAAAACGCTGAGTTTACCGTATCAAGCGTAAAGCACGGAACTCGTAAAAAATCTCCCGCGCCTCCGTTTATAACTTCAACTCTCCAGCAGGAGGCATCAAGAAAGCTTGGCTTTCAATCAAGACGTACGATGAGGGTAGCGCAGGAGCTTTACGAGGGAATTGAAATTGACTCGCTCGGCGCAACCGGTCTTATTACCTATATGAGAACTGACTCGCTTAGAATTTCACAGCAGGCAATCTTTGAAGTTACTGAATATATTTCAAAAAAATACGGGGAAAAATACCTTCCTCAAAAGCCGAGGGTATTCAAATCACGTTCAAACGCTCAGGACGGCCACGAGGCAATTCGTCCTACAATGCCGTCTTTAGAGCCTGATAAAATAAAAAATAATCTTACCTCGGACCAGTATAAGCTGTACAGCCTTATATGGAAACGCTTTGTTGCATCGCAAATGTCTGAATGTCTGCAAAAGACGACCAGAGCTGAAATTGAGGACAACGGTCATATTTTTAAAGCCTCGGGATATACAGTTTCCTTTGACGGATTTACGTCACTTTATGTAGAGGGAAAGGATGTTGAGGAAGAAAAGGAGTCACAGCTTCCCGACCTTGAAAAGGGTATGAGTGTAAGAAAAAAAGAGATTGTTCCAAATCAGCATTTTACACAACCGCCCCAAAGATATACAGAGGCTTCGCTTATTAAAACGCTTGAGGAAAACGGCATCGGACGTCCTTCAACCTACGCGGCTACGATTTCAACAATTACAGGACGCGAATATGTAAAACGCGAGAGCAAGTCATTGGTTCCCACCGAGCTTGGTGAGGCTATGGTTAAGCTTATGAAAGAGCGTTTTTCAAAGATAGTTAACCCAAAATTCACCGCGCAAATGGAGAAAAATCTTGATACAGTTGAAAAAGGAGAGGTTGAGTGGAAGGCTCTCATAGATGATTTCTATCAGGATTTTGATAAAACTCTTGCAAAGGCTAAAACCGAAATGGAAGGCGTTAAAATTCAGCTCGAGGAGGATAAGACCGATATTATCTGCGAAAACTGCGGAAGAAATATGGTTATAAAGGTCGGCAGGTTTGGTAAATTCATCGCTTGCCCCGGTTATCCCGAATGTAAAAATGTTAAAAAATATATTCAGAAAATCGGAGTTAAATGTCCTAAATGTGAAGACGGAGACGTTATTATAAAAACAACAAAAAGAAAAACAATTTTTTACGGTTGCAGTAATTACCCGAAGTGCGACTTTGTTTCGTGGAATGAGCCCGTCAATGAAAGATGTCCCCAATGCGGAGAAATTCTTTTCAAGAAAAAAGGCAAAAAAAAGGTTCTTTTCTGTGAAAATAAGGACTGCGGTTATGAAAAGACCGTTAACAGCTAATGTGCATTAATGTAATCGGCGCGGGACTTGCGGGTTGTGAAACGGCATATCAAATTGCAAAAAGAGGAATTAAGGTAAATCTCTACGAAATGAAACCCATAAAAAAATCCCCCGCGCATAAAACTGATTTATTTGCGGAGCTTGTCTGTTCTAATTCATTTAAAGCAGATAGAATAAACTCTGCCGCAGGACTTTTAAAAGAAGAAATGAGAATTCTCGACTCATTGCTTTTAAAAGCCGCGGATAAAGCGAGAGTCCCCGCGGGAGGCGCTCTCGCTGTTGAGCGTGATGTTTTTTCCGAACTTGTTACATATGAGATAAAAAATAATAAAAATATTACGGTTATAAGTGAAGAAGTAAAAGAGATAAACTTTGACGAAATAACTGTAATTGCCACAGGTCCTCTGACGTCTGATGATTTTTCGGATTATATTTATAGCCTTTTCGGAAATTCTCTTTCATTTTTTGACGCCGCCGCTCCGATAGTTACATTTGAAAGCGTTGATATGGACAAGGCTTTCTTTGAATCGCGTTACGGAAAAGGAAATACGACGGATTATCTCAATTGTCCTATGAATAAAGATGAATATGAGGTTTTCTACAATGAACTTGTAAACGCTCAACGCGCTCCGATTCACGATTTTGATGTAAGAGACCCCAAGGTATATGAGGGGTGTATGCCGATTGAGGTTATGGCTCAACGCGGTTATGATACAATACGTTTCGGTCCTATGAAGCCCGTAGGACTTACAGACCCGAATACAGGTCGTCGTCCGTGGGCTGTTTTACAGCTCAGAAAGGAAAATAACCAAGGCTCAATGTATAATATGGTAGGATTTCAGACGAATTTAAAATTTTCCGAGCAAAAGCGTGTATTCGGATTGATACCTGCCCTGAAAGATGCGGAATTTGTACGCTACGGCGTGATGCATAGAAACACCTTTTTAAATTCACCTGAAATATTAAACAGTGATTTCAGTACAAAGCTTAATGATAAAATTTTCTTTGCAGGTCAGATAACGGGTGTCGAGGGATATATGGAAAGCGCCGCGTCGGGAATTGTTGCAGGTATAAACGCGGTAAAGCGCTTTAAAGGAGAAAAAACCATAACTTTACCGCCGACTACTATGACAGGCAGTTTGAGCAGATATATTGCCGATGGCAGTATTAAGGATTTTCAGCCTATGGGCGCTAATTTCGGAATTTTGCCCGAGCTTGAAGAAAGACCGCGCGATAAACGCGAACGCGGACAGGCGTATGCCGACAGGGCGATAAGGGACTTAAATAATTATTTGGAAAGTGTGAGATAATGAAAATAATAGTTGACGCAATGGGCGGAGATAATGCTCCGTTAGAAATTATAAAGGGTTCATTACTTGCAAAAAAAGAATACAATGTTGATATTATTTTAGTTGGAAAAGAAAGTGTTATAAATTCTGTTTCCAGGGAGAATAATCTTGACATTTCCGATGTTGAGATTATAAACGCAGAACAGGTTATCGAAACAGACGAGGAAGCAAATACGGTGCTAAAGAAAAAGCCTGACAGCTCTATGGCAGTTGCGTTTAGAATGTTGGCGCAAAACGAGGGCGACGCTTTTGTCAGCGCAGGTAACAGCGGTTCTTTGTGTGTAGGCGGTACGCTGATAACCAAGCGTATAAAAGGCATAAAACGTCCCGGCTTTGCTCCTTTATTGCCTCATTTTGCAGGCGGTTGTTTTATGCTTATTGACGCGGGAGCGAACCTTGAAACTCGTCCCGAGTTGCTTTTGCAGTACGCTGTTATGGGTTCAGCGTATATGAAAAATGTTATGAAAATAGAAAATCCGAGAGTCGGACTTGCAAACGTCGGAACGGAAGAACATAAAGGAATGGAGCTTCAGCACAAAGCGTACGAGCTTTTAAAAGAGGCTGATATAAACTTTATCGGCAACGTTGAAGGCAGAGAGCTTCCGTACGGAAAATGTGATGTAGTTGTATGCGACGGATTTACAGGTAACCTCATTCTTAAAACTTATGAGGGAACCGCCAAGGCTATAGCCGACAAAGTTAAAAATTTGTTTTCAAAAAACCTTAAAAGCAAGCTTGCGGCGGCTCTTGTTATGAGCGATTTAAAGAAAATGATTAAAGAATTTGATTACAATGAATACGGCGGCGCTCCGATTATGGGGACTTTAAAGCCTGTTTTCAAAGCTCACGGAAGCTCAAAGGCAAAAACGATTAAAAACGCTATAAAGCTGACAAAAGAGTTTGTTGAGGCAGATGTTATAAAAGAGATTTCACAAGCCGTAAAATGAGGAAATAATGAAGGAATTTGAAAAGGTAATAGAATATAAATTTAATAATCAAAAGCTTTTAAAAGAGGCGCTGACTCATTCTTCATACGCTAACGAACATAGAGATAAAAAGATTGAGTGTAATGAACGGCTTGAATTTTTAGGCGACGCCGTGCTTTCTATAGTTGTTGCTGATTATATTTTTGAGAACTGCCCCGAGCTTCCCGAGGGAGAATTAACAAAACTGCGTTCGGCTCTTGTGTGTGAAAAGGCGCTTTATAAATTCGGTAAATCAATTAATTTAGGCAACTACCTTTTGCTTAGCAGGGGAGAGAAAAACGGCGGAGGTGCAGACCGTTCGTCTATTGTTTCGGACGCGTTTGAGGCTGTTATAGCCGCCATATATCTTGACGGAGGAATAGAGGCGGCTAAAAAGCATATTTTAAGATTTGTAATTCCAGAGATTAAAAACCACAATAAAAAACCTTTTAAAGATTATAAGACTTCCCTGCAGGAGATTGTGCAGAAAAATCCCGGTGAAAAAATTTCTTACAGGCTTGTTTCCGAGTCGGGTCCCGACCACGATAAGCATTTTATTTTTGAGGTTCTCCTCAACAGTAATGTTATAGGAAAAGGCGGAGGAAGGAGCAAAAAAGAAGCCGAGCAGAATGCGGCTCGGGAGGCTCTGGAGTTGATGGGCTATTAAACACAGTAATATAGCGATATTTGTACCGCATAACGGTTGCCCTCATCAATGTTCTTTTTGCGAACAAAGAAAAATAATCGGAAATGCAAAACAACCCGCTCCGAATGATGTTAAAGAAACAGTAAAAAAGGCTATTGGTGATTTGGGAGTAAAATGCAAAGAGTCCGAAATTGCCTTTTTCGGCGGAAGCTTTACGGCTATTGACAGAAATTATATGATTTCTCTGCTTGACGCGACAAAGCCTTACATAAATAAGTTTTTGGGTATCCGAATTTCAACAAGACCCGATTATATTGACGATGAGATTTTAAATCTTTTAAAGAAATATAATGTTACAACTATTGAACTCGGAGCGCAGTCAATGAATGATGAGGTTTTAACTGCCAATAACCGAGGTCATTCGGCTTGTGATGTTGTTAAATCCTCAAAACTTATAAAAAAATACGGATATAATTTGGGACTGCAAATGATGACGGGGCTGTATAAGTCAACAAATGCGACGGATATTGATACCGCAAAAAGATTTATTGAACTTAATCCCGATTGCGTAAGGATTTATCCGACGGTTGTAATGAAGGACACCGAGCTTGAAGCATTATTTATAAACGGTGAATATAAACCCAAAACGCTTATTGATTCGGTAAATTTATGCGCAAAAATTATGATGATGTTCTATGAAAACGACATCGACGTTATCCGCGTCGGACTTCATTACAGTGATTCCCTGAAAGAAAATGATGTTACTAAAAATTATCATCCCGCTTTTAAGGAGCTTTGCGAAGGGAAAATTTTTCTGCAGAAAATTTTAGACGGCTTAAAAACAGAGAAAAATAAAACGATTTTCGTTAATCCCAAATCATTATCAAAAGCTGTGGGGCAGAACAAGTGTAACATAAAAGAGCTTGTTTCTTTAGGATATAATATTAAGTTTAAAACTGACAAAAGCTTAGATAAGTACGAAATTAAAGTATGTTAAAAAATAGGTGGTAAGATGCTGTTAAAATCCCTTGAAATTCAGGGCTTTAAAACATTTCCAGATAAAACTAAATTAAATTTTGATACCGGAATGACCTCTGTAGTAGGTCCCAACGGTTCAGGAAAAAGTAATATAAGCGACGCTATACGCTGGGTACTCGGCGAGCAGTCGCCTAAAAGTCTGCGCTGTTCAAAGATGGAGGACGTTGTTTTCAACGGAACCGACGGCAGAAAACCCTTGGGATATGCCGAGGTAACCTTGAATATCGCTAATAAAGACAGATTTCTTCCGTATGACGGAGATGATGTTTCAGTTACAAGAAGATATTTTCGCAGTGGCGAAAGCGAGTATCTTATAAACGGCGCGCAGGTCAGATTAAAGGATATAAACGAGCTTTTTATGGATACAGGCTTGGGACGCGACGGATATTCAATGATAGGTCAGGGAAAAATTGACAGTATTGTTTCGTCAAAAAGCGAGGACAGACGTGAAATTTTTGAAGAGGCCGCAGGAATTTCAAGATACAGGTATAAAAAAATTGAGTCGGAGCGTAAGCTTAAATACACAGAGGACAATCTTTTACGCCTTAGAGATATTGTAGCTGATTTAAGCGAGCGTGTAGGGCCGTTAAAAAAACAGTCGGAGAAGGCTGAAAAATTTCTTGAATATTCCGATGAAAAAAAGGATATTGAAATTGCTCTTTGGGTAAATACGCTTAATAACAGCAGTAAGGTTATAAAGGAAGAAGAAGATAAAATCGAAATTTCCCGTCTGCAACATACAAACGCGGGAGAAATTCTCGACAAGATTCAGGCGGAAAGCGAGCAAATCTACATAAAAAACGGTCGGTATTTATCAGAAATTGAAAAAATACGAGAGGATATTAATAATGTAATCGCGGAAATAAGTTCAAAAAAGTCCTCCGTATCTGTATGTGAGAACGATATTTTGCATAACAAAGAGAATATAAGCCGTTTGTATGAGGAAATCGAAAAGGTTGACAACGACGCGAAGGACGCCTTTGACAGCATTGAAAACAAAAAAAGTGAAATTGAAAAGCTTAAAAAATTTATTGAGGACAAGCAAAATTTCTATAATGAAACCTCTGACAAGCTTAATGCGATAAACACGGATTCAAGCAGAAGCGGTGATAAAATACAGGAGTTAAACGCAAAGCTTGCGGAATTAACAGCTCAGTCCGCCGACGCTCGCGTAACTCAAATGACAAGCGTTACTTCCGTAACGGAGTTACAGGAACGTATTGAAAGCAATCTTAACTCGATAACACAGAAAAAAAAGCAGTACGAAACTACGCTTGAAATTTTTGAAAATTATAAAAATCAGATAGAAAAAATAAATCAGCAGGTTGAATCTTTACAAAATTCCGTAAACGGTCTTGAAATTAAACTGCAGTCGAGGGAGAAAAAGCGCGACGAATTAAAAGAACAGACTGATAATTTTAATCTTGACGCACAGCAGGCGCTAAGACGCGTTAAGCTTTTGGAAGATTTGGAGAGAAATCTGGAAGGATTTTCCTATTCCGTAAAAAATGTAGTCAAAGCCTCAAAAAACGGACAGCTCAGAGGCATTAAAGGACCTGTTTCGAGAATTATTGAAGTTCCGTCTGAATATACCGTTGCTGTTGAAATTGCTCTCGGCGCCGCTATGCAGAATATTGTAACCGCTACCGAGCAGGACGCAAAATCCGCGATAGCCTTTCTGAAAAAACGTGACGGAGGACGCGCCACATTTCTGCCGATGAATACGATTAAGCCAAAGGAGCTTAACGAAAAAGGTCTTGATGATTTATACGGGTTTATCGGAATTGCTTCAGATTTATGTAACTGCAATAAAGAATACAACGATATATTAAAATCTCTTTTGGGAAGAATTGTTGTTGCGGAGGATTTAAACAGCGCAACCGTAATTGCCAAAAAATACAATTACCGTTTTAAGGTAGTAACGCTTGACGGACAGGTCGTAAACGCGGGAGGCTCGCTTACGGGTGGTTCTTTGGGTAAAAAATCAGGACTTCTTTCAAGAGCGAGTGAAATTTTAAAGCATAAGAAAATTGCTGAGGATTTAGGTAAAAAAGCCGAACAGTCGGCAAAGCTTCTTGAAAAAGCCGTTTCTGATTATTCGGCAATTGAAGGCGAGATTTTAGCGACAAGAGCTGATTTATCCAACGCAAAACAAGAACAGGTTCGCGTTCTCACGGAGGCTAAGGCCTGCGAAAACGACTTGAACCTGCAAAAGCAATCTATGGATGACGCCGAAAATGAGATTAAGACGTTCAAAGAAAGAATAGAGCAATATAAAATAGATGAAAAAAAGGCAAAAGAGAAGCTTGACGATATAAATTGGTCGATTTCCGAGTACGAGGCTCAAATTGAGGAGATTACCGGAAGTCGTTCAAAGCTTACCGCACAGCGCGAGGAAATGAGTGAAATTCTGCAAAATATTCGTTTGGAAATTGTAACGGCAAAAAAGGATATTGATTCGCTTAATTCCGAAATTTCTTACGCAATCTCTACAGAAGAAGAAAGAAATTTAAGAAAATCAGATATTCAAAAGCAGATAGAAAGCTATAACGAGCTTATTAATGATTCTGAAAATAAAATTGAATTTTATAAAAGCGATATTGATAAATTAAATAAAACCGTTCATTCTCTTAATAAGGATATTGAAAATCTAAATGCTAAAAAGGCTGACCTTGAAAAGCGTTCCGAAGAGCTTAGAATTTTAGAAAGAGAAAAGAATGTTGAGCGTGAAACCGCGGGACAGGAGCTTGCAAGACTTGAGGAAAGACGTATAAATCTCCAAAAAGAGTATGATAATATTATTTCAAAGCTATGGGAAGAATATCAGCTCACCAAAAAAGAAGCGCAGGAAACTTCCGTAAAACTTGATAATATATCCAATTCAAAGACGCGTCTTAATGAACTTAAATCAAAAATCCGCGCTCTCGGAACCGTTAACGTCGGAGCGATAGAGGAGTATAAAGAGGTTTCCGAGAAATACGAATTTATAAGCGCTCAGGTTAATGATGTTGAAAAGTCAAAAAGAGAAATCGAACAGCTTATAAAAGAACTTACGAAACAGATGCAGGAGGAATTTATAAGCAGTTTTGAAGAAATTAATCGAAACTTCACATTTACCTTTAAAGAACTTTTCGGTGGCGGTACAGCGTCGCTTTCTCTCACTGACCCTGAGGACATTCTTGCAAGCGGAATTGATATTGTTGTTCATCCTCCCGGAAAAATAGTAGTACATCTTGACGCTCTTTCGGGCGGTGAAAAGGCGCTTGTCGCAATTGCTCTTTATTTTGCAATAATGAAGGTCCGCCCTGCTCCGTTTTGCGTAATGGACGAGATTGAGGCGGCCTTAGACGAGGTAAATGTAGACAGATTTGCGCAGTATGTGCGTAATTTAACGGGTAAAACGCAGTTTATTTTAATCACCCACAGGCGCGGAACGATGGAAGAAGCAGACGTTCTATACGGAGTAACTATGCAGGACGAGGGCGTTTCAAAGCTTTTGGAGCTTAGAGCAAGCGAAGTCAGCGCAAAGCTGGGAATTTAACAAAGGACAGATAATATGGGATTTTTCAGTAAAATTAAACAGGGATTAAAGAAAACAAGAGACAGCGTAATCGGTCAAATTGATTCAATGCTTAAATCCTTTACAAAAATTGATGAGGAGCTTTTTGAGGAGCTTGAGGAGCTTTTGGTAATGGGTGACGTAGGTGTTTCTACAGCCCAAAATATTTGTGAAAAAGTTAAAGCCAAGGTTAAGGAAACAGGTACAACCGATCCTCAGCAGATTTACGTTCTTCTTGAAGAAGTTGTAAGCGATATGCTTAAAGGAGGACAGGAACTTAATATCAATACAAAACCCTCTGTTATTCTTGTAATAGGAGTAAACGGAGTAGGGAAAACTACTACTATAGGAAAAATGGCCAACCGCTTTAGAAATGAAGGTAAAAAGGTTTTGCTTGCCGCTGCGGATACTTTCAGAGCGGCGGCAATAGACCAGCTTCAGGTATGGGCAGAGAGAAGCAAGTGCGACATAATCAAGCAAAATGAGGGAAGCGACCCTGCGGCAGTTGTATTTGACGCCATTTCGGCGGCAAAGGCAAGAGGCGCGGATATTATTATTGCCGATACGGCAGGCAGACTCCATAACAAGAAAAATCTAATGGACGAGCTTGCGAAAATCAATCGAATTATTGACAGAGAATTACCCGATGCCGATAAGGAAATCTTACTTGTTTTAGACGCAACAACAGGTCAAAACGCTGTTTCGCAGGTTGAGCATTTTAAGGAGGCCACGGGAATTACGGGAATTGTTCTTACAAAGCTTGACGGCACGGCAAAAGGCGGTATTGTTCTTGCAATTAAAAATTCTCTTGACGTTCCCGTTAAGTTTGTCGGAGTCGGCGAGCAGATTGATGATTTACAGCCATTTAATCCTGAAGAATTTTCAAAAGCGCTGTTTGATTTTAGTTAAGAGGTAAATATGAAATTTATAATTGCAACAAACAACGCAAAAAAATTAACAGAGCTTAAAAGAATTTTAATTCCCCTCGGCATTGACGCGATTTCCGCGAAAGAGGCGGGAATAACTCTTGATGATGTGGAGGAAACGGGCACAACCTTTAAAGAAAATTCCTATTTAAAGGCGTATTCCGCCTGCAAAAAAACGGGTTTACCCGCAATTGCTGATGATTCGGGAATTTGCGTTGACGCTTTAGACGGACGCCCCGGAATTTATTCCGCGAGATTTGCGGGAGAGGACGCGTCCGACGAGGAAAAAAATAATCTTCTTTTAAAACAGCTTGAAGATGTCGGAGGAGATAACAGAAAAGCGCATTATACGGCAGCTATAACCTGCGTATTCCCAAACGGAGATAAGCTGCAGGCAGAGGGTAAATGCTTCGGCGAGATTGCCCGTACTCCCGACGGTGACGGCGGTTTCGGTTATGACCCGATTTTTCTATATAACGGCGTTTCATTCGGAAAGGTTTCTGCGGAAGAAAAGGATAAAGTAAGCCACAGGGGGAACGCCTTGAGAATGATGAAAGAAGAACTTGAAAAATACTTGGAGGAAAATAATGTTAACGAGTAAACAGCGCGCGTATTTAAGAGGCTTGGCAAATTCAATTGATACTATTATCTATGTGGGTAAAGGCGGAATGAACGAGCAGATTATCAAGCAGACAGACGACGCCCTGACAGCGCGTGAGCTTATAAAGGGCAGATGCCTTGAAAGCAGTCCGATTTCTTCGAGGGAGGCCGCCGATTTAATTTCAGAAAAAACAAATTCAGACGTTGTTCAGGTTATAGGCTCAAAATTTGTCTTATACAGACCGAATCCCGATGAGCCTGTAATAGAACTTCCTAAATCAAAGAAAAAATAAAAACGGAAGTGGAATTGTGGACATAAACGAATACCGTTCTTTAATAAAGAAACGAATGGGAGAAAGGCGCTATATTCACAGCGTAAATGTTTCCAAATCCGCGGTCGAGCTTGCAAGGCGGTATAACGCGGATATAGAAAAGGCAGAGATAGCCGGAATACTTCACGATTGTTGCAAGGAAACCCCGAAAGATGAAATGTTGCAAATTATCCGATGCGGTGGTATAATACTTGACGCTACCGAAAAAAGCTCGTCAAAGCTCTGGCACGCAATTGCGGGAAGCGTTTATGTCAGAGATGTTTTAAAAATTGATGACATAGATATTATAAATTCAATCAGGTATCACACTACAGGCAGAGAGAATATGTCTATGCTTGAAAAAATAATTTTTACCGCCGATTTTATCAGCGCGGAACGTGATTACAGAGATGTTGACATTATGCGTGAAAAGGCGTTTTCCGATATAGATGACGCTATGCTTTACGGACTGCGCTTTACAATATCGGATTTAGTTCAAAGAAAACTTCCTATACATAACAATGCAATTCATTGTTATAATGATATACTTTGTAATTTAGAAAAGAAAGGGTTGTTATAATGACAACTTATGAGCAGGCTCTTAAAATAGCCGAAATTTTGGATAAAAAAATCGCCCAGGATATAAAAGTAATTGAGATAACCGATGTAACGATTCTTGCTGATTATATGGTAATAGCCACAGGAAGAAGCAGTACGCAGGTAAAGGCATTAGCTGACGAGGTCGAATTCAGAATGGATGAGCTCGGCGTATCCGTAAATCATATTGAGGGACACCGCTCCAACAGCTGGATTTTACTTGATTACGTTGATATTATTGTAAATGTATTTAACGAAGAGGCTCGGGATTTTTACGACCTCGAACGTCTTTGGCAGGACGGCAGAGAAATAGATATATCTGAAGTTTTAAAATAAGTCGGGAGGTATAATGGTGAAATATAATCATAAGAATGTAGAAAGCAAATGGCAAAAAATTTGGGAGGATAAAGGTGTTTTTCACGCAAGCGACGACACCTCGAAAGAAAAATTTTACGCTCTTATAGAATTTCCTTATCCGTCGGGTCAGGGACTTCACGTCGGACATCCCCGTCCGTACACGGCTTTGGATACCGTAGCCCGTAAGCGCAGACTTCAGGGCTACAATGTTCTTTATCCTATAGGCTGGGACGCTTTCGGACTTCCGACCGAGAATTATGCTATTAAAAATCATATTCATCCAGAAATTGTTACAAAACAAAATATTGAGCGTTTTAAAAAGCAAATACAGTCATTGGGAATTTCTTTTGACTGGAGCAGAGAAATTAATACTACCGACCCCGATTACTATAAATGGACACAGTGGATTTTTCTACAGCTTTTTAAAAAGGGTTTAGCGTATAAAAAGGAAATGAATGTCAACTGGTGTACCTCCTGTAAATGCGTTCTTGCGAACGAGGAAGTTGTAAACGGAGTTTGCGAACGCTGTTCAAGTGAGGTTATCCACAAGGTTAAATCACAATGGATGCTTAAAATCACAGCCTATGCGGACAGACTTATAAAAGACCTTGACCTTGTTGATTATCCGCCCAGAGTAAAGGCACAGCAGAAAAACTGGATTGGACGTTCAACGGGCGCTGAGGTTGATTTTAAGACAACGACAGGCGATACGCTGACTGTATATACTACGCGTTGCGATACGCTTTTCGGCGCTACATATATGGTTATCTCTCCCGAGCATCCTCTTATTGAAAAGTGGGCGGATAAGCTTGAAAATTTAGACGAGATAAAAAAATATCAGCTTGAGGCGTCGAAAAAATCCGATTTTGAGAGAACGGAAGTAGCAAAGGATAAGACGGGTATTCGTCTTAAAGGCGTAGAGGCAGTAAATCCCGTGCACAATACTCAAATTCCTATTTTTGTTTCAGATTATGTCCTCGTTTCCTACGGAACGGGCGCTATAATGGCTGTACCCGCTCACGATACGCGCGACTGGGAGTTTGCGAAGAAGTTTGACCTTCCTATTATTGAGGTTGTTAAGGGCGGAAATGACGTTCAAAAAGAAGCGTTTACCGACTGCGCTACGGGAATTTTAACTAATTCGGGATTTTTAAACGGTTTATCTGTAGAAGAAGCCAAGAAAAAAATGACGGAGTGGCTTGAAGAAAAGAAAATAGGCAGAGCCAAGGTTAACTACAAACTCCGCGATTGGGTTTTTTCACGTCAACGTTATTGGGGAGAGCCAATTCCTATCGTTCATTGCGAAAAATGCGGTTTTGTTCCGATTGACGAAAGCGAACTTCCGCTTAAATTGCCTATGGTTGACTCATATGAGCCGACTGACACAGGTGAATCTCCTCTTGCGAAGATGACGGATTGGATTAATACTAAATGCCCTTGTTGCGGAGGAAAAGCCGTAAGAGAAACCGATACTATGCCGCAATGGGCGGGTTCATCGTGGTACTTTTTAAGATATATGGACCCTCATAATAACGATGCTCTTGCGTCTAAGGAGGCGCTTGAATACTGGTCGCCTGTAGACTGGTATAACGGAGGTATGGAGCATACTACTCTTCACCTGCTTTACAGTCGTTTTTGGCACAAATTCCTCTATGATATAGGCGTAGTTCCGACACCAGAGCCTTACGCTAAACGTACAAGCCACGGTATGATTCTCGGAGAAAACGGCGAGAAAATGTCTAAATCAAGAGGAAATGTTGTGAACCCCGATGACATAGTGAACGAGTACGGCGCCGATACTATGCGTCTTTATGAAATGTTTATCGGCGACTTTGAGAAGGCGGCTCCGTGGAGCCCTTCAAGCATAAGAGGATGCAGAAGATTTATAGAACGCTTTTATAATCTTCAAAATATTTTGGTTGACGGCGATACAATCCGTCCCGAGCTTGAAAGCGCGTTTAATAAGGCGATTAAAAAGGTCGGTGAGGATATAGAAAACATTAAGTTTAACACGGCAATTGCCGCTTTGATGTCGCTTATAAATGATGTTACATCTTTCGGCTCAATTTCAAAGAAAGAGCTCGCTGTATTTACTATTCTCCTCAATCCTTTCGCTCCTCACGTTACCGAGGAAATTTGGGAAATATGCTCGTTAGGAGAGGGAATAGTAGCTGAACAAAGCTGGCCTGAATACGATGAGTCAAAATGCGTTGAAGAAACAATTGAGATTGCTGTTCAGGTTAACGGAAAAATAAAGACTAAGCTTGATATTTCTCCTAATTTACAGCAGAATGAGGTTCTTAAACTTGCTAAAGATGACGAAAATGTCAAAAAGGCGATTGAAGGTATGAATATTATAAAGGAAATTTATGTTAAAGGCAGAATTGTCAATATTGTTGTAAAGCCGTAAATGTTACTTTTTAATATTTTTTCACTAATTTTTTGATAAGTATTGACATTTTATGTCTACTTGTTGTATAATTACTATTACATTAGTTAACAAATTACCCATATTGATGGGAGGGATATAGAAATGTCAGAAGTAAGACTTAAAGAAAATGAATCTCTTGAAAGTGCGTTGAGAAGATTTAAAAAACAATGCGCAAGAGCAGGCGTTATCGCTGAAGTTCGCAAGAGAGAAGCTTATGAGAAGCCTTCTGTAAAGCGCAAGAAGAAGTCCGAAGCAGCTCGTAAACGCAAATATAGGTAAATACTAAGGCGGACAGTGAGTTGTCCGCTTTTTTATTTTTTAAATAATTTTATTTAGGGAGAATTAAGATGAAAAAAATTCTTGTATTACTCGGCCCTAATCTTAATATGGTTGGTGTTCGAGAGAAAACCGTATATGGCAACGAAAGCTCTGAAAGTATAAACGAACAAATTTTATCATACGCTAAAGAAAACGGCTTTGAAACTGAAATTTATCAATCAAATCACGATGGAGATTTAATTGATAAAATTCATTCGGCTAAGGATAGCTTTGACGCGGTTATAATTAACGCAGGCGCGTTAACTCATTACAGCTACGCGTTAAGAGACGCTATAGCGAGCGTGAATATTCCTTTTGTCGAGGTTCATATGTCAAATATACATTCGAGAGAAGAGTTCAGGCACGAGTCTGTTATTGCTCCCGTATGTAAGGGTCAAATTGCGGGCTTTGGAAAACACAGCTATCTTTTGGCAATTGACGCATTAAAGGATATGATTTAATGTCTATTGAGCGCGATAGAATAAATAAACTTAAAAAGATAATAGAGGATAATTCCCATGCGTTTTTTATTACGGATGAAAAGAATGTTTATTACTTTTCGGGTATTCAAAACTGCGAGGGAAAAATACTCGTCACAAAAGACGAGGCATATCTTTTGGTTGATTTCAGATATATCGAAAACGCAAAGAAAAACTGTAAAAATTGCATAGTGGTTGAGTTTAAATCTCTGTGCAGTGATGTTGCAAAACTCTGCAAAAAACATTCGGTAGACACACTTTATCTCGAATCTGATAATATAACAGTCGGTATTTATAATTTATATTTAAAAAGCTTTAACTCGCAGGGAATTTCTTTAATTTCAAACGATTTTTTAAGTAAAGCTATATCAAATTTAAGACTTATAAAAAGTGGAGAAGAAATTAAATTTATTGATGAGGCGCAAAAAATAACAGAAAAAGCATACAATGAAATTTTAAATTATATCAGACCGGGAGAGAGTGAGAGAAGAATCGCTGTTGAGCTTGAATATCTTATGAAAAAATACGGTGCAAGTCACATCAGTTTTGATTTAATTACCATTACGGGAAAAAAGACTTCGCTACCTCACGGAGTGCCCGATGACGGGATTATTTCAGAGGGCGATTTTTTCACAATGGATATAGGCTCGGTTTATATGGGCTATCACAGCGATATGACGAGAACGGTTGCGGTAAAGTCCTGCGATGAATTTAAGCGCGAAATATACAGCATTGTTTTAAATGCTCAGACTACGGCTTTAAATTCCGTTAAGGCGGGAATGAAAGCTTCTGATGTCGATAAAATAGCAAGGGATATAATCTCTGACGCGGGCTACGGGAAAAATTTCGGACATTCAACGGGACACGGAGTGGGGCTGGATATTCACGAAAAGCCTTATGTAAGCCCTAAAAGCGAGGATATTTTATCGGAAAATATGGTTATAACCGTTGAGCCCGGAATATATCTTGAAAATCAATTCGGAGTCAGAATTGAAGATATGGTTTTAGTTAAAGAAAACGGTTTTAAAAATTTTGCAACGCTTAGTAAGGAACTAATTATTGTATAATGCTTGCAATTTACAAGCAATTTATGTATAATATACCTTGATATTACTTTTTATGAAAATTCAGGAGGTAAAATTATGATTTCTGCAGGTGATTTCAGAAACGGCGTTACATTTGAAATGGATGGACAGGTTGTTTCTATCATTGAATTTCAGCATGTAAAACCCGGCAAGGGCGCTGCTTTTGTAAGAACAAAAATCAGAAACGTTATTACAGGCGCTGTTGTTGAAAAAACCTTTAACCCTAATGATAAGTATCCTAAGGCATTTGTTGACCGTAAGGATATGGAGTACAGCTATAACGACGGAGAGCTCTACTATTTTATGGATACGGAAACCTGGGAACAGCTTCCGATTAACGCTTCCGTTTTAGGTGATAACTTTAAATTCGTAAAAGAAAATATGATATGTAAGATTCTTTCTTACAAGGGAAATGTTTTCGGCGTTGAACCGCCTAACTTTGTCGAGCTTGAAGTAACAAAAACCGACCCGGGATTTGCCGGAAATACAGCGACAAACGCTACAAAGCCCGCTACTGTTGAAACAGGCGCGGAGGTTAAGGTACCGCTTTTCATCAACGAGGGAGAAATTATCCAGATTGATACCCGTACAGGCGAGTATCTCGGAAGAGCATAAGGAGTAACAATGTCTGTTAAAGATGATATGAATATTTCTGAAAGAGCCGCTTACCTCAAGGGGCTGTCCGAGGGACTTGAGCTTGATGTTACTAAGCCCGAAGGCAAGCTTATCACATCTATGATTGATTTAATTTACAGTATGGCTGATGAAATTTCGGAGTTGGAAGATGAGGTTGAGCTACTGAACGAGCAGAATGATGAGTTGTGCGAGCTTTTAAGCGAAGTAGATTATGATGATTATGACGACGAATATGATTATGATGAGGAAAATCCTGACTACGAAGTAAAATGCCCTGATTGCGGTGCTGAAATTGTAGTCGACGAGGACACTTTGATTGAGGGCGAAATGTGTTGCCCTAATTGCGGAGGAGAATTAGAATTCGATTTTTCCGATTTATTCTCTGATGAAACATCTGACGACTGTTCTGCGTGCGGTATCGAAGAAGATTAAGTTTATTGTAACAAATTAACACCTCTCGTATAGAATAACGAGGGGTGTTTTTTGTTATATAAAAAGAAGAAATCAAGAATACATAAACGTATAAGACGTTATTCAATAATTGTTACCGTAATAATTATAGTCTTTACTGTCTTTTTTGAAATGCAGGCTGTTCCGTTTACCTTAAAATGCGTTAGAAAGCAGTCAAAAACAATATCGACAAAAATAATCGGCAACGCTGTTACTCAAACTCTTGAAAAATATGATTTTAGATATGATGATTTAGCGAATATAAATTATTCCGACAGCGGACAGGTCAACTCTATTTCCGCCAATTCAATCAACATAAATCGTGTAAAATCAGACGTAATAGAAAAAATTCAAAATGAGCTTGATAAACAAAAGCAATATAATTTTTCTCTTCCTGCCGGTTCTTTTACCAATTTAACACTAATCAGCACATTAGGACCTGATATTGAAATAACTTTTACATTAACAGGCTCTGTTAACTGTAAAATTAAAAGCACTTTTGAAAGCTCGGGAGTTAATCAAACTATCCATCATATCGACCTTATAGTAACAACCGATATTGTGGCTATAAGTCCAAATTACAGCGAAGAGGTAAAATTTAAAACAGATTATGAAATTGCCCAGACTGTAATTGTCGGTTCAGTTCCGTCTATGTATGCAGATGTTGTAAAGTAAGAAATAAATAACACTAAATATAGTAATTATTGTAATTTTTAGCACAAAATCTATTGTAATAAAATAGGTTTTGTGCTATAATTTTATGGATAATAGATTAGATTGGGGCAATTTGTCTTGACAGAAAAATATAGTACTTTAACTGATTTTGACGAAACGCAGAATGAGTACCTTAATCTTATATATGAAATAATGGAAACCCGCAAGCGCTCTGATAAACCGATTGCATACATTCATACTTACGGATGTCAGCAGAATGTAGCGGACGGCGAGCGCATAAAAGGTATGCTTGAAAAAGCGGGATTTGAGTTTGAAGATAAACCCGATAACGCCGACGTAATTCTTTTTAACACCTGTGCGGTCAGAGAACACGCGGAAGACAGGGTTTTCGGAAATGTCGGGGCATTAAAAAACCTTAAGAGAAAATATCCAAAAACACTTATAGCTCTTTGCGGTTGTATGATGGAACAGGAGCATATTGCCAAAAGAATGTATAAAAGCTTCCCGTATGTCGGTCTTGTTTTCGGCACCCACGCGCTTCATATGTTTCCAAAGCTTTTATATACGGCTCTTTCAAGCGGAAAAAGGGTATATTTAAGAGATAACGACGATGAACTTATCCACGAGGGTATCCCGATAAAACGTGACGGTACATTTAAGGGTTGGCTCCCTATTATGTACGGCTGTAATAATTTTTGTACATACTGTATCGTACCGTATGTAAGGGGACGTGAGAGGAGCCGAGAAAAAGATATTATCATAAATGAAGCTAAGGAAATGATAAAAAGCGGTTATAAGGATATTACCTTACTCGGACAAAATGTTAATTCTTACGGTAAAAATCTTAAAGACGGAGTAAGCTTTTCACAGCTTATTTCGGAAATTGACAGTATTGACGGCGATTATTGGCTTAGATTTATGACCTCGCACCCGAAAGACTGCACAAGAGAACTTATTGATACGATAGCTGATTCAAAGCATATCAGTACGCATTTGCATCTTCCTTTTCAATCAGGTTCAAGTCGTATTTTAAGGCTTATGAACCGACGCTATGACAGGGAAAGGTATCTTGATATTGTTAATTACGCTAAAAGTAAAATACCGAATATTTCGCTTACAAGCGATGTTATTGTAGGTTTTCCGGGCGAAACATATGAAGATTTTAAGCAAACTCTTTCGCTTATAAAAGAGGTTGAGTTTACTTCGCTTTTTACGTTTATTTATTCGCCCAGGGTTGGGACTCCCGCGGCGTCTATGGAAGATTCGATTTCCGATAAGGAAAAATCAAAATGGTTCAAGGAGCTTCTTGACGTACAGGAAGAAATTGCCTCAAAGCGTTGTAAATCTATGGTCGGCTCTACCCAAAAAGTTCTTATAGAAGGAGAAAAGGGCAAGGATGATATTTTAAACGCGCGTACTTCGGGGAATATTATAGTTGAAATCAAAGCGCCGAAGGAGCTTATCGGTACTTTTCAGAATGTTGAAATAACCGAAGCGGGCAATTGGATTTTAAAAGGCAATTTAAAAAAACAATAAGGAGAAAACTATGGATATTATTGAAAAGACGAGGGAACTCGGAAAGCTTCTCCAGCAGGAGGAGTCCTATATAAAAAAGCACGAGGCAGAGAAAAAAGCTGATGAGGATGCAGAGCTCCAGGCGTTAATCAAGGAGTTTAATCTAAAAAGACTTTCAATTAATGTTGAAACCCAAAAGGTAGAAAAAGACGGAGAGAAAATCGCGCAGTTAAACAAGGAAATGCAAAAAGTTTATGCCGATATTATGGCTAATGAAAATATGAAAGCTTACAATGACGCTAAACAGGATTTTGACCAGCTGTCGGGCAGAGTTATGACAATTTTACAAAATTGTATTGCAGGAGAGGACCCTGAAACTACCGATTTTTCAAGCTCCTGCACAGGCAGTTGTTCAACTTGTTCGGGTTGCGACTAATAATTGAATAATTTTAGAAAGGAGTGGGTTTATGGGAAAATTATCACCGATGATGCAACAGTATTTTAAAATTAAAGAAGAGAACAAAGATTGTATCCTTTTCTTCAGGCTCGGAGATTTTTATGAAATGTTCTTCGATGACGCAAAATTGGCGTCAAAGGAGCTTGAACTCACTCTTACAGGCAGAGATTGCGGACTTGAGGAACGCGCGCCAATGTGCGGAGTGCCGTATCATAGCTGTGACTCATATATAGCGCGCCTTGTGCAAAAAGGATATAAGGTCGCAATATGCGAACAGCTTGAGGACCCGTCAAAGGCGGAAACTATTGTTCAGCGGGATATTGTGCGCGTTATAACTCCCGGAACAGTAATTGAAACAAGTATTCTTGATGAGAGCGTTAACAATTACATCTGTTGTATATATTCTGAAAAAAATAATGTTGCTATGTGCTTTTGCGATATTTCCACAGGAGAATTATATGCAACGGATTTCAGCGGAAAAGACTGCCTTGAAAAGATAAAAAGCCAGCTTTCAAGCTATAATCCCCGTGAGATACTTTTAGGCGGTGACACGGTAGAGTTTAAGGGATTATCTCATTTTATCAGGGATAAGCTATCAACCACCGTTGAAATGCTTCCCGATGAAAGCTTTGCTGTTATTACCTGTCAGGATATTGTAAAAAAACAGTTTAAAGACGATTATAATCTTATAAAGGACAAGCAGATTACAGTCAGCGCGTTAGGCGCTTTATTAGCGTATTTAAAAGATACCCAGAAAAACGGTCTTGAAAGAATAGCCCATATAAATTTATTTACGGAAAATCAGTTTATGAAGCTTGATTTCAATACTCAACGCAACCTTGAGCTTACCCAAACTATGATTAACAAGGATAAAAAAGGTTCGCTGTTATGGGTGCTCGATAAAACAAAGACATCAATGGGAAAAAGACTTCTCAGAAGTTGGATTGAAAAACCGCTTTTAAACGTAACAAAAATCATTAACCGTCAAAGCGCGGTTGAGGAGCTTGTAAACGATACCGTTCTTAGGCTTGATTTAACTTCAGCTTTGACAGGAATATTCGATATTGAGCGCTTGATGACAAATATCGTTTACGGTTCGGCAAAAGGAAGAGAGCTCCGCTCCCTTGCAAGCGCAATAAAAAATCTTCCTCAAATTAAAGAATCACTTAAAAGTTGTAAATCAAGTCTTATAAGACAGCTTTATAATCAGCTTGATACGCTTGAAGATGTTTACAAGCTTATTGACGACGCAATTGTCGAGGAACCTCCCTTTTCCGTTAAAGAAGGCGGAATAATTAAAAGCGGTTACAACGAGGAACTTGACTTTGTAAGCAAGGATATGAATAACTCAACCGATATCCTCTCAAGAATTGAGCAGGAACAGCGCAAGCTTACGGGAATACCGAAGCTTAGAATAGGATATAACAGAGTTTTCGGATACTATATTGAGGTTACAAATTCATATAAAAATATGGTTCCCAAAACCTATATACGCAAGCAGACCCTGACAAACTGCGAGAGATACATAACAGAGGAGCTTAAATCTATTGAAGGCAGAATTTTGGGAGCGAAGGACAGAGCGTTTTTGCTTGAATATCAGATTTTTGATGAAATCCGCAAAAAGGTTGCGTCACAGCTTGAGCGTATTCAAAATACGGCGACTGCAATTTCAACTTTAGATGTCTTAAACTCTCTCGCAAATGTTTCTTCGGATAACCGTTATGTCCGTCCCGAGGTTAATTTAAGCGATAATATTATTCTAAAGGACAGCCGTCATCCCGTTGTTGAACAGTTATTAAACGACGCTCCGTTTGTTCCGAATGACGTTTATCTTAATTGTAACGCAAACAGAGTTGCCATTATAACAGGACCCAATATGGCGGGCAAATCTACATATATGCGTCAGACGGCGTTGATTGTTTTAATGGCTCAAATAGGAAGCTTTGTTCCCGCTTCTTATGCAGAAATAGGTATTGTCGACAGCATTTTTACACGAGTCGGCGCGTCGGATGATTTGGCTTCGGGTCAGTCAACGTTTATGGTTGAGATGAGCGAGGTAGCGAATATTGTTACAAACGCCACTTCTAAATCGTTGCTTATACTTGATGAAATTGGCAGAGGAACCTCAACCTTTGACGGAATGAGTATTGCGAGAGCAGTTTTGGAATATGCCGCCGATAAAAAGAAACTCGGCGCAAAAACTTTATTTGCAACTCATTATCACGAGCTGAGCGTTATGGAACAAATAATAGACGGAGTTAATAACTATAATATTGCTGTTAAAAAGAAGGGCGACGATATAACATTTTTAAGAAGAATTGTTCCGGGCGGAGCTGATGACAGCTACGGAATCGAAGTCGCAAAGCTTGCGGGAGTTCCCGATTGTATTATAAGCCGAGCTAAAGAAATTCTTTTTGAGCTTGAGAACGGAAAAAGCGGCGAAGATATTATTAAAAAGCCTAAAAAGTCGGCGCAGGATATTGAACAACTTTCTCTGCTTCCAAGTGCTGACTCCGCAATCGCCGAAAAGCTTAAAAATGCAGACATAAATACCTTAACGCCGATTGAGGCTATGAATTTGCTATATGAATTAAAAAATATGATATAAAGTTACAGGCGGTGAAATAAATGGGTGTCATCAATGTTCTTGATAAGCATATATCAGAACTTATAGCCGCGGGCGAGGTTGTGGAAAGACCTTCGTCTGCAATTAAAGAGATGATTGAAAATTCAATAGACGCAGGGGCTTCTGATATTACTGTTGAAATTCAGAACGGCGGCATTACATTTATGAGAGTAACCGACAACGGATGCGGTATTATGCGCGATGATGTAAAGCTTGCTTTTTTACCGCACGCAACAAGTAAAATAAGGTACCAAAATGACCTTGACAGCATTTCAACATTGGGATTCAGGGGAGAGGCTCTTTCTTCAATTTCATCAGTTTCCAAGCTCCAACTGTTGACGCGTTTTAAATCCGAAGAAATAGGCACATCATATGAAATTGACGGCGGAGAGGAAATTTCTATTGATGACGCGGGTTGTCCTGTCGGAACGACAATAATCGTAAGGGATTTATTCTATAATATACCCGCGAGAATGAAATTTTTAAAAAAAGACAGAGCCGAGGGAAACTCTGTAGCGAATGTTATGGACAAGGTCGCTATGTCACACCCCGAAATTGCTTTTACTTTCATTCGTGACGGGAAAAGGGTACTCAATACCTCTGGCGACGGAAAAATTAAATCGGCAATTTATTCTGTTTACGGACGCGATTTCGCGACGGGATTAATTCCTGTTAATTATGAGCTTAACGGTATAAAAATCCGGGGATATATTTCAAAGCCGGTCAACGCAAGACCGAACCGCAGTATGCAAAACTTTTTTATTAACGGAAGATATGTTAAATCCTTTACTGCAACGGCGGCATTGGAGGAGGCGTGCAAGGGCAGTGTAATGGTTGGAAAATTTCCCGCTTGTGTTTTACATATTTCTGTACCATTTGATGCTGTTGACGTTAACGTTCACCCCTCAAAAATTGAGGTTCGTTTTATAAATGAACGACCTGTATTTGACGCTGTTTATCACGCCGTTAAAACCTCTCTTAACAATAATGATGAAAGAAAAAACTTAACTTTTAACGGAGAAAAACGCGATGACGCTTTTTTTGAGATAAAAAAATCAAAGCCTTTTGTTTCTTCAAAATCCGTTTTTAATCCCCAAAAAGATAAAATTGAAAAATCTGACCCGATTTCTGAACTTGACAAAGTTGTAAAAAATACAGGTTATATCGGAAGACTTGAAACTTCCGTCAATAACTTTAAAAATCCTTTGGATATTTATTCAAAAAGCGCAATTAAAAATAATGAGAATAAGGAAAGTAAAATCAACGATATTCTTAATAGCAAAATAGTTGAAGATACTGAAATAGTATCTTCCGTAAATCCTGAAGAAAATGAAAAATGCATTTCAAATTCGGGTTTAGAATCAATTGTTGATAAAGAAAGCGTACAAACTGAAAACGAAAATCCCGAAACTCTGTTTGAACAGCCTGAAAATAAACTTGTGTTTATCGGCGAGGCTTTTAAGACGTATATTTTTGTTGAAAAAAACGATAAAGAAATTGTTATTATTGATAAACACGCAGCCCACGAACGAATGATATATGAAAGGCTGAAAAAAGAGCGAGGGGCGGGATTTTCCCAGGTTCTCCTGCAACCGATAACGGTTACTTTAAATAAAAATGACTACGAATCCGCTATAAGCAATCTTGATATGTTTAGAGAATGTGCTTTTGATGTTGAGGATTTCGGAAACGGAACTCTTATTATAAGGTCCGCTCCACAGTATCTTGAGCTTGATGATATTGAATCCTCTGTAATTGAAATGGCAGGGTATATTTCTCAAAACAAAAATGATATCAGAAGCGAAAAAATGGATTGGATTTATCATAATGTAGCGTGCAGAGCCGCGATAAAGGGCGGAAATATAAGTACGCGCGAGGAGCTTATGGATATTGCAAACAAGCTGGATAGTGACCCGACATTAAGATATTGTCCCCACGGAAGGCCCGTCTGTATCGTAATGAGCAAATACGAGCTTGAAAAGCAGTTTGGAAGGGTATAGTATAAAATTTACTGATTAATATGGATTTTAATATGAAAAAAAAATTACTTGTAATTGTCGGGCCGACAGCGTCAGGAAAGACAAGCCTTTCCGTTGAAACTGCAAAGCACTATAACGGAGAAGTTATTTCCGCCGACAGTATGCAGATTTACCGCGGTATGCAAATAGCAACCGCTAAGCCAACATATGAAGAAATGAACGGTATAAAGCACTATTTGATAGATTTTCTTGATTTGAATGAGTCTTATTCTGTAGGGAGATATGTTGAAGACGCCAAACGTGCTGTAGATATTGTTTTAAGCAAAGGGAAAATCCCGATTATTTGCGGCGGTACGGGGCTTTATGTAGATTCGCTTTTAAATGGAATTAATTTCACGGAGAATAGCGCAGACCCCAAAATCCGAGCGGAGCTCAATAAATTGGCAGATGAAAAGGGGATAGATTATCTTTTGGATATTCTTTCTGAATTTGATTTGGATTCTGCAAAGCGTTTAAGGGAAGAGAAAAATTTAAAGCGGATTATAAGGGCGATTGAGTTCTATAAAACAACAGGTATGACAATTACCGAACAAAATGAAAAAAGCAGAATAAAAGCCTCAGAATACGACTGCCTTATTTTCGGACTTACAGCTAAAGACAGACAGTATATTTATAACCGTATTAACAAAAGAGTAGATAATATGATTGAAAACGGACTTTTAGAAGAGGCAAAAGCTATCCTTAACAGCAATTTAAGCGAAACCTCCTCAAAGGCAATCGGTTATAAACAGCTTGAGTTGTATTTCAAAAATGAGATGACGCTTGAGGAATGTATAGAAAAGTTAAAAACAGAAACACGTCATTATGCCAAACGGCAGTTGACGTGGTTTCGACGTAATAAAGATATAAATTGGATTAATATTGATGAGTTAAAAACTACCGAAGAACAATTAAAGTTTGTAAAAAATGTAGTTAAAAATCGGGGATTTTTAAATGGATAAATTATTATTTAAAAGAATTATAATTGGACTTTTGTCTGTTTGTATAGTTGCATATGTTGTATTTTTATTTGTTTCGGCAAATTTTACAAATTCAGTTGAAACAGAAGAGGCGGTATCAAGCACCGTTTCCGATGTTATTCACGCGAAGGCGTTTATAGTACGCGAAGAGTCTTATATAAGCAACGGCGAAAACGGCGTGCTTTCTTATAATGTTGAAGATGGAGATAATGTCAGCAAGTACCAGTCGATTGCTGATATTTACCGCAATGAAACTGACGCTGTATCGCGAAATAGAATTAAAAATATAAATAAAAAAATAAGAAGTCTTAAATCTCTGTCGCAGTCGTATTATAAAGACAGTGTTGGATTTGATACAATTAACACTCAAATTAATAATAATATCTTTTCAATTGCTGAAAATGTGAACAACGGTAAGCTGATTGACGCAAATTCTTCGTGTGAAAATCTTCTTTTATCAATTTGTGAAAGACAAATCACTACGGGAAGCGTAAGAAATTTTTCCGCAAAAATCAATGAGTTAAGAAAAGAGAGAGAAAAAATAAAAAATAACTGCCACTCAAAAATCGGTACACTCTCATCTGATAAGGCGGGATATTTTGTATCAACGTGCGACGGATATGAAAAATCATTAAATTACCATAAAATGAAAGACTTAAATATAAATAAGTTTAATAATATCAAAAAGAAAAAGTACAGCAGTAACGCGGTCGGAAAAGTTGTTACGAATCCTGTATGGTATCTTGCTTGCAAAATATCCGCCGACGACGCTGTTATACTTTCCAAACTTCAAAACGAGGGAATACAGCTTTTTGTGTCGATGCCCGCAATTATGACAGAAAATATACCGAGCTCTATTTATTCTATTAATCAAAAGAGTAAAAAAGACGATGGGATTTTGGTTTTAAGCTGTGACTATATGGATAAAAATATAGCTAACGCAAGATATGAGAATTCAGATATAACCACCGTTTCTTACACAGGCTTAAAGGTTTCAAAACGCGCTATTCACGAGGATTTTGTTAAAAAAACAGTTAAGGATAAGAATGGGAAAAAGGTAGCGAAAAGGAAAAAGGTCCAGGGCGTTTATGTTCTTCACGGTTCCGAGCTTATATTTAAGGAAATTTCAATAGTATATTCTTCAAGCGACTATGTTCTTTGTGATACAGAGCCGAAAGAAGGAATACTTTTCAGCGATGAAACGCTTCAGTTGTATGACCAAGTTGTTATAAAAGGAGATAATCTATATGACGGAAAAGTTATTGAGTAATGTTGAATATAATTACAAGCTAATTGAGGAACGAATAAATGAGGCCGCGATAAAATCAGGCAGAAATAGAGAGGATATTACTTTTCTGGCCGCAACAAAAACGGTTGACGTTGAGGTTATTAATTACGCGATTTCCCTCGGATTAAAATATATCGGGGAAAACAAGGTACAGGAGCTTCTCTCAAAATATGAAAAATATAACCTTGAAAATACATCACTCCAGTTTATAGGACATCTTCAGTCAAATAAAGTGAGGCAGATTGTCGGAAAGGTAGACCTTATTCAGTCGGTTGATTCCGTAAAATTATGCAGAGAAATCTCTAAACAGTCGGTAAAAAATAATTTAATTTCCGATATTTTAATAGAGGTTAATATCGGAGATGAAGAAAGTAAAAGCGGCGTTAATGCAGAACAAGTGTACGAATTGCTTGATGAAATAAAGGATTTTGATAATATTTCGGTAAAAGGTTTAATGTGTATACCGCCGATTTGTGATAGTCCACAAAAAAATTTGAAATTTTTTAATAAAATGAACAATATATTTATTGACATATCAAGCAAAAACATAGATAATATATCTATGGATATTCTTTCAATGGGAATGTCTTCAGATTATTATGAAGCAATTTTATCCGGCGCTAATATGGTAAGAATAGGTTCGTCATTATTTGGCGCCCGTAATTATTAAAAACTTAGGAGGATTTAAAGAAATGGCTGGTTTTGTAGATAAGTTTAAACGTATGTGGGACGCTCCCGAAGAGGAGTACGATAACGGATACGATGAATACGGTTATGCTGAAAATGATGAAGATGATTATGATGATGTTCCTGCTTACGGAGAACCTCGCAGGAATAAGGTTGTAAATATAAGCGCTACGGCAAAGCTTCAGGTTGCTCTTTTTAAGCCTGAAAGATTTGGAGAAGAAACAAGAACAATTGCGGACGAGCTTATCAAAACTCATACAGTTGTTCTTAACCTTGAAGAAACAAACAAGGATATGTCCAGAAGAATTATAGATTTCCTTAGCGGTGTAGCTTACGCTAACCGAGGAAAAATTAAAAGAGTTGCTTCGAGCACTTTCATTATCATACCCAATAACGTTGACCTTACGGGCGACGACCTTCTTGACGAATTAGAGAGCAGTGGCGTTTACTTCTGATAAAAATGACAAGGAATTAATTTCAAGAGTTGAGGATTTAGCCGATATTTCTTTAACGAGAAATAAGCCCTCGTTTTTAGGCTTTTTAAACGAAAGGGAACAATACATAATCAACAATTATTTTTCCTATTATAGCTCTGAAATTTCATTTTACGGCGGATATGAGAACGCCAAAAGAAAGTTTTTGTGTTTTTCGCAATTTGAAGTAAAAAAATCCGATTTTCCGATTTCAAAAATTTATTTTCAATTCAGAAAATCCGACAAGCTTTCCCACAGGGATTTTCTCGGAGCGATTATGAATCTCGGACTTGAAAGAAACTGTGTGGGCGATATTGTCGTCAATGAAGGAATTGCGGTCTGTTTTGTCAAAGAAGAAATAAAAAGTTATATAGAATCTCAAATTACAAAAATAGGACATGTCGGGGTTTCAATTTCAAGCAGGACTGACAATGATATAAATTATAAAGATGATATTGAAACGTTGTCATTAATTATCAGCTCAATGCGACTTGACGCGGTTGTCGCGGCGATTACAATGCTTTCAAGAGAAAAAGCCGCGGGTTTAGTATTATCGGGAAGAGTATTTACAAATTATTTTGAAAATAAAAACGTAAGTTATATTTTAAAATCCGGCGATATACTTTCAGTAAGAGGCTACGGAAAATTTATTGTAAAAGATATTTTGGGTTTTACCAAAAAGAATAGAATTAAAATTAATATTGAACATTATAGATAGGAGTGTAAATTATGTTAACTATTGATGAAATTAAAAGCATTTCGTTCAGAAGAGGCAGAGGCTACCGTGTAGAGGACGTTGACGCGTTTATTGATGAGGTTATTGTTTCTTTTGAGCAGTTAAAGAAAGAAAAATCTGATTTAATCAGAAAAATGGATATTTTGGCTACAAGAGTTGAGCAGTACAGAGCTGATGAGGAAACCGTCAGAAACGCTTTGCTTTCATCTCAGAGAGTTGCGGATACTTCTATCAGAGAGGCTCAGGCTAAGGCGTCTCAGATTATTTCTGACGCGGAGGCTAAGGCTCAATCCACTTTAAAGGAAGCCAATGCAGTTTCAGCAAAGCAAAAAGAGGTTTACCTAAAGCTTAAAAGTGACTCCGCCGAGCTCAGAAAAGAGCTTGAAACTGTATATAACAATCATTTAAAAGCTATCAGCGACCTCCCGACAGACGCGGTGGTTTTAAGAAAACAAGAGGAGCTTGATAAAAAATATCCTACCGCTCCCGTTGAAAAAGAAATTCCGGAAACTGAAGTTGAATCGGAGGAAACCTTTGAAACAGAAGAGGTAAATGAAACAGAAAGCATTGCAAAAAACAACTCTGCGCCTGTTCAAAATCAAGATGTTGAATTTGTTAACAAGGTAAAAGAGGATAAATTCGACGATTTAAAATTCGGTGATAATTACGACGTTGACACTGAATAAATAATTTTTGGAGAGTAGATAAAATGTCCCAGGATTATAATAAGACATTAAATCTTCCTAAAACAGAATTTCCTATGCGTGCAGGCTTACCTAAGAGTGAGCCTGTTACCTTAAAAAAATGGGAAGATAACGATGTTTATAACAAATTAATGGAGCATAACGAGGGTAAACCCCTCTATGTTTTACATGACGGTCCTCCGTATGCAAACGGAGATATTCATCTCGGCCACGCGCTTAATAAAATTCTCAAAGATTTTATTGTACGTTATAAAAATATGTCGGGCTACAAATCTCCCTTTGTTCCCGGTTGGGATACTCACGGACTTCCAACCGAACTTAAAGCAAGACAGAAAGCGGGCATAGGAAGCTCTGCTGATATTTCTGTTTTAGAGCTTAGAAAGCTATGCGAGGAGTTTGTTACAGGATATATCAATGACCAGCGCACACAGTTTAAACGTTTAGGCGTAATAGGTGAATGGGATAATCCGTATATTACATTAAAGCACGAATTTGAGGCTGAACAAATAAAAGTTTTTGCCGAAATGGCAACAAAGGGTTACATTTATAAGGGACTTAAGCCTGTTTACTGGTGCCCTGAATGTAAAACCGCTCTTGCCGAGGCGGAAATAGAGTACGCAGAGGACCCCTGTCATTCTATCTATGTAAAATTTAAAGTTACCGATGATTTAGGTAAATTTAAAGCTTTAGGCATAGACCCGTCTAAAGTAAGCTTTGTAATATGGACTACTACCACTTGGACATTACCTGCAAACGTTGCAATATGTGTGGGACCGCGTTATGAGTATTCAATTATAAAGCATAATGATGAATATTATGTTATGGCGACCGACCTTTATAAAACCGCTTTAGAGGTTGCGGAGATTGACGACTACGAGGTTGTCGCTACAATTAAAGGCTCCGAGCTTGAATATATGAAAACTGCTCATCCTTTCCTCGAAAGAGAATCGCTTGTGATTGTCGGCGATCACGTTACTTTGGAGAGCGGAACAGGTTGCGTTCATACTGCTCCGGGACACGGTGTTGACGACTATAATGTATGTCGAAATTATCCTGAAATTCCCGTTATCTGTCCCGTGAACGCTGACGGTGTTCTCACCGAAGAAGCAGGACAGTTTTCGGGACTTACAACAGATGAAGCAAACAAAAAGATTGCGATTCATTTAGACGAAACAGGTTCTTTGTTTGCGCTTAAAAAGATTATTCACCAATATCCTCATTGCTGGAGATGTAAATCCCCGATACTTTTCAGAGCGACAGACCAGTGGTTCTGTTCCGTAGATGACTTTAAGGACAAGGCTGTCGACGCTATTAATACTGTTGAATGGGTACCCGCGTGGGGAAAAGACAGAATTACCTCAATGGTAAAAGACCGTAAAGACTGGTGTATTTCCCGTCAGCGCAAATGGGGTGTTCCAATTCCTATTTTCTATTGCTCTGATTGTAACAAGCCTTATGTTAATAAAGACGCTATGCTTGCTGTAGCCGATTTGTTTGAAAAGGAAGGCTCTAACGCCTGGTTTGAAAAAAGCGCTGATGAAATTCTTCCCGCAGGCACTAAGTGTCCCGAGTGCGGTTGTACCGAATTTGAAAAAGAAAAAGATATTATGGACGTTTGGTTTGACAGCGGTTCTTCACATACATCTGTCGTTAAACGCCGTGATTATCTGAAATTCCCCGCTGATTTATATCTTGAAGGTAACGACCAGTACAGAGGCTGGTTTCAGTCATCTCTTTTGACTTCTGTTGCTACCGAGGGCGTTGCTCCGTATAAGACAGTACTTACTCACGGTATGATTCTTGATATGGAAAGACGTAAAATGAGTAAGTCGCTCGGAAACGGTATCAGTCCGCAGGAGGTTATCGAACAGTACGGCGCTGATGTATTAAGGCTTTGGGTTGCGTCCTGCGACTATCAGACAGACGTCAATATTTCGAGAGAAATTTTAAAACAGACCTCGGAATCGTACAGAAAAATCAGAAATACTGCAAGATATATTCTCGGAAATATAAGCGATTTTAATCCTGATAAGGATATGGTTGACGCAAAAGATATGCTTGCCATTGATAAATGGGCGGTAAAAACTCTCAACGCTCTTATCGAAAAGGTAAATAACGCATATGAAAAATTTGAATTTCACCAGGTTTATCACAGTATTCATAATTTCTGCGTTGTTGATATGTCTAATTTCTATTTAGACGTACTTAAAGACAGATTATACACAGAAAAGCAAGACAGTCTGTCAAGAAGGTCGGCTCAAAGCGCTATTTATATTATTCTTGACGCTATGACAAGAATGTTGGCTCCGATTTTAGCTTATACTTCGGACGAAATCTGGAGTTTTATGCCTCATAAATCCTCTGATAACACAGAAAATGTGCTCTTTAACGATATGCCGATTGTTGTTGATATAGATGTCGACGACGATTTTATGGATATGTGGAGCAAAATTCACGAATTAAGAGATATGGTTAAAAAGGAAATTGAGGTTCTTGTTAAGAATAAGGAGATTAAAAGCTCTCTTGAAGCCAAAGTTACACTGACTGCTTCAAAAGATTACCTTGAATTCTTAAATAAGGTTTACGATGAAATTAAGCCCGCTTTGATTGTTTCTGAAGTAGAAATAAATGAGGGAACAGGCGACCTTGAAATATGCGTTGAAAAAGCGCAGGGTGGTAAGTGCGAAAGATGTTGGAGTATCAGCAGAACTGTCGGACAAAATCAGACTCACCCGACATTATGCGATAAATGCTGTAAATTTTTTGAGTAATACTCTTTCGCAATTCACATATTTCATATATAAGTAAAAAGTCGGTGTAGAAATTCTGCGCCGACTTTATTTTAGGAGTTATATAATGCCTTATATTGTACTTGGATTTTCGGCTTTAATTGTGTTAATTGACTATGTACTCAAATTACTTGTTATAAATAATTTGAAAAATATTTCCGCTAAAACAATAATTCCGGGTTTATTTTCGCTCACCTATGTTGAGAACAAAGGCGCGGCATTTGGTATTCTCTCAAACGCCCGCTGGATTTTTATTCTTTTTACCATAGCGGTAATCATTTTTTTAATTATTTTTATGTTTCGTAAAAGACCTGAGAGTAAATTACTTAATGTTGCTTTAATACTTATAATCGGCGGCGGAGCAGGTAACCTGATAGACAGAATTTTTTACGGATATGTTGTTGACTATCTAAGTATAAGCTTCTTTCCGCCCGTGTGTAACTTTGCGGATTACTGCGTAACGGTCGGCGCTTTCATTTTGGTAATTTATTTATTGTTCTTTTCGGATTATAAAAGAAAAGATAAAGAGTTAAAAGATGAAAAATTATAATTTTCTTGTAAGCGAGGAGTTTTCAGGGGTAAGAATTGACAAATATCTTTCCGATATAATCGAAGACGTTACACGTTCTGCAGTCGCTATGCTTATAGAAAAGGGCAACGTCAAAGTCAATTCTAAATGTGTAAATAAAAATTACAGAATAAAATGCGGAGATAATGTTGAAATTGAAATCCCGGACCCTGTAAAATATGAGGCCAAAGCCGAGAATATACCCCTTGATATTATTTATGAGGACGATGATTTAATTGTTGTTAATAAGCCCAAAGGAATGGTAGTCCACCCTGCGGCGGGAAACTACGAGGGAACCCTTGTAAATGCTTTGTTATATCATTGCAAGGACAATCTTTCTGGAATAAACGGTGTTTTACGCCCGGGTATTGTTCACAGAATCGATAAAAACACAAGCGGGCTTCTCATTGTCGCAAAAAACGATAAAGCCCATAAACATTTGGCAGAGCAGATTAAAAAGCACAGCTTTACACGTGAATATGAGGCGATTGTTTCAGGTAATATTAAAGACGATAGGGGTACTGTAGACGCTCCTATAGGCAGACATCATATTGACAGGAAACGTATGACAGTAACCGAACGCAATTCAAAAAACGCTGTTACTCATTATGAGGTTATAGCAAGATATAAAGGTTATACCCACATAAAATGTATTCTTGAAACGGGAAGAACTCATCAAATAAGAGTTCATATGGCATATATAGGTCACCCTGTATCGGGTGATGACGTTTATGGAAATAAAAAAGAAAGGACAGACTTTGAGGGTCAATGTCTTCACGCCCGTAAAATCGGATTTATCCATCCGACGAGTGGAAAATATCTTGAATTTACATCTGAATTACCCGAATACTTCAAAAATTATCTTGAAAAACTTGATAAGATAACTAAATAACCTTTTTTTATTAAAAACACTTGCAATTATATTCCTGTTATGGTATTATATTATGGCATTTGGATACCGTTACTTGTGTAATGGGGTTCAATAAACGGCGCAAGCCGCAATTTGAAGCGGATGGTCCTCTGCATTATTTAATGTACGAACGTCTGAAATTTTTAGGAGGTTCAATATGGACGCATTAAAAACAATTGTTGCTGATTCTGTGAAATCAGACGCTCCTCAATTCGGTATCGGCGATACTGTAAAGGTTTCCGTTAATATCCGCGAGGGACAGAGAGAAAGAATCCAGATGTTTGAAGGCACTGTTATTGCCAAGAGAGGTTCGGGAGTTGCCGAAACCTTTACTGTAAGACGCGTAGCCTACGGTGTTGGAGTAGAGAGAGTATTTCCTTTACATTCACCTAACGTTAGAGGTGTTGAGGTTGTACGCCACGGTAAAGTTAGAAGAGCAAAGCTCTATTATCTCCGTGACCGCGTTGGTAAAGCTGCAAAAGTTAGGGAACAGGTCTAATAGTAAGCAAGGGGACTGTTCAAGTCCCTTTTTTACTTTTATATATGCAAGGTGTTTAATATGGATTCTGAAATAAAAAATGAAGAACAAGTTAAAAATAAAGATGAAATTAAAAAAAATACAGACGCTAAAACTATTCATCTAAAGAAATCCGAAGGTACCGCAAGTCTTTATGAATGGGTGCATTCACTGGTTTTTGCAGTTGCGGTAGTTGTGATTTTGCTTACATTTTTTGTGAGGCTGGTTGATGTAAGCGGAACCTCTATGAAGCAAACTTTACAGAATAATGATAAGGTTATTGTTACTAATTTCTTTTATACGCCTAAACAGGGCGATATAGTTGTAATAAGCCACGGCGCTGAATATTCCGAGCCGATTATTAAACGTGTAATAGCGACCGAGGGACAATCTTTAGATATTGATTTTAAAACCGAAAGCGTAATTGTAGACGGAAAAGAGCTTGATGAAAGCTATATTCAGGGACACACTCATCAGGAGGACGGAGAAATTCCAAAGGTTATTCCTGAAGGAAAGGTTTTTGTAATGGGAGATAACCGCGGTGTGTCTATGGACAGCCGTTCAAAAGCGATTGGACTTATTGATGTTAAGGATATAATCGGTAAAGCTCAATTTGTCGTTTTTCCGTTTAACAGTATGAAATTTCTCGGTTAATAATTGTTTATCAAACTCGCATCTGTTATTATATAGATGTGAGTTTTCTTTAAATTTGCCTTATGGAAGTGATTTAATGGGTGAAAAACAAAATATACAATGGTTTCCCGGTCATATGACCAAAACAAAACGTAAGATACAGTCAAGTTTAAAATTGATTGATGTTGTTGTTGAAATTTTAGACGCGAGAATACCTTTAAGCAGTCATAATCCGGATTTAGCTGAAATTATAGAAAATAAGCCAAAACTTGTTTTGCTTAATAAGTGTGATAAGGCCGACAGAACCGCTACAAAAAAATGGGTTGACTATTATTTGGAAAATGGCGTTACCGCTTTACCTGTTGACTGCAAAAGCGGGCGGGGAATTAATAAATTTGTTCCGTCACTAAGAAATATACTTTCTGACAAATTTGATGCACAAAAGAAAAAAGGTATAAAAAATCCTGTTTTAAGAGTTATGATTGTCGGTATTCCGAATGTTGGAAAATCCTCGTTTATAAACAGAGTCTGCAAACAATCGATAGCGAAGGTTGAAGACAGACCGGGAGTTACACGAGGTAACCAGTGGTATACAATATCGAATGATTTGGAATTGCTTGATACACCTGGAGTGCTTTGGCCGAAATTTGACGACGAAAAGACAGCGCTTCATCTTGCTTTTACGGGAGCTGTAAAAGACCGGGTTTTGGATATAGAACTTCTCGCGATGGATTTTTTAGAGGCTGTCAAAAAAAATGTTACTCCTGAATTTTTATCAAGATTTAAAATGAGTAAGGAAGATGTAGACGGTAAAAAGCCTTATGAGCTTTTAGAGCTTATCGGAAGAAAAAGAGGTATGCTGATTTCCGGCGGGGAAATAGATATGGAAAGGGCCTCCAATCTTGTTATCGACGAATACAGAAACGGAAAATTCGGAAATATTACGCTTGAATACCCGGAGGATTAAAATGGAAAAAGATTGGCTTTTTTACGAAAGGCAATGCGCTGATAAAGGTTTTCTTAAAATTTGCGGTGTTGATGAGGCGGGCAGGGGACCGCTTGCGGGACCTGTTTGCGCCGCCGCAGTAATTTTAAACCCTAATCAGATTATTGCGGGCGTTAACGATTCAAAAAAACTCAGCGAGAAAAAACGAGAGGAACTTTTTGAAGTTATAAAAAAAGAAGCTTTATCATACTCAATCGCTTATGCGTCTGTTGAGGAAATTGAAAAAATGAATATTTTAAATGCTACAATGCTCGCTATGAAACGCGCCGTAGAGGGATTAAATGTTAAAGCCGATTATGCCTTAATTGACGGAAACAGACTTCCGCCCCTCGATATTATGAGCGAATGTATAGTTAAAGGCGACGCAAAGTCGATGTCAATTGCTTCCGCGTCAATTCTTGCAAAGGTGAGCAGAGACAGGCTCTGCTATGAATACGCAAAAAAATATCCCCAATACGGCTTTGACAAGCATAAAGGATACGGGACAAAGCTACATACACAGGCAATAAAGGATTACGGACCTTGTGAAATACACAGGATGAGTTTTTTAACTAAAATTTTAAAAAATGAATGATATAAAAAAACTTGGAATCAAAGGTGAGAAATTTACCGTCAAATTTCTAAAAAAGAAAAAATATAAAATTTTGCTAAAAAATATGAGCTGTAGCTACGGCGAAATTGATATTATAGCATACAATAAAAAATATATTGCTTTTGTCGAAGTAAAAACGCGAAGTGAAGGTCAAATGCTTGACGCACGGCTTTCTGTTGATTATAAAAAACGAATAAAAATAAGAAAAACCGCTGATTACTTTTTGAAAAAGTATAAAACGAATCTTCAGCCGAGATTTGATATTGCGGAGGTTACTTTAGACACAAAAGGAAAAATGAGCATAAATTACATTGAAAATGCCTTTGGCGGAGAAGATTAAAATTATTTCAGACAATTATTTTTTTATTTTGTGAAATCTTTGACAAAGAACATATTTTAAGTTATAATATAAACTTGTGAAAATAGGATATTTACATATTAATTTTGTAAGTATTTAGTGTAAAAGGTGATTTTATGTTGTATAACAGTACCCAAAACAAAAATGAGATTGTATCCGCCTCACAGGCGATAGCGCAAGGTATTTCTAAAGACGGAGGTCTTTTTGTACCGCAGGAATTTCCAAAGTATAATTCAGGCACGCTTAAAAGCTTGCTTTCTTTGGATTATAAGGGAATTGCTAAAAAAGTGTTTGGGGATTTTCTTTCTGATTTTTCAAATGAAGAAATTGACGAGTGTGTTGAAAAGGCTTATACAGAAGAAAAATTCGGAAGTGAAAATCCTGCTCCGTTAGTCAGCAAAAGGTTTAACGGAAATGACATTAATATTATTGAATTGTGGCACGGTCCTACCTGCGCGTTTAAGGATATGGCTCTTCAGATTTTACCTCATTTTCTTACAAAATCTTTAAAGAAAGCCAATTTGAATAAGGATGCCGTTATACTTGTGGCTACATCTGGCGATACGGGAAAAGCGGCTCTTGAAGGCTTTAAAGATGTTGACCATACTAAAATTATTGTTTTTTATCCTATGGACGGTGTCAGCCCGATGCAAAAGCATCAGATGAATACTCAGGAAGGCAATAATGTTAAAGTTTGCGCTATAGAGGGTAATTTTGACGACGCGCAAACAGGTGTGAAAAAAATATTTACAACTGATGAAATATCAAAAAGCCTTAGTAAGAATAAAATGATGTTCAGCTCCGCAAATTCAATCAATTGGGGCAGACTTTTACCGCAGATTGTTTATTATATATCGTCTTATTGCGAGCTTGTTAACAACGGAAAAATTAAGCTTGGAGATAAAATCAACGTTGTTGTTCCGACAGGTAATTTCGGAAATATTTTAGCCTCCTATTATGCTTACTGTATGGGACTTCCGATTAATAAATTTATTTGCGCCTCAAATTCTAATAATGTGTTGACTGACTTTATTAATACAGGCGTGTATGATAAAAACCGTCAATTTTATACAACGATTTCGCCGTCAATGGATATTCTTGTCTCCTCCAACCTTGAAAGACTGCTTTATAAGCTTTCGGGTAATAATGATGAAATTACAAAAGACTGGATGACAAAGCTTAAAACCGAAGGCAGATACGAAGTTACACCCGAGGTGAAAAAAGCAATTACTTCCTTATTATACGGCGGTTTCTGCGACGATAATGAAACAAAATTAACAATATCGAAAATGTTTAAGGACGAAGGCTATCTTTGCGACACCCACACTGCCGTGGCTGTTTCTGTTTATGATAAATATGTAGCTGAAACAGGTGATAAAACTCCTGCGGTAATAGCTTCTACTGCAAGTCCGTATAAATTTTCAAAATCGGTTCTAACTGCTGTTAAAGATGGCGGAGAGCCTTTAATGAGTGAGTTTGATATGGTAGATAAGCTCTATGAAATAACTAATGCTCCTGTTCCAAAACCGATTTTAAGTTTGAAAAATAAAAAATCGAGATTTTCCGATATTATAGAGGTTGACAATATGCCTAAATATGTTTTAAAGGCATTGGGTATCGAATAAATGTCGCTGTTTGCGATAGCGGATTTGCACTTATCACTCGGAAGTGATAAACCGATGGATATTTTTCACGGTTGGGATAATTATTTAGACAGGCTGACTGAAAATTGGAATAAGCTTGTAACAGATAAAGACACAGTTGTGGTAGCCGGAGATATTTCCTGGGCAATGAAGCTTAATGAGTGTAAAGAGGATTTTGAATATATAAATTCCTTACCGGGTAATAAAATTTTTCTAAAGGGAAATCACGATTATTGGTGGGATACTTTCAGTAAAATTAACCGTTATCTTATCGAAAACGATTTTGAAAAAATTAAAATTTTATTCAACAACAGTTATATCACAGAAGATTATGTTATCTGCGGTACAAGGGGCTGGAGCCTTGAAAGTGAAACTGAGGAAGATATTCGTATTCTTAACCGTGAGTGCGGAAGGCTTAAACTTTCTCTTGAAAGCGCAACTACAAGCGGAAAAGAGCCCGTAGTATTTCTTCATTATCCTCCGATATACGGTAATAATATCTGCTCTGATATAATTGAAATATTAAAGGAATACGAAGTAAAAAAATGCTACTACGGTCATATCCACGGAACTAAAATGATAAAAGGAGCGTTTAACGGGGAATATGAGGGAATAAAATTTAAGCTTATTTCCTGCGACGCTGTTTCATTTACTCCGGTACTGGTCAGATAGGCAAAGAATGGTAAATATATATTGCTAAAATAAAGCAATAGTGGTATAATAAACCGATATATAAATTTATGGAGGAATTAAAATGAGTTTAATTAAATCAACAAAGCTTGACGATGCAAACAAATATGAATTAGAGGTAAAGGTTGATAAGGAAACCTTTAATAATGCTACGACTAAAGTATACAAAAAACAGGTTAAAAATATTAATATTCCGGGATTCAGAAAGGGTAAGGCCCCAAAGCACATTATTGAAAGAATGTACGGCAAAGAGGTATTTTACGACGACGCTATACAAGATACATATCCCTCCGCTTTAGCGGATGCAACCGAAGAAGCAAAGTTAAAGGCGGTAAGCGTTGACGACCTTTCTGTTGACGAGATAAGCGAAGACGGATACAGCTTTAAGGCTAAAATTACGGTAGCTCCCGAGCTTACCGTAGACGGATATAAGGGTATCGAGGTTGAAAAGCTGTCTACAGAAGTAACAGAGGAGCTTGTTGACGAGGAACTCCAGTCAGTACGGGAAAGAAACGGACGTATGGTTACGGTTGAGGACAGAGCCGCGGAAAACGGAGATACAACTGTAATTGACTTTGAGGGCTTTGTTGACGGAGAAGCTTTTGAAGGCGGAAAGAGCGAAAATTATAATTTAAGACTTGGCGACGGCAATTTCATTCCCGGATTTGAGGAAGCAATTGTGGGCCATAAAACAGGCGAGGAATTTACAATTGACGTAACTTTCCCCGAGGATTATAACGCAGAAAATCTTGCGGGCAAAGAGGCGCAGTTTAAAATTAAACTCCACGAAATTAAAACAAAAGAACTTCCCGAAGTTGACGATGAGTTTGTAAAGGACGTTTCCGAAAAGGATACCCTTGAGGAATATAAGGAAGAGCTAAAAGAAAAGGTTGCAAAGCGTTTAGAGGAGCAGGCTGAAAAGGATTTTGACGATAAGCTGACAGAGGCATTGGCTGAACTCGTTAAGGAAGAAATCCCCGAGGCGATGTATGATAACGAGGTACGCGATATGCTAAACGAGTTTGATATGCGTCTTCGTTCTCAGGGTATGGACCTTGCGACATACCTCAAATACACGGGTATGGATAAAGGCGCCGTTGAGGCTACATATAAGCCTCAGGCTGAAAAGAGAGTTAAACTCCGTTTAGTTTTAGAAGCGATTGCACGCCAGGAAAAAATTGAAGTCAGCGATGAAGATGTTGAAAACGAATATAAAAAGCTTGCTGACGCATACAATGCTAAAGTAGATGAGGTTAAAACTTATATTACCAAGGAAGCTTTATCCGAGGATATTAAGGTTGAAAAAGCTATGCAGCTTGTAAGAGATAACGCGTCTGTAAAATAAATTCTGAATAAATTTTAACTAACAGTCAATTATATACAGGAAAGGATGATTTATATGGCATTGGTACCTTATGTAGTCGAACAGACAAATCGCGGAGAGCGTTCATATGATATTTACTCGCGTCTGTTGAACGACAGAATTGTTATGCTCACCGAGGAGGTAAACAGCGCGAGCGCGAGCGTTGTTGTCGCTCAGCTTCTTTACCTTGAAGCTCAGGACCCGACAAAGGACATCAGCCTTTATATAAACAGCCCGGGCGGTTCCGTTACGGACGGTTTCGCAATTTACGATACAATGAATTACATCAAGTGTGACGTAAGCACAATTTGTATGGGTATGGCGGCAAGTATGGGAGCGTTCCTTTTAGCCGCGGGCGCTAAAGGAAAGAGATATGCTCTGCCTAACTCTGATATTATGATTCATCAGCCGTCAGGCGGTGCTAAAGGTCAGGCTACCGATATGGAAATTCATACCCAGCATATTCTTGATATTAAGAAAAGACTTAATGGAATTTTAGCTAAAAACACAGGCCAGCCTGTTGATGTTATCGCAAAAGACACAAACCGTGATAACTTTATGACCGCTCAACAGGCGCTTGAATACGGCTTAATTGATAAGGTTTTTGAAAAAAGATAACCTAAAAAGTTAGTGAGGAAAACGTATGCCTAATGTTGATGATAATATCTATTGTTCCTTTTGCGGTAAACCGCAGGAATTTGTAGGCAGATTAATTAAGGGGAACGGCTCCTATATCTGCGACCAATGCGTTGATTTATGTGTTAACATTCTTGAGGAGTCCGATTTTGACTTTCATACCGAAGAGGGAAAGAAAGACGACAATAGTATAGAAATTCCACAGCTTTTAAAGCCCGTTGAGATTAAGGCTATACTTGACGAGTATGTCATAGGTCAGGACGACGCGAAAAAAGCTTTAAGCGTCGCTGTTTATAATCACTACAAAAGAGTGTTTAATAACGATGACGATGTAGAATTTGCAAAAAGCAACGTTCTTCTTTTGGGACCTACGGGCGTAGGAAAAACCTTGCTTGCCCAAACATTGGCCAAAGCTTTAGACGTTCCGTTTGCTATTGCTGACGCAACTACTTTAACGGAAGCCGGATATGTCGGTGAAGATGTTGAAAATATTCTATTAAAGCTTATTCAGGCGGCTGACTTCGATATTGAAAAGGCCGAAAGAGGAATAATCTATATTGATGAGATTGATAAGATTTCAAGAAAATCCGAAAATCCGTCAATTACGCGTGACGTTAGCGGAGAGGGAGTACAGCAGGCTCTTCTGAAAATTCTTGAAGGAACGGTCTCCAATGTTCCTCCCACAGGCGGAAGAAAACACCCCCAGCAGGAATTTTTACAGATAAATACAAAAAATATTCTCTTTATCTGCGGAGGCGCATTTGACGGACTTGAAAAGATAGTTGAAAAACGCAAGGGCGCTTCTCTTGTTGGATTCGGCGCCAATGTTCAGGAAAAAGCCGTTTTAGATGAAACAGGCTGGATGAAAGACGTCGTTGCTCACGACCTTGTTAAATTCGGAATTATTCCCGAGCTGGTAGGACGTATTCCTGTAATTACGGCACTTAACGGCCTTGATGTTGACGCATTGGTAAGAATATTGTCCGAGCCTAAAAACTCGCTTGTAAAGCAATATCAAAAGCTTTTTGCATTTGATTGTGTAGAGCTTGAAATTACTGACGACGCGCTTGTTTCAATAGCGAAGCTCGCTAAAGAGCAAAAGACAGGGGCAAGAGGACTTCGCGGAATTATGGAAAATATTTTAAACGACCTTATGTTTGAAACCCCGTCTGACGAAAGTATTTCTAAAATTACAATTAATGCAGACGTTGTAAACAAAAAAACAGAGCCTATTGTCGAGCATACAAAAGGCAAAAGGCCTGTAAAAGTAAATTTTGATAATTCAAAAATAATTGAAGCCGAGGAGGTTTCATAAATAAATCTATTTGCTGTAATGTGATTTCACGGTTGATAATTACACTACAGCTTTTGGATTTTAAGGAGAGTTTATGGAATTACATAATGATACATATAATATCCCCGTACTACCGCTTAGGGGTTTGGTTGTTTTTCCGAAAATAATGCTTCATTTTGACGTTGCGAGGGAGCAATCAAAAAACGCTGTTAATTTTGCTATGAAAAACGACCAGCTGATTTTTCTTGTTTCACAAAAAAATCCTTCTGTAAGTCAGCCTGATTGCGACGATTTGTTTTCAACAGGTGTTATCGCAAGAATTGTTCAGGTATTAAAACAGCCCGATAACGCTACAAGAGTAATTGTCGAAGGCTTAAGCAGAGCGTATGCAAGTGAATTTGTAAGTAACAGCGAATGTCTGTTTGCGCAGGTTGTTGCTCAATATGATTACCATGAACAAACAACAACGCGCGAGGTAGCGCTGATTAGACAGATTAAATCCGTATTTGATAAATACGCGCGCCTCATTCCAAAGCTTTCGTCAGACGCGCTTTTCAAGGTGGCTATGTGTGAAGACGGCGGTGAACTCGCGGATTTTATTGCGGGGAATATTCTGCCCGATTACAACGATAAACAGCTTATTTTAGAAACAGTTGATGTTTCGGAAAGACTGGAAACACTTCTCGACATTCTTAATCAAGAGGTATATATTTTAAGAATCGAGGAGCAAATAGGGGAGAAAGCAAAAGAAAGAATTGACAAAAGCCAGCGCGAATATTTTTTAAGAGAACAGAAAAGTGTTATCGAGGAGGAGCTTGGGGAAACCGACAGCCCTTCCGATGACGCTGACGAATATAAGAAAAGAATTTTGGAGCTAAAGCTTTCAAAAGAAACTGAAAAAATACTTCTTAAAGAATGTACCAAGCTTTCAAAGATGCCACTCGGAAGTCATGATATTCCTGTTATCAGGACATATCTCGATACAGTTTTGGAGCTTCCGTGGAACACATCTACAAAGGACAAGCTTAATTTAAAACAAATATCAACAAAACTCAATAAGAATCATTACGGACTGACTAATGTAAAAGAAAGGATTATTGAGCAATTTGCTGTAAGAAAACTAAATCCTGAAATCAAGGGGCAGATAATATGTCTTGTCGGACCTCCCGGTGTTGGCAAAACCTCAATTGCTCAATCAATTGCTTCTGCCATTGGACGTAAATCGGCTCGAATAGCTCTTGGCGGTGTGAGAGATGAGGCAGAAATCAGAGGACACAGGAGAACGTACATCGGAGCAATGCCGGGCAGAATCATTAACGCTTTAAAAACGGCAGGCACAAACAATCCTATTATAATTCTTGACGAAATAGATAAGCTTGGAGCGGATTATAAAGGTGACCCGACGTCAGCGCTTTTAGAGGTTTTGGATGCTGAGCAGAACAACAAATTTGTGGACCATTATATTGATGTTCCTTTTGACTTATCAAAGGTTATTTTTATTACAACCGCAAACAATGCCTCTGAAATTCCCGCCCCGCTTTACGACAGAATGGAAGTTATTAATCTTGACAGCTATACGAGAGAAGAGAAATTTAACATTGCAAAAAAACATCTGATACCTAAACAGATTAAAGAAAACGGATTAAAATCTGATAATGTTAAGTTCACCTCAAAGGGTATATATTCGATTATTGATTACTATACCCGCGAGGCGGGAGTCCGCAGACTTGAACAGGAAATTAAAAAATCCATCAGAAAATTTGCCGTTAAATATGTAAACGGGGAAGAAATAAGCATTAAATTCACCGATAAAAACATCGGTGATTACCTCGGAGTTAAAAAGTTTACCAATGAAAAATTGCTCAAAAAAGACGAAATTGGTATTGTTAACGGACTTGCCTGGACCTCGGTCGGTGGAACCTTGCTTCCGATTGAAGTTGCTGTTATGCCGGGCGACGGTAAAATTATTCTTACAGGCTCACTCGGAGAAGTAATGCAGGAAAGCGCTAAAACAGCTATAACCTGTATTCGTTCTCATAGCAGTTTTCTCGGGATAAACACTAATTTTTATAAAACAAAGGACATACATATCCACGCTCCCGAGGGCGCTGTTCCAAAAGACGGACCGTCTGCCGGTATAACTATGACAACAGCTATCTATTCCGCTTTATCTATGCGAGCCGTTAAGCGCGACACGGCGATGACAGGGGAAATTACTCTAAGAGGAAAAATCCTTGCCATAGGCGGTTTAAAAGAGAAAGCTATGGCGGCTTATAAAGCTGGAATAAAAAAGGTATATATTCCTAAAGATAATATTCCCGACCTCCAGGAAATTGACAGCATTGTAAAAGATGCGGTTGAGTTTGTTCCCTGCGAATACTTTACAGAAGTAATTTCTGACGCAACGATTGAGCCTGTTGTTGTTAAAGACAGAGAAAATGTCAAATTGTCGGATAATAAACCGCATAATTCAACAGTAGTACGTCAGTAGGTGGCAGAATGAATTTTAATATGGTAGATTTTGAGTTTTCCGCCGGTACCGCAGAACAACTCCCGAAAAGCGATAAACCCGAAATTGTTTTCTCGGGACATTCAAATGTGGGGAAGAGCTCGCTTATAAATAAGATTGTTCAAAGAAAAAATTTAGCCAGAGTAAGCTCTCAACCCGGAAAAACAGCCACGATTAACTTTTTCGGTTCAGAAGAGTTCAGATTAGTAGATTTACCTGGTTACGGCTTTGCAAAGGTTTCAAAGGCTGAAAAGGCGCGTTGGGCGGATTTGGTTGAGGGGTATTTATCGTCACAAAGAAATATTTCCCTCATAATTCAAATTATTGATATTCGTCATAAACCCACAAAGGACGATTACAATATGCTGAAATTTCTTTACGATAGCAACGCTCCGTTTGTAATTGTTCTTACAAAAAAGGACAAGCTTAAAAAAACCGCATATGAAAAAAGAATTGATGAAATTATGGACGAACTCGAAGAATTTGAGGGGATAGAGTTGATTCCGTTTTCCGCTGTTGACGGAAGCGGACTTAGTGATGTTAAAGAAGTTATTGAAGAATATATAAAAGGGTAATTTTAAGGTTATGGAGGAATTAAAATGAAAAAAAAGCCGTTTATCAGTTTAGATAAGGCGCAAGAAATTATAAAGGAAATTCCCACTCCTTTTCATATTTACGACGAAAAGGGCATAAGAGAAAACGCCAGAGCGCTTAACAAGGCGTTTAGCTGGAATAAGGGATTTAAGGAGTATTTTGCCGTAAAAGCAACCCCTAATCCGTATATTATGAAGATATTACACGAGGAAGGCTGTGGTATGGACTGCTCGTCATATACAGAGCTTATGCTCTGCGAGTCGTGCGGTATTACGGGAACCGATATAATGTTCAGCTCCAATGTTACTCCCGTAGAGGATATGAAAAAGGCATATGATTTGGGCGCAAATATTAATCTCGACGATTATACCCACGTTGAATTTATAAAGAAAGTTTGCGGTGTACCGAAAACAATCTGCTGTAGATATAATCCGGGCGGAGTTTTTGAAATGGCTGACAGCGAAGATAAAATTCAGGTTATGGATACCCCCGGAGATTCTAAGTACGGAATGACCGAGGAGCAAATGGAAAAGGCGTTTATTGAATTAAAAAGGGCAGGAGCCGAGGAGTTTGGTATTCACGCATTTTTAGCTTCAAACACTGTTTCAAACGGTTACTATCCCGAGCTTGCGGGAATTTTATTTAATCTCGCGGTAAGACTGCGCAAGAAAACAGGCGTTCATATTAAATTTGTCAATCTTTCGGGCGGTGTCGGCGTTGACTATAAGCCCGAAGAACCTAAGAATGATATTGCAATCATCGGCGAAGGTGTTCGTGAAAAATTTGAGGAAATATTGGTTCCCGAGGGAATGGGCGATGTTGAAATTTACACAGAACTCGGAAGATATATGCTCGCTCCGTACGGCGCTTTGGTTGCAACGGCAATCCACGAAAAGAATATTTACAAAAATTATATCGGACTTGACGCGTGCGCGGCTAACCTTATGAGACCTGCTATGTATGGTTCATATCATCATATTACTGTACTCGGAAAAGAAAATGAACCCTGCGACCATAAATACGACGTAACGGGCGGACTTTGCGAAAATAATGATAAATTCGCGATTGACAGAATGTTACCAAAGATAAATATGGGAGATATAATTTATATACACGACTCGGGAGCGCACGGCTTTTCTATGGGCTATAACTACAACGGAAAGCTCAGGAGCGCGGAGGTTCTCCTTAAAGAGGATGGAACTTATAAGCTTATAAGGCGCGCGGAAACTCCCAAAGATTATTTTGCCACATTTGATTTTTCGGATTTTAAATTTTAATAGTTCTTATAATTTAACACCTGCAAGCTTAGTTTTTGCTAAGTTTACAGGTGCTTTTTTAATTCTTCGGTTTTACTTTAGCTAAGGGATTGCTTTCGGAAGCTTGTTTTAACTGCTGATTGGAAAGATGTGTATAAATTTCCGTTGTTCCGAGGTTTTCGTGTCCCAAAATATCCTTTAAAACCCTTATATCAACATCACCCGTCTGATACATTAAGGTCGCCGCTGTATGTCTAAGCTTGTGGCAGGAATAGCCTTGAGCGTTCAATCCTATTTTTTCTAAATATTTATACACCATAGCCTGAACTGTTTTGGGTGACATTCGATTGTGGTTTCGGCTTATAAAAAGCGCGTTTTTATCCTTAACGCCGTCTACAGGTCTTACTTCTTTATAGGCGTTTATAGCGTCTATACACGCTTTATTAAGATAAATAATACGTTCTTTGTTGCCTTTTCCGAGGACTCTCATTGTATTATCAGTTCTGATATCGCTGAAATTAAGACCGACAAGCTCGGAAAGACGCAGTCCGCAGTTTAAAAATAAAGTTAAAATACAGTAATCACGTTGATAATTATCACCCTCAACAGCATTTAAAAGCTCAATGGACTGCTCCAAAGTAAGATATTTTGGAAGTGACTTTTTTTGTTTTGGAGTTTCCAAGTCTTTTAAGGGATTCCTCTCAATAATATGACCTCTCTCAAGGTATTTATAAAACTGTCGCAGGGAAGAGGTTTTGCGTGAACGCGAAGCTTGATTGTTGTTGCGTTCACGTTGCAAAAAATACATAAACTCGTAAGCTTCTCTAAGAGTTACGGACTTTATAATGTTTATATCAATATTATCAATTTTAATTTCATCAAAGTTAAGAGAAGAATCGCAAAGCTTGCGATTGTAGTTTATAAATCTAAAAAAGGTTCTGAGGTCGATGTAATACTCATCAACAGTTTTAATTGAACGGCCTTTAATATTCTGCATATAAAGAAGAAATTGCTTAATAACGTCAGGCGCCTCGTCCATAAAGTTTGCTGCCATAATCTACCTCCTAATTTATTAATTATTTTTATTATATCATATCGGGGAGTGGTCTTTATTCTTATATAGAAAATTATACAAAATGAATATTTTGTATAATTGAGGGGGAAACATTATTATACAAGGAAGATGATTATTAAAAGAAGCGCTAATTTATATAAAAAGATAAATGAAATAAAAGATATAAGCATTGACAGCTACTACACAGTAGCAAACGCAGTTAGACGATTTGCTTAGCAAAATTTTTCATTATTATCACCAGCCCATAATCATTCCCATATGTGTGTGAAGATGTCTAAACTGAGCAATTATAAAATTGAATTTATTTATATTTACAGTTTTCCGGTATTTCATAAAGTTCACTATCAGTTAAATTACTTGTATATTTTGTGATTTTATTTTTAATAGAAACGAGTATTTCCTCATTGGAAATTTTTCTATCCGTTACAATATAAAGATTATTTAAATTTGGTATGTGGAAGAAATGCTTCAGTATAATTTTGATTTATAAACCATAAATCAAGCGAATGTAATGTGTGATAGATATGTTTGTATAAAGTCATACTGCAGTAATTTTCTTGCCACAGCTCCTTTGGTATACAGTAAATTACATTTATTAAAAATCCCATAAGGCTCTGTTTGTTTGGTCTTGTATAACATTTGAAAGCGTTTTTTTTATTGTTTTTCTCCTTTTTAATGTATGAATTATATCATTCCCCTCATATCATGTCAAATGTTAAAAGTTAAAAAATTTTGTATAATTCATCTTGCTGTTTTCCACATTGTTTCAACATTTTTTGTATAATTGAGATTATACTATCTGTAATATCTATTTATAAAAAGAAAACGGATTTAATGTTATACAACAATAAATCCGCCTACATCATATAATTTTTCATCAGATAAATTAACTATTTTTTTATTATGTTTTGTTATAAAGTCTGAAATTTTTTTATAATCCTTGTGCTTTGTAATATCTCCCGAAAAATAAACCGTATCGTTATATCCAAAACAACAACCGCCGATAAAACCATAATTTGTGCCGGGCAATGCAATATCTCCGCTTTCTATAAGGAGTCCCTCTACCCCGTTCTCGCTTATTTTATTAAAAATTCCTCTGTCAGATGTTATAAAACTATCGTCTATTAAAGCGGTCGAACATTTTGCATATCCCTGATTAACGTTTACAATTTCAATACCGTTATATTTGCAATACTTTTTAACGGTCGTATCCAAGGAACTTTCTTTGCAGTAAAGCTTATCTTTCAGATAAACAGCGTTTAAAAGAACATTTTCAGGGTATTTTCCTATTATATCGCTGTCAGTGGTTATAACATTTTTACCAAGTGATATTAATTTATTGATAATTGTTTTACAGCTTTTAAGGACAAAAAAAGCGTCTCTGATTTTAAGGCATTGCATATCTGCGTGTTTTCTCTCAAACGGAAGAAGATTTTTAATTTCCTCTGAAAAAATAGGCTTAAAACCTTCTTTTCTAAGGGTATCAATTACCTTTTTATTTTCATCCGATACTATAATCCTATTCACTAAGCGCCTCAAATGCCTGCCTTAAATTTCTTACTCCGATTATTTCAGCGTTGTCGCATACAATATTTTTAGCGTTATGATACGGTAAAACTATCCTGTTAAATCCCAGCCTTACAGATTCATTCACGCGTTGCTGTGATTGGGATACAGAGCGTATCTCGCCTGCTAAACCAATTTCACCGAAGGCAACTGCGTCCTCTCTGACGGGAGTATCTTTTAAACTGCTTATCAGCGCCATACAAATTGCTAAATCTACAGAGGGCTCGTCAATTCTCAGACCGCCTACGATGTTAACATACGCATCCATATTATTAAAATAATATCCTGCGCGTTTTTCAAGCACGGCAAGCAACATTGACAGCCGATTATAGTCAAAGCCTGTAGACATTCTTCTCGGATTTCCGTAGGAGGAATTGGTTGCTAAACCCTGGATTTCGGTTAAAATCGGCCTTGTACCTTCAAGAGAACAGGTCACGCAGGTTCCCGATACGCCTTTCGGTCTGCCCGAAAGCATCATCTGCGACGGGTTTTCAACCTCTTTTAAACCTTTATCCGTCATTTCAAAGACGCCGATTTCGTTTGTCGAACCGAAACGGTTTTTAACAGCCCTTAAAATTCGGCAGGACATCTGCTTGTCCCCCTCAAAATAAAGGACTGTATCGACTATATGTTCAAGCACTTTTGGACCTGCAATCGAGCCTTCCTTATTTACATGACCGACAACAATTACGGGAGTATCAAAATCTTTTGCCGTGTGCATTATAAGATTAGTACTTTCTCTTACCTGTGTTACACTACCCGCTGAAGACGTTAATTCCTTTATCATCATTGTTTGAATTGAATCTATCATAACAATATCGGGTTTTTGATTTTTAATTTCCTCACATACAAGCTCTACATCGGTTTCAGTCATAATCTGCAGGTTATTATTTACTACATTAAGCCTGTCCGCACGTAATTTTAACTGCCGTTTTGATTCCTCTCCCGAAACGTAAAGAATACTTAAATTGCTTAAATTTTTACAAATCTGCATTAATATTGTAGATTTTCCGATTCCCGGGTCGCCCCCTAATAGTACAAGACTTCCTTTTACAATTCCCCCGCCCAAAACTCTGTTGAGCTCGGAAAACCCTGTATCAAATCTTTGTTCGTCCTCGGTGGAAATTTCACCTATTGAAACAGGCTTTGAATATGGAGAGATTCGCTTTTTTACTGTAGCAGAACCCTTAGATAATTCCTTAATTTCCTCAGTCATTGTATTCCAATTTTCACACCCGGGACATTTACCGTACCATTTGGGGCTTTCATATCCGCATTCACTGCATATAAATACGCTTTTTATTTTTGCCATAATTTTAAACCTCATTCGCTGTTATAATACTCAAGAAATCCTGAATAAATCGTAAAAGCAATCTCATTTTGATAGTATTCTTGTTTGAGTTTATTTGCTTCGTTAAAATTTGAAATAAATCCGCATTCTACGATTATTGACGGAACTTTGCTGTTGTATAAAAGATAAATATCTCTTGTAGCGGGCTTTACTTCCCTTTCGTTATCGGGCTGTAAAAGCGCTTGAACATTGGATTTAATTGAATTTGCAAGTGAAAGGCTTTTTTGATTATTTGTGCTGTAAAAAATTTGAGTTCCGAAGTATTGCTCCTGCGTGAATTTATTTTGATGTATGCTGATTACAACATTATTTTCACTGCTGTTAAATATACCCAAGCGTTTTTTCATATCGGAAATTTTGCGTTCTCTCAAGCTGTCGCCGTAATCGTTTATCATTTCGTCTGAATTTCTTGTCATTTTAACATTGAACCCCGACGCTTTAAAAATATTATATAGTTTTTTTGATATGGATAAATTAATGTCCTTTTCAACAATTCCGTTTGCGACGGCCCCTCCGTCATCACCGCCGTGGCCTGCGTCAATTATAATAGTTTGAATACTGTCCGCGTTTGTGTTCACTGTACTGTAGCTGTCAATGCTCATAAATGCTTTAATAACAAAAAATATGTATATAATTAAAATCGCTATGTAAACAATAAAAATCTTTCTTTTAAATGACATACTTCTCACCAATAAATTGTATGAGAAAGATTAAATTATATTACATTTGAAACCAGTTTTCTAAAAGAAGCCTCAAAGTTTATATCATCGGTTTTCGTTCTCTTTTTCGGACCTTTGAGGTGATGTTTTGATTTTGAAAGGCGTGATTTTTTTGCAAAATGCCTGTCCATTAAAAGACCGTCTATGTTATCATTAGTAAAGATTTTTCCGCTTTGATGAATTGCAAAAGCCTTTTTACCTAAAGCTAAAGCGGCTACTCCGTAGTCTTGGGTGACAATTATATCACCCTTTTTGCATTTATTGATAAGCGCAATATCTACAGCGTCACTGCCTGTACTAATAACGCAAATATCACTGTATTCACTTTTTAAAATGTGGCTTGTATCACAAAGTAAAGTAACAGGAATTTTATATTCCGACGCCACTTTTTCAACGATTTTTACAACGGGACAAGCGTCTGCGTCAACATAAATTCTCATATATCAATTTCTAAAAAAACAGGACAATGGTCAGAGCCTGAAACATCAGTAAGAATATCCGTATTTGTTATATTGTTTTTTATACTGTTTGATACCACAAAATAATCTATACGCCAGCCTGCGTTATTTTTTCGGGCGTTAAAGCGGTATGACCACCAGGAGTAAACTCCTGTTACATCAGGGTGCATATAACGCCAGCTGTCAGTAAAGCCTGCATCTAAAAGTTCTGTAAATTTACCCCTTTCCCGGTCGGAAAATCCGGCATTTTCACGATTAGTCTTAGGATTTTTAAGGTCAATTTCCGTATGAGCCACATTTAAATCACCGCAGAGAATAACAGGCTTAATCTTATTTAAGCCAATCATATATTCTCTTAAATCATCTTCAAATTCCATACGATAATCAATGCGTTTTAATTCATTTTGGGAGTTAGGCGTATAACAGCACAACAGAAAAAATTTCTCAAATTCGCAGGTTATTACTCTGCCTTCGTTCATATGCTTTTCATTAATTCCGAGTGTTACGTTAAGCGGTTTTATTTTTGTATAAACCGCTGTGCCAGAATACCCCTTTTTCTCCGCGCTGAAAAAATATTTTTCATATCCGCTCGGAGAAAAATCCGCCTGTTCGGGTTGCATTTTTGTTTCTTGAATACAGAATACGTCTGCATTAATATCACTGAAAAAAACAGCAAAATTTTTGTTAAGACAGGCTCGAAAGCCGTTTACGTTCCACGATACTAATTTCATTGTTTACCTCAAATAAATTTTATTCATTTCTTTTCTTATTCTTTTATAATCCTTACAGAATTTTTCAACAACTTTATAAAATTCATCGCCGTGATTATGAACAATCAAATGAGAAAATTCGTGTATAATAACATAATCAATCTGTTCTTTCGTGCAGTAAATAAGTTGAGTATTTAAGGTGATTATACATTTAACATAGTTACAGCTCCCCCACCGCGACTTCATTTTTCTAAGCTTTAATTCAGGTTTGATGATATTAAAAATCTTAAATTTTTTATAAATTTCATCAAAGCTTTTGCTTATATATTCTGAAAATTCCTGTTTACTGTACTTCGGCTGTGGCAGAGTATATGTTCTTTTTTGAAAGTTCTCAATGGCGTTCAGTACAAAATCTGCTTTTTTAATGACAAATTCGTCTATATATTTTAAGCTGACACGATTATTCGCCGATACATACACGCTCATATCAGGCTTAACACGCAGATTGATATTTTTTACCTTTTTACGCTCAAGGTTATATTTAATTACTTTTCCTTTATATTCAACTTCCCTTATCATTTATAAATTACTGCTTCTTTCATATTTTCTGCGTAAAGTTTTTAACGCTTTCGTTTCAATTCTGCTTATATATGAACGGCTTACACCGAGTATTTTTGCTACTTCACGCTGTGTAATCGGCTCCTCGCCGTTTAATCCGTAGCGGAGTATTATAACCTTTTTTTCTCTGTCATCAAGCTCGGAGTCCAAATATTCATAAATTTTATTTACATTGAGTTTGGTGTTTAAACTTTCAAGTATATTATCGTCTGTTGAAAGAACGTCAATAAGACTTAACGGATTGCCGTCCTTATCGGTGTCAATGGCTTCGTTTAATGATATATCCTGCGAGGTCTTTTTTATATTTCTGAAATGCATTAAGATTTCATTTTCAATACATCTCGACGCATAGCTTGAAAGTTTAATTTTTTTATTTATATCAAATGTATTTATTGCCTTTATAAGTCCGATTGTACCTATCGAAACCAAGTCGTCCTGGTCGTTTTGAGATGAATAGTATTTTTTTATAATATGAGCAACAAGCCGTAAATTGTGCTCCACAAGCTTATTTCTCGCTTCTATATCGCCCTTAGAGGCCTTTATAAGATATTCACGTTCTTCCTTAGCGCTCAACGGCTTTGGAAACGAACCGTTACCGCAGACGTGGAGCAGGAAAAAACATATATATTGACCTAAAAAGCTTAATAATTCAAACAAAATCAACACTCCCAAACATAGAATAATAAATTTTATGTGGGAGTAATTTTAATTTTGCAAGTCCACTAATTCAAACTTTTAGACGCCTGCATCATAATCGCACATTCAATTCGCTTTTTAAATAGTTTGCATCCATATTCATAGACGCCACTAATTGAACCCGTTGCGTGATACGCGTTCGCGGCGCATCCGCCGCTGCAATAAAGCTTTGCCCAGCACTCCTTACATTCGGGTCTTGCGTAAGCGTTACAGAGCTTAAACTCGTTTTGTTTTACTGTATTGGTAACGCCTTTCCATATATCGCCCATAAGATAATTTTCATCTCCTACAAACTGATGGCAAGGATATAAATCACCCCAAGGCGTTACGGCAAAGTATTCGCTTCCCGAACCGCATCCCGAAATTCTTTTATAAATGCAGGGACCTCCCGTCAAATCAATCATATAGTGATAAAACGTAATGGGTTTGCCCTCTTTTTCACGTTTGAGCATTTCCTTTGCAAGAATTTCATACTGTTCATAGATAATCGGTAAGTCATCATATGTAAGCGCGTACGAATCATCGGGAGAGCAAACTACAGGCTCCATAGAAAGCTCAGTAAAGCCTAAATCCGCCATATGAAAAATATCATTGGTAAAATCCGTGTTGTTATGTGTAAATGTTCCCCTTACATAATAGCCTTTATTTCCTCTGCGCTCTACAAAGTGCTTGAATTTAGGAACTATAGTATCATAACTGCCTTTTCCGTTTGAGGTTTTGCGTAATCGGTCGTGTACTTCTTTTCTGCCGTCAAGGCTTAGGACGACATTATGACATTCTTTATTCGCAAAATCAATGACGTCGTCGTCAAGCAGAACGCCGTTGGTAGTAAGGGTAAATCTGAAATTTTTATTATGCTCTTTTTCGATTGAACGCGCGTACTCAACTATACCCTTTACAACGTCAAAATTCATCAGAGGCTCTCCGCCGAAGAAATCGACCTCAAGGTTATGTCTTTTCCCGCTGTTTTCTATAAGGAAATCTATTGCCCTTTTCCCGACCTCAAGGCTCATTAAAGCCCTCTCGCCGTGGTACTTGCCCTGACTTGCAAAACAGTATTCGCAGTTAAGGTTGCAGGTGTGAGCAATATGCAGACACAACGCTTTGATATATGTATTTTTCTTTTTAAAATCAAAAGCTAAATCCGAATAGACATCTTCACTAAAAAGCTTTCCCTTATCTTCAAGCTCCTTTATGTCGCTAAGGCACTCATCAATATCCCATTTTTTTAGATTTGGATATTTTTCAAGTATTTCTTTTGTAATTTTGTTTTTATTTGAATTTTTATACATTGCAATAATATCATAAGCGACGTCGTCTACAACGTGAACCGCCCCGCTGAAAACATCAAGAACGATATTATAGCCGTTAAGTTTAAATTGATGTATCATAAAAATCTCCAAACAAAGGAAAAGCCGTTTAACGCATAAGCGAAAAACGGCAGAAATCCCCAGTAAATATTACTCTTCGTTCAAGCACTTTTCGCACTGCTGATTAGCAACTCCGCACGAGGTTTTGCAGGCAGACTGACAAGATGTCTGACATTCACCGCATCCGCCGTTAACAGCGCTTTTCTCTAAATCACGAGTTTCAATAGTCATAATTCTTTTCATATTGAAATACCTCCTTAAATATAAATAAATTTTAACATAACAGTCGATTATTGTCAATGATGGTATCAATATTTAAACAATTTCGCAGTATATTTTTTCTTTTATTTTTTTGCGGGAGCTTTGAATACAAAGATTTCTATTAAAGCCGTTCTTGATAAATGCGATAATTTCTTCATTTATGACCTCACCCGGAACAATTATGGGACTTCCGGGCGGATATAACCATATGTATTCCGCGCAGGTTAAACCGATAGAATTGTCTAAATCAACATAACCGCGCTTACCAACTTCCCATATTTCACAATGTTTTTTCGGCATATTAATTGTATCTATTTTCTTAAAATAACTTTTTTTAAGCCTTTTATCAATTTTAAACAGGGCGCTTGAAAGTTTTTTGTAATTGTTAAAATCATCGCACACAGTTGTTATGAGTACAACATAGTTTTCACAAGCCATTTCAACTTCGATATTAAACTCATTTCGCAGAATTTCGGCAAGCTCAATTCCGCTTATATCACAGTAACCTGTAAAGATATTAAGCTTTGTAACGTCATCATATACAACAAGTTTAAGATTATTAAGATTTTTACACTCATTTATAAGCTTATCACGAGATTTTTTGTATTCAATAAAACGGTTTTGATATTCTCCGTTAATAAAATTAAAACAATTATCTATAGACGCCATAAGTACATACGAGGGGCTTGACGTTTCAAAAACAGAAAGTTTAATTCTGAATAATTCCGAATTGACTAAATCTCCGTTTACGTGCGCAACGGCGCATTGTGTAAGAGCAGGTAAAGTTTTATGCAGGCTCATTATAACAATGTCAGCCTTACTTTTATATGGTAAGTCAAAAATGTGCGCTCCGTGAGCCGCGTCAAGTAAAACGGGTATTTTATATGAATGAGCAATTTCACAAATTACATCTATATCTGAAATAACTCCTTCATATGTCGGAGATGTAATAACAACAAGCTTTGGTTTTAATCTGCAAATTTTTTGTTTGAACAATGAAATATCAATTTTCCCGTAAATTCCATATTCATCAATAGGTAATTCAATATATTCCGTCTTCCCCTTAGAAAGCTCAATAGCATTATAGACGGACTTGTGACAATTCCTTGTAAGAAGTACAGTATCATTTTCTTTAACAATGCAATTTATTCCCGCAAGAATTCCGACTGTTGAACCGTTTACAAGAATAAAGGAATTGTCAGAACTGTATATTTTTTTCGCTTTATCCTCAATATCTTTAATTATATCAACAGGATTATGAAGATTATCAAACCCGTCAATTTCCGTTATATCAATGTTATACGGAAACTCATTTCCCAGAAGCTTTGTATTTCGTTTATGCCCAGGCATATGAAACGGAATTTTTGAATTTTCTTTAAGCTTATCGAACAACATTACGCGTTACCAAATTCCTGAAGTTTGAGTTCTTTGTTATGGTCAAGCGCCCAGTCTATACTCCAATAGCTTGTAAAAAGTAAAAGCTTATTTCCTTTTAAATCCTGAATACGCTTGGTATCAGAGGCTAAATCTAAAGCCTTTGGGTCTATATCGTCATTTAAAATCCAACGTATAAACTCAAACGGAAGATTTTCCATAATTATCTCAACATTATATTCATTTTCAAGGCGGTATTTAAGAACATCAAACTGAAGTACCCCTACAACGCCTACAATAACCTCTTCCATTCCCGCGTCAAGCTCTCTGAAAATCTGAATAGCTCCCTCCTGAGCTATCTGATTTATTCCCTTGATAAACTGCTTGCGTTTCATTGTATCTTTTTGACGTACAAGGCAGAAATGTTCGGGCGCAAATGTGGGAATACCCTTATATTTTACTTTGCGTTTGGCGGTACAAACAGTATCTCCTATCATAAAAATTCCCGGGTCAAATACACCGATAATGTCGCCCGCATACGCCTCATCTATTACTTCTCTCTCCTGCGCCATAATTTGCTGAGGTTGAGAAAGGCGCATTTTCTTTTCCCCCTGAAGATGGTAAACCTCCATATCCTTTTCAAATTTGCCCGAACAAATCCGCATAAAAGCAATCCTGTCTCTATGAGCCTTATTCATATTCGCCTGAATTTTAAAAACAAATGCTGAAAAATCAGAGTCAGTTTCAACTATACCATCCTCGGTTTCACGTGGAGTCGGAGGCATAGTCAGCTTTAAAAATTGTTCGAGGAAAGGCTCAACGCCAAAATTTGTCAGAGCAGAGCCAAAAAAAACAGGAGTTAGAGTACCGTTTCTAACTAAATCAATGTCAAATTCGTCCCCTGCGCCGTCAAGTAGCTCAATTTCATCGAGTAAATTCTGTTTTTTATCCTCAATCAAATCGTCAAGACGTTTATCCCCGATAGGGATAATTTCTTCTTCTACCTCTTTTTGACCGTTGTTAGCCGTAAAAGCGAGTACTGATTCAGACTTTCTGTCATAAACTCCTTTAAATTCTTTTCCCGAGCCAATCGGCCAGTTCATCGGGCAAGTATTAATTCCCAAAACATTTTCTATATCTTCGAGCAAGTCAAACGGACTTTGAGCGTCTCTGTCCATTTTATTAATAAATGTAATAATCGGAATATGTCGCATTACACATACCTTAAACAGCTTTTTAGTCTGGTTTTCGACGCCTTTTGACGCGTCAATTACCATTACGGCGGAGTCGGCGGCCATTAAAGTTCTGTAGGTATCCTCGGAGAAATCCTGATGTCCCGGAGTATCGAGAATATTAATGCAATATCCGTTATATTTAAATTGTAAAACTGAAGAAGTAACGGATATTCCTCTTTGCTTTTCTATTTCCATCCAGTCGGAAACGGCGTGCTTCGCGGTTCTTTTACCTTTTACAGAACCGGCAAGATTTATAGCGCCTCCGTAAAGGAGAAGTTTTTCCGTGAGAGTTGTTTTACCCGCGTCAGGGTGAGATATTATCGCGAATGTTCTTCGTTTATCTATTTCTTCTCTTAATGTACTCATATATTCCTCCAATATAGAATAAACACCATAGTATTTTACTATTTTTGCCATATATATGTCAATAATTACAACTAAATTTTAAGAAGATAAAATAATTCTAATTTTACACTTGACAAAATTGTAAATTTATTGTAATATATCTGTAACAAAATGATTTTTCCTATTTTTTCATATACCTTCCAAATTTGGGGCAGAGACAGATGTTTCTGCCTCACCCCATTTTATAAGCATTTTTTGTTGTTAAGAGTGATTATATGAGTAATTCAATCGGCATATATATACATATTCCTTTTTGCCAAAGCAAATGCCCCTATTGCGATTTTTTCAGTATGCGTAAAAAATCAGACGACTATATTAATTATGCAAAAATTTTAAAAGAAAAAATCAAATATTGGAGCAAAAAAATAAATAAAACCGTTGATACAGTTTATTTTGGCGGGGGAACTCCAAGCGTTATAGGCTCTGATTTGATTTGTGAAATATTGCAATGTATAAATGAAAACTTTAATTTGAATAAAAATGCTGAAATTACTATAGAGGCAAACCCTGCTTCGGGAAAATTTTTTGATTTTAATAACGCTAAAAAATACGGGGTCAATCGTATATCTTTAGGGCTTCAATCGGCAAATTCCAATGAGCTTAAATTACTCGGAAGATTACATTCTTTGGAAGATGTTAAAAATACAATCGGATTAATTAGAAAATCGGGTATAAACAACATTTCGCTTGATGTTATGCTTGGAATACCGACGCAAACTATTGAGAGTCTTAAAAATACACTTGATTTTTGTATAAATTCAGACGTACAGCATATTTCCTCCTATATCTTAAAGATAGAAAAAAACACGGTTTATTATAAAAAAAGAGAGAATTACAAATTTCCCGATGATGATTTAACCTCGGATTTATATTTGTTCTCTGTAAAATACCTGAATGAGAAAGGATATAATCAATATGAAATTTCAAATTTTTCAAAAGAAGGATTTGAAAGCAGACACAATTTAAAATATTGGAATTTAGAGGATTATCTCGGAATCGGACCTTCCGCCCATTCATTTATTGATAAGAAAAGATTTTATTATGAAAGAAGTATTAATGATTTTAAAAACGATATTATCATTAATGACGGAAACGGCGGAAATGAAGAAGAATATATTATGCTTCAGTTAAGGCTCAAAAGCGGTCTTGATATTAAAAAATTTGAAGAAGCTTTCGGACATAAGCCGTCAAAAAGCTTCTTCAATAAAATTAATCTATATAAAAAATCGGGTTTTATAAATTATACCGATGATAAAGTTTCTTTTACTCCTAAAGGATTTCTGGTATCAAACGCAATTTTATCCGAATTAATTTAATAATAAAATCTTATAAATTTCATCGTATATAAATCGCAGGCTGTCACATCGTTGGTGTCCATTTCATTTAAAAGCAGATAGTTTTGGGCAACGGCTAACAGATAGCCTGTTTTTGACTGAAGATTATCGCTTCCGATAAGAAAATCAATCGTAACTCTTCTTCCGATTTGTGTTTTGATAAAACCGTTTAGATATTGAATACTTTCTCTTGTAACCTCTGTAGGAATTAATAAGTCAGAAGTGATTTCACTTCTGTCTGTTATCGCGTTACTTCTTCTTGCGTCTTCTTCTATTTCTTCATTAACTACCGCAGGAGTCGGATATTCTTCGCTTTCTTCTCTCGTAATCGGCTTATACATTTCATCTATATCACCCATTATGGGGCTTGAATTTGAGAACGGAGTCTCATTCGTAGCTGTCTGTAATGCCTGATTACGCTGAGGGTCGGTATAAGGCGGTTGACTGTTAATGAATTCCTCGTAAGTCAGAGCAGGAAACGGTGCGGGAATTACATTACTGACACATTGTCCTCCAAGACATCTGTTTAAGTTATAAATATTATTAAGGTCTATACTGTTATTTCTGTTTGCTACAGTATGTTTGTTTTCTTCTGCCATAATTACCTCCGTTAAGTATCTTTATAGGCTTCGGTAGGGGCATAAAAACAATGCTTCCCTATCCTGTTGTATATAATTCCAATTTTAGACGGAAAAAAGTTTGGACATTGGGAAGAATAAGGATTAAAGAAAAACAGGGAATTACCGACAGAAGCAGAACGGTTGCCTGATAATGCCCAGTCAGCTATTTCATAATGAATATCCGTAGGGTTCATATTATATATATTTTGAGTGTTGTTTTCGGTTTCCGTGCAGGTAAATTGGTCCGGCTGTAAAATAATAGCGCGGACATTTCCTCCGTTTGAAACACGGGCAAACTCGCCGTTTTCCGCATTAACTCTGTTCATAATAACGGATGCAACAGCCCGCATTCCCTCTTCTCCTTCGCCTCCCGCTTCACACATTATTAAACGGGCAAACAATTCTCTATCTGTAAATGCCAATTTTATCACCGCCTATGTTCAATTTATAATATGCAAAAAAGTAACACTTGACAAAACTAATTTTTACAAGTAAAATCTATTTGGTAAATATGAATACGGAGACGTATCGAAGTGGTCATAACGGGGCTGACTCGAAATCAGTTAGGGAGCAATCCCCCGCGAGTTCGAATCTCGCCGTCTCCGCCAAAAAACAGAACGCAAAAGCGTTCTGTTTTTATATATAGCGGGATTCAAAACCGGCATATATTATTAATATGAAATTTGTCATTTTTGAAAATTTTTTGTCGTAAAATTTCATTTTTAAAAAAATAGTATAAAATTTGTTAAAAAATGTGTTCAATTTTAATTATTTGTTCAATAAGTTTTTATTAAATTTCATTGATTATTTAGTAAAAATATGGTATATTTATTTATATTGTAATTATATTTTGCAATTTATGAGTTATTAAAATTCATTTTAAGAGGGATAACTTATGGCGAAGGAAATTTTAGACGCTATTTATAACGCGGAAGAAGAATGTAAAGCCCGCGAAAATGAGGCTAATTTAAAAGCACAGGAACAAATTGATAAAGCGAAGAAAGACGCGGACGAGCTTATCAAAAAAGCTGAAAATAACGCTTTAAACGAGGCTGATGAATTGCTTGATAAGGCACGTTCGGATTCTGACAAGGAGCTTGAAAAAGCTAAGAAAGACGCTTCTGAAAAGTGCTTGTTGATTTCTGAAACCGCAAGTAAAAACAGAGAAAATGTAATTAATCTTGCTGTTAATATGCTGTTGAATTAAACTTTTTTGTTAAAAAGTGTGGTGATACTGATTGGCAAAATTAAAAATGAAAAGAGTACGCATTGTCGCTCTGAGAGAGGACAGAAAAAGACTTCTTGAACACCTTCAGGACAGCGCGCTCATTCAGATTAAAAAAGTTAAAAAAAATGAAAAGGGCTTTTCAAATGTTGACGTCACCTCTCAAATGCAGGTTTTTGAAAGAAACGTTGCGCTTACAGAGCAGGCTCTGAAAATTTTAGACGACTATTCGAGAGAAAAGAAAAGTATGCTCTCTTCTTTTTACGGCAGAAAAGAAATTGACCCTGACGATATAGGAGTTATCGCCTCAAAATCAGGAGAGATTATTGAAATTTGCCGTAAAATAAACGACTTAAATAAAACTATAATAGAAAATTCTTCGGAACAGGTTAGAATAAGCACTTCGCTCTCTCAGCTTGAGGTATGGAAAAACCTTGATATTCCTATTAATACAAATGATACTAAGTCAACGGCTGTATTCATCGGTTCTTTACCGATGAAATATACTGAAACTGAACTTTCACAAAAAATAACCTCCGAAAATCCAAAGCTTGAATTTGAGTTTGAAATACAGCATACTGAAGATACAATGACTTGTATTGTGCTTTTTGCGCCTGTTTCTCAAAAAACTATGGCTGAAGACGTTCTTAGAAATCTCGGATTTTCAAAACCGATGACTTTGACCGCTCATACTCCAAAGGTTAAAACGGAGCGTTTAAAAGCAAAAAGTAAAAAGCTTTTTGAAGAAAGTGAAAAAGCTAAGGAAAACATAATTTCATTTGCTTCAAGGCGTGATGAAATAAAGGTAACGCAGGATTATTTCAGAATAAGGGCGGATAAGTACAATGTCATAAACGAGCTTGAGCATACAAGACACGTTTTTGTTATTAACGGATACATCCCGGAGGAGGATTTAGATAAGCTTGAGGCTCTTTGTAACAGAGTTTCCACCTGTTATATTGAATCGGAGGACGCTGACGAAGAGGCGCCTGTTAAGCTTAAAAACAATCGCTTTTCCGCTCCCGCGCAAGGCATTCTTACAATGTACGCCGCGCCCTCTCACGCAGACGTTGACCCTACCCCGCTTCTTGCTTTCTTTTTCTACTTTTTCTTTGGTATGATGTTTTCGGACGCGGGTTACGGATTGTTGATGGTTATAGCAATCGGGTTTGTGCTTAAAATTTTTAAACCCGATGATAATATGCGCAGGAATTTAAAGCTATTCCAATACTGCGGAATTTCCACATTTATATGGGGACTTATATTCGGCAGTATATTCGGAGACGCTCCCGCGGTGCTTTATAATCACTTTACAGGAGCAAATATTACAATGACGGATATTCTGCCGTGGCCTACGCTTGACCCGCAGAAAGACGCTCTTATGCTGATGATTATTTCAATTGCGTTCGGACTTGTTCATATACTTGTCGGAATGGGATGTAAATTCTACATATGTTTAAAACAGAAGGATTACGGCGGAGCGTTTTTGGATACGGGATTATGGATGCTTTTGCTTTTGGGCCTTGCTGTTCTGGCAGTAGGAATTGCTGTCGGACCGCTGTTTCTCTACATTGGCGCAGGAATTGCTATCGCTTGCGCTGTAGGACTTGTTCTCACTCAAGGCAGAAATAAAAAAGGCTTTGGAAAGGTTATCGGAGGCTTGGCGTCTCTTTATGATATAACAAGCTATATAAGCGACCTTTTAAGCTATTCAAGACTTTTGGCTTTAGGACTAACTACAGGCGTTATGGCGCAGGTATTTAATATGCTCGCCACAATGTTCGGAACAAACGTTGCGGGCAGTATAATAATGGTTATTATTCTGATTATAGGTCACGCAATAAATATAGGACTTAACGCTTTAGGCTCATATGTACACACAATGAGACTTCAATATGTTGAAATGTTCAGTAAGTTTTACGAGGGCGGCGGAGAAGAATTTGAGCCGTTCTCGCTTAAAAGTAAATATATAAAAATTAAGGAGGACAAATAAAATGTTTGAAAATGGTATGTTTTTCGCGCTTGTAGGCGCTTCTATCGCAACCGCGCTCGCCGGATTCGGCTCTGCAAAAGGCGTCGGCGGCGCCGCACAGGCGTCTATGGGTGTTTTGTCGGAGGATTCCTCAAAATTCGGTAAAATGCTTGTTTTAACTCTTCTTCCGGGTACGCAGGGACTTTACGGCTTTATCGTGGGATTCCTTATTCTTGTTAACTGCGGTGTATTAGGCGGCGCTGTTCCGACTGTTGCGCAGGGACTCGCTTTTTTAGGAGCATCTCTTGCTATCGGTATAGGCGGTATGGTTTCGGGATTTGCTCAGGGAAAAGCCGCTGTTTCAGGTATCGCGATGAGCGCTAAAGACGACCGAAACTTCTCTAAAGCTATGGTATCGGTAACACTGGTTGAGATTTATGCTCTGCTCTCATTTATCGTATCTCTGCTTGTAGTTATTTCTGTTCCTGCTTTAAGCATTTAATCTTTATAAATGAAAGGCGGTGTCTGTATGAACGGTGGCGAAAAAATTTTAAACCGAATTAAGGCAGACTGCGATAAAAAAATTAATGAGATACTTTCAAAGTCAGATGAAGAATGCTCAAAAATTCTTTCGCAAGCTGAAATACAGGCGGAAAAATCCTCAAAAGCTGTTTCTGAGAAAACAAGCGTTAAACTAACGCAGATTAAAAACACGTCAAAAAGCCGTTCACAGCTTGAAATCAGAAATGCAATTTTAAAACAGCGTAGAATTGAGATTGACAAAACTATAGATGAAATAAAAAACTACTTATTGGAATTAGATGATAAAAAATATTTTTCATTTATATACAAGCTTGCGCAAGCCTTAAAAGGAAAAGAAGGAGTTATATTTTTAAACAGTAATGATTTAAAAAGACTTCCGTCAGATTTTGATACGCAAATCAAAAAAACGGGGCTCAACGCAACTGTAAGTAAAAACTCTGCGGATATTGTTGGCGGTTTTATATTAAAAAGCGGTGATATAGAGGAAAATATGGCGTTTGACGCCCTTATAATGTCTAAACGCGATATACTTGAAGATATGATTAACCGCGAGCTTTTTAAATAGGAGGGTTCTATGGGTTTATCATATGAATTTTCCGTTGGTTCCGTAAGAGCAAAAGAAAAAAATATGCTCAACTCATCTGATATTGAACAGATGTTGTCATATAGCAATTCTGCTGATTTAGCGCGTTATTTAAGCGATAAGGGCTATGGCGACGGCGAAACAGTTGACGAAATTTTAAAAAGCCATACAAATGAGGTCTGGAAATATTTAGAAAGCATAGCTCCCGATTTCAGTATATTTAATCCGTTTTTTATAGAAAACGACGCTCATAATTTTAAGGTTGTTCTTAAAGGTATTATGTCGGGAAGAAAACGCGAGGAGCTTTTTCTAAATCCTTGTACAATTGATATCGACATAATGAAAAACGCGGTAGAGCATAAAAAATTCACCCTTCTCCCCGACTGGATTAGTAAGTCCGCAGAACAGGCGTACGAGATTATAACTCATAAAACCGACGCCCGCGAGAGCGACGCTGTTATTGATAAGTCCGCTATGGAGCATATGCTTGAGTTGTCAAAAGAATTCGGCTCTGAATTTTTAAGTGAGTATTTTAATACAGTCGTATTTTATAACAATATTAAAATTGCTATAAGAAGCTCAAAGACTAAGGTTGACGCGGATTTTTTAAACAAAGCTCTTTGCGATGTAAATGATTTTAAAAAGGGCCGTGTAATTTCAACCGTTTTAAAGGGAAGCGAGTATCTTTTGGACGAGCTTTCAAAATTCAGCGAGTACGACTGTAAAACTGCAATAGAAAATTACAGGCTTTCCCCTTCTTCATTTGAGAAATTTGTTGATGATAAGCTTATTAAATCTGCTGTTGAAAGCTGTAAAAGAGCCAGCGAAGGTCCTGAACCGCTTGTCGGCTATTACTTAGGTTTTGAGGCTGAAAAGAAGGTCATTCATATTATCGAAAGCGGTATAAGAACCGAAACGGATAAAGAAATTATCAGAGAAAGGTTGCGTGAGATTTATGGCTAAAAATATTGCCGTTATCGGCGATAGCGAGAGCATAAAGGGATTTTCCGCAATCGGACTTGATATTTTCCCTTGCGACAGCTTTGATGAGGCTTCTCATCAATTGAGAAATATTGCCGACAGCGATAACTATTCCGTTATTTATCTTACGGAAGAAGTTTTTAATCACACGGAGAAGGAACGCGAAAGGTACGAGGAAAGAATTTCTCCCGCAATAATTCCCATTCCGGGTGTAAAAGGAAATAAAAATACAGGTACAAAGCGATTGTCATCATTTGTGGAAAAGGCAGTCGGTTCAGATATAATCTAAGCGCAGATGTCACCGCCTCTTAGGCGGGTTCCATATCAGACCTTTAGCGGAGGATATTATCCCTGCTAAAAGTTTAAGGAGCTAACGCTCCATTGCGCAGGTTGCAATCGTTTGCAAGCTCTGCTCTTTGCAAGCAAAGCAGAGCGTTGCTCCGATTTAATTCTTCAATAATTGAGGTGTATGCTTTGAAATCAGGTACTATTACAAAGGTTGCGGGTCCTCTCGTTATAGCTGAGGGTATGCGCGACGCAAATATGTTTGACGTTGTACGCGTCAGCGAGCAACGTCTTATCGGTGAAATTATAGAAATGCACGGTGACAGAGCTTCTGTTCAGGTTTATGAAGAAACCTCGGGCCTTGGTCCCGGAGAAAAGGTTGAGTCCACAGGTATGCCTCTCTCTGTTGAGTTGGGACCGGGACTTATAGGCTCAATTTATGACGGAATCCAACGTCCTCTTAATGAAATAATGAAGGTTGCGGGAACTAACCTGAAAAGGGGCGTAGATGTTCCCTCGCTTGACCATAATAAAAAATGGAAATTTACCCCTTCTGCCAACGTCGGCGACAAGGTTAATTCGGGCGACGTTATCGGCACGGTTCAGGAAACAAGCGCTGTACTCCATAAAATACTCGTTCCTAACAAGATAAGCGGAACAATCGAAAGCATAAAAGAGGGAGAATTTACAATTGACGAGGTTGTTGCTACAGTTAAAACAGATAACGGCGCAGAGGATATAAAAATGTTCGTTACCTGGCCTGTAAGAAACGGCAGACCTTATAAAAAGAAATTATCCCCTGATATTCTTTTGACGACAGGTCAGCGGCCGATAGACACTCTGTTTCCTCTTGCAAAAGGCGGTGTAGCCGCTGTTCCGGGACCGTTCGGTTCGGGTAAAACCGTAGTTCAGCACCAGCTCGCCAAATGGGCGGCAGCGGATATTATCGTTTATATCGGCTGTGGTGAACGCGGTAACGAAATGACGGATGTTCTCAACGAATTTCCCGAATTAAAGGACCCGAGAACGGGAAATTCGCTTATGGAGCGTACGGTTCTAATCGCAAACACCTCCGATATGCCTGTTGCCGCCAGAGAGGCGTCTATTTATACAGGAATTACAATTGCTGAATATTTCAGAGATATGGGATATACTGTAGCGTTGATGGCGGATTCAACATCACGTTGGGCTGAGGCGCTTAGAGAAATGTCGGGCAGACTTGAAGAAATGCCCGGCGAGGAGGGCTATCCCGCATATTTAGGAAGCCGTCTTGCGCAATTTTATGAAAGAGCGGGACGCGTAATTGTAAACGGTACGGAAGATACCGAGGGAGCGCTTTCCGTTATAGGCGCTGTTTCACCTCCCGGAGGAGATATTTCAGAGCCTGTATCGCAGGCAACCTTAAGAATAGTAAAGGTGTTCTGGGGACTTGACGCTAACCTCGCGTATAAACGCCACTTCCCTGCTATTAACTGGCTGACAAGCTATTCATTATATACCGACCAGCTTGAAAATTGGTACAAGGAAAACGCGGCTCCCGATTTTATGGAACTCAGAGGAAGAATGCTCGCGCTATTGCAGGACGAGGCGGAATTAGAGGAGATTGTAAACCTTGTCGGAATGGACGCTCTTTCCGCTCCCGACCGATTAAAGCTTGAATCCGCGCGCTCTATTCGTGAGGACTACCTGCATCAAAACGCTTTTGACGCTACCGATACTTACACATCGCTTAAAAAGCAGGTTCTTATGATGAGAACTATTTTAAGCTATTATGACAAAGCGTTAGACGCGCTTAACAAGGGCGCGGATATTGAAATGCTTGTAAATATTCCCGTGCGTGAACGAATCGGTCGTTTTAAATATGAGGAAGAAAATAATATTGATAATGAGTATGAGTCGATTCAATCACAGCTTAACAGCGATATTGATGATGTTCTGAAAAGGAGTGATGACTGATGCCTAAAGAATACCGTACAATACAAGAGGTAGCAGGTCCTCTTATGATGGTTAGTGATGTCGAGAACATCAAATATGACGAACTCGGTGAAATTGAACTTCCGAGCGGAGAAACAAGAAGATGCAAGGTGCTTGAGGTTGACGGCAATAACGCGCTCGTTCAGCTTTTTGAGTCAGCCTCGGGAATTAATCTCGCAGGTTCTAAGGTTAGATTTCTGGGACGTTCTATGCAGCTTCCCGTATCGCCCGATATGCTTTCGAGAGTTTTTGACGGACTTGGTAATCCTATAGACGACGGCCCCTCTCTTATCCCCGAAAAAAGACTTGATATTAACGGAACGCCTATGAACCCCGCGGCAAGAAATTATCCGCAGGAATTTATACAAACGGGTGTTTCGGCAATCGACGGACTAAATACGCTTGTAAGAGGTCAAAAACTGCCAATTTTTTCAGCCTCGGGTCTTCCTCACGCGCAACTTGCCGCACAGATTGCGCGTCAGGCCACCGTCAGAGGAAAGAACGAGCAATTTGCTGTTGTTTTCGCCGCTATGGGTATAACCTTTGAGGAATCAAATTATTTTATAGAGTCGTTTAAAGAAACGGGGGCAATTGACAGAACGGTTATGTTCGTAAACCTCGCCAACGACCCTGCTATCGAACGTATTGCAACTCCGAGAATGGCGCTTACCGCGGCTGAATATTTAGCTTTTGATTTGGGTATGCATGTTCTGGTAATTATGACTGATATTACTAACTACGCTGACGCTCTTCGTGAGGTTTCCGCGGCGCGCAAGGAGGTTCCGGGACGTAGAGGATACCCTGGATATATGTACACAGACCTTGCGACCTTATATGAACGCGCGGGACGATTGAGAGGAAAAGACGGTTCAATTACACTTATTCCTATCCTTACTATGCCTGAGGACGATAAAACTCACCCCATTCCCGACCTCACAGGATATATAACAGAGGGACAGATTATTTTATCTCGTGAGCTTTACAGAAAAGGCGTTATACCGCCTATCGATGTTCTGCCGTCGCTTTCAAGACTTAAGGATAAGGGTATAGGTCCCGAGCGTACGCGTAAAGACCACGCCGTGACAATGAACCAGCTTTTTGCCGCTTACGCAAGAGGTAAAGACGCAAGAGAGCTTATGGTAATTCTCGGTGAGGCGGCGCTTACTGAAATGGATAAAAAATACGCTGAATTTGCCGAAGCGTTTGAGAAAGAGTACGTGTCACAGGGCTATGACGTCAACCGAACTATCGAAGAAACTCTCGATATAGGCTGGAAATTACTTGAAATTTTACCGAGAAGCGAGCTTAAACGTATCAAAGACGATATGCTCGATGAATTTTACGGCAAACAATAGGTTGAAGGTGCTATTATGGCAGTAATGAATGTTAATCCGACGCGAATGCAGCTTACCAAGCTGAAAAAACAACTTACCACTGCTGTGCGCGGACACAAAATGTTAAAAGATAAGCGTGATGAGCTTATGCGTCAGTTTCTTGACCTCGTGAGAGAAACACGGAATTTAAGAAACAAGGTTGAAATGGAGCTTAAAAATTGTAACTCCCATTTTGTAAACGCGAGCGCCGTTATGTCCAAGGAAGCCTTAGACGCATCGCTTATGTCGCCCAAACAGCGCATTAATATTGAGGTTAAAACCAAAAATGTTATGAGCGTTGAGATACCCGAGTATGAGTATAACACTCGGACAAGTGATGAGGGCGATATGTTTCCGTACGGATTTGCTTTCACCTCATTTGAGCTTGATGACGCTGTTACATCTCTTAACAATGTTTTACCCGATATGATAAAGCTTGCTCAGTATGAAAAAAGCTGTGAACTTATGTCGGCAGAAATTGAAAAAACAAGACGAAGGGTTAATTCTCTTGAACACGTTATGATACCACGGTATCAGGACACAATTAAATACATTGATATGAAGCTTGAAGAAAATGACAGGAGCAGTCGAACAAGGCTTATGAAGGTTAAAGATATGCTTTTGGACAAGGCTCATAATTATTCAGGCAAACAGTAAAAAACGGGAAGACAGTTTTGCGTTAATTCTGTCTTCCCTGTTTTTATTTATTTAACTTTTGTGTAAACGCTGTTGCTGTAAATACTGTAGATTGTATTTTTATCCACCGTATTAAAAGAACGAACTCTGAAATAGTATTTTTTGCCCGATTTTAAATCTTTAATTTTTACTTTGCTCTTTCCTTTAGAATTAACGGTCACGGTTTTCGGGTTTGCAAAGGATTTTTTTCTCGAATACTGAACCTCATAACCCTTAGTTTTAGATTTTTTTGCTGTCCATTTTACAGTCGCGCTTGCTTTTGAATTTGATACAGCTTTTTTAATTTCCACTTTTTTATATTTTGTGTAGAAAGTTATATCATAGTATCCGCTGTAGTAGCCCTTATTCTTTACAACTCCATATGCTCTTACCGCATAGGTGTACTTCTTACCCTGTTTGAGTGAATCTATTTTGCAGTTGGTTGAAATTGTGCTCGACACCTTTTTATAATTGTCGCCCGTTTTTTTGTAAACAATGTATTTTGTAGCACCCTTTGATTTATTCCAGCTTAGCTTTGCGTAATTATATCCTTTGGAAGCTTTAAGAGAAGTAACTTTGGCGGGTTTTATGATAAATTGGAATGTTTTTGTTTCAAGATAGTTTGAGTTTTCATCAAAACGAACTATTTTAATGGTTGCTATTCCCTGCTTTTTATTTTTAAAATAAAAGGTTTTATAATCAGTATTTTCTTTCAGCAGAGTTTTACCGTCGTAAATTTTAAAATCAGGCTTTATGGCAGAGCCGGTATATTCATAAGATTTTTTTAAACCCTTCGCGGTAAGCTTTGAATCCTCTTTCTTATAATCATAAAAATCATTATAGCATACATTCGTATCAAAGACATTTCCGTTTAAAGTTAATGATGATGAAAATTGCCATATATCAGCATATGTATTATTGAACATACGCTTTTTTACCGTAGTATTAAGCGAGCTCGTATAGGGCCATTGCGCGTACCAGATTTTTATTCCGTTATTTTGCAAATCGGTAAGGTTGAGATTGTTTTTAAAATAGTTTAAGGACGAATAAACAACGGGAATATATCCATAGTCTTTTATCTTTGAGCAGAATTTCTTAACGCTTTTATTAAGGTCAGATTTTGTAATGTATCCCTTTGCTATAGCGTCTTTTTGCGACTGATCCTCAATATCATAAGCGACTTGAATTGTATTTTTGTCCTTACAATAATTGCCCATAGCCTCAAGCTCGGAATTTGTCCAATCGGCGCAATCTTTAACGTCTTCCGTTTCATATACATAAGAATAAACGTAAACACCGAATTCAATACCGTTTTCAACACAGCCCTTTATATTCTCAATAAATCTTGCGTCAAGATGACCTCCGTCTTCCTTGTAGTAACCGAGCCTTATGAACATAAACTCAACGCCCTCTTTTTTGATTTTATCAAAATTGAGCTCGCCGTTAAACGTAGAAACATCTACTCCGTAATGAAAGTCGTTGTTTTTCTTTATTGACTTGAATGTCGTAGCCCCAACCGTTATTGAAGAAGCTAAAATCAGCGTTACCAAAACGACCGAAACGATTGAAAGTAATTTTTTTTTCATAGCTTATCCTCCTTACTTTACCTTTACGTTTAAAACTTTACTGTACGTGCTGTAAACCTTATCTAAATCAATATCTTCGTCAATCTCGTTAAACGCGCGTACTCTGAAATAATACTTTTTACCTGATTCTAATTTACTGAATGTCGAGCGCTTTCTGGTAATTCCGTTAATTATTCTTTTTTTAGCATTTTTGAAACTGCTGTTTGTGGCGTATTGTATTTCATATCCCGTACAGTTTTCTTCTTTAGGCACCCATTTTACTGTAGCTGATTTTTTTGCGTTCGATGTGACATAATCAATTGTTAATTTTGGATATTTTGTATGACCTAAAAACGCTGTGTACTTACTGTAATATTTCTTGTCATTTTTATCGTAAACAGCGCGTATTTTCATATCATACATTGTACCTGACTGTAAGTCTGAATTTGTATATGAGTTGGTCTTTACCGTGTCAATTAAATTATATTTTCCGTCGTTTTCATCAAGCTGATATATTTCATAATAGCTTGCGCCTTTTGACTTATCCCAGCTTATGCCTATCTGATTGAGGTAGCTTTCGGTTTCAATGTTTTGCGGAGTTCTCGGCTTAACATCAAAGAAAAACGTTTTTGTTTCAAGGTACTTTGAATTTTTATATCTTATAACCTTAAGCTTTGCCGTTCCCGCTCTGTCATTTCTAAAATAAGCGAGTTTATAATCTTTCCCCTTTTTGAGGAGAGTTGAACCGTTATATACTTTAAATGCCGACGGTTTTACTGTTTCTTTATTAAGAGAATAAACTTCTTTTAGTTCTTCTACCTTTATTTTTGAGTTTTCTTTACTGTAATCATAAAAATAATCATAGCATACATTTGTATCAAAGCGTTTTCCGCCAATGGTCAAATAATCGGAAAACTGCCAAACATCAGCAATTTCACCGTTATACATTTCTTTTTCTACGGTAGTATCAAGATGATTGTAATAAGGCCATTGAGCATACCAGATTTTATAACCCTTATCCTGAAGTTTTGAAATATCAAGATATTTTTCAAAAAAGCTCTGAAACGAATAAACTACGGGAACATATCCGTATCCCTTTATTTTATCGCAGAATTTGCAAACATTTTTTAAGAGATTGTTTTTAGATATTTTTTTCTTTGAAACCGCCTTCGATTGTACGGAGTCCTCAATATCGTACGCAACGGGAATTATCTTTTTGTTTTTACAGTAGTTGCCCATAGAACTTAACTGCTTATGTACCCATTTGGCGCATTTTTTGGTATCATCCGCTTTGTAAACATAAGAATATACATAAATTCCAAACTCAATTCCGTTTTCTGCGCATTTTTTTACATTTTCCTTGAAACGAACATCAAGATGACCGCCTTCGCTGTCAAACCAGCCGACGCGTATAAACGCAAATTCAACACCTGCGTTTTTAATTTTAGTCATATTAAGACTGTTGTTCCAGGTTGAAACGTCCAATCCGTAGTGAAAGTCGTAATTCTTTTTTATTGAGGACAGCGCAATTGAATTTGCGGGGATTGCGCTTAAAATCAACATAATAATCAGCAATAATGTTACTGAAATTTTTCTAAAATTTTTCATTTTTCATTTCCTTCTTCCAAAACTCAATTTTAATTATACATTAAATTACATTCCTTAACAATATGAATAAAAAATTACCAAAAATTTTCAGTATAAATTTGCAATTTAAAGGTATTTATTATATAATATGGACAAGTGTATTTTTGTTTACTTAATCGGTGATATTATGTTTACGTTTACAATTGAAAACTCCGAGCTTTTAAACGATTTCTATCAGGAGCTTAAGAATTATGTACGCAGTCTTTACGGATTTACCGCAAAATTTCTTATAAATCCCACGCTTATGGAGGAATATAAGGAACAGGAAAAACTAACCTTGATTCTTTTAAACAAAAGTATTTATCAGAATATTTTTAATATGATGGCTCAGCTTGATAACAATATGTTTTTTTCCTCTCTTTCCTGCCTTGAAAACGCTCTATATAACATAAGACTGTTTAATGTGCTAAAAATCAATAAAAACAATCTTTATAAGTATATGACAGACGAGTATTTCGACCTCAAAAAGTGCGAGGAAATTATAGATAAAAATACCGACATTGAGAAAAGAAACGAGTTTTCCGTTAGGGATTTTTATAAAGAAGTAAAACATACGAACAGATTTGCTGATATAAAGGCTATTATGCCTCTACAAATACATAACGGAAATCTTTATATGGGACTTTCCAACGGAAACGAGCTAAGCGATAAGCTACAGAATAAAATAAGAGGATATATAATTTCAATGTACAGAGCGTTAAGCGCTCACAACCAACTTTTCTTTAACGGCGGAATAGATGAGGATGTCGAAGAAACCGAGGGCAGAATTTACAGAAAATTTATGGAATATGTAAAAACCTATGCTTGATGCAGTTTTTCGCCTTTTTTCATAGCGGTATGCTCACCTGATATTTCTTTATAAAGCTCGTAGGAATTATAAAAACGGTTTGTATCAGTTAACACAGCTTTAAGCTCAACATTGCATTTCTTTTTATTAAGCATTAATAAAAAACGTTCAAGCGTATTTTCATTTAAACCCGCTATAAACAGCATTTCGCTGTTAAAATCCTCTCCCTCGCTCTTCGTTTCATCTTTGCTTAAATTTAAAAGATACTCGAGCTTATATCCGTAATTCTCTTTTTTTACGTCATTATAGCTTATATTCAGCGACCGGCAAATGTTTTTAATTTTAATTGATTTTTTAAGGTCAATGTTATAGAGCAGTAATTCCTGCATATAATCACCAATTTTATTATAAAAAAAATTACTATTAATGTCAAATAATCTATGAAGCATTATAATTCATTAAACGAATATTATGTTAATAAATACGGCAAAAAAGTTTATAAACTGTCAATAAACGGCGGAATGACTTGTCCGAACCGTGACGGTAAAATTGATACAAGAGGCTGTATATTTTGCAGTAAAGGCGGTTCGGGTGAATTTTCAACAGAATTTAGCTTTGATATAGAAAAACAGCTTGAAAACGCAAAGAAACGTGTAGAGAAAAAAACTAATGACAATTTATATATTGCCTATTTCCAGCCATATTCCAATACTTACGAAGAATATGAATATCTGCGTGATATTTATTATAAAGCGATTAAGCCTGATTATATTGTCGGTCTGTCCATTGCTACAAGACCCGACTGCTTGGATAAAAAGATTTTGGAACTTCTTTCCGAAATAAATAAAATAAAACCTGTTAGTGTTGAACTCGGGATTCAAACAATCCACAATAAATCGGCAGAATATATCCGCAGGGGTTATAGCTTGGATATATATGATAAAGCCGTTGAAAACTTACATAAAGAGAATATTGATGTCGTTACCCACGTTATAATCGGACTTCCTTTTGAAAGTGAAGAAATGATTCTTGATACAGTTAAATATGTCGGAAAACGTACAGATGGAATAAAATTACAGCTTTTGCATATCATAAAAGATACAGATTTGGAAACTGAATTTATAAACAAAAAATTTGATGTTTTAACGCTTGAAAAATATACGGACATCATTTGCAAAGCTATTGAGCTTTTGCCTGAAAATGTTGTAATACATCGGATTACGGGCGACGGAGATAAACGCGCGCTTATAGCTCCTATGTGGAGTGCGGACAAAAAACGCGTGCTGAACTTCATTAACAAAGAGCTTGACAAGAGATGTATAATTCAAGGAAAAAATTTTGACAATAGTCAATAAATAAATTTAAGGAGGATTTTAAAAATGCCGGATGTAAAGAAAAACAAGTACTCAGGTACAAAGACAGAAAGAAACCTTATGGCCGCTTTTTCAGGTGAATCAGAGGCGAGAAACAAATACACATATTTTGCCTCTGTCGCTAAAAAAGAGGGCTATGAGCAAATTTCCGCCCTCTTTCTGAAAACAGCCAATAATGAAAAAGAGCACGCTAAAATATGGTTTAAGGAGCTTCAGGGTATCGGAACAACTACCGAAAACCTTTCATCAGCGGCAGACGGCGAAAACTACGAATGGACAGATATGTATGCTGAATTTGCCAAAACCGCCGAGGAAGAAGGTTTTCCCGAGCTTGCGTTCAAATTCAGAGCCGTAGCGGAAATTGAAAAACAACACGAGGAGCGCTACAGAGCGCTGTTAAAGAACGTAGAAACCGCTCAGGTATTTGAAAAGAGCGAGGTTAAGGTATGGGAATGCCGTAACTGCGGACATATTGTCGTAGGAACAAAGGCTCCCGAAGTATGCCCCGTATGCGCTCATCCGCAGAGCTTCTTTGAAATTCACGAAGAAAATTACTAATAAAAAGCATTAGCCTCCGACAAAAATGTCGGAGGCTTTTTAGCTTTAAAGATTCATTTCTTTTTAGTATACTTTTCGGCAACAGTTCCCTTTTCACCCTCAATTGTGGAATTTTATTATAGTTAAAATTAAAAAAATTTCGAGATATTGCAATTATTTATTTTAAACTTTTTTAAAACCCCATCTCAAAAATAAAAAGACACCTCTCGGTGTCTTTTTTTGGCGCAGAGATGGTACCTTGTTTTTAGAAAAAAACTTCATCTCGCACCTTGGGTTCACGTTTTGGGGAAATGTTTCATCAACGCTCCTCGGTAAAAATGTCCCGCAGGGACATTTTCTTAACCCTCGGTTTCGAATCCCCATCTCAAAAATAAAAAGACACCTCTCGGTGTCTTTTTTTGGCGCAGAGATGGTACCTTGTTTTTAGAAAAAAA
>CANPXF010000001.1 GCA_947585745.1 uncultured Clostridia bacterium | reverse complement strand
TTCCTTTAAGTCTTTTCTTTTTAACTCAAAGTCATCTCGGGTTTCTTTACTTGCGTTGTTTAATTTTCAAGGTTCTGAGTCCGTCCGTAATTTTCACGGCGAACATTAAGATTATATTACGTTTATGTGAAAATGTCAATAACTTTTTTAATAATTTTTTAAAAATTTTTTATTTTGCGACAGGTTTTTCTTTTATTCCTTGTTTTCATTATATAAACGTATTTTTTCGACAAAAATTATTGATTTTAAAACGGCTTTAAGATAAAATAATCTTATATTAATTAAGGAGTGATATTATGACTCAAAATCCGTTTCAACAGAATATTGACATTATAAAAGGATTTTTCCGCAGACCGATAACCTTAGTTGTCGCAATTTTGGCTTTCGCGTCCCTGTTATCGAATTTCCTTATTAATTATTTTATTCCTTTAAACGAGCTTGCGAAAAGCTTTTCTGAAAGCTTTCTTAATGAACAAACACACAACACGCTTGTAAATTCGGGCGGCTACCCGTCTGCCTCCGTTGCCCCAATCAATATAACGGGAATACTTCTTGCGGTTTCTATTCTTTTATTCTATATATTAAGCCGTAAAAATGAAAACGCGCTCTCCGCTCCGTCAATCATCTTCAAGGTAATTTCCATTATTTACCTTGTATCGGTTAGTATTCTCTGTGTTGTTGTCTTTTTTCTTATTGCCCTTTTCGGAAGCATCGGCGGATTTTTAAGTGTAGTTGACAACACTAAGGTTTACGGATACATTATACTGTTTGCTCTCGGCATTTTAGCCCTTGTGATTGCGTATGCTTTAGTTTCAGCGATTTCGCAGGTCGTTTTCGCTAATTCAATCAGAAAGAGCCTTACTTCAATTTATCTCAAAAGAAACGGCGCGACGCTTTTCGGAATCACCTGTTTTATCTCCGCGGGAGTAGAGATTGCGGTAATTGCCTTAATAAGCTTTATTTTAAATAATACCTTTGTATTCTACCCGACATACGCGCAGATTGCGCTTTTCGCGGTTTCGTCAGCTATCTCGGTCGCGTTTAATATCTCCTTCGGCATACTCGCGTTAAAATACTCGGCGTACATAAAAGACTTGTCCGAAAAATATCACACAGAGGCTTATTCGGAGAACTTCGACGCTGTATATGAAGAAGCGCATACATATCAGGAGTTTTCGCAGGCGCCTGTTCAGCAAATGCCTATACAACAAGCGCCCGTTCAGCAGGCTCCCGTTCAGGCTTTTCAGAACGAGCCGACAGCCGTACCTCCCGCGCCGAGCGCAGAGACTTCGGATAAGCCCAAGGCAAACTTTTGCACGCAGTGCGGTCAGCCCGTAGGCGAGGACGATTATTTCTGCAACAACTGCGGAAAAGAAATTAAGAGATAAAACAAAAATAAACAAATCGGCAGTCTGTTCAATAACAGAAACTGCCGATTATTTTTATAATCTTTAAATATGATTACCTTAAAGCACAGCTGTAAAACTCCGTGGACGCCTTACAAAAATTGACGTATATCAACCGTTAGTTTTTCCTCAAGATTGATTAAACGCTTTGTTATATCCTTTGACACCTCGTCTGCCGCTTGATATTGATTTAAATATCTGTTGAGAGTTTTAACTCCCATATTGCACCCGTCTGTAATCAAATCCGCGATTGTGCTGTCGGATTCGTCCATTACAAGCTTCATATTGGTTTTTACCCACGACATTCCCTTAGCGATAGGATTAGGGTCTTTACCGTCGTCTTTATATTTATCGAGCAGTTTCTGTATTTCGGTATTTAATTTATCGTGTTCGTCCTTGCAGGCGTTAAGATGTTGCTTTAACGTATCGGATTTTACATAATCCAAAACCTCGTCAATTGATTTTACTCCCATTTTAACTCCCGCGTCACATTCACGAAGTAATTTTACGGTATCAGGTTCTACCATAATATCATCCTCCCTTTGTATTCATATAAATAAGTATTCCCCGTTTTATATACACTTATTATAAATTTTGCTTTCTCTGACAAAAAATACCTCCTATGACATTTCGCCATAGGAGGTATTTCAGCTTTTACTATATTAAGCGTTGAAGGACTTAAAATCCTTTATTGCCTTTTTCATTGTTTTGTAGGCGTCGGAGGAGGTGTCGTTGTCCGCTATATCGGGATTTGTGTAGACCATAAGGAATTTTCCGTTATCTGAAAGGTAAGCGGGAATATCTTCATTATATAATGTAAAAATTCCGTCTTTCTCAATGCCCTTGATAACCTTATCACGGGTGGGATTTTCCGCCTTTAAATCAAACACATACAGCTCCACCGCGATATTTCCCGTAATATATTTATATCCCTTTTTCGCGCCGATGAGGTCTGCTTTCATTTTTGTGACGTTTTTATTATCGTTTTCAATTGAAATATAGCCTCTGTCTATCATAAAATCGCGAAGTCCCGTCAGGGTATTCTCGTAGTCCTCAGAGCTTTTAGCCGTGGTTGCCTCCTCGGTTTCGGTCGTCGACTGTGAGGGATTAGTCGCGTTAGGGTCGCTCAACGGGTCATAACAGGCGGTAAATGACATTGCTATTAACAAAACGGACACTGCCGTGATTAAAAATCTTTTCATTTAATTACCTCCGTAGGTTTTTAACTTTCTCATTATAACACGCTTTGTCTGTCAGTACAAGTTAAATACGAAACAGTTTACTCGTTTCTGCCACAGCATTTTTTATATTTCTTTCCGCTTCCGCAGGGGCAGGGGTCGTTCCTGCCTATTTTTTTGCCCTTGCGGATTGTTTTGTTTGCCGTGTCCGTACCGTCGCCCGACGTCGCTGTCGGCTCGGCAACCTGCTTGCGCTTGAGCGCGTCCTTTAAAACGTCGCTGTCCTCGTCAGAATCGCTTTCGCTGTCGCCTACCCTCGCGTTAGCCGCCTTCTGAGCCGCCAGACGCTTAGCCGCCGCGATAGCCTCACGGCGTTTTTTCTGCTCGTAAATGCGTTTCGGCTGTGTAAGCATAAGCTTAATTGTATCCTCGCGGATAGAGGCAATCATCTCGTCAAACATATCAAATCCCTCAATACGGTACTCGACAACAGGGTCGTGCTGACCGTAGGAGCGCAGGTGGATACCCGCTTTGAGCTGTTCCATATTGTCGATATGCTCCATCCAGTAGGTATCGACGCTTCTGAGCAGATACACACGCTCCATCTCGCGGATAGTTTCCTCGGGCAGGAGCTTTTCATTCTCCTCATAAATCGACTTAGCGTCCTCAATAATCATATCACGGATTTCATCGGGCTCGATAACCTCCAGCTCGTCGGGAGAGAACTTGTATTTATCACGGTCAACAATCGCCCAATCGTAGTAGGTGTCAACGAGCGCGAGTATATTCCAGTTGTCGCGCGAATCAGCGGGGAGGAATTGCTTTACGCTCTCGTCAACGTTTTCGTCAATCATTTTGAGAATAGTGTCGTGGAGATTTTCGCCGTCAAGCACCTGGTCGCGCTGTGTGTAGATAATTTCTCTCTGGCGGTTTAAAACGTCGTCGTACTGGAGAACGTCCTTACGGATACCGAAGTTACGCAGTTCAACCTTTTCCTGTGAGCCCTCGATAATATTCGTGAGCATTTTGTTTTCAATCGGCATATCCTCGTCAACGTTCATTCTTGAAAGCATCGCCTTCATTCGGTCACCGCCGAACAGACGCATAAGGTCGTCTTCCGTTGAGAGGAAGAAACGGCTTGTTCCCGGGTCGCCCTGACGTCCCGCGCGTCCTCGTAACTGGTTATCAATTCGGCGTGACTCGTGGCGCTCCGTACCTATAATAAACAGACCGCCCGCCTCACGAACCTTGTCGGCCTCTTCTTTAATTTCTTCGCTGTATTTTTCGTTTAATTCGGCGAAAATCCTTCTCGCCTCTAAAATTTCCTCATCATCGGTTTCGGCAAAGCCTGTCGCCTCGGCAATCAGTTCGTCGTCAATGCCCTGCTTGCGCATTGACGCCTTTGCCAGATACTCGGCATTACCGCCGAGGATAATATCGGTACCACGACCCGCCATATTCGTTGCAATCGTCACGGCTCCGAGCTTACCTGCCTGGGCGATAATCTCCGCCTCTTTTTCGTGCTGTTTAGCGTTTAAAACGTTGTGCTTTATTCCGCGCTTTTTGAGCATTTTGGAGAGAATTTCGGATTTTTCAATCGAAATTGTACCGACAAGCACGGGCTGACCCTTTTCGTGAGCCTCGACAATCTGCTCGATAACGGCGTTGAATTTGCCCCTTTCCGTCTGAAAAACGGAGTCGGGCAGGTCAACTCTTATTAAGGGCTTGTTTGTCGGAACCTCTACAACGTCAAGCTTGTAAATTTCCTGAAACTCCGTCTGCTCGGTCATAGCCGTTCCCGTCATACCCGAAAGCTTTTTGTAAAGACGGAAATAGTTTTGGAATGTGATTGTCGCGAGGGTTTTGCTCTCGTTTTGAACCTTAACGCCCTCTTTCGCCTCAATCGCCTGATGTAAGCCCTCGTTATATCTTCTTCCGTACATAAGACGGCCCGTAAACTCGTCGACAATGATAATCTCGCCGTCCTTAACGACGTAGTCGACGTCACGCTTCATAATTCCGTTCGCCTTAATCGCCTGGTTGACGTGGTGCTGAATGGTGAGGTTGTCGGGGTCGGTGAGGTTGTCGATATTGAAAAATTCCTCCGCTTTTTTGACACCGCTTTGGGTTAAGGTCGCCGATTTAGCCTTTTCGTCCACAACATAGTCGATACCGTTTTCGGCGTAGTAGCTCTCCATATCCTCCTTGCTGTCAAGCTCGGTAAAGCGTTTTACCGTTAAGGTTTTCGCAAGGCGGTTTGCCTGCGTGTATAAATCGGTTGATTTGTCGCCCTTACCGCTGATAATAAGCGGAGTACGAGCCTCGTCTATGAGGATTGAGTCAACCTCGTCCACAATGGCGAACGCGTGACCGCGCTGAACCTTGTTTTCCTTATAAACAACCATATTATCCCTAAGATAATCGAATCCAAGCTCGTTGTTTGTGCCGTAGGTAATATCGGCGTCATAAGCCTCTTTGCGCTCGTCGTTGTCGAGGTCGTGAACGATAAGACCTACCGTAAGTCCGAGATAGCGGTAGAGCTTTCCCATCCATTCGGAGTCACGACGCGCGAGGTAGTCGTTGACCGTTACGATATGAACGCCCTCGCCCGTAAGTCCGTTCAGATAAGCGGGCAGAGTAGCGACTAAGGTTTTACCTTCACCTGTTTTCATCTCGGCGATTCTTCCCTGATGAAGAATGATACCTCCTATAACCTGCACGGGGAAGTGTTTCATTCCGAGAACCCTCATTGACGCCTCCCTGCATACAGCGAACGCGTCGGGAAGAATATCGTCCGTTGTTTCGCCGTTTTTAAGGCGTTCCTTTAAAACCGCCGTCTGATTTTTAAGCTCGGACTCGCTCATAGCGGAGTACTTTTCCTCTAAAGCAAGCACCTTGTCGGCTATTGGCTTTACGCGCTTGACCTCTCGTTTCGAGTAGTTGCCGAATAATATTTTTAATGGGTTCATATCATTTATCCTTTCAGTAAGTAAATCTTATTTTTTAAGGCTTTTTGCCGCCTCTTTCATCGCCGCCTTGGCGACTTGTCCCGCGGTCGAATATCCGTATTCACTGCTTCCGCGGACTACGCAGGCGAACGCGAGCGGACAATCGCTGTCGGTACAGTAGCCTATCATCCAGCCGTCGTTTTTATCCGTATCGGAGCCTGTCAGCGTTTCGCCCGTACCTGTTTTGGCGCAGACGGTAAGTCCGCCGAACATCGACTCTCCGTAGTCGTTAACAACCGCGTAGCGCATAAGCTCGCCTAAGCTTTGCGCCGTGGAGGAGCTTATCATCTGCTTTAAGCTTGAGCCTGTTTTTGAAAGTCCCAAATCCGTCAAAAGCGAGCCGGAATTTCCGCTTATTATATAGGGATTAACGGGTGTTCCGCCCTTTGCTATCGCTCCGCAGATTACCGCCATCTGCATAGGGTTAACCGCGTCGTTATACTGACCTACGCCCGACCAGGCGAGCTGGTTTTTATTCGCCTCTTTTACATTGTAATTACCCTTTTTGGTTTTTACTCCGCTGACCGAAAAGCTCGCGTTTATTCCGAGCTTTTTAGCCATAGCGTTCATTTTCTCCTCGCCGAGCTCTACGGCGAGTTCAGCGAAAACAATATTGCACGAATCCCCGAACGCCTGCTTTATATCGACTGTTCCGTGGGCGTCCACGCAGGTTACGTCGCCGCCGCCTATGTCCTCTTTGCCGTTACACACCCAGGTTCTGCTCCATATGTCGGGGATATTTTCAATCGCCGCCGCGGCGGTAACAATTTTAAATATCGAACCGGGCGTATACGTTGAGGAAAGCACGTTGTCAAGATAAACACCCTCGTATTTATCCTCGTTATCCTCGGTGATTTTCGGCGGACTGTTCGGGTCATAGGTGCGGATACTTACGGAACAGATAATCTCGCCCGTGTCGTAGTTATAAATCACGCAGGCTCCGCTGTCGTAATTTTTTAAAGCGTTGTACGCCGTTTTGCAGGTTGACGCGTCAACCGTCAGCTCCATATCGTTACCGTGCCTGAAAGACTTCGGCATATCGAGCCCCCATATAAAGCTGTAGCCCGTAAGCTGTGAGCGGAACTGGCTTTGTACGGCGGTTGAAATGTTGAGCGAATCATCGCCCACGACGTGCAAAAGCGACTTTCTTATGCCCGCGTCCTTGTTATAGACACGTTCTCCGTCAACGCTTTCGGCTAACACTTCGCCGTTTCGGTCCGTGATTTTTCCCGCCTGAATTAAACCTCCCGAACCCGAAATATGTCCGTTATAGGGCTGGTCAACCCAGTCTGACGCGCCGAGCACGGTTTCAACAACGAGAAAACACATTCCTCCCAAAAAGGCGAGCGCAACTATGAAAATAAGCCACGAACGCCTGAGTATTCTTTTCATTAAACCGCTCTCCTTTCTGCGAATTTATAATCAAACAAATTTACAATGGAATTATTTTTTGGAATAAGTGCGTTCATCCGCCGCTTTGATAAACGCCAAAAGCCCCCAACAGGAAATTATACTCGAACCGCCCGCGCTGATAAACGGGAAGGTTACGCCCGTAAGGGGGAGTATATCAGTCGCTCCGAAAACATTGAGCGACATCTGAATTACCAGCAGTCCCGCCGCACAGCAGGCTGAAATTGAATAAAAGGTGCTTCGGCTTCGGGTAGTTACGGAACGCGCGTAAATAAACAGCGTCGCAATCGCAACGGCAACCGTAACCGCCGTGATAAAGCCCATTTCCTCGCTCATAAGTCCGAACACCAAATCCGACTCGGACGCGGCGACGTATTTCAAAACGCCGTTTCCTATACCGACGCCGAAAAGTCCGCCCGAGGCGATATAAGTCAGCACGCGCGCCTGCTGATAACCGCGCGAGTCCTGCGTATATTCCCAGACGTGGCGCCAGCCCTGAAAACGTCTTAATACATACGGCTTGATATTTAATATGATAAATCCCGCGAAAACTGCGCTTGCGAGCGCTAATACAACGGTTTTGAAATCTCCCGAACGGGTAAATGAGATAAGTAAAAACGTTCCGAAGAATATAAGCGCCGTGCCGAAGTCGCCCATAAGAGCGAGCGCGCCCACGCAAATCGCGGAGAAAATGATAAATTCAAGAAGGTTTTGTTTAGTTAGCAGGCGGTCGAGAGTTGACGCTCCCACAAAAATAAACGCGATTTTTACAAATTCAGACGGCTGAACGGTAACCGGACCGATATGAACCCAGTTTGCCGAGCCGTTTGTCACACGTCCAAAAACGAGATTGACTGCCAAAAACAGCACGGCGACAACCATAATTATAATTCTCCACTGAGCAATCCTGTCGGGATTTTCAATGAATTTTATAATAATGCAGAACACTATCATTCCCGCCGCCGCGGCGATAAGCTGAACGTAGGCTGTGCGCAGTTCCTGGCGCGCAAGGAGCATTACGCCGATACCCGTAAAGAAAAGGCACAGCGCCTCAAGCTCGAACGCGACGCGTTTTAGTATCACGGTCGAAACAAAGAAGAAAATCCACTCGACCGCGAGCAAAGCCGCGCACAAAAACGCGGGGTCAAAATCCTTTGCGCCGTCGCAGAAGCACGCCTCAACACCCATAAAAATATGGAAAAGCGATACTAAAATCATAATTTTATACGGCTGAATGGCGGGCTTGCCCGAAACCTTGGAGAAAAACCAGCTCGACTGCAGTTCCTCGTGAAATTCCTCTCCTCGTTTGAACGCAAATTCTTTATTTCCTATTGAAATATTATCGTCAATTTTAACCTGCGTTCTTCTCCTTATCCGCTTTCCGTTTAAAAAAGTTCCCGTTTTTGAGCCGGTGTCGGTAATAAACCAGCCCTCCTTACGGCGCAAAAGCACGCAGTGATTTCGTGAAACCGCGGGGTCGTCAACGGCAATGTCCGAGCCTCTCGACCTGCCGATGGAATTTTCCCAGAACAAAACGGGAATTTTTACGCCTGTGTCAAGGTCCTGAAGAAGTACAAGCGGTCTTTCGGGACGGCGGCGCCTGCGCATAGCCGCAAAAATCTGATAGACTATTACAACGGTATAAATCGGCAGGAGCATACGAAGCGCCACAACCGCTATATCCATAATAAGCGCCATACTTACCGTCCTTTCTTTGCATAAATTTACACATAGTATATTCTAACTCAAACGATATTAAAAGTCAATGGATAACTCCTCTAATCCAAGGCGCGGGAGCGCGGGTGTTATTCTCCTTAAAATCTCATAAATACTTTTTTATTTTAATCCGTATTTAATTTAAAAATTTTTAATTTGTATGCTTGACAGCAGAGAAAACGGGGAATACAATTAATATAGTAAGAAAGCTTTTACTTGTTAAAGGCTTTCGTATAAAATTGTTCGCGCTAAAGCGAACCGCACAAAAAAGGAGGACATTATGATAGAAATTACAGCAGGTGTGGAAGGTATGATGTGCCAAAACTGCGAGGCGCACGTCACCAAAGCGATAGAAAAGAATTTTAAAACCAAAAGCGTAAAGGCTTCGCACGATGCAAATCAGGTTGTAATCCTCGCAAAAAAGGAAATAGGCGAGAACGAGCTTAAAGCCGTAATCAAGGACGCGGGATATGAGATGACCTCTTACTCCCGCAATGAAAAATAATAAATATTTTTCCGCAAAAAATCGGTCGGAACGGGGCGGTTGACTTACGCCCTGTTCCGACCGAATTTTTTATTTTTTAGACAGCGTTTGATGTGTTTTTTAAAAAAGTATAATCATATTTAGACAGCCTCTTTTTTGAGGCTTCAAAATACTGCTTATCAATTTCCACTCCTAAATACCGTCTTCCTAAACTTAAAGCGGCCTCTCCTGTACTGGCAACTCCATTAAAACAATCGAGTACCAGATCATTTTCGTTTGAAGCTATTTTTATTATTTTTCTTAACACATTAAGCGGCTTTTGTGTTGGGTGTAAACTTTTTCCGTTCTCATCTTTTATTCTTTCACTACCCATACAAATTCCACTCTCAATAAAATTGTGCATATCTTTTTGATTAGTAAAATTCCACGTGTGTCCTTTATTCCAACACGAGATTATTAATTCACAACTATTCAAAAAAGAAGACTTTCTAAAATTGGGAACAGGATTTGTTTTATGCCATACCATAAATTGGAACGTATCAAATTCAGGATCAAAGACCTTATGATATTCACCAATTATATTGTACGAACAGAAAATAAAAATATTTCCTTTTGGTGATAATATACGTTTAAATTCTGAAATTAAATCATTAGGTCTTAGTGGATTTAAATCCCACTCTGCTAAATCATTATTTATATCTGATCTCCAATCAAATTTCAGATTTCCCGTACTATATTGCGCAATGTTGTACGGAGGATCTGTTAAAATTAAATTTACGGAATTATCAGGTATTTTTTTTAGTGTGGAAAAACAATCATCGTTAATTAATAGATAATCTGTTATATTATTTACATTAATCATAATCAATCAAAATACAATTCTTTAATACGAACTAAAGCACTCTTTATTTTTTCTGCGGATATTTTGTATTGTTCAAAAATAATATTAAAACCATTATCATCATCACATACAAAATTCCAGTATTTTTCACCAATGAGAAGCTCTTCCTCTGCAAAAAATTGTCGCACTCTTTCTTGCTTCCATGGATTACCTTCTCCAAATTTATTATACGCAGTCCCAAAAAATATTTTGACTTTGGTATCTTTTTCATTTCTAAGTAAATTCTTTAAGAGGAAATATTCATCTAATAAAGCTGATTTTTCAGCTTTTGCCTTTTTATTATCTAAATCACCTGAAGCCTTTAACTCAATTAGATAATGTTCGTTTTTTTCAGCAGAGTAAAAATAATTGTCGGTCACATGTATTCTTTGATAACTTGATGTATTATTAGGATAAATTGATGTGTAAGTACTATAATGTTCTACCTTCGGTATGGTTATATGGTCGGTATAACTATCTAAAACTGATGCTATTCTTTGTGTTTGGTCAGGTAAAATAAAAGAATTTATGTTTCCTCTGACTTCATAAGAAAGATTTGCTATACAATTACCCATTTTTTCAAGTACATTCCCAAAACTACTATCAAAACTTCTTACAAAAGCTGAATAAAACATAAATTCCTCGCCTAATTCAGCAACAAAGCAATTATTCTTTTTCATATTAATTACGCCGTTAACATCATTTAATTCTTTGGAATATCTACTCAAAAGACCTTCAGCAAAAGAAGAAACAGAGGCATCCACTACTGCTTGTATGGATTTTTCTTTCGCGTTATCCATTTTTACCCCACTCTCACAAAATACTTTAAGTAATTAATAATATTATAACTTATTAAAACATATATTGCAACATAACAAACATAAATAATTGCAAAAATTCGGTCGGAACAGGGCGTAAGTCAACCGCCCTGTTCCGACCGAATTTTTTATTTTTTGTTTTAAATTATACTCTGACAATACAACCCGTTGTGCAGTAGCCTGTACAAGCGTCACAGCAGACGCACTTTTCGTAGTCGATTTCGGCTACGTTATTTTTTACCTTTATCGCGTCGACAGGGCATACCTTTTCGCATTTTTTACAGCCGATACAGCCGTTCGAGCAGACCTTTCGGGTAAGCGCGCCCTTATCCTTGTTACTGCAAAGAACCGCCACGTCCTCGACTGCGGGTGTAAGCGAAATTAAACCGTTGGGACAGGTTTTAACGCAAAGACCGCATCCGACGCACTCGAGACGGCAAACGTGAGCCAAGCCGTCTTTAAGATAAATAGCGTTCTGCGGACAGACGTTCATACAGTCGCCCAGCCCCAGACAGCCGTAACCGCAGGTTCCCTTTCCGCCGAAAATAAGCTTTGCCGCCGAACAGCTTTCTATTCCGCGGTAATCGACATTGTCCTCGGTCGCGTTGCAGTCGCCGTTACAGTGAACCACAGCCGCCTGCTCGATAACGTCTTCAAACTCAACGCCTAAAATTTCACTAAGCTTCAGCGAAACCGCGTCAGCCCCGGGGATACATAAATTTGTGGGCGTGCCCTCCTTTTCGACAAGCGCTTTCGCGTATCCGTCGCAACCCGCAAAACCGCAGGCTCCGCAGTTGGCGCCGGGCAGACACTCCCTGACCTCGGGAAGTCTTTCATCCTCCTTGACCGCCATAATTTTTGACGCGACAACCAAAACCGCCGCGCAGATTAGTCCGATTATAACCACGGGAACGACCGCGGTAAGAATTTCAATCATACAGCGACCTCCTTTACGCGAACAGGTTTTCTATTATTCCGCCGAAGCCCATAAACGACAGCGAAGTAACAGACGCCGCAACCAGGGTTATCGGCAGACCTTTAAACGATTTCGGAATATCCGCGCCCTCGAGCTTGCTCCTCACTCCCGAGAACATAATCATAGCGAGCATAAAACCGAGACCGCTTCCGAGCGAGTTGACCATAGCCTCAACAAAGGTGTAGCCCTCGTCGATATTCAGAATTGTAACGCCCAGAATAGCGCAGTTGGTCGTAATAAGCGGAAGATAAACGCCGAGCGACTTGTGCAGAGCGGGGATATATCTTTTTAAAACTATTTCAACAAGCTGGACGAGCGCCGCGATTACGAGAATAAATATAATCGTCTGCAAATATCCGAGCCCGTTCGGGTTTAACAGAAACATCTGAATCGGCCACGTCACGGCGGTTGCGATAAGCATAACGAAAATTACCGCAAGGCTCATTCCCGTTGCGGAATCGAGCTTTTTCGACACGCCTAAGAACGGACAAATTCCCAAAAATCTCGAAAGAATGTAGTTATTTATGAATACCGCGGACAGGAGGATAATAATAAGTTTAGTCATCAGCCTCTACCTCCCCGCAGTTTTTGCCGTGGCAAATATCAGCCGAGGGACAGCCCTCACAGCCAAATTCCCTTTTCTTTGGTTTATTTTGAGAGAATTTATTGACAACGGCGATTAACAGTCCGAACACGAAAAATCCGCCCGGAGCCATAGTCAGAATTGAAATATTGTTATCGGAAAGCACGGGAATAGGAAAACCGAGCCACGTTCCGTTTCCGAAAACCTCCCTTATAGTACCCATCATAACCAAGGTGAGCGTAAAGCCCGCGCCCATTCCCAGACCGTCAATTGCCGAGTCGACAATACTGTTTTTCTGCGCGAACATCTCCGCGCGTCCGAGAATAATGCAGTTTACGACAATCAGCGGAAGATAAATTCCGAGCGCCTCGTCCAAAGCGGGAGAAAACGCCTTGACGAGCATTTGAACCATAGTTACAAATCCCGCGATTAAAACGATAAAGCAGGGTATTCTCACCTTGTCGGGGATAGTTTTTCTAAGTGCTGAAATTACGACGTTTGAGCAGAGAAGAACTATGGTCGTAGCGGCGCCCATACCGAGCGCGCTCATTACGTTTGTCGAGGTAGCGAGCGTCGGACAGGTTCCCAAAACCAGCACAAGCACGGGATTTTCTTTAATAATTCCCTTTGTAAAATTCTGCAACTTTGTCATCACCGCGCCTCCTTTACCATATCAAACGCCTTGAAAGCGTCTGCAATCGCCTTCTGATACGCGTTTGAGGAGATAGTCGCGCCCGAAACAGCGTCAACCTCCGTAAAAGTTTTCTCGCTTTTTCCCGAATACTTGCTCCTGTAGGGTTCCTCGGCGGTTTTTGAGCCGAGCCCGCTTGTTTCGGAATGGGAAAGCGTTTTGCTCTGTTCAATCGTTCCGTCGGATTTAATACCGCATATAAGCTTCATATCTCCGCCGTATCCCTTTACTTTCAGCATAAATACATAGCCCGAACCGTTTTCCGCCTTATATACCTCGGTTACACATTCGGGGGGATTTTTAATCTTAATCGGCTTAAAGCTGTCGGCTTCGCTCAAAACCTCGGCTCTCGCCTGAGCCGCCGCCTCCTCCTCAGACGCCTTTATAACGGGCGCCGTAACAAGGTTTATGTACGCCAAAAGCGCGGTTACTACAAGGCATATACAAACGAGAACCGCAATCGGCTTTATAATTTCGTTCTTCATACCTTACCACCTCCCGTAAGAGGCTTTGCGCGCGTCATCTTTTCAATATACGGGGTGAGAATATTCATAAGAAGAATAGAAAAGCTCACGCCCTCGGGGAAATTACCCCAAAAACGTATCAGCACGGTAATAAGTCCGCATCCGATACCGAATATGATTTTGCCCCATTTTGTCGCGGGCGATGAGGAATAGTCGGTCGCCATAAAGAACGCTCCGATTACAAGACCGCCCGACATAAACTGGTACAGCGGGTCTTTTCCGCAGATAAACGACATAATCACAACCGTCGCGATAAACGCCGTCGGGGTGTGCCAGCTGATAACTCTCTTTACGAGGAGGTACGCCCCGCCGAGCAAAAGCGCGAGAGTGCAGGTTTCGCCGAGGCAACCGCCGTGATAGCCTAAAAACATATTAAGATAGGACGGAAGTCCGCTTATCTGCCCTTTTGAGATAAGCGCAAGCGGAGTCGCGCTTGACGACGCGTCGGGGAAAACCCAGCTTGTCATCGTACCCGAAAACGCCGTCATCATAATAATTCTGGCTGTGATTGCGGGGTTCGCGAAATTCTGTCCGATACCGCCGAAAAGCTGTTTTACAACGACAATCGCAACGATTGAGCCGAACGCCGCCTGCCAGAGCGGAATCGAAACGGGCAGGTTGAACGCTAAAAGCATACCTGTTACAACCGCCGACAAATCGGAAATTGTGTTTTCCTTTTTACAGATTTTTTCAAAACCCCATTCCGACAAAATACACACAGCAACGCACACGCCGATAACCAAAAGACTGCGCGCTCCGAAAATTATAACCGAGGCGATTGCGGCGGGTATAAGAGCGATTACAACGTCAAGCATAATTTTCTGAGTTGTGCTGTTACTGTTTATATGGGGTGAAACCGAGGAGATTAACTTATTCATTTTCTTCCTCCTCCGCTTTTTTCTTGTTTATATAATTGCGAAGCATTGACTTTGCGAGCTTGTTTGTCTGAACAAGCGGACGTTTTGCGGGGCATACATACGAACAGCAACCGCACTCCATACACAAATCAACGCACAATTTCTCCAAATCCTCTCCCGAGCCTGTCTTATAAGCCCTCGCGATTGCTCTCGGGTCGAGCTTAAACGGACAGTGATTAAGGCATTTTCCGCAATTTATGCAGGCTGTCGTCTTAGGCGGAACCGCCTCTTTCTTATCCATAGCGATAACCGCGTTAGTCATTTTAAGCACGGGAGCCTCTCCCGACGGCACCGAAATACCCATCATCGGCCCGCCGTATATAATTTTATATGGCTCGCTTTTAAGTCCGCCCGCGCTTTCGAGCAGGTCGCTTATAGGGGTTCCTATCGGAGCGATTACGTTTTTCGGCTCCTTTACCGCCGAGCCGTCAACCGTAACGCACTTTTCAACCAACGGCATTCCCGTTTCAAGGTACTCCCCTATAAACGCGAGCGTCGTTACGTTGATTACGATTACTCCGACGTCGAGAGGCAGACCGCCTTTCGGGATAATTCTTTTCATAGTGTTGTAGACGAGAACCTTTTCACCGCCCTGCGGATAAACCGCGGGGAGCGGGCGCACCTCTACAAGGCTGTCGTCTTTGGAATACTCCGAAAGCTTTTTAACGCATTGCGGTTTATTATTTTCCACCCCGATAATAAAACGCTTTACGCCCATATATTTTTTAACCGCGTCTATGGCTTTAAATATGTAGTCGGTTTTGTCGAGCATTGTACGGGTATCGGACGTTATATACGGCTCGCATTCCGCGCCGTTTATAATTACCGCGTCAATCTTCTCAAGCTCTTTTACGTTCAGCTTTACAAATGTAGGAAAGCCCGCTCCGCCCAAGCCGACAATTCCGCTGTTTTTAACGGCGTTTATAAAACTGTCAAAATCCTTTACCTCGGGCGGTTTAACCGCGTCGTCCTTTTGCTGTAATCCGTCGGTTTCGATTACAACGGCGGGAACCTTCATCCCCGACGACATTGTTATCTCGTCGATTTTGGCAACCGTTCCCGATACGCTTGAATGAACAGGCGCCGAAATAAAACCGTCCTGTTCGCCTAAAAGAGTACCGACCTTTACATTGTCGCCCTTTTTTACCGTTACCCTTGCCTGCTTTCCTATGTGCATCGACATCGGAATGACTACCGTTTTTGAAACGGGAATTTTTACAGGCTTACTCTCGGCGGTGTTTTTCTTATGAGGCACCTTTGCGCCGTGTAGTCTCATAATTAACCCCCTAATCCTTTTTCGCATACATATTCATTATACTATAAATATGCTTTTTAGCCAATGTATTTTCACGTTAAAAATTTAACAAATTTTAGAAAAAAAACAAAAAATTTTTAATTCTATTGACATAATTCGCCTGATTTTTCAAAATTACCGAAAATACACCGACATCTGACATTAAAAAAATAAATCACCTCCAAAATCAGTTTTGACGTCATTAAAATTTTAAATATTAACCGTTTTTTAAGGAAAAATATTTACGTATTTTCTTTCTTAGGCTGTTTTAAACCCTTGTCTAATACGCAAATTTGTGGTACAATATCGGATAACTGAAGGAGGAATAACAATGGATATTACCAAGGACATTAAATATGTCGGAGTGAACGACCGCGAGCTTGACCTTTTTGAGGGCGAATATATAATCCCGAACGGTATGGCGTATAATTCTTATGTCATTATTGACGATAAAATTGCCGTTACGGATTCCGTTGACGCGAATTTCGGCGATGAATGGATTTCAAATATCGAAAAGACTTTGGGAGATAAAGCTCCCGACTATCTTATAGTTCATCATATGGAGCCCGACCACAGCGCGAATATTGTAAAATTTATGGATAAATACGAAAACGCCGTTATGGTTTCTTCCGAAAAGGCGTTCGTTATGCTTTCGCAGTTTTATAATAAGGACTACAGCGAGCGCAAGCTCGTTGTCAAGGAGGGCGACAAGCTTCCTCTCGGCGCTCATACTTTAAGCTTTATCGGCGCGCCTATGGTGCATTGGCCAGAGGTTTTAATGAGTTATGATGAATGCGACAAGGTTCTTTTCTCGGCTGACGCGTTCGGAAAATTCGGCGCGCTTGACGTTGACGAGGACTGGGCGTGCGAGGCAAGACGTTATTATTTCGGCATTGTCGGCAAATACGGTATGCAGGTTCAGAACGTTCTTAAAAAAGCGTCAGCCCTTGATATAAAAATTATCTGTCCTCTGCACGGCCCGATTTTAAGCGAAAATTTAAGCTATTACCTCGACCTTTACAACACCTGGTCGTCATACGGAGTTGAGAGCGAGGGCGTTACTATCGCCTACACCTCCGTTTACGGAAACACCAAGAAGGCGGTTGAGCTTTTGGCGCAAAAGCTCAGAGATAAGGGCTGTCCCAAGGTTGCTGTTAACGACCTCGCGAGAGAGGATATGGCGGAATGTGTCGAGGACGCCTTTCGTTACGGAAAAATTATTCTCGCGACAACAACCTACAATATGGATATTTTCCCGTTTATGCACACCTTTATAAAGAAGCTTACAGAAAGAGGTTATCAGAACAAGCTTATAGGCTTCGTTGAAAACGGAACCTGGGCGCCTGTCGCGGCTAAGAAGATGAAGGAAATGTTTGACGGCTCAAAAAACCTTACCTTTGCAAATACAACCGTTACGATAAAATCCGCTTTAAACGCCGACAGCGAAAAGGCTCTCGACGCTTTGGCAGATGAGTTTGTAAAGTAAATCTTTAAAAAATTACAGTCGGGAACACTTTATGTTTTCCGACTGTTTTTCTTTCAGACTATTCAGAATATAAATACACACACGAAAACGCCGAGCTCCTAAGAGTTCGGCGTTCTCTGTTCAAAAGAAAATGAGGGGGTACAAAATTGTAAATCTCTGAGTCGACTTACAATAGGAGGGTAGAACATTGTGCTCGGCAGTTGCGGTTCTGCCCTTGAGCACGGTTTTATTAAAACACTCAATTTTGATAACTATGTGAAATCAGCTTGAAATTAAGCTGAAAATTCCCCGTTTTTAAGTACATAAAATGTTTTTTGTTTATATTGAATTTTATTTAAACAAATGTTTGACATCCGCCCCCGTTTATGATATGATATTTACATATATAAACGGGAGGCTATCCGTATGAATAATTTGAAACCTATCACAAAAAAACAACAGGCTGTTTACGATTATTTAGTCGAGTGTTCCGAGCAAAGCAGAGTTCCTTCTGTTCGCGAAATATGCAAGAATGTGGGGCTTAAATCGACCTCAACGGCGCATCTTTATTTAAAAGCGTTAGAGGAGCACGGTTTAATCGAACGCGACGCGGGACTTAACCGCTGTATCCGCATTGTCGGGGAAACTACGGCAAAAAGTGTTCCCATTCTCGGAAATGTCGCGGCGGGTAACCCTATCGTTGCGATTGAGGATATTGAGGGTTATGTTACGGTTGACCGCAAATTAAGCAGAGGAAAAAAGCTTTTCGCCCTTAAAGTTCAGGGAGAAAGTATGATTAACGCGGGAATTTTGCCCGACGATATTCTTATTGTAAGCCGAACCCCCGTTGCCGAAAACGGCGAAATTGTCGTCGCGCTTGTTGACGACAGCGCAACGGTTAAACGCTTTTACAAAGAAGACGGACACTTCCGCCTTCAGCCCGAAAACGATGATTTTGAACCGATTATCGTTGACGACGTTATTCTTCTCGGAAAGGTTATCTCTCTCATCAGAGGTTATTAAGCTTTGAGCGCTTTGGTGACGGTTTTTTGAAAATCTTCTGAAAATACGGCGAATTATATTGTAATATTTTTTTATAATGTTAGAATATCTTTAGATTGGGAGGTATGTATATGGAAAACTCAGAAAATAAAATACCCAAGATTAATCAGCAGGAAACGGAAAACACAAATCCGGTCGTGGAAAAACCTCCTGTTAATGAGGAAAATCCCGTAAACAACAATTCGGAGCAAAGTGTTTCTTCCGAACAAAAGCCCGAAAATGTTGCTACAGAAAACACAACCGCCGAAATAAAAACAGACGGCGAAAAATCTGATAACGGGCAAAACGAGCAAAAAAGTCCCGCGCAGAATACAGATACGCAGGCTCAGCCGTCAAAATTCGCGCTGACGGCAGGACAGATATGGAAAATTATAAGAAACTTTTTCTCGAAAAACGTTGTTGACGCTGTTGCCTCTCAATATGAGGAAAAGCTCCCTGTGTGGGGTATTCTTCTTCCCGCGTATGTGCTTTTAAGCGCAATCAGCGCGACGGTTTCATTTAATTCACAAGGAAAAGTTACAAACCAAATCGGAAAAATATTTACCGATACAACAAGCTTCGGCTCGGGTGAAATATTCTTTATAAAATTAGCTGTAGAAACGGCTTTGATGTTCGCAATGATTATCGGCGTCAGGGCGTTTATAAAATTCCACAACGGCGACGGACATTTTCTCTCAAGCGCCAATCTTGTAACCTCGTCACAGCTCCCAATTATGATGTTCCTCGTGTTTAATATAGTTACGGGCGGAGCGCTCACATCAATTATCAATACTGTATTTTCTCTCGGACAATATGCGGTAGTTATGCTTATCTTTGCGGGAGTAAGCAGGGTATTGGGCGGAAAGAAACCGCTTTGGTCGTTCTTCTTGATGTTAATTTGCGTGACCGTTGCGGCGGCTGTTGCGGCAATGATTGTTATTTCTCCGATTTTATTCTCAAGAGTTGCTTACTCGCTGATTGACACTATAGGATAATTACATATTTAAAATTCATTTCCCCCATACGTTTCTTCCTCTATCTCACTTGGGATAAAGAGGCAAACGTATGGGGGTTGAATTATGAATTAAAAATTAAAAATTAAGAATTGGATTTAAAGATAAGCTTTTATTTCCTTTTCAAATCGGATTTAGAGGAAAGGTTTTCTAAAAGTAAAAAGTCTATAGCAGAACCTGTCCTCCCTATCCAAAGTGAGATAGAGGCACAATTGTATGGGGGATATGTTCTTCAGAGAGGGACTGCATCTATGACGAAGATATATAAAAATCTCCCTATCTAAAGTTAGATAGGGAGAAAACTTATATATAAGGATTTTTCGCAGAACCTGTCCTTACTATCCAAAACAAGACAGAGGCAGAAACGTATAGGGGATATGAATTGTCCGATAGGGACTGCAATGTCTGACGTGGAAAAGCTAAAAAGTCTATAGCAGAACCTGTCCTCCCTATCCAAAGTGAGATAGAGGCACAATTGTATGGGGGATATGAAATGTCAGATAGAAGCTGAAATGTCTGACGTGGAGATATAAAAATTAAGAATTGGGATGTAAAAAACTTTTGCTATGTTTTTAACTTAAATATAAAGGAAACGTTTGATAGGATTAATAATTTCTTATCATACGTTTCCTTTTTCATTAGTCTATAGCAGAACCTATCCTCCCTATCCAAAACAAGACAGCGGCACAACTGTATGGGGGAGATGAATTGTTCGAGAGGGACTGCACGGGTGAAGAATTAAGAATTAAAAATTAAGAATTAAGAATTAGATTTATGGGTAAACTTTAAATTCCTATTCAAAAAAGATAGAACGGAAAAGTTTCTAAAAAGTCTACAGCAGAACCTGTCCTCCCTATCCAAATCAAAATAGAGGAAGAACGGTTTGGGGGAGATGAGTTGTCCGAGAGGGACTGCAATATCTGACGAGGAAAAGCTAAAAAGTCTACAGCAGAACCTGTCCTCAATATCCAAAACAAGACAGAGGCACAACTGTATGGGGGATATGAATTATCCGAGAGGGACTGCAATGTCTGACGTGGAGATATAAAATTACCATTTGTGGAGCTTGTTTTTGCTTTTTATGACTTTTTTGCATTGTTTTGTTAAAATGCAGTTGCCTTTACCCTTTTTTGCGTAAAGCTTGTTGTTTTTTATTGTAACCGTACCGAATTTGTGGCTTCCGTACGCGCCCGAAGCGGTGTTTCTGTAGGTAACAATATGAACCGCCTGACGACCGCCCTTAATGGTGTTGTTGCTGACCGTTATCTTTTTCTTGGCGATTGCTTTTGTGCTTCCAAAGCTTGCGATATTAAGACCGATTGTGTAAACCGTGCTTGTGCGCTTGCCTTTAGATGTGATTTTGTTATTTTTTACGGAAATACCCGCGGTATTATGGAGCGCAACCGCTTCCGAGGTCATACCCGTAATGGTGTTTCCCGTGAGGGTGATGTCGGAATGGTGCTTTTTAAGCCATTTTCCGCCTTCGGTATCGGTTCTGTTCGCGCAGACGCCCCTGCTTCCTCTGATTGTGCTGTTTTTTATCGTGATATTTTTGCAGGTCTGCCCTTTAACGTATTTTTTACCGAATTTCGCGCAGGACGGAGCGGTCGCCTTGCTTGCAATATCAATCTGAACCGCCTCCTCGAGCGAGGTCGATTTGGTTTTTCCCGACGCTAAAATTTTACAGCCGTCTATCGTCACGTTTTTGCAGGCGATAAGCTCCACGGCGTGGCTTATGTAGTTGGTGTCAATCGTGCATTTTTGAAGCTTGATGTTTTTCGCGTGAGCAAAGCGGAAGGTCGAGGTCGGGCGTTTATTGGTTTTGTTTCCGTTAATATGCCATTTACCGCCTTTGATTGTGACATTTTGGAGCGATTTGTAGTCAGTTTTATCGCAGTCGTTAATTATGAGGGTTTTATCCTTTTGAGTCTGAATAATCGTCGCGCCCGTCGCGATTAAGGTGGTGTTGTTTCCGGGATAAAGCACGCGTTCAATTTTTATCTTTTTCTTGGGGAGGACAATTGTCTTTTTCTTATCTCCGCTCAAAAGATAGTAAAGGTCGTTTCCCGTCGCTTTAGCGTCGCCGGGAGTGGGTTTAAAAAGAATACTTCCGTCTTTTTGAAGCGTACCGCAAACTCGGTTTCCGTACTCGTTTAAAACATCCTTGCTTTCCTTTGCAATCGCGTCGATTGACACGGCGGAGATAAACATAAGCGCCGAAATTGCAATCGCGGTAATCCTTTTAGCCTTCATAAAAATCTCCCTTTCTATTTATTTTTCGGGATTTTCGCCCTTTTTTTCTACTGTTATGTTGCTGATTTTTATTTCATAGCTGTCGTTTTCAAGCTTTTTCTCCCGCTGTTTACGTTCTTTTTCTTCGAGGTTGTTTTTATAGACCATATCGCCGATAAAACAGCCGAGCATTCCGACAATTAAATAAATAAAAACATAAATCGCCCAGTGGTAGTAATGGCTGTAAATCAGCACGCTCGCTATATAAATTATCGGCGCGATAAGCGGAAAGGTAAAGTCAACTCCCCTTTTCCACGAAAACGCAAGCCCCGAAAGCAATGCCGTCGCGGGGAAAACGAATTGATACTCGATAGCGTCGTACCGATAATTTTCTCCCTGAAAGAAAATCGGCATAACAAGATAAATGAACGCGATAACTATGCCGAAGCCGAGGTATCTCTTAATTAAATTCCACATTTATAACTCCTGTTTTACATCGGGAAGCATACGCGCGTAGATTAAGAAGTCGCGCATACCTCCGTTTTCAAACCCTGAAATATCAGCCTCACCGCGGTTAATTAGGCAGTCCGTTATAAGATAGCTCTTAATTCCCGCCTTTTCGCTCGCGAGAATATCCTCGTCAACATCGTTGCCGACCATAAGACATTCATCGGGCTTTGCGTTTATTTTTTCCATAATTTCCGTAAAATATCTCGGATTAGGCTTGCAGGTAGTAAAATTTTCATATGTAGTAATCAAATCAAAAGCTTTTGGGTCAAGTCCCGCCCATTTGATGCGGTTGTTTATGGCAACCGCGGGAAAAAGCGGATTAGTCGCCGCGATAAGTCTGTACCCCTTGTTTTTGAGAACCCTCATAATTTCGGGAACGTTGGGATTATATTTGCAAACGGACTTGCATTCTGAAAACTCTCGGTTATAAAAATCGTCAAAATCCTTTGTGTATTTTAAAACTTCTTTTCCGAGTAATTTAGAAAAGGTTTTCCAAAACGCGTTGACGTTAGGCTCTTTTCCGTCGTTTTTTACCATAGCCTCGGTCGACTTCCAAACCGCCTTAATAAGCTTTTCGCTTTCTGTTTTAAGCTTGGGGCAGAAGCGCTTGGCAAGCTCTGTAAAATATACCTTTACAAATTGTTCCTGATTCATCGGGAGCATAGTTCCATCAAGGTCAAAAAATATGTTCCTAATCATAATACCACCTTCAAATTAATTATACTATTTTAATCTTTCGTTTTCAAGATTTTGGATAAAATAGTCCGTGATTGCGAAATATAAAAATATTGTTAAAAACGGAAGTATGTGGTATAATAATTTTCAGATAAATATAAAACCTTTAGGAGAAAAATTATGAAAAAAACAGCGGTATTTTTTCTTATAGTATTGGCGGTGTTTCTGACCTCCTGCGCGCGTCCCGCAACTGAAACCACCGTAACTGAATATAAACCCAAAACCGAAACCAAGAAGGCGTCTACCGAAACCACAAGCGACGTTAAGGTAATCGCGTCACAAACGATAGCACCTCCCAAAAAAACCAAACCAACTGAAAAAAAGGAAAAGAAAAAGAAAACAAAACCCACAACTATGCCCCCGACGCAGGGCAAAACAAAGCCGAACACACGAGTTGTCGTAACAACCGTCAAGGGCAGTTTTTCATCGGAGGATTTAACCTTTGTATATGACGGAGAAACTATAAAGCTTAACGAAAAAATTGACGACGTCTTTGAATCAATCGGAGAGGACAACTCTGCAAGCACGCTTTCAAATAACAGACAGGAGTACGAATACGAGGATTTTACAATTGTAACCTACATAAAAAATGATGTAGAAAGAGTCGAATCTATAACCGTAACGGGCAAAAACGTCGCAACCGCCAAGGGCGCGAAAATCGGAATGTTCGCCTCCCGTCTTAAACGAGTTTACGGCGACGCAAAAAAAGTAACAAAAACAGCGTATATTTACGGCTCGGGAGCAAAGACGTTAGAATTTAACTACGAGGACAACATAGTTACGGGCTGGACTTACAAATACAAGCATTAAAAGAAATTCTTAAGGAAAGCTGTCTGAAAACTAATTTAAAAAACTATTGAAATTAAAATTCAAATATGTTATTATAATATGCGGATTTTGAAATCCGCATAAACGCTGGTATAGCTCAGGCGGCAGAGCGCATCCTTGGTAAGGATGAGGTCGGCAGTTCGAGCCTGCCTATCAGCTCCAAAAAGAAAACCGCATTGTAAAGCCGTTTGCAGGCATTTTACAAGGCGGTTTTTCTGTTTCTATAAAATAATAAGGCGATTTAGGCAAGTATGGGGTGTTTTTTTATTCGGTTATGTGTAGCGATATTTATAATTCTTGTCGCTTCAATAAAGAAAGGAAAAAGGCAAACCCATATTCAGAGTTTGCCTTGTTGTGCATATTTTGGTAGTAAGTTAATCCCAATCAATTGCGTTGTGGCTAACTGTTTCACCGTTTGTATATTCTTCGCGTGCTGTTTGTATTGCTAAAATATCATCTTTCGTTGCGACATCATCAGTTACAAATCTTTTAGCAATTTCAAAAAGTAAAGTCTGTTCCTGTTCAGGCAGACAATCAATCATATCAAAAAGTTGTTTTTTTATAGGTGACATAATTAAACCCCCTTATAAACTTCGCCACGAGGCGCGATTTTTTCAATTAAAATAATATCTTTGTCAATATAAGAGAATATTATATGCCAATCACCCTATTTGTAAATATCGCCACGATTGCCGACTTCAATTACACGGACAATTAAAACATTATCATTAACTGTATAAATTATCCTGTAATCGCCAACACGAAGTCTAAAATAGCCCTCGTTACCCCTCATAGCTTTTATATCGCCTGCATCAGGTAATTGATATATTGCTTTTAATATACGCTCTCTCTGTGGCTTTGGCTGTTTAGATATAAATTTAATTGCCCTTTTATCAATCTCAATTCTGTACTTCATCTATATCTACCCCGCACATTTTTACAGCTTCCTCAAAGCTTACAAATTCTCCCTTGTCTGTGCTGTTTTGATAATCTTCAAGAAGTTTTGCGCAAAATTCATCATCTGCTGTTTCATCAGCATACAACCCTTGCAGATAAGCAACGGCATATCCTATTTTGTGTTCGGGTATTTGATTTATCAGTTGAATTGCTAATTCTTTATTGCTCATAACTTAAACCTCCAATTTATATTGTTTGATATTTTATATTCAGTATATTCTATGCTCGAATTTTTATCCTTAATAACTATTTCATTCAGTGGCTCAATCTTCCACATATTCCATTATGTCCGCAGGTTGGCAATTCAGGTATTCACATAGTTTGTCAATAGAACGTTCATCAATATGATCCTTAAACCCTCGGTAATTTTTCGCTGTCCGTATAATTTTGGGCAGTTTAATCTGATACAGAGAGGGCTTTTCTTTAAACTCTTTAAACTTAAATAATTAATTTCAATCGCTCTTCTTTTTGTCTTTCTTAAAATACTCGTCCAAAAGCGATTTTGCGACATTCATACTGTATTTTCCGTGAGCGCCGTGTTCCAAAACCACGGCTACGGCTACCTCGGGTTTGTCAAATGGGGCGTAACAGATAAAAACGGTATGGTCGGAGCCTGCGTTTTCGGCTGTACCTGTTTTTGCCGCCACGGACGTCGCGTAATTTCCGAATACGGAATAAGCCGTTCCCTCGGGAGAGGCGGCAACATTTCTCATACAGCTTTGAACAACGGCGAGATTATATTTTGAAACGCCCGATGTATCCACCGCCTCGGGATTTTTTGTATCGTATTTGTAGACCGTTTTCGTCTTTTTATAGTCCTTAATTTCTTTAACAATATGGGTGCGCAGACGGGTGCCGTTGTTGGCGATTGTCGCGGTATAGGTCGCAAGCTGAACGGGCGTGAAGGTGTTGTCGGACTGACCTATTGCCGCCTGAACGGTGTTACCGTCCTGCCAGATTTTACTGTCGCGCCCTGCCAATGTTCCGTTGCTCTCCTCGATTTCAAGTCCCGTTTTTTCGCCGAGCCCGAATTTCTCCGCATAGAGATACATCGTGTCAATTCCGAGCCTGCGTCCCGTTTCAGCAAAAAAGTAGTTACAGCTTTTTGTAATCGCCGTTCTGAGCCCGATTGAGCCGTGAGTACCCATACAGGCTACGGGGTTCGTGGGATAGTAGTCGTAATTTTTCGTGCAGGTTATGAATGTTCCCTCGTCTATTATATTTTCCTGAAGCGCCGCCGCCGCAACGCAGGGCTTAAATACCGAGCCCGGAGCGAATGAGCCGACAAACGCGCGGTTATACATAGGAGCGTTTTCGTCTTCGGCAAGATTTACATAGTAGTCTCCGTATTTTGAGTATTTATTTATATTATAGGTCGGGTAGCTTGACGCGGCAAGCACGGAAAAATCTCTCACATCAAGCATAACCACGGCGCCTGTTTCGCAGTCCTCGCCCTGGCCTTTTCCCTTATAATATGCCTCGCCTTTTCCGAACGCTCTCGCCGCCTTAACCTGCGTTTCAAGCGCCTCGTTAGCTACTTTCTGGAGCCTACTGTCAATCGTGAGATAGAGGGTGTTTCCGGGCTTTGCGTTTACGGACTCGACAACCTTCGTCACCTTACCGTCGGAATTTTTCTGAACAATCCTCTCTCCGCCTACGCCTTTAAGCTCGTCCTCATAGGCAAGCTCCAGCCCGAATTTTCCGATACTGTCGTTAAAACCGTAATCCTTTCCCTGCTTGGTCTTTTTCTCGTATTCCTCCTGCGTGATGCTTCCGAGCGCGCCTAAAATATGGGGCGCGATTTTTCCGTCGGGATTATAGCGCGTGAGGTAGGTCTGAATCTCGACGCCGCTTACGCTCTGCATATTTTCGCTGACAATAGCGAGCATATCGGGACTTATACCTTTAGCAAAGATATAGGGGTTTGTGTTAGAGTACCACATACGTTGCATATTGTAACGAACGGAAAGCAGATTTCTCAAATCCTCTTTGTTTTTAATTTTTTTAGTATCAATATCGTAACGCTCTATGAGCAGTTTAATACAGGTTTTAGCGTTGTCAGACGCTTTTAAGTCGAGATAATCCTTGGATTTAAGCGTCTTGATTTCGCTTCGCATATTCTTTTTAAACTTAAATTCTCCGTTTGAGTTAATTTTTATCGGGAGATTATCTATCCATTTTTCATCGCGCTTTTCCATAAGACTGATGAGCGAGAGTATAGTTTGGTCGAGCTTTTCGGGGTCTATATAAAGCTTATCCAAAACAATCTGATACCCCGTTCGGTTAACGGCTAAACCTACTCCGTTGCAGTCGAGAATTTCTCCGCGCGTCGCGTCGGTCGTTACCGTGTAGGCGGTTGAGGTGTCGGCGAGCTTGGCATATTCCCTGCCCTCGACAATCTGCCAAACAAAAAGCTTGCAAACAAAGCCCGAAAAAATAACAAGGGTTATGATTATGCAGATAACAACGCGCTTTTTCAGAAACCGCTTTTCAACGGCTTGCTTTTCCTTATCGTCGTTCACACGCATAAAATCACCCCCTGATAGTTTATTCTATGTTCTGTTTTAATAGTCAAGCAGACTGCGGAAAAGTCCCTTGTTAAGAAAATAGAGAATTATTCCGCACAAAAATGTATAGACGATTTTTGAAACGTAATGGTTTATAAAATAATACCCCGCTCCGCTTTTCCCCGAAAAAATGTAAAACAAAAGAAAATAAAGGCAGATAAGACCTGCGGTAATAACAGCCGTAAAGGCAGTCGCGTTTAAAAAGTTGACCACCATATAATCTCTGAAAATCCAGCCGAGCAAAAAGCAGACCAAAGCAAGCGTTACGGTATAAAATCCGATGTTGTCGCCGTAGCCTAAATCGAGCAGAACTCCGCTCGCAAGCCCGAAAAACATCGCGGGGATTTCGGGTTCAAACAGCGCGATTGTAATTGCCGCGGGGAGCAGTAAAAGCGGTTTTCCGCCGAAAAGCTCGGGCAAAAGATTCGGAGTTGACTGAAGTATAAAAAGCAGTAAAATCTCCAGACCGTAAGCGAAATACCGCGCGGCGGTAAATTTCCTGTCCATTAATTATCCTCCTTACCGGAGATGCGCTTAATTTCACCCTTGTTTTTAAAATCTGTCAGAATTACGACGTCCGTAATGCTTTTGACTTTTTCAAACGGCTCAACAACCGCATACCTTGTAGCGTCGTATTTATTATACTTAATTCCCGTAACCTTTCCCACAATCAGGTTAGCGGGATAAATTCCGCCGATACCCGAGGTTGTTATAATGTCGCCGTTTTTTATCTTGGCGTTGGCGTCGATTTTTGTCAGCGTTGTTTTATTTTCATCGGTATACAGCGCGTTGCCCGCAATTACTCCGCTGTCCTTGGTGAGCTTGTCCACAGCCCCCGCCTGCAAATCGGGGGATAAAATCGTAGTCACCTTACTGCTCACGGCGCTTGCGGAGCTTACAAAGCCGATAAGCCCGTTTTCCGTAATAACGGGGTCCTGAACTTCAACGCCGTTTGAGGTTCCCATATCAACGGTAAATGAATAGAAATCCTGACTGCTGTCCCGCCTTATAACAGACGCGGGCATAATTTCATAGTCGGGATTTGACTTTTTTATCTTGTAGTATTTCCAAAGACGCGCGTTTTCCTCTTTAATATCGTAGTAGTCAACGAGCCTTGCGCGTAAATCCGCCGCCTCTTTATTCAGCTTTTTGTTTTCCTCTAAAAGCTCGTCGTAGGTTTTCTCATCACCGCTTGCCGCGGCGGCGCTTACCTGCGAAAGTCCCTTGGTAAGAAAGTTCACCCCCGATGATACAACGGGATAGCCCGACGCGCCCAAAACCGCTAAAACAATAAACACTACGACTGTCACGGAAATAATTTTCGCTTTTTTTTCTGAAAAAAATTCTCTCATAATTTTATCTCCATTTACGGGAATATTACCTCTGAAAATCCCCCAAAAACGGTCGTTTGCATAACCTGATTTACGTTGCCCCATTCGGCGCAACGCCCCTTACCTAAAGAAACGAACAGGGCTGTCCCGAAATTTGACAACCCCTTTTCTAAACAGACGGCTTTAAGCGCTTTACACGGTTAATATAAAGCCCGAAAATACTAAACCGAAAGCGCTCATACCCCTGCTTTGCTTACTCTCTGTTATGCTTGTATTCCGCTCTTGCCGAGCCGAGACGTTTTCCCGTTCCCTCGACAACGCAGTCGAGAGGACGCTCCGCAACGTGTACGGGCATTCCCGTTTCCTGCATAACAAGCCTGTCCAAACCTCTGAGCAAGGCTCCTCCTCCCGTCAGCATAATGCCGTGGTCGATAATATCCGCGGAAAGCTCGGGCGGAGTTTTCTCCAAGGTGGTTTTAACGGCGTCAACAATTATCATCAGCGGGTCCGCCAAAGCGTCGCGGATTTCCTCCGCCGTGATTGTTATATCCTTGGGAAGTCCCGTTTCAAGACTTCTTCCCTTTATAAGCATATCCTTTTCGTCGGAATACGGATACGCGGAGCCGATAGCAATTTTAATTTCCTCCGCCGTGCGGTCGCCGATAAGAAGATTGTAGGTCTTTTTGATATAGGTTACGATTGCCTCGTCAAATTTATCGCCCGCAACCCTCACAGAACAGGCTGTAACAATATCTCCGAGCGAAATAACGGCAACCTCCGAGGTTCCTCCGCCGATGTCTACTACCATTGAGCCTGTCGGCTCGTCAACTGGAAGTCCTGCTCCGATAGCCGCCGCCATAGGCTCCTCAATCAGCATAATATTCTTACTTCCGCTCGCCTGAACCGCCGCGTTTTCAACCGCGCGTCTTTCGACCTCGGTAACTCCCGTCGGCATACAGATAACAATTCTGGGCTTGCTGAAAAGCGCGGGCTTTGCCGCCTTTCTTATAAAATGCTTAAGCATAGTAGCGGTAATGTCAAAGTCGGCGATTACGCCGTCTTTCAGCGGGCGAACGGCAACGATAGAGCCGGGCGTTCTGCCTATCATATCGCGCGCCTGCTGTCCTACGGCGAGGACCGTGTCGTTGCGGATGTCAACCGCTACAACTGACGGCTCGCGCATTACGATACCCTTGCCTTTCATACATACTAAGGTATTCGCCGTACCTAAATCAATTCCTATATCCTTTGAAAACGAAAACATATTCGATACTCCTTTCGGATTTTATCAGTCTATATCTTATATATTATAGCCCATTGTCCCCTTTAAATCAACATAAATTTGTCATTTTTTGCCCGTTGAGCCGAATCCGCCCTCTCCGCGGTCGGTTTTTTGTAATTCGCCGACGATTTTTACCTCGGGAACAACGACGGGCGAGATGACCATTTGCGCGATTCTCTCATTAGGTTCAACAGTATAGGGCGTACCGCTTACGTTGCAAAGCCCGACGCAGATTTCTCCGCGGTAGTCCGAGTCGATTACTCCCACGCCGTTTGAAAGACAAATGCCGTGCTTAACACCGAGCCCCGAACGGGCAAAAAGATAGGCGACAAAGCCCTTGTCCATCTCGATTGCGATACCCGTGGGAATAATTTTTAAATCCCCCGGATTAATTGTAACCTCGTTTTTTATACAGGCGTATAAATCGGCTCCCGCGCTCCCCTCGGTCGCTCTTGTCGGGAGAATTGCGCCGTTTTGCACTTTTTTTATTTTTAGCTCCACTTTTTTCCCTTTCCGTTTTTCAAAATCCTGCAAAATTCAAAAAATCCTGCAAAAATACATAAAACTGATATTTATACATTTTTTATGTTTCTTATAACTGAAAATATAATTTTCCGACAGAGAATTTTTAAATTTTCCCTCTCGGAAAAATAGCCTAAAATACTCCCCTCTTATACAAGCCGTGGGTTTTTTCGGCAGAATTAAGGCAACGACTGATAAAATCGGGAATGTTTTCCACGTTTTCCACATAGTTTTCCACAGAAAAACGGAAAGTTTCAAAGTCGAGACTTTTTGAGCCTTCGGCGTATTTTATCTCCTCGACGGGCAGGCTGTTGAGGACTTCCACAGCGTATTTGTCACAATAAAAAATGAATTTTTTACCAATTCTATCCTGCATTTTACCTTTTCCCTTGCAGTCACGGCATCTTTCCCTACCGCTTTTTTTCGGGCAGTTTCTCGTCAGCATAACGGGAAGAAAACCAAAGCTGATTATTCCGCGCGGAAGCTCTCCGCCGAGTTTTTCGATTTGATTTGTTTTTAACTCAAAGCTTAACTCCGCGTCCTCAAAGCCATACTCCTGCGCCCACTTTAAATCAAGCGTGTTGGTAAAATTCAGCCCGAAACTGCCGTGAATTTTCATCCCCGCGTTTTTTGCGATATAAACGGCGGAAAGATTGTTGCACAGCGCGTCTTTAACTCCGATTTTTTTAAATTCTTCGAGCCTTTTTTGAATTATCTTCTCTCTTGAAAACATCGCGCGCGGAATTTCCAACGCTATATTAAAGCCCTTTTCGACAAGCTTTTCTGCCTCGGAAATTTCGCTGTCAAGCGGAATAAAGCACAAATCGAAATCTTTAAAGCCCGCTCCGATTTTTGTTGAAACAAAACGCGCGTATCTCCGCTTTTCTTTCGCTATATGTGGAATTATTTTATCTGATTTTACCTCGTTAATTTCGTATATTTTGTCGTTCGCTCTCTTTTTGCTCAGTATTTCAAGTCCGTTTCGCCTCAGCTTGTTCAGCTCTGACGCGGAAATTACCGCTTTTTTGTCGAGCGTAACTTTCAGCTCAGTTATATTATAGGGCGTCGCGCCTGTTTTTAACAGCTGTCTTGCGCATTTTTCCTCGTCGAGCGGTTTGTTTTTTGCCGTTTCACACAGCTTTTCGCTGTAACAAACCGCCTCGCGCTTTCCGTCAGAGAGAATAAGGCGCGCCTTTTCATTAACCTCGGCGTAAAATTCCGCTGTAATATTTACTCTTTTCTGCTCGTTCTTGTAGCCGTTTCTTATTTCGCTTAACAATTTTGAGGTCGCCGATACAACGTCGTCCTTTCGGCGCGTACCGAACATCTCATATCCGCGTTTTGACGTGTAATAACCGTCCGTAAAGCCTGTTCTTGAAAAAACCTTTTCGAGCTGTTCGCGGGTTTTTCCGTTTATAAATCCCTCGTCGCGCGCCTGAACGCAGGCTTTTGTCGCCGCCGACACATATTCGGAACGTTTTAATCTTCCCTCGATTTTCGCGGACGCAACCCCTATGCTCTGCAAATCGCGGATATAATCAATTATGCTGTTATCCTTTAGACTTAAAGCGTATTCACTTTTTCCCGCGGTAAACGGAAGTCTGCACGTTTGGGCGCATCGTCCCCGATTTCCGCTGCGCGAGCCTAACACGGCGCTGAAATAGCACTGCCCCGAAACGCTCATACAAAGCGCCCCGTGAACAAATACCTCAAGCTCTATGGGACAGCTTTCGGCGATTTCCCTGATTTCCTCACGGCTTAGCTCGCGCGCCAAAACAACTCTCTTAAAACCTTGCTCCCATAAAAGCTTCGCCCCGCTCGGCGAATGAACGCTCATTTGAGTTGACGCGTGCAGAGGAAGCTTTGGCACAAGCTTTTTCGCGAGCATAGCGACGCCCATACTCTGAACAATCAGCGCGTCCACTCCCGCTTTAGCCGAGGATAAAATTAACTCCTTTACCTCCTCAAGCTCGCTGTCGAAAACTATCGTATTGACTGTAAGATAAACCGAAACGCCCCGTATATGGCAGTATTTCACCGCCTCAGAAAGCTCGTCATTGTCAAAATTATCCGCGCCCGCACGCGCGGAAAATTCCTTTGCGCCCAGATAAACCGCGTCCGCTCCGCTGTGCACGGCGGAAACTACGGTTTCAAAATTTTTGCAGGGCGAGAGAATTTCAATTTTACTCATTTTCAAAAAGCGAAAATTGTCTTTTCGGCTGATAGCCCTTTTGGTTTTTATTACCGCCTTGTCCGTTGTCGGAAAACGACTGCTTTTTTTCTACAGGCGCATCGCTCTTCGGCGGATTCAAATTATTTTTGTTTTTAAGGTCGCTTTTCAGCTTTTCGTTTATCTCGTTAAGCCTTTTTATCTCCCCGTCTTTTTTTGCGAGCTGTTCCTTAAGCTCGCGGATTTGCCTTGACTGCTTGTCCGCCTGCACAATAAGGGGCTTCGCCTTGTCCGAAAGGCTTTTGTTTCTGAGCTTTTCCTTTTCCCTGTCATCGGCGTAATTAAGAGCGCACAACAACGCGCTTGCACGGCGGTCGAGTGTCGGATTTTCCTCGCTGATTTTATTTATCGCTTCGCTGACACCGCCAGCAAGCTTTTTTACATATTCCTCACTATCGTCGCTTAAAAGAACAAATCTCTTTCCCGCTACGAAAACAGTATGTCTGTTCATAAAAACCCCCTGTTTCTGTATAAATATATTTTTCACCACTTTGATTATAGTATAAAACCGACCGAGAAAAAAGATAAGTATTAATATTGTAATTTATAAAACGAGTTTGTAACTCTGAAATCCGCCCGAAAACACAAATTTATCATATTCGGGCGGATTTTACGGAAAATCGGCAGAAAAAAAGGAACGCAAAAACGCGCTCCTTTTTTAATTTTATTTTTTATGGCATATTTTTGCCGACGGGCAGTTGTCACATCCGCACCCGCAGGCGGTTTTCCCTTTTTTGTGATTTTTATACATTCTAAAAATAATTAATAACACTACCGCGATAAGAACAATCAAAACTATAATCGTGCCTAAATTTTTCATCAGAAAGTCAAGCATAGAAATCCCCCTATGCGTTCTGTTTAGCAAATGATTTTAATGTTTTGGGAGCCTTGTACGGTTTTACAAGCATATATATGATTAACGCAAGTACCGCAAACGCTGAAATTGAGCCGATTATGTTTCCCGTACCCGTAAACAGACAGCCGAGCTGGTACACAATAAGCGCCGCCGCGTAAGCAAATACGCACTGGTAGCCTATTGCGAAGAATGTCCATTTTACGCTGTTCATTTCTCTCCTGATAGCTCCGATTGCGGCAAAGCAGGGAGCGCAAAGCAGGTTAAAGATAAGAAAGGCGTACGCCGCAAGCTGTGTCATTCCCTCAAAGTCAAGCACTCCGAACACGCCGACAACCTCTTCCTTAGCTACAAGTCCCATAATTGTAGCGATTGCCGCCTTGATATTGCCAAAACCTAAAGGCGCAAATATTAGGCATATTGCGTTGCCTATCATACCGAGAACACTGTTTTCAATATCCATTTCGGGGTCAAAGACAAACGAGCCGTCAACTACGCCGAACGCCGAGCCTGCCCAGATTACGATTGATGATAAAAGAATAATCGTTCCCGCCTTTTTGATAAAGGACCACGCGCGCTCCCACATACTTCTGAGCACGTTTCCCGCGGTGGGCAGATGGTAAGACGGAAGCTCCATTACAAAGGGCGCGGGGTCGCCCGAAAACATCCTGGTTTTCTTGAGCATAATTCCCGAAACAACTATCGCGGCAACCCCGATAAAGTAAGCGCTCGGAGCAACCCACCACGCGTTATGGAATAAAGCTCCCGCAATGAGAGCTATTATGGGAAGCTTTGCTCCGCAGGGGATAAAGGTTGTCGTCATAATTGTCATACGGCGGTCCCTTTCGTTCTCAATTGTACGCGACGCCATAATCCCCGGAACACCGCAACCCGTACCGATTAGCATAGGAATAAACGATTTTCCCGAAAGTCCGAATTTTCTGAAAATTCTGTCCATTATAAACGCGATTCTCGCCATATAACCGCAGGACTCAAGTATCGCGAGGAGAATAAACAAAACTAACATTTGCGGAACGAATCCCAAAACCGCACCGACGCCCGCGACAATACCGTCTAAGATAAGGCTCTCAAGCCAATCAACGCAATTTACCGCGTTCAGACCGTCTTCAATAATCACGGGTATGCTCGGCACCCAAACGCCGTAGTCCGCGGGGTCGGGAGAATTTTCCATTATTTCTTCATTGTAAAAATTTGAAACAATATATCCCTCTTTTTCGAGTGAGTCAGCGTAGGAGCCGAAAGCCTCGTCAAATCCGCCGAAATCCTTATCCTTTATGGCGCTTAAAATATCCTCTGCGCCGATAACGTCTGCATTCTCGGCTTTTGTAACTGTCTTTACAAAATCCTTTGTCCAGATATTTTTCGATGCGTAATCTGTCATCGCGTCGTCATATGCCGACGAGCCGATACCGAACAAATGCCATCCGCTGTCGCCGAACAAGCCGTCGTTTGCCCAGTCGGTAGCGATTGTACCGACGGTTGTAACGGAAATATAATAAACAATAAACATTATTACCGCAAAAATAGGCAGAGCCGCGAAGCGGTTGGTGACGACCTTATCAATTTTGTCGGAAACTGTAAGCTTTCCCGCGTTTTTCTTCCTGTAACACCCCTTGATAATTGACGCTATGTAAATATATCTTTCATTTGTTATGATACTTTCCGCGTCGTCGTCAATTTCTTTTTCAACCGTTTTTATGTCATTTTCAATATGCTCGAGCGTTTTATTATCCAACTCCATTTTTTCGAGAACCTTGCTGTCGCGCTCAAACAGCTTTACCGCGTACCAGCGCTGTTGTTCTTCGGGAAGATTATGTACCGTAACCTCCTCTATATGCGCCAAAGCGTGTTCAACCGTACCGCTGAATGTGTGTTGCGGAACGGTCCTTGTCCCTTTCGCCGCCTTGACGGTTTCTTCAGCCGCCTGAGTGATACCCGTACCCTTCAGCGCCGAAATTTCCACTACCTTGCATCCGACAGCGCGCGAAAGCTCCTCGATATTAATTTTATCCCCGTTTCTCCTCACTATGTCCATCATATTTATTGCGACCACAACGGGAATACCAAGCTCCGTAAGCTGTGTTGTAAGATACAGATTGCGCTCTAAGTTGGTACCGTCTATAATATTAAGAATCGCGTCGGGGCGCTCGTCAACAAGATAGTTGCGCGCTACGACCTCCTCAAGCGTATAAGGGGATAAAGAATATATGCCGGGCAGGTCGGTAATTGTAACGTTCTTATGCTTTTTGAGCTTTCCCTCCTTTTTCTCTACAGTAACACCGGGCCAGTTGCCTACAAACTGATTTGAACCCGTAAGCGCGTTAAACAGCGTGGTTTTACCGCTGTTCGGATTGCCCGCGAGGGCGATTTTAATCTCCATAAATATTTCCTTTCTAAACGATTAGTTGTGACTAACTTAATTTGCAATAAAAAGCGCGCGTCGAGCGCCTTTTTCGGTTATCTCTGCGTGTCCGCCTGTAAACGGCGCAAAGAATAACTATTCTGACGGTATGCTTGTCAGATAAAACGGGGTTTTATTCAACCTCGATTATCTGCGCGTCAGCCTTTCTAAGCGAAAGCTCAAAGCCCCTCACGGTCAGCTCAACAGGGTCGCCCAATGGAGCGACCTTGCGGACATACACGTCAGTTCCCCTCGTGATACCCATATCCATAATTCTGCGCTTTACCGCGCCCTCGCCGTGGATTTTAGTTACCCTGAGATTTTCGCCGATTTTAGCGTCTTTTAATGTTTTCATCTATAATCCCCCTAATCATATCATTATTTTTTTTGCCGTTTCACGGCCGACGGCTACTTTTGACTCCTTTATCCGCACAATCAGATTTCCTCCTATTTCGGAAACAACGCTCACGACGCTCCCCGTAACAAAACCGAGGCTTTCAAGGTGCCGTTTTGTTTCGCTGTTTCCGCCGATTTTTTTAATAATGTTTTCTTCCCCTTTATTCGCAAAAATCAAAGGCATCATTTCTCCCTGTCCTTTTCTGTAAATATTAGGGTTAGATAAAACTAACCTCAACTATGTTAGCATAGACTAACTCATTTGTCAACACTTTTTTAATTTAATTTTATAAAACTCTCCGTTGCCGAAAAAAATGACTGAGCTTTTAAAAAGCTCAGTCATTTCATTATAAACCGTACGACGCGGTAAATTATATATTGTAAGAGTAGTTCGGGGATTCCTTTGTTATCTGAATATCGTGGGGGTGGCTTTCACGAAGACTGGACGCGGAAATCTGCACAAAACGCGCCTTAGTGTGGAGCTGTTCGATTGTGGCGCATCCTGTATATCCCATACCTGCTCTCAGTCCGCCCATCATCTGATAAATTGTATCGGAAAGAAGTCCTTTATAAGGTACTCTGCCCTCAACGCCTTCGGGAACAAATTTCTTGTTCGCCGCCTGGAAGTAACGGTCCGAGCTTCCCTGTCCCATAGCTCCGAGCGAGCCCATTCCTCTGTAGGTTTTAAACTGACGGCCCTGGAAAATCTCGTTATCTCCGGGGCTTTCCTCACAGCCCGCGACAAGCGAGCCGACCATACACACATTTGCGCCCGCGGCGAGAGCCTTAACAATATCTCCGCTGTACTTTATACCGCCGTCAGCGATAACGGGTATGCCGTGTTTTGACGCGGCGCACGCGGCGTCGTAAATGGCGGTAATCTGAGGAACTCCGATACCCGCGACAATTCTTGTCGTACAAATAGAGCCGGGGCCTATACCGACCTTGACCGCGTCGGCGCCTGCGTCGATAAGCGCCTCTGCCGCCTCTGCGGTTGCGATATTTCCCGCGATAAGCTGAAGCTCGGGGAACGCCTTTTTGACTTTTCTTACTGAATTTACAATATTTATGTTGTGACCGTGAGCGGAGTCAAGACAGCAAACGTCAACGCCCGCCTCAACCAAAGCTGAAACTCTGTCGAGCACGTCAGCCGTTCCGCCGATAGCCGCTCCGCAGAGGAGCCTGCCCCTTTCGTCACGCGCGGAATTAGGATACTGAACGGATTTTTCAATATCTTTTATCGTGATAAGTCCTTTAAGAATACCGTTTTTATCAGTTATCGGGAGTTTTTCTATTCTATGCTCACGCAAAATTTCCTGCGCCTGCTCCAAAGTTGTGCCTACGGGAGCGGTAACTAAATTTTCCTTGGTCATAACATCGCTGATTTTAGTTTTAAATTCGCTCGGTTTTATAAAACGCATATCACGGTTGGTGATAATACCGACAAGCTTTCCACCCTCGCAAATCGGAACTCCGCTTATCTTATATTTCGCCATAAGCTCGTCCGCGTCGCGGACTGTGCTGTCAGGGGAAAGATAAAAGGGATTCGCGATAACTCCGTTTTCGCTTCTCTTAACACGGTCAACCATATCCGCCTGCTGTTCAATCGTCATATTTTTATGAATAATTCCGATTCCGCCCTCACGCGCGATTGCGATTGCCATAGCCGTTTCGGTTACCGTATCCATAGCCGCCGTCATCAGCGGTGTGTTGAGATGAATTTTCTTTGTAAGGTCCGTTTCAACGCATACGTTTCTCGGCTCAACGTCCGACTCTCCCGGAATAAGCAGTACGTCGTCAAACGTAATTCCCTGTTTTCCAAATTTTTCATCAAAGTTCTTGTTCAACATATTGCCGTCCCCTTTCAACAATTTAATAATATTAACGATTATTATATCAAATTTATACCCATTCTGCAAGAGAATTTTCACTCTTTTCGGAAAAATTTTTAAGCTGTTGACATATTTGCGCCTTGAATATAAAATTAATTTATAAGGAGTGAAAATATGAAAAAATTTATTTCTATTTTAACAGCGGTTCTTCTCTTCTCTTCCGCTTTATTTTTAAACGGCTGTAACACGGTCAACAAAACACAATCTTCTAAATCAACTGAAAAAGCTCAGACCTCCGCCGAGAAAAAAGGCTCTGTATCCGAGCTTAAAAGCTATCTTTTAGAGCCTGTAAAGGGTAAAAATCCACTCTACGGAACTTGGAAAATCGAGGGGGTCGACGTTGTAAGCTTTATTTTCAGAAACGATAACCTCGCCCAAATGGTTATGGGCACCGAGGCGGATTTTGCGTCGCTTTCTGTTGACGCCGAAAACAAAACTCTTTCCGTTTCGTTCGTTCTCGGACTTAACGGCGATTATTCCTACAATCTCTCAAAAGATAAAAAAGAGCTTACGCTGACTTCAAAGGATAAAAAAATTAAGCTCATAAAACAGAAAGACTACAACCTCATTCCAAAAGCGCCGAAAAACCCCGAAATAGACAATAAAATTCTCGGCTGGTGGCAAAACGAGGACAAGCAGATTTACTTTTTCAGCGACAACGGAATAATGTATTCAAACAACATCAGTATGGAAACCTGCTACTCCTACAACGCGAAAAACGGAAAAATCAACGCAACCTACAACTACGGCGGAGATGTAAAGATAAGCCTTGATTATTCCTGCAAAAAAGGCAATCTCATAATCAACGGTACAAAATTCAAAAAATTTTAAATATCTACGTCAGACATTGCATTCCTTCTTGGGAAAGCATATCCCCCAGACGTTTCTTCCTCTATCTCACTTTGGATAGGGAGGACAGGTTCTGCTGTAGACTTTTTAAGAACTTTTCCGTTCTATCTTTTTTGAGTGGGAATTAAAATGGAAAAAAACGGGAGGACAGGTTGCTCTGTCCTCCCGAAAATTTTGCTTTTCAGCTTACCTTCAGCTTACTTCTTGTTTAAGAATTTATGCACAAGTCCCGCAACGGTCGCACCTACAAGCGGAGCAAGTATAAATACATAAAGCTGACGTATTGCAAGACCGCCCTGTAAAATCGCGGGGCCGAAGCTTCTCGCCGGGTTAACCGAAGTTCCCGTAAACGGTATGCCGATAAGGTGAACCAAAACGAGAGTCAACGCAATTACTACGCCTGCAACCGCCGAGTTTTCCGCCTTGGATGTAACTCCGAGTACAGCCAATACGAAAATGAACGTCAGTACAACCTCGACAATTCCCGCTCCGACAGCGCCTACTCCGAGAGCGCTGTTTAACTCGCCATAGCTGTTTGCGCCGAGGCTTTCGTTGCTTCCGAAAACAAGCCACAAACCGCCTGCGCCTGCTGTCGCTCCGAGCAATTGGGCTATGACATAACCGATGAAATCCTTAACATCCATACCGCCGTTAATCAACACACCGAGCGAAACCGCAGGGTTGATGTGACAGCCTGAAATGTTGCCGATTGAGTACGCCATAGCGACAATCGAAAGTCCGAACGCGAGCGCAATCACTAAAACCGTTCCGCTTGTCGGGAGCAACGAGCCTTGAGACGCGGACACTGTGTTAATTCCCACAGCTGTTCCGCAACCGCCGACTACCAACATAGCCGTGCCGATAAATTCGGCAATGTACTTTTTAAATCTTTCCATTAATATTCCTCCTTTTTTATATTTCCACGTCAGACATTTTAGCTTTTCCACGTCAGTCCGTGCAGTCCCTCTCGGACAATTCATCTCCCCCAAAACTTCGTGCCTCTGCCTTGTTTTGGATAGGGAGGACAGGTTCTGCTGTAGACTTTTTAGAAACTTTTCCTCTAAATTCAATTTTTTTAAGGAATAAAAAGGTTACCTATAAATCTAATTCTTAATTCTTAATTTTTAATTCTTATTTAATAATTTCCTGTCCTCCCATATAAGGTCTTAATGCTTCGGGTATATTTACCGTACCGTCAGCATTCAGGTTATTCTCCAAAAATGCGATTAACATTCTCGGCGGAGCGACAACCGTATTGTTAAGCGTATGCGCAAAATATTTTCCGTCTTTAGATTTTACGCGGATTTTCAAACGGCGCGCCTGCGCGTCGCCCAAATTAGAACAGGAGCCGACTTCAAAATATTTCTTCTGTCTCGGCGACCAGGCCTCAACGTCAATTGAACGCACCTTCAAATCCGCCAAATCGCCTGAACAACATTCAAGCGTTCTCACGGGAATATCAAGCGAGCGGAACAAATCAACCGTGTTCTGCCAAAGCTTATCAAACCACATTTTGCTTTCTTCGGGTTTACAAACGACAATCATTTCCTGCTTTTCAAACTGATGTATTCTGTAAACTCCGCGCTCCTCTATTCCGTGCGCTCCTTTTTCTTTTCTGAAACAGGGCGAATAACTCGTGAGAGTTTTCGGTAACTCCTCCTCTTTTATCATCGTGTCAATAAATTTTCCAATCATACTGTGCTCGGAGGTGCCGATAAGATAAAGGTCCTCTCCCTCGATTTTATACATCATCGCGTCCATTTCCGCAAAGCTCATAACGCCCGTAACGACATTTGAGCGTATCATAAACGGCGGTACGCAATAGGTAAATCCGCGGTTAATCATAAAATCTCTCGCGTACGAAATCACAGCGCTGTGCAAACGCGCAATATCCCCCATAAGATAGTAAAATCCGTTTCCCGCAACCTTGCGCGCGGAGTCGAGGTCTATGCCGTCAAATTTTTCCATAATCTCCGTGTGATACGGAATTTCATAATCGGGAACAATCGGCTCGCCGAATCTCTCGACCTCGACGTTTTGGCTGTCGTCTTTACCGATAGGCACCTGCGAATCAATTATGTTCGGTATAACCATCATAATTTTTGTGACCTTTTCGGAAAGCTCCGCCTCCTGCGCCTCAAGGCTTTCAAGCTCCTCGCCCTGCGCCTGAACCTGCGCTTTCAGCTGTTCCGCCTCATCCTTCTTTCCCTGTCCGTAAAGGGCGCCTATCTGTTTTGAAAGCTTGTTTCGGTTGGCTCTCAGCGTATCCGCTTTTCCCTTAGCCTCTCTGCTTTTTTTGTCAAGCTCGATAACCTCGTCTACCAGCGGAAGCTTGTCGTCTTGAAATTTTTTTCTTATATTTTCCTTAACCGCGTCGGGATTTTCTCTTAAAAATTTAATATCAATCATTTGTTCTTTGCCTTTCTGATTTCTAAAACTTTTTATTTGTCCTCTAACTTGCCCGCAAGCTCTTTTAACTCGTCGTCGCTGTAAAATTCTATTGAAAGTGTTCCTCCCTTTTTGTTTGAGAGCGGAGCAACCTTCACCTTTTTTCCGAGGTATTCGGAAAGCGTCTGTTCAACCATACTGTAATACGACGGTTTTCTTTCGGATTTTTTGACAGCAGGCTTTTTAATCCGCTGTTTTGCTATTCTTTCAATCTGACGGACAGAGAGGTCAGAATTTATGACCTCGTCTGCAAGCTTTTCCATTTCCTTCTCGTTTTCAATTGAGAGCAACGCGCGCGCGTGTCCGGCGCTCAGCTTTCCGTCACGCACCAAAGCGCTCAATTTTTCGGGCAGTTTTAAGAGCCTGAGCGTGTTCGCGACCGCGGGGCGGGATTTCCCGACCGCGCTCGATACCTCCTCCTGGCTTAATCCGTGCTCGTCCATAAGAGATTTATAGCCGAGCGCCTCCTCTATGGGGTTCAAGTCCTCGCGCTGGAGATTTTCTATAAGCGCGATTTCCATTGTTTCCTTTTCGGTTAATTCCCTTATAATTACGGGGACCTCCGTTAACTCGGCAATTCTGCACGCGCGGTAACGGCGCTCTCCCGCTACAATCTGATAACCCCCTCCGAGCAGAGGTCTTACAACAATCGGCTGAATAAGCCCGTGCGCCTTTATGCTTTCCGCAAGCTGTGAGAGCGATTCTTCGTCAAAATCACGCCTCGGCTGATTATGATTAGGCTCTATTTCCGAAATTTTTAAAGTTACTGTACTTCCTCCGTCCTCGGTTTCGTTCTGAATAAAAATCGCGTCCAGACCTCGTCCGAGTCCTCCTCTTTTTTTTGCCATTTTTAACCTTTCTTTACATTTAACGCTGTAAATTTATGATTTTAAAAAATTCTAAAATCCTTAAATTTTATCCAGAATGGGTAAAGCGTAAATAAAATTCATTAATTTTAAGATAAAAAATTAATAGTTATAAGCTGTTTTTTCAACTATTTCCTTCGCAAGCTCCATATACGCCAGGCTTCCCTTGCAGGATTTGTCGTAGTAAATTACGGGCATTCCGAATGAGGGCGCCTCTGAAAGCCTTACTCCTCGTGGGATAACCGTTTTAAAAACCTTGCGCGGAAAGAATTTTTTAACCTCCTCGACAACCTGTTGAGTGAGATTAAGCCTTCCGTCATACATCGTCAGCAGTACGCCCTCGAGCTCCAAGCTTGAATTATACTGGCGTTTCACCCGCCTTACCGTACTCATAAGCTGTGAAAGTCCTTCAAGCGCGTAGTATTCGCACTGTATCGGGACTAAAATCGTGTCCGCAAGTGTCATCGCGTTCGCCGTAATAAGTCCGAGCGAGGGCGGACAGTCGATTATTATATAGTCGTAGTTGTATTTTATCGGAAGAACAGCGTTTTTCAAAAGCGCCTCGCGGTGAGGTTTTTCTACAATTTCAAGCTCCGCCGCGGCTAAATCGAGCGAGCTTGGAAGAATGTGCAGATTTTTGTATTGAGTTGAAAACAGGCATTCCTCCGCCTTTATTCCGTCAACGAGAATGTTGTAGGTTGACTTTTTGAGCTGTCTTTTATCAACCGCCACCCCGCTCGTCGCGTTTCCCTGCGGGTCAACGTCAACGAGGAGCGTGCGCTTTCCCATTGCTCCCAGGCAAGCCGAAAGGTTAACGGAGGTTGTTGTCTTTCCTACTCCGCCCTTTTGGTTTGCAACCGCAATTACCTTTGCCAAAATATCAAATCCCTTAGAAAAATTATCTAAAATGATTTTACCATAAATTAATAAATAATAAAAGGGGTTTTTTAATTAAAAATTAAGAATTAAGAATTAATAATTTGATTTGCGGGTAACCTTTTATTTTCGATTCAAAACAGATAGAACGGAAAAGTTTTTAAAAAGTCTACCGCAGAACCTATCCTCCGTATCCAAAACAAGACAGAGGCACAGAGGTTTGGGGGATATTCTTTTCCGAGAGGGACTGCAATGTCTAACGTGGAGATATAAAAGTTTCACGTGAAACAAATTATCAGGAGGTTGTTTGAATTAAGAATTAAGAGTTAAGAATTAAGAATTAAATTGTAGGTAACCTTTTATTTTCGATTCAAAACAGATAGAAAAGAAAAGTTTTTAAAAAGTCTACAGCAGAACCTATCCTCCCTATCCAAAACAAGACAGAGGCACAGAGGTTTGGGAGATATTCTTTTTCGAGAGGGACTGCAATGTCTAACGTGGAGATATAAAAAACTCCCTATCTAACTTTAGGTAGGGAGATAACTTATATATAAAGATTTTCGCAGAACCTGTCCTCCCTATCCAAAATAAGACAGAGGCACAGAGGTTTGGGGGATATTCTTTTCCGAGAGGGACTGCAATATCTGACGTAGAGATATAAAATTATTCTGCTACAAACGGTATGTTTTTACTTTTAGCATATTTTTCAGCGTATGAACCGCTTGGAGCGTAAATAGTAACATTGGGGCTGTCCTCAAAAGGACCGTTAGTATCCGCTATTTTTTTAACTGAACCAGGAATATGTACTTCCTTTAAGCTTTCACACATTGCAAAAGCATTTTCTTTAATGCTTTGAACGCTTGACGGAATATTAACCGTTTCTATTGCGCAATTTTGAAAAGCTCCCATAGGAATCTCGGTAAGTTTATTCGACAACGTAATAGTTTTAAGATTTTTACAGCCTAAAAACACGTCCTGACCAAGCTCTTCAACACCGTTTCCCATTTCAAGTGTTTTCAAATCAGGACAAAAAATAAATGCGGTTGCACCTATTTTTTTTACAGTATCGGGAATAATCAACGTGTTAAATACTTCGACCAACTTAAACCCTTCGCTTTCAATCTCAACAACTGTGCGACCCTTGTTTTTTTCAGGAATCTTCATAATTTCATGTTTTGGTTGATCGTCGCCTCTCATTATTGAACAAGTTTTTCCATCAGAACTTGGATAAAACGTAAACTCTGAAGCACCCATTTCTTTGTTCTCATCGGCGACATTTGATACTTTTGATTTATTAGATACGGGTAAATTGTTATCTGAATTCGCTTTATCGTTTGTACAAGATGAAAATATTAATATAGTTAAAATAACTACAAATCCAATTAACGCTTTCTTAGTTTGCATCACATTTTCTCCTATCGTTTCAATTTGTTAAATTAATTATAACCTCTATAAGGTTCGTAACCCCGCTTCGCCAAGAAACATCATTAACCTTGTAATCGCTTTTGTTAATGAGTTTTTGTGTGGTAATATAAGTGTAACATAGTATTGTAAAATATTCAACGCAATTTTTGTATTTTTAATTTGCGTTTGCAGTGTTTGTTCAGCACTGACCATAGCTTATTCATAGTCAATTATCCTTACTATCCAAAGGGAGATAGAGGAAGTAACGTCTGGGGAAATGAATTGTTCGAGAGGGACTGCAATGTCTGACGTGGAGATATAAAAGTTTCACGTGAAACAAATTATCAGGAGGTTGTTTGAATTAAGAATTAAGAATTAAGAATTAAATTATCGGTAACTTTTTAATTCCTTTTCAAGAAGGATTTAGAGGAAAGGTTTGATAGGAATTTTCGCAGAACTTATCTTTTATATCCAAAACAAGACAGAGGCACAGAGGTTTGGGGGATATTCTTTTCCGAGAGGGACTGCAATGTCTGACGTAGAGATATAAAAACCGCAGAACCTGTCCTCTCTATCCAAAGTGAGATAGAGGAAGAACCGTTTGGGGGAAATGAATTGTCCGAGAGGGACTGCAATGTCTGACGTGGAGATATAAAAATGCCGAAGACCGCACAGTAAAATGTGCGGTCTTGGCAAGGGGTTAGATAAGGAAATGGGTATGAGTGGATTGGACGCTAAGCGTCCATCTGGAAAGCTTGTTTATGCTGACCTTTCGGTCTGTTGTTTTGGGATTTTTACCGTGTATTCTATGTAATCCCCGCTGTCCTTATGCTTGCAGACCGCGTCTATGCCCGCCTGCTGCATTGTGCTGACAGCCTTATTTATCGTATTAATAAAAATTCTTACATCTTTAATGACAATTTTCCTCGTGCCCTTTTTGCTTTGTTCGGGCAACATTGAATTATACAGGAGGTTTTCGATAAGCTCCTCGCTTTGTGCGACGTTGAGATTTTCCGCTATTATTTTTGAGAGAGCCTCTTTTCGTAGCTCCTGGTCATAAATTCTGAGGAGCGCTCTCGCGTGGCGTTCGGAAAGTCCCGCCTGCACTATCCAGTCCTGTTCATCGTAACTCAAATTCAAAAGACGGAGCTTGTTTGCGATTGTGCTTTGGCTTTTGCCGAGTTTTTTAGCGGCCTGCTCCTGAGTTATTCCGTAACGTCTTATAAGTCTTGAAATTCCTCTTGCCTCCTCAAATATTCCGAGGTCGCACCGCTGGAGATTTTCAAGCAAAGCGAGCATTGCTGACTCGCGGTCGTTGCATTTGATAACGATGCACGGAACCTTTGAATACCCTGCAAGCACGGAGGCGCGCAGACGCCGTTCCCCCGCTATAATTTCGTACTCCGACTGGCTCACCCTGCGAACGGTCAGCGGTTGTAAAATTCCGTTTTCCTCAATCGACTTCGCCAAATCTCTGAGCTTGTCCTCGTCGAAAATTTTGCGGGGCTGGGTTTTGTTCGGACGAATTTTGATAGTGGGGATTTCGGTTATCTTGTTTTCGGATTTGCTAAGGTAATTCAATACCTCACCTCGCTTTGAGGAAGTGGGCTTGTCTTGCCCTGTGACTATATAATATCACCTTGACGGCGCGGAGTGTGTCGAAGTTTGAGCGATTTTTTTAGAATGTTTTGCGTTTTTTTAGCTTTTTTAGGGATAGAAGCTGTTATTTTTAATGTTTTTAAAATTTTGTTCAGATTTTTTAAGCCCTTTTCACACACTAAAGGGCAAAAAAAGAAAGGCAAAAGCCTTTCTTTTAAAAATTTTTATAATTAAAGCGGTTTGCTTTTTATCTTTCCCGAAATTCGGGGGTATGCGTTTGGCGTGGGCTTTATTTTTTTTATAACAACAATTGTCCTTTTTCCCGCGCCGTCGAGGTTGAACTCGTTAACGGAGATTATTTCTCCCCCCAGTAGCTTTATCGCGGATTTTGCCTCGTCTACTTCCTCTGACAGGTCAGGCCCTTTCATCGCTATAAAATTTCCGCCGATTTTTAAAAAGGGAATACAGTATTCGCAAAGAACGTTGAGCCTCGCGACCGCTCTTGAAAGCGCTGTATCATATTTTGAGCGTTCGTCTTTTTTTCTGCCTGCGTCTTCCGCGCGGCTGTGGAGAGTTTTTATTTCAAGATTATTTTTCTTCGCAACCTCATTTAGAAAAATTACCCTCTTGTTAAGACTGTCCAAAAGCGTTAGTTTTATATCGGGGCGGTAGATTTTAAGCGGAATCCCCGGGAACCCCGCGCCCGTGCCGACGTCGATAACAGACGCGCTTTTGGGAATATCGCAGTATTTTAAAACCGTTAAGCTGTCGGCAAAATGTTTAAGAGCCACTTCCTGCGGTTCAACGATACGCGTGAGGTTAAATTTTTCGTTCCACTCTATAAGGAGATTATAATAATTTTCAAATTTTTGAGCCTGTTCGTCGTTCAGGCTGATTTCAATTTTTTCGCAAGCTTTTTTAACTAAATTTTTCATACAATCATCTTTTCTGCGAAAGCCAGATTAAGAGCACGCTGATGTCGGCTGGAGAAACTCCTGAAATTCTTGACGCCTGTCCGATATTAAGCGGTTTTATTTTATTGAGCTTTTCCCTCGCTTCGAGGCGCAGACCTTTTATTTCGTTATAATCGAAATTTTCGGGCAGTTTTTTCCTTTCAAGCCTCTGCATTTGCTCAACCTGCTTGCGCTGTTTTTCGATATATCCCGCATATTTTACTTCAATTTCAACCTGCTCGAATATATTGCTGTCGATCTCGGGGCGGGATTTATCTATCGGTGTTAAATCGCTGTAGCTTATCTGCGGTCGGCGCAAAAGGTCAATAAGCTTTGCCCCCGTTTTTAGCGGAGATGTTCCACGTGAAACAAGTATTTCGTTTATCGTTTCGCTCGGAGCGATAACTTCTTTTTCAATACGCTTTAATTCCCGCGCTTTAAGCTCCTGTTTTTTATTAAACCTCTCCCAGCGGTCGTCGCTTATAAGCCCTATTTCTCTCCCTATGGGGGTTAATCTCACGTCGGCGTTGTCCTGCCTTAAAATCAGGCGGTATTCGCTGCGCGAGGTCATCATTCTGTACGGCTCGTTCGCCCCCTTTGTTACAAGGTCGTCTATGAGCGTTCCTATATATGAGTTGGAACGGTCGAGTATCAACGGCTCTTTTTTAAGAATTTTTAAAGCCGCGTTAATTCCCGCGACAAGCCCCTGCGCCGCCGCCTCCTCGTAGCCCGAGCTTCCGTTAAATTGACCCGCGCCGTAAAGTCCCTCAAAATTTTTGAACTCTAAGGTCGCGTTCATCTCGGTCGGGTCGATACAGTCGTACTCTATCGCGTAAGCGGGACGCATAATTACCGCGTTTTCAAGCCCCTTTATCGTGTGGTAAAACTTCAATTGTACCTCCTCGGGGAGCGAGGAGCTCATTCCCTGAAGATACATCTCCTCCGTGTCAAGTCCGCAAGGCTCAATAAAAAGCTGATGTCTTTCTTTTTCGCTGAAACGCACGATTTTATCCTCTAAGCTCGGGCAGTATCTCGGGCCTATTCCCTCGATTTTTCCGCCGTAGAGCGGGGAGCGGTGTATGTTTTCGAGAATTATTTGCTTTGTTTTTTCGTTTGTCCAGCTTATGTGACACTTCACCTTGTTTTCTCCCAATGACTTTGTATCATAGGAAAACGGTATCGGCGGTTCGTCGCCGAGCTGTTCTTCAAGCTCTGAAAAATCTATACTGCTCTTTAGCACGCGCGCAGGCGTTCCCGTTTTAAATCTTCTCAGCTTAATTCCCAAAGCTTTAAGGCTCTGACCTAAAAAACTTGCGGGAAAAATCCCGTCGGGCCCGCTTTCATAACTCACTTCACCGATAAAAATTCTGCCTCCGAGATATGTTCCCGTCGCTATAATTACCGCCTTCGCCTCATATTGGGCGAGCATTCGCGTAGTGACAATGTATCCGTCTTTAATTTTTTCAAGCTTTGTAACCTCCGCCTGATGTAATTCGAGGTTTTCCTGGAGTTCAAGCTTGTGCTTCATAACATCGGAATATTTTCTGCGGTCAATCTGCGCGCGCAGAGAATGAACCGCCGGCCCTTTTCCTCTGTTTAACATTCTGCTCTGCAAAAAACATTCGTCGGCAGTTCTTCCCATCTCTCCGCCGAGCGCGTCAATCTCACGCACCAAATGTCCCTTTGCCGTTCCGCCGATTGAGGGGTTGCACGGACAGTTTCCGACAGCATCCATATTAATCGTAAATATAACGGTTTTTAAGCCGAGCCGAGCCGCCGCCAGCCCCGCCTCAATTCCCGCGTGGCCCGCGCCGATTACGGCTATATCAAAATTTCCCGCCTTGTAATTCATAAAATCTCCTTATTTCCCCACGCAGAAATTGTGAAATACACTATCCACAACAACGTCGCTCACCCTCTCGCCCGTAAGCTCAAGGATATTTTTAACCGCCTCCTCCAAGGTTACGGAGACGGCGTCAAAGGTCATTCCCAAATTCAGCGCGTCAAGCGCCTCGCTCAGTGAATTTCGCGCGTTTACAACGGCGTTTCTCTGCCGTTCGTTCGCGAGAATACCCTCGCTCGGATTAAAGCCTTCCGTTCCCGCGATTTTTTCAATCATAGCGCAAAGCTCGTCAAAGCCCTCTCCGCTTTTTGCGGAGATTTTAACCGTGTTTTTTATATTTTCTTTAATATATTTCTCGTCAAGCTTTGATTTTAAATCAATTTTGTTTATAACCGCGATTGCCTGCGCGTCCTTTACTTCTTCAATAAGCTTTTTGTCGTCGTCGTCAAGCTCTCTGCCCGCGTCGAAAACACAAAGCGCAAGACCGCAGTTTTTTATGCGGTTTTTCGCTATGTCAACGCCGATTTTTTCCACCGCGTCGTCGGTTTCTCTCATTCCCGCGGTATCGCTCAATCGGAGGATTACACCGCCGACCGTAACCGTATCTTCAATAATATCTCTTGTCGTTCCGGGAATATCGGTCACTATGCTTCGGTTTCGTCCCGATAAAAGGTTCATAAGCGTGCTTTTGCCTGTATTTGGTTTTCCTGCTATGACCGTATCTATTCCCTCTTTTATCGTTTGTCCCGCGTCATAGGTTGAAATAAGCTTATCCAAATCGAACATAATTTCTAAAATTGTCTTTTTAAGCCCTTCCTCCGTCACCTGCTCAATATCCTCCTCGGGATAATCCGCCCAAGCGCTTAAATGGGCGTCAGCAGTAATTAGGGCGTTTTTTATCTTTTCAATTCTTCTCCACAAAGCTCCGTCTTTAGCCAAAACAGCGGTTCTCGCGGCGGTTTTGCTCTTTGCGCCGATTAAATCCATAACCGCTTCCGCCTCTGTTAAATCAAGCTTTCCGTTTAAAAACGCTCTCTTTGTAAATTCTCCTGCCTCGGCGGGGCGGGCGCCCGATTCAATTACGGCTCTTAAAACCTCTCTCGTTATAAAAATTCCGCCGTGGCACGACAATTCGACAACGTTCTCCCCCGTATAGCTTAAAGGCTCTCTGAATACCGTCGCAACCGCTTCGTCGATTTTCTCTCCGTCTTTTAAAACCTCTCCAAAACAGGCGGTGTAGCCCTTCATTTCAGAAAGCTTTTTCCCCGAAACGGATTTAAAAACCTTGTCCGCTATGTTGATAGCGTCATCTCCGCTTATTCTTATAACTCCTATTCCGCCCTCGCCCTGCGCGGTCGAGATTGCAGTAATTGCGCTGTTTTTCATATAACTCACTCTTTATCAAAAAGAGGCTGTACCAAAAATGATACAGCCCCTAAGCTTATTTAGTCTATTCTTCCATAGAGGCCCGCGCCGTTGCTCTCGTCGAGCGGTTTGCGCTCGGGATCTGCTGACGGTCTGGGTTTATTTCTTGAATTTCTGCGGTAATTTCTCTCCTTCGGGTCGGGACCGATAACAACGTGACGTCCCGCGTTTTCACCCTCGCTCCAGGAGGTCGCTCCTCTCACCTTCTGAACAGAGGTGTGAATAATGCGTCTTTCATACGGATTCATCGGCTCGAGAGATGTCTTTTTACCTGTCTTTACCGCCTTAAACGCAAGCTTTCTTCCGAGAATTTCAAGAGTTTTCTCTCTTTTCTCCCTGTAATTTCCCGTATTAACTGTAATTTTGAAATAGCTGTTGTCAACGTGATTTGCGACTAAGCTCGTGAGGTACTGCAAAGCGTCGAGCGTTTCTCCTCGTCTGCCGATTACATATCCCACGTCATCGCCCTCAATATTAAATGTCGCGCCTGTTTCCGTCTTTTCCGATTCAACGGAAATTCCTTCTAATTTCATAGCGTTAATGACGTTTTTCAAAAATTCCTCCGCAACGTCCGCGGGGTTTTCGTTTACGTTTACGGAAATTTTAACCTGCGCCTGTTTTCCGCCGAAAAGTCCCAAAACCTTCTTTTCGGCTCTCTGAATAACCTCAAAATCAAATTCGGCGTTCTCGTCTAAATTGAGCTGAGCCTTCGCGTTCTCCAGAGCCTCCTGCTCTGTTTCGCCGATACCGATAACTTCTTTAATCATTTTTTACCTCTTATTACTTCTTCTTCTTTTTGCTTTTGTTTTTATTACTTGTATTATTTTCACCCGCATAAACGGGAGCGTATTCGTATTTTACCAAAGCCTCCTGCTTTTCAAGCAAAGCCACGTGCTGAGCCTCGCCCTTCGCTATGAGAGCCGAGGGGCTGTAGAACCTGCCCATAACGAGCGATTGTATAAGTGAAAATACCGAGTTGCAAATCCAGTAAAAACCAACTGCCGCGGGTACTGAAAACGCAATCCACGCCGAAAACAGGGGAAGACCGATAAACATAATTTTCATACAGCCCTGTTGAGCCTGCGCGTTTCCGTTAATTCTCATAGTTATAAGCGAGGTCGCGACGGAAGAAACAAAGCATAAAACGGGAACTAAAATATAAACAGAGAAAATTCCCTGACTGCTCGGAGTTACAAGCAGATTAAATCCCGAAAAATTAAATCCGTTGACGAAAGCCTCGATATTCGCGGCGTCGTTTCCCGCGGTAAACAACTGAGCGACAAGCTCTTTTGAATCCGCCAAAGCGCGGACAAGCGAGATTTCCTGATATGCCGCGACCGTAGAAACGGTTGAGAAAGAAAATCCTGGGATACTGTTGATAAAACTCATCGCGTTGTTTACAAAACTCGAATCAATATGCAGTGTATTTGTAAGAGGATAAGCAACGCTGTAGAAAATTCCGAGCATAATAAACATAGGAACTAAGCTTGTAAGACAGCCTCCCGTGGGGCTTACGCCCTCTTTTTCATACAGCTTCTGCATTTCTTCATTTGCTTTTTGCTTATTATTTGCGTATTTTTCTCTTATTTCCTGTTGCTTTTTCTGAAGTCTGGCGGTATTCGCCATACTTTTCTGCTGTTTAATTGAAAAAGGAAACAGTATAACCTTAATTATAATCGTAAAAAATATAATCGAAACTCCGAAGTTCTGAAAAATATAAAACAAACCCCAGAGCAAGTATCCTAAGATACTTCCGAAAAAACCGAAAATCTGCACTAAGAGTTACCTCTCTTTTTTTCCTGAAATCCTTTTTTCGGGAACAGGGTCAAACCCTCCCTTTGAAAACGGATTACATCTTAAAATTCGCCAAATTGACAGAAAAAATCCTTTAAACGCGCCGTGTGTTTTTATTGCCTCTACTGCGTAATTTGAACACGTCGGATAATATTTACATTTCGGAGCGGTTTTAGCGGAGATATTTTTCTGATAAAATCTGATAGAGCCGATGAGTATTCTTTTCATATCAAATTATTTTTCCTAAACTGCGTAAGCATTGCTTTTTTTATATCAGAGCTTTTTACATACGGAGTTTTTACTCTCGCGACAAATACGAAATCATATCCGTTTTTTATATCGGGTAAAAGCTCTCTGAAAGCCGCTCGTATAATTCTTTTCGCGCGGTTGCGTCTTACGGCGTTTCCTATTTTTTTGCCGGTGGTTATTCCGTAACGGATAGTATTTTTTCTGTTTTTCTGAAAATAAGTAACAAGCACGGGACAAACCTCGTTTTTACCTTTACGGTAAAGCCGTGAAAAATCCCTGTTTTCCTTTAAGGTTAAAGCCTTACTCATTTTAATAACCGCCCGAATAAAGTCTACTCGGGAAATTCCCCGAAAAGTAAAATAAAGACCACCAAAAAAAGTGGTCCCTATACTAACCTCCGATTAAAGGACAAACGCACCGAGCTTTCTATCCGAACATTCAAAATGTTCGGACAGAAAAGCTAAAAATCCTTTTAATTAGAGATTAGTATTTCTTAATATGACAACCTTTTTCTGCCTTTTGCTCTTCTTCTCGCCAATACCTTTCGTCCGTTGCGAGTTGACATTCTTTTCATAAATCCGTGCTCCTTTTTTCTGTGGAGCTTTTTGGGCTGATATGTTCTTTTCATTTTATTTACCCCCTTTCGGACAAAGCATAACAAAATACTTGCACCAAAACATTATAGTATAATTTTCCTGTTTCGTCAACTTATTTTTTCAATAATTTAAAATTATCTTAAAATATACCATATATAGTATTTATGCTGTTTTCCAACTACAATTAATCTTTTGTTTTTCGACTCTTTTCGCGCATATATTTATATGTATTATATATACTATATATTACAAAATTTTAATTGCTTTTTTTATTAAAATTTGGTATAATATAATTGATTATAGTGGAGAAGTTTTGATTTGTTTTTAGACGGATTTAATTCTGTTTAAAAATAGGAAAGGAATTTTATGGAACATTTTGATGAAGCGTGGTCGGTTATCTGCGATTACTGCAGAAGACAGATGACCGATGTGGCTTATAACACATGGATAAGTAAAATTGAGCCTGTCAATATGGATTTTGATAAAAGACAGGCTACTTTACTTGTACCTAACGATTTTCACAGGCAGACGCTGGAGCGTTGCTACAAAATCCTTTTAAAGGAATCTTTCAACGCCGTTTTCGACACACCCATTGATATTAATTTTATCATTCCGAGCGAAGAACCCGAACAGGAGGAAAACGACGAAATAACGGACAACGGCTACGAATACACATTTGATACCTTTATTGTGGGAAATTCAAACAAATTTGCCCATGCCGCGTGCCTCGCGGTCGCACAAAATCCGTCAAAGGCATATAATCCTCTTTTCCTTTACGGAAACTCGGGACTCGGAAAAACCCATTTGCTCTACGCTATCGGAAATGAGATTAAGAAAAACGATACGTCAAAATCAATATGCTACGTAAAGGGCGATGATTTTACAAACGAGCTGATAGAATCACTACATAGAGCGACTATGTCCGAATTCAGACAGAAATACCGCTACGCAGACGTTCTTCTGGTTGACGACGTTCAGTTTATCGGCGGAAAGGAAAGCACTCAGGAGGAATTTTTCCACACGTTTGAAACACTTTATCTCGCTAAAAAACAGATAATTCTGACCTCCGACAGACCTCCCAAGGAAATAAAAACCCTAGACGACCGTTTAAGAGGAAGGTTTGAAATGGGACTTATCGCCGATATTCAACCGCCCGACATCGAAACGAGAATCGCGATTATAAAACGCAAGGCAGAAATTATGAACATAGAGATTCCGAACGACGTCTGCGAATATATCGCCAGCAACTTAAAAAGCAATATCCGCCAGTTGGAGGGAACTGTCAAAAAAATAAAGGCGAAAAATAATCTTGACGGGGAAAAGCCGTCGGTAAAATCGGTTCAGAAAATTATCGCCGATATTTTAAACAACGACACTCCTCCCGAGGTTACTGTCGAAAGAATTACAGACGAGGTCGCGAGAACCTTTAACGTGACCGCAGACGAGCTTAAAAACTCGAAGAGCAGGAGCGCGTATGTCAGCGGACCCCGTCAGGTCGCAATCTACATTATAAACGAGCTCACCACATTAACGCAGGAAAGCATAGGAAAAGAATTCGGCGGACGCGACCACTCAACCGTAAAATACGCGATTGACACAACCGCGAAAAGAATGAAAAAGGACACAAATCTGCGTTCAATCGTTGAAGATATTATTAAAAACTGCAGTTCGTAACAAAAATAATTTTTAACAATTTTTTCAACTTTTAACAATCAATTTTTAACCTTATGAGGAAAGATTAGATAGTCATTAGATTTTTTCAACATATTCAACATTAAGGCGCTGAAAATTAAAGTATAATTTTTCCATTCTATACGCTGTTTTCTTAATCTTTCAACATTTCCGCATACTCTACTACTACTACTAAATATATTAATTATATTTATATATTTATCCGCGAAAACCGCGGAAAAAATCTTTTATAATTTTTAATCGCGTTTTAGTTTGATTATGTTAAAAATAAAAGGAGGAAAAAAATGAAAATAAACGTTTTGCGTACAGATTTGGCTAACGCTGTTTCGGTTGTTTCAAGAGCTGTTTCAAATAAAGCCTCAATCCCAGCTTTGGAGGGAATTTTAATAAAGGTTTACGGCTCGAAGATGACAATATCGGGATATGACCTCGAAATAGGAATAAAGACAAGCATTGACGCCACCGTCGCCGACGAGGGGGAAGTTGTGGTAAGCGCCAGGATTTTTTCCGAGATTGTCAGAAAGCTTCCCGAAGAGGTTGTTTTCATTGAAACTGACGACAGAATGATAACGTATATAACAAGCGGTAACGCCAATTATCAGATTGTCGGAATGAACAGCGCAGAATATCCCGACCTACCCGAATTTGAACAGACCGAGGAATTTGAAATTGACGGAAATCTTTTAAAAGAGATGATAAGACAGACAGTCTACGCCGTTTCTGATAATAACGCGAAGCCGATTTATACTGGCTCGCTCTTTGAAATCGAAAATAAAACCTTTAAAATTGTGGCGGTCGACGGCTACAGAATGGCTATCCGCACGGAGCAAATTGACAGCGACGAGAACGCGCAGTTTGTAGTTCCTGGAAAAACCCAGCAGGAGGTTTTAAAAATTATCACAAACGACGATGAAAAGGTATCTGTAATTGCGGGTCAAAGACATATTATGTTTAAAATCGGCGGGTACTATGTAATTTCAAGGCTTATTGAAGGAACATTTCTCGATTACAACAGTACAATCCCGAAAACGAAGAAAACGGAGGCTGTCGTTAACACGAGGCTTTTGATAAACGCGGTTGACCGTATGTCGCTTTTAAACGGAGATAAAATTCAAAGTCCGGTAAGATGCAATTTTGTAAACGGAGAAATTCATTTTTCCTGTACCTCGGCAATCGGAAAGGCGAACGACGTTATTTCCGCTCCGTTTGAGGGGGAAGAGGTTGAAATAGGCTTTAATAACCGTTATCTTTTAGACGCTTTAAGAAATATTGACGCTGACGAGGTTAAAATAACTTTAAAAGACGGACTTTCTCCGATGGTTATTACTCCTGTCAAGGGAGATAATTTTATCAGTCTTGTTGTTCCGATGAGGCTTGCAAATGCGTAGAGAAAAAATAAAGGTTCGGGGAGAATTTATAAAGCTCCAGGACGCTTTAAAATACAGCGGACTTTGTATGACGGGCGGACACGCTAAAACCGCCGTTCAAAACGGTGAGGTAAAGGTCAACGGAGAAATCTGCGCAATGCGCGGAAAAAAGCTGAGAACAGGCGACGTCGCCGAATTTGACGGCAGAGAGATAGAAATAATTTTGGTTTAATTTTAAAAGAGGTATGCGTTTTGTATGTAACACGGCTACAATTTAAAAATTACCGCAACCTCTTTGACGGAGAAATAACCCCCTGCGAAAATATTAACGTGATTTACGGAGATAACGCGCAGGGAAAAACTAATATTCTTGAGGCGCTCTGGCTTTTTTGCGGAGGGCACAGCTTTAAGGGCTCAAAGGAAAACGAGTTTATAAAATTCGGCGAGAAATTCTCGAAAATAAAGGCTGAATTTTTTTCGCAGGAGAGAGAGCAAAGCGCGGAGATTATTTTTAACGGCGTAAAAAAGGAAGTAGTCATAAACGGCGTAAAAAAGAAATCGTCTGCCTCGCTGATTGAAAAATTCAACGCGGTTGTGTTTTCTCCCGAGGATTTAACCTTGGTTAAAAGAGGCCCGTCGGCGCGCAGAAAATTTATTGACAGCGCGATTTGCAGAGAAAAGCTGAAAAACGCCGTTCTTATTTCAAAATACAATCAGACCTTAAACGAGAGAAACGCGCTTTTAAAGGATATTTACAAACACCCGGAGCTTAAAAGAACGCTCGGCATTTGGGACGATACCTTATGCAGACTCGGCGCGGAAATAATATTCCGCAGACTTTTATATATAAACAGGCTTTCGTCGGACGCCGAAAAATATCATTTGGGAATTTCCGATAATACGGAAAAGCTGGAAATAGTTTATAATTCAAACTGCGGCGCGGAGCTCGGCGACGGGGAAGAGGAAATTTTTAAAAAGCTTTTGAGAGGATTAAAATACTCGAAAAAAGAGGATATAAACAGCGGTTTTACGAACGTAGGACCGCACAGAGATGATTTTGATATAATCATAAACGGAAAAAAAGCCAAAATTTTCGCGTCGCAGGGTCAGCAGAGGAGCGCGGTTTTGTCGCTGAAGCTTGCCGAGGCGAACGTTTTAAGCTCTCTGACGGGGGAAAATCCCGTTATACTCCTTGACGACGTGCTTTCGGAGCTCGATAAAAAGCGCAGGGATTTTCTGCTCAATAAAATTAAAAAATATCAGGTTTTTATTACGACCTGCGAACTTAAAGAAGACGAGGCTTTAATGGAAGGTAAGAAATTTTTTGTAAAAGAGGGAAAAATAAGCTGATATGTATCTTCATTTAGGTGAAAAAACGGTTATAAAAACCGACAGCATAATCGGAATTTTTGACCTTGACAACAGCACAATATCAAAGCACACGAGAAATTTTCTTACGCAGGCGGAAAAAAATAAAGAGGTTGTTAACGTGAGCTACGAATTGCCGAAGTCTTTCATTTTATGCCGTGAAAAAGAGGGCAGGAGGGTGTATATAAGCCAAATTTCCTGCGGTACCCTTTATAAAAGAATTTTGAGTAATAAATAAAATATAAAGAATTTGAACATTATCTGTGACAGAGTTTATTTAAAAGTTTCAAAGAAAAATTTTCATTTTAACCTTATCCGCCCACGATAAGGTAAAAGAAAATTTTGATTTTAGTTTATAGAAAAAGTATATGGAAATTTTTTGTGGGCGGAAAGGTAAAAGAAGAATGGGAAAAAACTGTCCGTACTGCGGAAGAAGAATTTCATATTTTACGACATTCCACGAAAAAAACAGGGGAATACATACCTGCCCCCGCTGTAAAAAAGAGAGCAAAATAAAAACCGATTTTCGTTTGATTATCGCTTTTATCGCCGTGGTTTTAGTTGTTTTTATGTTTATGGTAATCTGGATGGGCTCGGGAAATTACAACAGCTTTTCTGGAGTTATAATTACGGCGCTGATTTTGTTGGCTTTTTACTTTTCAACTCCTGTGTTTGTAAGATATATTCCACTTAAAAAGTACAGGGAACAGGAATATGAGAGAGAAGAATTTGAATACGAATACGAGCCTTTGCCCGACGAAGAAGAAACTGAATTTGACAGCTCATATGCTTTTAATAGGGACATTTTCGATAAAATAAAAGAAAAGAGAAACTCAAAAATTATTAGGGCAAACGCGGAAAACTCAAACAATATCGAGCACACCAAGATAGCCGATAAAAAATATATTCCGATTATAAGCGACGTAACGGAATCTCACGCGTCATCCTCCGACGCTCCGCTTAAAAAGGTTAATAATTCCGTTGAATACTCAAATTATGAAGAAAATGCCGTTTTGGAAGAAAAAAAGCCGTATTACAGGAAAAAACCGCCTGAAAAACCGAACGGCTCAAAATACACGGCGAACAGGAAGCTGTAATTATGTTTAAGCTTCCCGTCTGCCCTTACTGTCATACGGTTTACGGCATTAAAGAGGTAAGAAAAAACAAGAAAAAAGAAATAATAAAGTGCTACCACTGCGAAAACAAATTTAAAAACGCGAGAGTAAAGGGCTATTTAATTTTAGCTTTTATAATTACATTCTCCGCGGTGATTGTAAATACGGTAATTTTAAATCTGACCGCCGATATAATTTCATCTGTCTTTCCGATTTTGGCGGTAAGCTTTACCGCGGTTTTATTATTCGCTCTTTTTTCTCCGTATTTTATTAAATATAAAAAGATAAAAAATTCTGAAATAAAAGAAATCCCGTCGGAGAAAATCATCATTGAGCCGTCGGGAAAACAAAAACGTTCCGTAAGGAAAAGAACGGAATAATTTTGGAGGTAATTGAATGGAAAACGAAGAAGTAAAGGTATCGAAAGTCGAAAACGAATACGGCGCTGACGACATACAGGTTTTAGAGGGACTTGAAGCGGTCAGAAAAAGACCGGGTATGTACATAGGCTCGACAGGGCCAAGAGGACTTCATCACCTTGTATATGAAATTGTCGATAACTCCATTGACGAGGCGCTCGCGGGCTACTGCTCGAAGATTGACGTTGTTATTGAAAAAGGAGATATAATCAAGGTAAAGGACAACGGCAGAGGTATTCCCGTGGGAATAAACGAAAAAACAGGTATACCCGCGGTTACGCTCGTATTTACCGTACTTCACGCGGGCGGAAAATTCGGCGGAGGCGGATACAAGGTATCGGGCGGTCTTCACGGAGTGGGCGCGTCGGTTGTAAACGCTCTTTCGGAATGGGTAGAGGTTAAAATCTGCGACGGAGAGGATATATATTTCCAGCGTTATGAGCGGGGAAAAACCGTCTGCGACCTTAAAAAAATAGGAAAAAGCGCAGAAAAAGGCACGGAAGTGCGATTTAAGGCTGACGCGAAAATATTTAAGGAAACGACCGTTTATGAATATGAAGTGCTTGAAAGAAGACTCCGCGAGCAGGCATTTTTAAACGCGGGCGTTCATATCGAGTTAAGAGATGAAAGACAGGAAGAAATAATCAGCAAGAATTTTGTTTACGAGGGCGGTATTTCAAGCTTTGTTGAGTTTCTTAACAAGAAAAAGCACGTTGACTCGATTCACCCCGAGGTTATTTATTTCGCCTCCAAAAACAAGGAGGATACCGTAACCGTCGAGGTAGCGATGCAGTACACGGACAGCTACAACGAGCTTATGCTTTCGTTCGCGAACAATATCCACACGGTTGACGGCGGTACCCACGAGGAGGGCTTCCGCAGAGCGTTGACGCGTGTTATGAACGACTACGCGCGAAAATTTAACAAGCTTAAAGAAAACGACAAAAACCTTTCGGGCGAGGACGTGAGAGAGGGACTTACAGCAGTCATCAGCGTAAAGGTGAAAGAGGCGCAGTTTGAAGGTCAGACGAAGGCAAAGCTCGGAAACACGGAAGTCCGTACAATGGTGGACAAGCTTATAAGCGAAAAGCTTTCCGTTTTCCTCGAAGAAAATCCCGCGGTAGCGAGAGTTGTGTTCGATAAAGCTTTGGCGTCGGCGAGAGCGAGGGAGGCGGCGAGAAAGGCGAGAGAAAGCGTCAGAAGAAAATCCGCTCTGGAGGGCGCCCAGCTCCCGGGAAAGCTTGCCGACTGCCAGTCTAAGGACAGCGGAGAAACAGAAATATTTATCGTCGAGGGAGATTCCGCGGGCGGTTCAGCCAAGGGAGGACGCGACAGAAGAATACAGGCGATTCTGCCTCTTTGGGGAAAAATGCTCAATGTGGAAAAGGCCCGTCTTGACAGAGTTTACGGAAACGACAAGCTCACTCCCGTAATAACCGCTTTGGGAACGGGAATAGGCGAGGAATTTGATATTCAAAAGCTACGTTACGGAAAAGTAATTATTATGGCGGACGCCGATGTTGACGGACAGCACATCAGAACGCTTTTGCTAACGTTCTTCTTCCGTTTTATGAGACCTCTTATTGAGGAGGGACATATCTATATCGCGCAGCCTCCGCTTTACAGAATTACAAAGGGCAAGGAGCATAAATACGCGTACTCCGACCTTGAGCGCGACCGTATTCTCTCGACAATTGAGGGAAAAAGCGAAATTCAGCGTTACAAAGGTCTTGGAGAAATGGACTCCGACCAGCTTTGGGAAACGACAATGAATCCCGAAAGCCGTCTTATGCTGAAAGTTACGTTGAGCGACGCGGAGGCGGCGGACGAAACCTTTAGTATACTTATGGGAGATAAGGTTGAGCCGAGAAGAGAATTTATCGAAACCAACGCGAGATTTGTTCAAAATCTTGATATTTAAAAGATTAATTTTAATATAAGAGGAATTTTTTATGCATTCAAAAACATATCTGAACGTTCGCTACGCCGAAACCGACAAAATGGGAATCGCACACCACTCGAATTATCCTGTATGGTATGAGGTGGGAAGAACGGATTATATCAAAAGCTTCGGCGTAAGCTACAGCGAAATGGAAAAGGCGGGCGTGCTTATGCCCCTTACGAATTTGACCTGCCATTTTAAATCCCCCGCTTTATATGAGGACAGAATTTTAGTGAGAACGTGGGCGATTGAACTCAGAGCCGCGCATATCCAGTTTACCTACACGGTCAAGAAGGTCAACGACGACGGCACGGAGGAGGAGCTCGGCTACGGAACAACCGAACACGGCTTTGTGGACAGCAAAACCTTCCGCCCCTGTAATATAAAAAAGAGAATGCCCGAGCTTTACGCAAAAATAAAAGCGACGTTATAATTGAAGGAAGAATTAAAAAGTACCGATGAGGTGAATAAATTGAGTAACGAAAATGAGATAAAAGAGATTAGCGGAAAAATTATTGACGTCGACGTCGAAAAGGAAATGAAACAGTCCTTTCTTGACTATTCGATGTCGGTAATTGTAAGCCGAGCGCTGCCTGACGTCCGCGACGGCTTAAAGCCTGTTCACAGGCGTATTCTGTACACAATGTACGAGAGAGGACTTGAACCGAACAAGCCGTACCATAAATGCGCCGATACGGTCGGAGCGGTTTTGGGAGCGTACCACCCGCACGGCGACGCGTCGGTTTATGACGCTTTGGTACGTCTTGCGCAGGATTTTTCAATGAGATATATGCTCGTTGACGGCCACGGAAACTTCGGCTCCGTAGACGGCGACCCGCCTGCCGCTTACCGATACACAGAGGCGAGAATGAGCAAAATCTCAACGGAAATGCTCACGGATATTGAGAAAAAGACGGTTGATTTCGTTCCGAACTATGACGACAGGCTTGAAGAACCGACCGTTCTGCCGAGCCGTTTCCCGAATCTTTTAGTAAACGGTTCGAGCGGTATTGCCGTTGGTATGGCGACAAATATCCCTCCGCACAATATGGGCGAGGTTATCGACGCGATTGAACTGCTTATTGATAATCCCGAGGCGGAAATTTCCGAGATTATGGAGTGTATCCCCGGTCCCGATTTTCCGACAGGCGGAATAATAATGGGACGAAGCGGAATAAGAGCCGCTTATTCAACGGGACGCGGAAAAATTATTGTCAGGGCTAAAACCGAGATAATCGAGGCAAAGAACAACCGCTTTAAAATTATAGTAACCGAGCTTCCGTACGGAGTTAACAAGGCTCGTCTTATCGAGCATATCGCGGAGCTTGTTAAGGACAAAAAGCTTGAGGGAATTACGAATATCGAGGACCACTCCGACAGAAACGGTATGCACATTGAAATTGACGTGCGCCGTGACGCTTCGCCTCAGATTGTATTAAATCAGCTTTTCTCCTACACTCAGCTCCAAACAACCTTTGGCGCTATTTTGCTTGCGATTGTAAACGGCGAGCCGAAAATTTTAACGCTTAAAGAGTGCCTTGAGCATTACATAAACTTCCAGGTCGATATTATCACGCGCCGTACGCAGTTCGACCTTAAAAAGGCACAGGAACGCTGGCACATCTTAGAGGGACTGAAAATCGCGATTGACAACATTGACGAGGTAATTAAAATTATCCGCGCGAGCAAGGACACGGCGGGCGCAAAGGCCAAATTAATCGAGCGTTTCGGACTTGACGACGTTCAGGCGCAGGCGATTGTTCAGATGCGCCTCGGTCAGCTGACAAATATGGAGCGCTCCAAAATTGAAGACGAAATCGCCTCGCTCCAGGAGAAAATCAAAGAGTATACCGAGCTTTTACAGAGCCGTCATCTCCTGCTTGAAAAGGTTAAGGAGGAAGCGGTCGCGCTTAGAAATAAATACGCCGACCCGCGCCGTACGGAAATCTGCCACATAAGCGGAGAGGTTGATATTGAGGACCTTATCCCCGAAGAGGACTGCGTTGTCACGGTTACGCGTTTCGGCTACGTTAAGCGTATCGCCGAGGACGAATACACAATTCAGCACAGAGGGGGCAGAGGCGTTAAAGGAATGTCCACGAGGGAAGAGGACGTCGCGACGGAGATGTTTATATGCAACACTCACGATTATATCCTTTTCTTCACGGATAAGGGCAGAGTTTACCGCATAAAATGTTACACTATCCCCGAGGGCACGCGCCAAAGCAAGGGTATGAATATAGCGAATATTCTCCCGATTGCGGCTGACGAAAAGGTCACCTCGATGATTCCCGTCAAGGAATTTGAAGAGGATAAATATCTCGTTATGGTGACGAAAAACGGTATCATCAAGAGAATCTCGCTCAACGCCTACAACACGGCGAGAAAGGGCGGTCTTATCGCTCTCGATTTGAACGAGGGAGATGAGCTTGCTTTCGTTAAGATGACCGAGGGCGACAATCAAATTATTATCGCTACGCGCGAGGGTATGGCAATCCGATTTAAGGAAACCGACGTACGTTCTATGGGACGCCAGGCGCGCGGAGTTAAGGCGATGAAACTCAAATCGGGAGATATTATCGTCGGAATGAGCGTTATTGACGAAAACGCGCTCGTGCTGACCGTTTCCGAAACAGGCTACGGCAGGCTCAGCAATCCCGATAATTACCGTGTTCAGTCGAGAGGCGGTAAGGGACTTACAAACTACCACACGGCAAAATACGGAAAGGTTGCGGGAATCAGCGTAATAAATCCCGACGACGATATTATTCTTATCAGCGAAGAGGGCGTTGTTATCCGTATTAACGCAGAGGATATCCGCATTTGCGCGCGGCCGAGCAAGGGCGTTACGCTTATGAGAATAAACGAGGGCAACCGCGTTGTTTCGTTCGCTCATCTTCCTCACGAGGACGAGGAAACGGAAAAGCCAGTTGATAACAGCGAGCTCGAAGACGAAACTTTGGAAATTTCAGAAAATGAAGATTGATAATGTAATTCTTGCCTCCGCGTCACCGCGGAGGCAGGAGCTTTTAAAAAAAGTTTTTCCAAAATTTGAAGTAATTCCCGCCGACATTGACGAAAGCGTTGATAAAAACATTCCGCCTGAAAAGGTCGCTCAGTATTTAGCCGAAAAGAAAGCGGAACACGTTGGCAGAAATCACCCCGACACGCTTGTTATCGGGAGCGATACGACCGTGGTCTTGAACGATATTATTCTCGGCAAGCCGAAAAACGAGGCGGATGCGGTAAATATGCTGAAGCTTTTAAGCGGAAAAACGCACAAGGTTATTACGGGCGTGAGCCTGTTTTCGCACGGAAAATCCCGCTCCTTCTCCGAAACTACTCTTGTGACCTTTCATAATTTGAGCGATAAACAAATCGCCGAATATATCAAGACGGGGGAGTGGAGCGACAAGGCGGGAGCCTACGGCATACAGGGCAAAGCGGGAGCGTTCGTGAAAAAAATCGACGGTGATTTTGACAACGTGGTCGGACTTCCCTGCAACCGCCTTTATTTTTATATCTCTTCATCAGACATTTCAGCTCCTATCTGATAATTCATATCCCCCATACAGTTGTGCCTCTGTCTTGTTTTGGATAGTGAGGAAAAGTTCTGCGAAAAATCCCTATCAAACATTTCCTCTAAATCAAATTTGAAAAGGATATAAAAGTTAACCTTTAAATCTAATTCTTAATTTTTAAATCTCCTCGTCAGACATTTCAGCTCCTATCTGACAATTCATCTCCCCCAGACGTTTGAGCCTCTGTCTTGTTTTGGATAGGGAGGAAAAGCTCTGCGGTAGACTTTTAAGAAACTTTTCCTCTAAATCGAATTTGAATAGGAATTAAGAGTTTACCTTTAAATCTAATTCTTAATTCTTAACTCTTAATTCTTAATTTTTTAATTTTCAAAATACAAAAAACAGGAAAAAGCGTACGCAAATTTTTTGCGTACGCTTTGCTTTGCGGAAAGTTAATCAAAAACTTACCGTAAAGCAGAAAGATTATAGAGAGGAGATTATCACATTATTGCGAAACTGAAATGTTATAAATATCTTTAACGTAATGATTTTATTAATTTTAGCGTTTTACTGTAGTTTGACGGAACATTTACATATGTAAGCGGGTGCAAGCTTACTTCTTCGTCTTTAGTTTGTTCGCCGTTAGAGGTCATAAAGGTTAGCCAATATCCGCTTGATGATGAGGAAATCCCGTATTTTTTGTAATCCTCTTTAATTGTATTTATAAGCTTTTTTGCCTTTTTTGAGTCACGCAGGATTCCTCCGTAGGAGGCCAAATCCTCGTCATCTAAGTCCTCTGATTTTTCAATCTCAACAAAGCTAAAATATTTTTCATCGCAGATAAACAGCGGATTTGTGTGGAGAGTATATTCCTCGCTCTGTAAGAACGGAACATTTGTCGAGGCGTCGCCGTATGTGGTAAAATTCGAGTAATTTCTTTGAACCTTAATTCCGTTTTTCAGCGTATAGGTGACGTTAAAATTTAAAGCGTCAGCGCCCAATACCATAATATCCGGTTCATTATTTTTTTCATAAAGATAATTAACCTTCGTGCGCTCCAGCATTTTTCTTTCCTTGAAGCTTTCGATTGAAATAATTTTCTTATGCGCGTTTACGGTATCCTCAATGACCTTTTTGTCATAAACCTCGTGCGCCGTAATATTCATGCCGTTTATATAAATCGGGTTGGAGGCGGTAAAGCTGACGCTTTCTATATCGTTTACATCTGGGACATAGGTTTCAAAACCGAACCAGCCGAAATGGAGCGAGGAGAAAAGCACGGCAAAGCATATAAGCATTGCGCCGTAGGGGATAAGCCCCTTTAAAAATCCCGTAAAGCCGTGGGCGAAAATAATCTGAATTATAATGTAGGCGATAAGCGAGCCGATTATCATTCCGCTCCAAAAAACGAGGTAATCGTTATTGTTCTCAATTGTTACAATAAACATAAACGCCGACACAATTCCCACGGAAAAGCTCGCCAAAACCTTTATCGCTATAAGCGGAAGCTTATACGCAAAGCCTGAGTCCGCGCTCTCCGCTCTGCGGTTTTTTATCAGAACAAACGAAAGCAAAAGACACACGGCGGAGAAAATCACCCAGTAGACGGAAGTTGTTCCCATGAACGCGAACGCGGGGCTTAAAAACAGCAGAAAATCGGGATTTAAATTAACGCTGTAGCCCATAAGGAGCGACGCGGGTAAAATCGTAAGGAAATAAACGGCGAACGGAGTTAAGAGATTTAATACGATAAAGGATACGATTTTATCTGAAGTTTTTCCGCAACAGATTGAAAGCAGACCGAAAAGAGAGATGTTTGAAAAAAGAAAAATGATAACGTTCAGAGTGACAAAAAGGTTGTTATCAGGCAAAAACGAGCTTTCGTTATTCGGGAAAAAATTATTGATTACAAGGTAAATGATGAGCATAGGAACGCCCGAAATAACAGCCGAGCTTATAAGCCTTGAGAAAAACAGCGTTCTCCTCGAAACGGGGAGCGCGCCCGTCATATCCGTCTGGCGCTTGTCGTGAAGATATGAAAACGACTTTATCGAAACTATCAGTCCGATAACCATAGCGGTTAAAAATGTTTCCGCGAGCATCACGTTGGAATTAAACGCGGTTTTTGTGCCTGCGCAGATTACACAGTTTATAATTGTAAAAAACGCTAAAATTGAAAGATAAACTATCAGCGTCGAAATGTTTGATTTCACTGTCCACAAAAACACGGAAACGCCCTGTTTAATTTTTGACTTAGAGTATGTTGTTGATGTCATAGCCTGCTCCCTCCATTTCATTGATAAATACTTCTTCAAGTGTAAGCGGTAAAGCCTCTAAAAGCACGGGATTAAGAGATTCCAATTCAGCCATAAAATCCTTTTGCTCTCCTCTTATAGTCAGAGTGTACAAATTACCGCTTTTCGTTTTGTTAACTATTTCTAAATTATTAAATACATCATCTGAAACCTCGCTGTTAAACGCAATCTGAACCTTATGAATACCGAGCTTTAAGTCGTCAAGCTCTTTTTCGAGAATAATTCCGCCCTTGTGCAGAAGTCCGATATAATCGCATATGTCCTCAAGTTCCCTCAAATTGTGGGAGGCGATTACAACGCTCATATTGTTGTCGGTCACGTTGGTTATGATGAGCTTTTTAACGAGCTTACGCACTACCGGGTCGAGCCCGTCAAAAATTTCATCAAGAAAAAGATATTTAGGGCGTGTAGAAAGCGCTAAAATCAACGCGGACTGGCGTTGCATACCCTTTGACATATTTATAATTTTACGGTTTTTATCTACGGGAAACGTCGAGCAGAGTGTATTAAAATATTCCTCGTCCCAGCTTGAGTAAACATTTCTGTAGAGAAACGCCGTGTTTGCGATTGTCGAGGAGTTTGAAAAATAGGGATAATCGGGAATAAAAAAGCACTTATCCTTAATTTTCTGATTTTCAAACGTATTCTCGCCGTCGATGAGAGCCTCGCCCCCGTCAGCCTTAAACACGCCGTTTATAACGCGCAGGAGCGTGCTTTTTCCCGCGCCGTTTGAGCCGACAAGACCGAAAACCGCTCCGTCCTCAACATCAAGGTTGAGGTTGCAAAGCGCCTTGACGTCGCCGAAGCTTTTGCTTAAATTCTTAATTTCAATCATAATTTACCTCCCATAAGCGCGTCTACGCAACTTAAAATTTCGTCGCGGGTTATTCCGATTTTTAAAGCGTTCTCAACGGCGCTGTTGAGCTTTTTAAGCGCAAGCTCCTTCTCCGCGTCAATAAGGCTTAAATCGGGCGATACGAAAGAGCCCTTGCCGACAGCGGAACAGATGTATCCGTCAGCTTCAAGCAGTTTGTATGCCTTTGAAACCGTGTTCGGGTTTACCGAAAGCTCCATAGCGAGCGCGCGTACAGGCAACAGCTTGTCGCCCGGCTTTAAAACGCCTGCCGAAATCAGTCGGATAATGTTGTTGTAAAGCTGTTCATAAATCGGGGACCGCGACGATAAATCTAAACTGAACATTTTACCAGTCCTTTGCCTTTTAGTTTTGAGTTTAATTAAACTTTTATTATAGACTTAATTGTATTGCTACAAGTAGTACAATTGTTATAACACATCTATTTTCCTTTGTCAAGTATTTTTTTATCTCTTCGTCAGAAATTTCAGCTCCTATCTGACAATTCATCTCCCCCAAACCTTTCTTCCTCTATCTTGTTTTGGATAGAGAGGACAGGTTCTGCGTTTTTTATATATCCACATCAGACATTGCAGTCCCTTTCGGATAATTCATCTCCCCCAAACCTTTCTTCCTCTATCTTGTTTTGGATAGGGAGGACAGGTTCTGCGTTTTTTGAATTAAGAATTAAGAATTAGATTTATAGGTAACCTTTTAATTTCTATTCAAAAAAGATAGAGCAGAAAAGTTGAAAAAAGTCTATATTAACAGAAAAATAAATCTCCCTATCTAAAGTTAGATAAGGAGATTTTTAATATATAAAATATAAAGCTTTTCGCTAAAAATTTTTCACTATCTAAAGAAAAATGAAAAACGTCAGATAGAATTTAATTTTATTCTATCCCACGTTTTATTTTATAAAAAGTCTATAGCAGAACCTATCCTCTATATCCAAAACAAGACAGAGGCACAGAGGTTTGGGGGATATGAATTGTCCGATAGGGACTGCACGGACTGATGTGGAAAATCTAAAAAGTCTACCGCAGAACCTGTCCTCTATATCCAAAACAAGATAATGGCACAATTGTAGGGTGGATATGCTTTTCCGAGAGGGACTGCACGGATTGATGTAGAAAAGCTAAAAAAGTCTACCGCAGAACTTTTCCTACATATCCAAAGTAAGATAGGGGCAGAAATGTTTGGGGGAGATGAATTATCCGAGAGGGACTGCACGGATTGATGCGGAAAAGCTAAAAATGTTTGTAGATTTTTATGAGGGAATTGTCTGCTATTCCCAGTCCGACGAAGCTTTCGCCTTTTATTCTGAAAATCTCGCCGTTTGAGTGGCCTGCCGTTTTAAGCTCGGTCCGCTCTATGTCGAGCGCTCCGCCGTTAAAAAAGCGTTTTGCCTGAGCGTTTGTGACGTGAAGAATTTTATAATTTTCAAACAGGCTTTCCGTGCTGATAAGCCTGTTTTCAAGCTCTCCGTTTTGTGAAAGCGTTTTTATTTCTTCAAGACTGAGGCAGTTTTCCTTTAAAAATCCGCACGCCGAGGTTCTGTCCAGGGCGCTCATAACCGCTCCCGCGCCGAGCGATTTACCGATGTCGTCAATTAAAGTACGGATATATGTACCCTTGGAGCATTTTACTTTAAGCCTTCCGCTCTGCTCCTTTTCGCTGAAGCTTAAAAGAGTAAGCTCATATACGGTGACCTTTCGGCTCTTTCTCTCGATTTCAATTCCCTGCCTGGCGAGGCTGTAAAGTCTCTGTCCGTTTACCGAAACGGCGGAAAACATCGGAGGGATTTGGCTTATTTCTCCGCGGAAATTTTCTATTGCCTTTTCAATTTCGCTTTTTGTTACGTCGCTTTGCCCGATTTTTAAATTCCCCCAGATGTCGAGCGTGTCGCTCGTCAATCCGAGTTTAAAATCGGCGATATATTCCTTGTCGCGGTTCGGGATAATGTCCTGCGCCTTTGTTGCGTTTCCGAGCAAAAGAGGAAGAACTCCCGTCGCGTTCGGGTCGAGAGTCCCTGTATGACCGATTTTGCGCTGACCTGTTAAACGGCGAACCTGCGCCACAACGTCAAACGAGGTAAGTCCCTTTGGCTTATCTGTTAAAAGAACGCCGTTCATAATACCTTTTCCGCCGCGTCTTTAAGCGTTTGTAAAACCTCGTCAAGCGTTCCTTTGAGGGTACAGCCCGAGGCGGAAACGTGACCGCCTCCTCCGAACTGACGGCAAAATTCGCACGCGTCGATGCCGTCGTTTGTACGCACGGAGATTTTGAAATTATCAGCCTTTTCCCGTACGGTAATGCCCATTTTCACGCCCTCAATCTGACGGGGAATCGAGGCGATTCCCTCGGTTTCGTCGTCTGTGAGGTCTTTGGTCATTTCGAGCGTGGTGTAGATAATCGCGCACTTGTCATCAGCGCAGAAAATCATATTTTTAAGCAAATCACGCTCAAGCCTGATTAAGCCCTTAGACTTTGTTTCAAACATAATTTTGTTGATGTACGCGCTGTCGCAACCGAAATCGAGTAAATCGGCGGCGATGCGCATTGTCCGCGAGGTGGTGTTTCCGTATCGGAAACAGCCCGTATCCGTGCTTATCGCGGTGTATATGCAGTTGGCTATGTCGCGCGTCATTTTCGCGCCGAGCAGAGGAATAAGCTCGTAAATAATCTCGCCCGCCGCCGCCGAGTCCGCTTCAATATACTTAAACGGAGCGTTTACGCAGTTGCTTTGGTGGTGGTCGATACAAAGGTCGATTTTACCCTCGTACGCTTTTTGATTTACACCGAGCAGTTTTTCGTTCGCCACGTCGGTCGCTATGATAAACTCGGTGTCAAACTCCTGCTCTTTAAGCTTTGAGAAAATATACTCAAAGCTTTTTGAGCGGTCGGTCGTGATTACGCGCGCTTTTTTGCCGATTTGCCTGAGCGCGAGCGCGAGCGCAAATCCGCTCCCGATACAGTCGCCGTCGGGGTAGTGATGTGTTAAAATTTCAAAATTGTCGTGCTGTAGGATTAAATTTGCAACTTCTTTTAACGTCATAATTTTCCCTTATTCCAATTCCTTTAAAATTCTCGATATATTCGCGCTGTACTCTATGCTGTCGCTCGCCGTGAAAATAAGCTCGGGAACGTGCCTTAATCTTAGCCTTTGTCCCAGCTCACGGCGGATAAATCCCGACGCGCTGTCAAGCCCCTTACACGCCTTTTTGCAACGCTCTATTCCCTCGATTGCGCTGACGTAAACCGTACAGTAGGAGAGGTCGTTTGTAACGTCAACTCTGATAATCGAGATAAACGCGTCTTTTACGCGCGGGTCTTTAAGCTCGCGGAAAATCGCGGTCAATTCGCGCTTTATATCCTCGGTAGTTCTTTCTAATTTGTGTCCTGACATATTTACAACTCCGTTTTCAGGCAGTTGACGGCGAAAACCGCGGGATTCAAAACAGCGGTTTTCCTATGCCAACGCCTGTTAATCTCTGTATTCCTCTATAGCGTAAACCTCGAAGATGTCGCCCTCCTTGAGGTCGCTGAACTTTTCAAGGCAGATACCGCACTCGTAGCCCTCGGCTACCTCCTTGACGGAATCCTTAAATCTCTGAAGTGAGGCGATATTGTCGTCCGCAATAATAATGCCGTCGCGGACAACCCGTACCATACCGTTGCGCCGGATTTTGCCTTTCTTGACGTATGAGCCCGCAACCGTACCGACGCTCTTAATCTTGATAACGTTTCTGACTTCCGCTGTTCCGAGTTCAACCTCTCTCGTTTTGGGAGCGAGCATACCCTTCATAGCGGATTCAATTTCCTCGATACAGTCGTAAATTACACGGTACATACGCATATCCACGCCGTCGCGCTCCGCGATACTCTGCGCGTTCGCGTCGGGGCGGACATTAAAGCCTACGATAATCGCGTTTGAGGCGTTGGCGAGCATAACGTCGCTTTCGTTTACCGCGCCTACTGCGCCGTGAATTACGTTAACGCGTACCTCCTCGTTTGTGAGCTTTTCAAGACTTTGGCGGACAGCCTCAACCGAGCCCTGAACGTCTGCCTTAACGATAATTTTAAGCTCTTTCATTTCGCCCTGCTTCATCTGGTCGAACAGGTTGTCGAGAGTAACCTTGGTCTGAGCGTTGAAGATTTCCTCCTTGCGCTCGTTCTTTCTCTGGTTAACAAGCTGGCGCGCGAGGTGTTCGTTTGTAACCGAGTTGAACACATCTCCGCCCACGGGAACCTCGTCAAGACCGATAATCTCAACGGGAACAGACGGACCGGCGGTTTTAACCGTTTCGCCCTTGTCGTTCGTCATAGCGCGTACTCTGCCCAGGCAGGTTCCCGCGACTACCGTGTCGCCCGCGTTTAAGGTACCGTTTTGTACCAAAACGGTCGCGATAGGACCTCTGCCCTTGTCAAGGCGCGCCTCAATTACGATACCCTTTGCCGCTCTGTCGGGGTTAGCCTTGAGTTCTTTCATTTCCGCGACAAGCAGAACGCTCTCCAAAAGCTCGTCAAGTCCCTCCTTAGTCTTTGCGGAAACAGGCACGCATATTACATCTCCGCCCCATTCCTCAGGGATAAGCTCATATTCCGTGAGCTGTTGTTTTACCTGTTCGGGATTTGCTCCCGGTTTATCTATCTTATTGATTGCGACAATTACGGTAACGCCCGCCGCTTTCGCGTGGTTAATCGCCTCGATTGTCTGCGGCATAATTCCGTCGTCTGCGGCTACTACCAAAATGGCTATATCCGTCGCCTGCGCTCCTCTTGCGCGCATCGTTGTAAACGCCTCGTGTCCCGGGGTGTCGAGGAAGGTAATCGGACGGTCGTTTACCATTGTGCGGTACGCGCCGATATGCTGGGTGATACCGCCCGCTTCGCCCTCTGTTACGTTAGCGTGGCGGATAGCGTCGAGGATAGAGGTCTTACCGTGGTCAACGTGTCCCATTACAACTACTACGGGCGCTCTCGTTACGAGGTTAGCGTCGTCGTCCTCGCTGTCGTCGATAATCTGCTCCTCGATTGTAACGACTACCTCTCTTTCAACCTTAGCGTTAAACTCCATAGCGAGAAGCTCGGCTGTGTCAAAGTCGATAGTATCGTTCGCCGTAATCATCGAGCCCATTAAAAACGCCTTTTTAACGACCTCAGCAACGGTGGCTTTAAGACGTGAGGCAAGCTCCGAAACCACAATCTCATCGGGAACTGTGATTGTGATAGAACGCTCCTTGCGCTGTTTTTCAATACGCGCGAGCCTTTGCGCCTCCGTTTCACGCTTTCCTCCGCGTCTTTGGCGCTGTTTGCGCGCGCGGTTCGAGAATTTTTCCTTTTTGCTTATATCCTGATTACGGCTGAGCTTTTCGTTCGCCATATCGTCGTATTTTTGGTTATATCTTTCCACGTCAACATTAGTCTGGCGCGTGTCGATAACTCGTCTGTTGGAGCGGTGGTCGCTTCGCTCCTCCTCGATTGTGTTGACAACCTCGACGGTTTCAAACTTTTCACGCGGACCTTTTGCCTTTGCGGTTTTATTCTTGGACTGTTTTTTTGCGGGCTTTTCAACAGGAATAGCCTTGCGGGTGGATTTTTCTTCTTTCTTTTCCTGTGCAACCTGCTTTTCGTATTCCTCGATCGCCTTGTCGCGGACCGCGAAATATTCGGAAAAATCCTTAACCTCGTTTTCCGTTGTCATAACGTCAAAAATGACGTTAAGCTCCTCCGTGTCCAAAGAGGTCATTGATTTTTTGTTAACACCGCATTTTTCAGAAAGGATTTCAGTAATCTTTTTGCTTTTTACGTTAAAATCGTCAGCTACTTCTTTTACCTTATATTTTATCATAGACACTTACCTCCTGTTTCATTTTGTATAAGCGATATGAGCTTTTTTGAAAAACCGTCGTCGCACACGGCGACAACCGCGCAGAATTTTCCAAGCGCGTCTGAAAGCTCATCTCGGGTTCTGTTAAGCTTTAAAAGCTCCGTATTCGCCGAAGCGCACGCGTTTTTAAGCTTTTTTTCCGTGTTTAAAGATATGTCGTTGCTTACAATCACGAGCCTCGCTTTGCCGTTTTGGACATTTTCGATAACAGCGTCGTTTCCGACTGTCAGCTTGCCCGCGCGTCTGCATATGCCGAGAAGTCCGAGAATTTTATCATTCAATTTTTTCCAGCTCCTCTTTTATGCCGGCAAAAACCTCGTCGGGTATCTGCGATTTAAAGGCCTTTTCAAAACGTCTTGCCTTGACCGCTTTTTCAAAGCACTCCGTGTTTCGGCATACGTACGCGCCTCTGCCCGGTTTTTTTCCGTCGAGGTCGAGAGTTATTTCGCCCTTAGCCGTGATTTCGCCGTTTTCGCTCTTTTTGTCGGGAGCCTTGACAACTCTGACAAGCTCCCGTTTCGGCTTCATTTCACCGCAACCCGTGCATTTTCTCAACGGTATTTTTTTCTGCTTCAAAACGAATTACTCCTCGGTTTCCGTTGTTTCGTCTTCGTCCTCGCCGTAAAAGCCCGACTCGGGGCGAATGTCGATTTTCCAGCCTGTTAAGCGGGCGGCAAGGCGCGCGTTCTGTCCCTTGTTGCCGATAGCGAGCGAAAGCTGTCCGTCGGGAACGGTTACCTTACAGCTTTTTGCGCTTTCGTCAATGATGTCAACTTTTAAAACGGTCGCGGGGGAAAGCGCGGCGGCGATGTACTTTTCGGGGTCGTCGCTGAACTCGATAATGTCGATTTTTTCTCCGCCGAGCTCCGCAACAATTTCGTTAACTCTGTCGCCTCGTGTTCCAATACAGGAGCCGATTGCGTCGATGTTTTCGTCGTTTGAGAGCACCGCCATTTTTGTTCTGCTTCCCGCCTCGCGCGAGATAGCCTTAATCTCGACCGTGCCGTCGTAAATTTCAGGAACCTCCTGCTCGAAAAGACGTTTTACAAGCTCGGGATTTGTACGGCTTATCATCGCTCTCGGACCGCGCTCGTTGTCCTTAATATCGGCAACCAAAACCTTAATGTTGTCGCCGTCTTTAAGAACACGGTCGCCGACCTGCTCGCTTTTCGGCAGAGTTGCGACAGCTTTTCCGATACGAATGGTAGCCATTCCGTTTACGGGGTCAACGCGCTCTACAACAGCCGTGACAAGCTCGCCGAGACGGCTCTTAAATTCCTGTAGCATTTGTCCCTTTTCGCCGTCGCGGATACCCTGGCGGATAACGCTCCTCGCGGTCTGAACGGCGATACGACCGAGCTGTTTCGGGTCGAGCGGAGCCTCGTACTGGTCGCCGATTTCAATTTTCTTCCTCTTTTTTCTCACTTCTTCAAGCGAGATTTCAAAGTTTTTGTCCTCTACTTCCTCGACAACGGTTTTAACGAGCTTTACGTCAAAGGTGTTTTTCTCGGGAATAATTTTAAACACCACGTTTTCGTTTCCGCCGTAGGAGTTCTTGCACGCAACCTTAATCGCTCTTTCAATCTGCTCAATCATATAGTCCATAGGTATGCCCTTTTCCTTTTCAAGCAGGGAGAGCGCTGTGAATAATTCCTTGTTGTTCATTTTTCTGACCATTCCTTTCCTTGCACAATGCTAAGTAAATTTTCTTTCTTAATCAAAATCATCAAGCTTAATCCACGCGGTTTGTTTGACGTTTATTGTCATTTGATTTTCTCCGCTGTGGTCTGTTATTGTAACCTCGCCCGAGTTGTAGTCCGTAAGAACTCCCTTAAATTCTTTGCCGACGCCTTCAATCGGACGAATCATTTTAACCTTAATGTCCGCGCCTATAAAACGCAAAAAATGCTCTTCTCTCACAAGAGGTCTTTCAAGCCCCGGAGAACACACCTCAAGAATATACGGGTTTGAAATAGGGTCATTGTCGTCAAGCGGTTTGTCAACCGCCCGCGAAAGCGCCTCGCAGTCGTTGATGTCAACACCGCCGTCTTTATCAATAAAAATCCTCAGAAAATAGTCGGCGCCTTCCTTAACGTAGCGGACGTCCCAAAGCTCAAGCCCTAATTCTTTTGCAATCGGTTCGGCAATATCCCATACTCTTTCTACAGTATTGCCCTTTTTTGACATATGATAACCTCCTGTGTTATTTGTCAAACAGAAAGGAGCAAGCTGTTTGCTCACTCCTCATACTTTCAATATTCAACACTAAAATTATATCACTATCTTCCAAAAATTGCAAGTATTTTTTTATCTCTTCGTCAGATATGCAGTCCCTCTCGGGAAATTCATCTCCCCCAGACGTTTGAGCCTATGTCTTATTTTGGATAGAGAGGATAAGTTCTGCGTTTTTTATATATCCACATCAGACATTGCAGTCCCTATCTGAAAAAGCATATCCCCCAAACCTCTGTGCCTCTGTTTTACTTTGGATATGTAGGATAGGTTCTGCGGTAGACTTTTTAGATTTTCCACATCAGTTTTTTAGATTTTCCACATCAATCCGTGCATTCCCTCTCGGATAATTCATCTCCCCCAGACGTTTCTGCCCCTGTCTTGTTTTGGATATGTAGGATAGGTTCTGCTGTAGACTTTTTAGACTTTGTGAAAACTTTTCCTCTAAATTCAAATTTTTTAAGAAATAAAAAGGTTACCTATAAATCCAATTCTTAATTCTTAATTTTTATATCTCCACGTCAATCCGTGCATTCCCTCTCGGATAATTCATCTCCCCCAAACCTTCGTGCCACTATTTTACTTTGGATAGGGAGGACAGGTTCTACTGTAGACTTTTTAGAAACTTTTCCTCTAAATCTCTCTTGAAAAGGAATTAAAAGGTTAACTTTTAATTTAATTCTTAATTCTTAATTCTTTACCCGTGCAGTCCCTTTTTTTTAAATCTCTACGTCAGACAATGCAGTCCCTCTCTGAAAAGCATATCCCCAAACGTTTCTTCATCTATCTCACTTTGGATAGGGAGGACAGGTTCTACTGTAGACTTTTTATTAAATAAAACGTGGGATAAATATAAAATTTAATTCTATCAGGCGTTTCCTCTATCTTTCTTTGGATAGTGAAGAAAGGTTTAGAAAAAACTTTATATATAAAGTTTCTCCCTATCTAACTTTAGATAGGGAGATGAATTTTTCTGTTAATATAATAGACTTTTAAAAGACTTTTCCTTTTTATCTTTTTGAATAGGAATTAAAAGTTTATCATTAAATTTAATTCTTAATTCTTAACTCTTAATTTTTAATTCAAAAAACACAGAACCTATCCTCCCTATCCAAAGAGAGATAGAGGAAGAAAGATATGGGGGAGATGAATTTTCCGATAGGGACTGCAATGTTTGACGTGGAGATATAAAATTACCAGAAGGTTTTTACTTCTTTGTCTTTTGCGACCTTGGGGGCCTGGGCAATAAGCTTTTCAACGTAGTTTGAGTAAACTGTTCCGACAACGCTTGAATTTACGGATACCGTGTACTTATTCGCGCTCGACATAAAGTACGAAACGGTGTCGGCGCTCCTTTTCTTGTCGTAGAAGTATTTGATGACAAGCTCGGGTTGGTCTTTGGGCTGTCCGCCCGACTTGTCCGCCTTTGTCAGGAGAGCGGAGTTTCTGAAGAAAATTTCAAAATTACCCTGCGTCAGCTCGTTGTTTTTGTACCTTGTGACCGTGTTGGTCGAGGAGCTTTCCTTGCCCTCGTCATCAGTCGTTTTTGTAACGGTGGTTTTGATGTCAAAGTCGTAGGTCTTGCCCGAACAGGTAACCGACATCTTCGTCAGTCCGTTTAACTCGGGGTTAAGAACGTAGGAGGAAATGAGCTTTTCCTCGTCTGTTTTTACCCACGGAATGGACGCCGACGCAATTTTATAGACAACATTACCGCCGTTTTTCATAAGATAGCAGTTGCCCTTGCCGTCGGGCTTTGAAACCATAATATTAACTGTTGTATCGGAATATTTCGCAAAAATTCTTGCGTACGGAGAAGAAAGCCCGAGGCTTGAAAGCCTTGACTTGCTCGGCTTAACCGCCGTAACGCTGTCGGCGTAAAGTCCGCGCACGGCGCCCGAAACGTTCGACGCTTCGGTATCGTCGGCGTAGGCGCTGACGGGGGAGGTCAGAACGTAGGAATTAGCGATGTGGTCCGTGTCGGGGTTCGGCTTGAGAGTAATATCTCTGTTAAATTTTGAGCCCGAAAGGGTGAGGGATTTAAACTCGTTTGAGCTTGTATCAGACGCGCTCTCGTTAATCGTAAGGCTTATATAGTCCGTTATGCCGTTGAGCAGTTTTTTAACAGTATCGCTTTCGCAGAGGTAAACCGCGTTTCCCGAGCCGAACATAACGTATGTTCCGAGCTTTTGGGGCGCGTCGTCGCCGACCTTAATTATCGCTTTCGTCTTGTCGTCGTAGGTGATATTCGCGACGGCTCTGGGGTTGTCAAAGCCGTAGTCGGCGGGGTTGTTGCCCGCGTCCTCCGCTACAACGGCGTTAAAGCTCAAATTTGAGCAGGCGCTTGCGACCTCGTCAGCAACGCCCGACTGGAGGTCAAAATCCTCATAGCCTAAAATAGTATAAACCGTCGCGTCCGTTTCTTCTTTCTTTTTACCCGTTTCGGGGTCGGTTTCCTTAGTCTTTTTCTTCGGGGTGTAGGAGGTTATCGTGTAGCTTCCCTTTTTGTTTTTAATATTGATTTTGCTTATGTCGGCGGGGACAAGCTCGAGCAGATGACCGCTACCGTTTTCCTTAATTTTGCCGTTTTTATCGGTGTCTAATTTTACCTCGTGAAGCTTGTCGGAATTTACCGTTCCCTTTACAGCGGCAGTTCCCGCGCCTGAGTCGGGGGAGTTGTCGCCCTTAGGGAAAAAGATTAACAAAAGTACAATCCCCGCGAGAATAACCGCGCCCGCGATTGAGATGATAAGCGCTTTTATGTGGCTGTTTTTCTTTTTTGAGGTACGCGCCTTTTCCTCGGGGGTTTCAAATTTGCCGAGGAGGTCTTCGTAGTCCCTGTCGTTTTCTTCTATCAGAACCTCGGGTTCGTTCGTGTTTAAATTATCCTTTTCGCTCATTATCTGTTCCTCCTGCGGATAAACATTACAAGTCCTATAAGAAGAACGATAAGCGGAACGACCGCGATAAATATTACTCCCACGGCAATAATCGCAGACGAGCTTGTAACGCCGAGTTCTCCTTCGTCAATACCTGCGGAGTTGATTGTAATTCCCATATCTCCGCGGTTTGTGACCGTGTTGCAGAAATTAATGATATAGTTTGCGTTGTTGTATGAGGTTGTGCTTAAAAATGTTTGTGAGAAAATATACGGAGAGCCGAACACTGCGATGTTGGAGCTGTTGTTGTCCTCGTTTGACTTAGTGCCGATAGCCGCGAGGTCCACGCTCTTTTTCTTATATTTTTCCAAATCCTGCTCGCTTGTAAATTCCGAGGGGTCAACGCTGAACGGAATAACTCCGACCGAGGATTCCACGCTTAACAGAGGCTTAGCGACGTCGTCGTTTGTAATCTCTATATTTCTTGAATTGTAAACGATAGTCGGAACGCCCTTGTCCTTTAAATCCTCTGTATAGGCGTCGTTGTTGTAGTCCGCGAGGAACATATAAACATTCTGAACGTAATACTGCGAGCTTGAGCAGAAAGAAAGTCCGTCGGAAATTTTCATACCGTATTCTTCCAAAAGTCCGTCTAAATTCGGGGTAGACGTCTTAACGTCCATAGGCAGATATATAAGCGTTCTGCCCTTTTCACCGTCGTTGTCGAGCCAGCTTGAGAGCTTTTTGACAGCGTCCTCGGAGAGGTCTACGGTCGGAGCGTAAAGCACGGCGATTTTCGCGTTTTCACGCGGTTTTTGGGTAGTGAGGTTAATTTCCTTAGTTGAGTAGGCGTTCTGTTTCAGGAGATTTTGAAGCGAGGAGTAAAGCTCCTTTTCCTCACCGGAGCCTGTAATAATATCTATTCCGACCTTATCTTTAGTCGTAACGTCTAAAATTCCCGTAATTACCGCCTGCTCGATTTTTGTTCCCGTGTAGGCATAGTAGCCGTAGTAGGAGTAGGTTTCGCTGTCGTAGTCGAAGCAGTCGTCAATCGAGAGAGCGGTGTAGCTGTCGCCCGCGTCAACTATAATAAGGTTGTTCGCATTGTCGCTGTTCCAGTCTATGTTTTCATATTTTCCCGTAAAGGTCGGGTTAGATGAAAGGTCAATAAATTTCAGGCTTACTCTCGCGCTTTTTGCCGCCATTTTTCTCAAAAGCTTATCCGCCTGAACGAAATACTGAGCGCCCGAATACGCGCTTAGTCCGCCTTTAAAGGTACTCTCTTTTGTCAGAACGTAAAGAGTAATATCCTTGTCAAGCTGTGAAAGATATTCCGATGTGTCGCTTTGGAGCTGATAGGTCTGCGACGCCGTCATATCAAACTGCAGGCTCGGAAAACGCTCTACCAAAAGCCCCGTGATAAAGTTTATCAGGATTATAATGCAGATAAAAACCGCCGTAATCGCAATAGCGACCGAACCTCTTTTGGCTTTTCTCGATTTTAAGAGAGCCATTAATTTACCCTTGTTTTTTCTTTCTTTTTTCGGTTTTTTGGTTTCGCCTGGCTCGGGGGTATTTACTTCGATTAATTCTTCTTTACTCATTTTTATGCCTCCTCAGCTCCAGCGTTTTCTCTCGAACACACGGATTGTAAAGAAAAGGAAAAGCGCGATTACGCTTAAAAAGAATACAATTCCCGTGAGGTCGAGGATACCGTATGTGAAATTCTGATAATAGCCTGTAAAGGAAATAGCGCTGAGAGCGCTTGAAAGCCACTCAACATCTCCCACCATAGAAATAATCGTGCTCATCATATAGGTAAGAAGTCCTGCCGCCATACCGATAACCGCCGCGATTACCTGGCTTTCCGTAAGCGCGCTGATAAAAATATCAATCGCGATAAGCGCTCCGCCGACCAAAAGAATACCGATAGTCGTGCAGATTATTACCGCCCAGTCCGCGGGAGTGAACATCTGAATTACAAGTCCGAACACAAAAAAGATTAAACAGCAGATAGCGTACAGAATGAAAGCGCCCAAAAATTTTCCGAGCACAATTTCAAGCAGGCTCGCGGGCGAGGTAAACAGCGCCTGGTCCGTGCGCTGACGCTTTTCCTCGCTGAAGGTTTTCATAGCGATAATAGGAGTGAGGAAAACTATAATTACAAAAATATTGCTGAACGTATAGCTTAAAGACGATGTGTTTGAGAGAAAACAGGTACCCACAAAGAAGTAACCCGAAAATCCGAAAAACACAGCCATAACTATATAAGCTATTGCCGAATTAAAATATGAGCCAAGCTCTCTTTTCAGTATTGCGCCCATTATCTTACACCTCCCGCGTAATCTTTAGTCTGGTCCTCGCTGACAAGCTTTAAAAAGCTGTCCTCTAAGGTTTCGTTTCCGCTTTGCATATCGAGGATAACGCCGTCGCAGGAGGCTATTGCCTTGAAAACGTTTCTGCGGATATCGACGCCGTTTTGATATTCGATAATATAACGGCCGACCTTTTCGCTTATGTCGCGCTGTTTGCGGATTTTTAACACTCCCGGAATAACCTTGAGCGCAGAGAGAATCGTTCCCGACGCTCCCTCAACGTCAAGCTTCAGCTTCTGCTCGCCCGAGATTGAGGAGCTTAGGTTTTCGGTCCTTTCGTCGGCTACGATTTTTCCGTTTGAGATTACGATAATTCTGTCGCAGGTCGCGGAAATTTCCGAGAGAACGTGTGAAGAAAAGATAACCGTGTGCTTTTTGCCGAGGCTTTTTATAAGACTTCTTATTTCGATAATCTGCTGTGGGTCAAGTCCTACTGTCGGCTCGTCCAAAATAAGAACGGGCGGATTTCCGAGCAACGCCTGCGCGAAGCCCACTCTCTGTCGGTAGCCCTTTGACAGGTGCTTTATAATACGCTGTGAAACGTCAGTGATTTTTACAAGGCGCATAACCTCGTCGATATGCTCCTTTTTCGGGAGCCTTACCTTTTTTAAATCGAACATAAACTCAAGGTATTTTTTAACGGTCATATCAATGTATAACGGGGGGATTTCGGGCAAATAGCCGATATTGCTCTTTACCTTTTTGGGGTTATCGAGAATTTCCGCTCCGTTGACGGTAACAGTACCGCTTGAAGAGGAGATATAACCCGTAATCATATTCATTGTCGTACTTTTGCCCGCGCCGTTCGGGCCGAGAAACCCGAGAATTTCTCCGCTTTTGACGCTGAAGCTGATGTTATCGACAACGGTCATATTGCCGTAGCGCTTAGTAAGGTTCTTAACCTCAACCACAGCTATCACTCCTTTTTTGCAATATTAATTTATTATAGTATAGCATAAAAATTTTATTTTTGGTAAAAATATTTGAAAAATCAGAAGCAATTCACATTTTTTCAAAAAACTGTCACATAAAGCGCCCTGAGTTCTGCTCTGATTGGTATAGGGCGCAGGGAGGAAACTATGGATTATGTTTATGCTTTTCTTGTGGGCGGAGCAATCTGCGTCATAGGTCAGATTTTGATTGACAAAACGGCTTTGACGCCTGCGAGAATTTTAACGGGATTTGTTGTCGCGGGCGTTATTCTGACCGCCTTCGGCCTTTATAAACCGCTGGTGGATTTTGCGGGAGCGGGGGCGTCCGTTCCAATTTCGGGCTTCGGTCATCTTATGGCTCAGGGCGTTGAAAAAGCGTTGAAGGAAGACGGACCCATCGGTATAATTACCGGTCCTCTGACCGCAGCGGCAGGCGGTATCTGCGTTGCGATTGTCTTTTCCGTATTTGCGGGGCTTGTCAGCAAATCCAAGGAGAAATGAGTTGATAAATTCCGTTATATAGTCTATAATAGGCGTATAATAATTAAGGATTAAAACTATGTTCAGGCTCAGAAGATTTTTAAAGGACTATAAGCTCCAGCTTGTTTTGGGACCTCTTTGCAAATTGTTCGAGGCGGTTTTGGAGCTTTTTGTCCCGCTTGTTATGGCGCAGATTATTGACAACGGAATAATAAAAAACGATACAGGCTATATCCTTAAAATGGGTGGGGTGCTCGTTTTGCTGGCTGTGGTCGGTTTAAGCTCCGCGCTCGTATGCCAGTATATGGCGTCCTACACCTCGCAGGGAGCGGGTACCAAAATCCGCGACGCGATGTTTGAGCATATCGGCAATTTATCCCACAAGGAGCTTGACGAGCTTACAACCCCGTCGCTCATAACCCGAATGACGAGCGATATAAACGCCGTTCAGGCAAATATAGCTATGACTATGCGCCTGCTTTTAAGAGCACCGTTTCTTATAATCGGCGCTTTAGTTATGGCGTGCTTTATCAATTTGGAGCTTTCGCTCATTTTCTTTTCGGCGTCGCTTATTATAGCGCTTATTCTCTACCTTGTTATGTCGAAATCCCTGCCGTTTTACAGGGCGGTTCAGAAAAGCGTTGATAAAATCTCGCTTTTGTCGAGGGAAAATCTCGGAGGAAACCGTATTATCCGCGCCTTTTCAAAGCAAGACGCTCAGCAAAAGGCGATTGAAAAGGAAACGGAAAAGCTTTCAAAAATTTCCGTGCGTGTGGGCAGGCTTTCCGCTCTTTTAAGCCCTGCTACATATGCGGTAACGTACGGCGCTGTGATTCTGATACTTTATTTCGGAGCGGGAAAGGTAAACTCGGGAGAGCTTCTCTCGGGCGATATTGTCGCGCTTGTCAGCTATATGACGCAGATTCTGCTCGCGATGATTGTACTTGCCAATTTAGTCGTTCTGCTTTCGAGGGGAAACGCCTCGGCGGGCAGAATTAACGAGGTTTTTGAGGTTCAACCGTCGGTCAGGGAGATAAAGACCGAAAAGGTTATTCCGACAGAAAACGCCCCGAAAATTGAATTTAAAAACGTAAGCTTTACCTACGGCGACGGCGACAACGAGCTTGAGGATTTAAGCTTTACGATTGAAAAGAACAGCTTTACGGGAATTATCGGAACGACAGGTTCGGGAAAAAGCACGCTATTAAGCCTTATTTTAAGGTATTATGACGCGACCTCGGGCGGGGTTTTCGTTGACGGGGTGAACGTGCGGGACTATCCGTTTTCACAGCTTAGGGGACAGATAGGGGTTGTACCGCAGAAATCCGTGCTTTTCAGCGGAACGGTCCGCTCAAATATGCTGTGGCAAAACGAAAACGCCACGGACAAGGAGATTTTTGACGCCCTTGAAACGGCGCAGGCGGGATTTATCGACGACCTTGATAAGACGGTAGCGCAGGGCGGAACGAACTTTTCGGGCGGTCAGCGCCAGAGGCTTTGCATTGCGCGCGCGCTCGTCGGTTCTCCGAAGCTTGTGATTTTGGACGACAGCTTTTCTGCCCTCGATTTTGCGACGGAAAAGGCTTTGAGAAACGCGCTTTTAAAGAAGAAGGATATGACGTTTATTGTCGTGACGCAACGTGTTTCCACGGTTATGTCCGCCGATAAAATTCTTGTGCTGGAGGACGGAAAGCTTGAGGGCGAGGGAACTCACGGCGAGCTGTTAAAAACCTGCGGAGCGTACCGTGAAATCTGCCTTTCACAGCTTAGCGAAAGCGAGGCGGAAAAATGAGTACTGTTAAAAAAATTATCCGCTATACAAAACCCCACCGCCTGTATATACTGCTCGCGCTTTTCTTTGCGGCGGCGGGAGTTTCGCTCACGCTTTACATTCCCGTGTTGGTCGGCAACGCGATTGATTTTATGATAGAAAAGGGCGCCGTTGACTTCGGGAGAATTTTCGGAATTATCGTTCAAATCGGCATTTATCTTGTGTTTATCGTAATTTCCCAATGGCTTATGGGAAACTGCACCAATATAATCTGCGCGAGAACGGTTAGGGATATGCGAAACGACGTTTTCAAAAAAATAAACAAGCTTCCGTTAAGCTATATCGACTCGCACCCGCACGGCGATTTAATCAGCCGTATCACGAACGACGTCGAGGCGGTCGGCGACGGGCTTATGCAGGTGATAACACAGCTTTTTTCGGGCATTGTCACGATTTTGGGAACGCTTATTTTTATGCTTTCGATTAACGTGTGGATTACGGTTGTGGTTGTAATTTTAACTCCGCTTTCCGTGCTTGTTGCGGGCATTATCGGAAAAATGTGCGCCAAAAGCTTTCGCGGTCAGCAACAGCTCCAGGGGGAGATAAGCTCCTTTGTCGAGGAAACGGTCGGCAATCAAAAGCTTGTAAAGGCGTTCGCCTACGAAAACAGGAGCAGACAGCAGTTTTCAGAGATGAACTCGCGCCTGTTTAAAGTCGGGCTAAGGGCTCAGTTTGCAGGGGCGCTTGCAAATCCCTGCACACGCTTTGTAAATAATATGGTGTACGCCGTTACGGGAATTGTCGGCGCGTTGACGGCGGTCAGCGCGTTTATGGGAGTCCTTTCTATCGGTCAGCTTTCGTGCTTTTTATCCTACGCAAATCAATATACAAAGCCCTTTAACGAGGTGACGGGCGTGCTGACGCAAATACAGACCGCTATTGCGGCGGGAGGAAGAGTTTTTGAGGTTTTGGAGAGTGAGAACGAGCCCGACGACAGCAAGAGCAGGGAGATAAGGCAGGTAAAGGGCGACGTTGAATTCAGACACGTAAAATTCTCCTACACCCCCGAAAGAGAATTGATTAAAGACTTTTCGCTTTCGGTAAAGAGCGGTCAGCAGGTTGCGATTGTCGGGCCGACAGGCTGTGGAAAAACGACGCTTATAAATTTGATTATGCGTTTTTATGAGGTTCAGTCGGGCGAAATTTTAATTGACGGAGTTAATACGAAGGAGATTAAACGCGACAGTCTGAGAAAGCTTTTCGGAATGGTGCTTCAGGAAAGCCGTCTTTTCACGGGAACGATAATGGAAAACCTCCGCTACGGAAACCCGAATTGTACAGACGAGGAGATTATAAAAGCCTCAAAGCTTGCGTACGCGCACAGCTTTATCAGAAAAATGCCCGACGGCTACAACACGAAAATAACCGAGGGCGCGGAAAATCTCTCGGCAGGGCAGAAACAGCTTCTCTGTATCGCGCGCGCTATGGCGCTTAATCCGCCTATGCTCATTTTGGACGAGGCGACCTCGTCGATAGATACCCTGACGGAAATCAGGGTGCAAAAGGCGTTTAAAAAGCTTATGCAGGGGAGAACAAGCTTTGTGGTCGCGCACCGTCTTTCGACAATTAAGGAGAGCGACATTATACTCGTGATGAACGACGGCGATGTGGTGGAGCAGGGAACGCACGGCGAACTGCTCAAGAGAAAGGGCTTTTATTACAGGCTTTATAAATCGCAGTTTGAAGAGGAGTAATTTACTTTTTAAGGCGGTTTAACCTACTAAATTCTTGACAACGAAATTTTGCTGTGATAGAATAAAAAACAATAGAAAAACGGCTGTGACGAGGAGGCCCGTTTAATCCGAAGCAAAGAGAGAAAGCGGTCGGTGAAAGCTTTCGTGAGGGTTTTTCGGGTGTAGCCTTTGAGCTTCAGGGCTGAAACAAGTAGGTCCTGACGGGTTCTACCGTTATATGGAATCGAGTGCAGATTTTATCTGAACACAGGTGGTACCGCGGATATTGTTCGCCCTGAGCGTTTGCTCGGGGCGTTTTGATTTAAAGCGGAATTTGCGAAGTCTGAAAGAAAGGATAGATTAGCTTGAAAAAAGAAATGGCAAAGTCGTACAATCCGAGAGAGTTTGAGGGTAGAATTTACGACTTCTGGATGAAGGGAAATTATTTCCACGCCGAGGTGGATAAGGACAAAAAGCCCTATACAATCGTTATGCCTCCTCCGAATATTACGGGACAGCTCCATATGGGACACGCTCTCGACGAAACCCTGCAGGATATTTTAATCCGCTGGAGAAGAATGCAGGGATATTCCGCCTTGTGGCTCCCCGGAACGGACCACGCGTCAATCGCGACCGAGGCGAAAATCGTTGAGGCTATGCGCGAGGAGGGACTTACCAAGGAAGAAATCGGACGTGAAAAATTCCTGGAAAGAGCGTGGGAATGGAAGCGCGAGTACGGCGGACGCATTACAGAACAGCTTAAAAAGCTCGGCTCCTCCTGCGACTGGGAGCGCGAGCGTTTTACGATGGACGAGGGCTGTTCAAAGGCGGTTAAGGAGGTTTTTGTCCGCCTGTATGATGACGGAAAAATCTACCGCGGAAACAGAATGGTAAACTGGTGTCCGCATTGCTGTACGTCTATTTCCGACACGGAGGTTGACTACGAGGAGCAAAGCGGTCATTTCTGGCATCTGCTTTATAAAGTCAAGGAAACGGGCGAGTATTTGGAGCTTGCGACGACGCGTCCCGAAACTATGCTCGGCGATACTGCCGTTGCGATAAACGCCAAGGACGAAAGATATAAGCATTTGCACGGCTGTCACGCGATTTTACCGCTTTTAAACAAGGAAATTCCGATTGTCTGCGACGACCACGCGGATATGGAAAAGGGAACGGGCGTGGTAAAAATTACTCCCGCCCACGACCCCAACGACTTTGAGGTCGGACTGAGGAATAATCTCCCTATTGTCAGATGCTTTACCTATGACGGACATCTTACGGGAGAGGAGGACGTCAAAAAATACGAGGAGCTGTTAAAAAAGGGAAATTTGGCGGAAAACGAGCCCGAGGTTCTCGACTGCGGAAAATACGCGGGTATGACGACTGTCGAAGCGAGAAAAGCGATTTTAGAGGATTTAAAGAAGTGCGGAGCGCTTAAAAATGTCGAGGATTTGACCCACGACGTCGGAACGTGCTACCGCTGTCATACGACGATTGAGCCTATGGTTTCAAAGCAGTGGTTCGTAAAAATGGAGCCTTTGGCAAAGCCCGCGATTGAGTGCGTTAAAAATAAAAAGACAAGAATTATCCCCGACCGCTTTGAAAAGGTTTACTACCATTGGATGGAGAATATCAAGGACTGGTGTATCAGCCGTCAGCTTTGGTGGGGACATAGAATCCCTGCCTGGTACTGCGACGACTGCGGAGAGGTTATCGTGTCGAAAACGGAAGTCGATACCTGCCCAAAATGCGGAAGCAAAAAGCTTTCGCAGGACGAGGACACCTTGGATACCTGGTTCAGCTCGGCGCTTTGGCCGTTTTCAACCTTGGGCTGGCCTGATAAAACGCCTGAGCTTGACTATTTTTTCCCGACAAATACGCTTGTTACGGGTTATGATATTATCTTTTTCTGGGTTGCGAGAATGATTTTCTCGTCCTGCGAGCAGATGAAATCGCAACCGTTTGACACCGTTTTTATGCACGGAATTGTGCGCGACGAAAACGGCGTAAAGATGAGTAAGTCGCTCGGAAACGGAATTGACCCGCTGGAGGTTATTGACAAATACGGCGCGGACGCGCTCAGATTTTTCCTCGCTACGGGCAACTCGCCCGGAAACGATATGCGCTACTCCGACAAGAGAGTTGAGGCGTGCGCGAACTTCGCGAATAAGCTGTGGAACGCGAGCAGGTTCGTTCATATGAATATCGACGATTATGACGTTAAAAACGAGCTCCCGAAAAATCTCGCTACAGAGGATAAGTGGATAGTTTCAACTCTGAACAATGTCGCTAAGGAGGTTAACGCAAATCTTGAGAAATTTGAGCTGGGCGTTGCCGTTTCAAAACTCTACGACTTTATTTGGGACTGCTTTTGCGACTGGTATATCGAGCTTTCAAAATCAAGACTTCAAGGAGGAGGCGCGCAGGCGGAATCCGCGCGTCAGGTTCTGCTTTGGACTCTTGATAAGATTCTAAAGCTTTTGCACCCGTTTATGCCGTATATCACGGAGGAAATATGGCAGACCTTGCCCGTTTTCGGAGAAACAATTATGCTCTGTGAATATCCGCAGTATGACGAAAGGATAAACTTCCCCGAGGCTGTCGGCAGTATGGAGAAGATTATGGAGGCAATCAGGGCTATCCGTAACCGCAGGAACGAGATGAATGTCGCTCCGTCTAAAAAGGCGAAGGTTTATATCGCCACCGCGCTTAAAGAGGTCTTTGAGCAGGGCGCGCCGTTCGTTATGAGGCTTGCGTCTGCAAGCGAGGTTGAAATCGGCGAAAGCTTTGATATTGACGGCGCGGTTACAGCGGTTACCGCGGACGCGAAGATTTATATTCCTATGGACCAGCTTGTTGACAAGAGCGCGGAGCTTGAGCGTCTTAACAAGGAGCTGAAAAGCGTTGAAAAGCGTCTTGCGCAGAGCGAGGGCAAGCTCAATAATCAGGGCTTTATAAGCAAGGCTCCCGAGGCGGTTGTCGAAAAGGTTAAGGGACAGGCGCAAAAGGAACGCGAGCAGATTGCGATGATTAAGACGGCGATTGAGGCGCTGGGAAATTAAGAATTTTTATATCTCTTCGTCATAGATGCAGTCCCTCTCGGAAAATCATATCCCCCATACGATTGTGCCATTGTCTTATTTTGGAGAGAGAGGATAGGTTCTGCTGTAGACTTTTTATTAAATAAAACGTGGAAATGAAAAAATCTCCCTATCTGATTTTAGATAGGGAGATAACTTATATATAAAGTTTTTACTGAACCTTTACTTACTATCTAAAATTAGATAGAGAAAAGAGAAAGAAATTTTTGATAGAATTTTTCGCAGAACCTATCCTCTCTATCCAAAGTGAGATAGAGGCAGAAATGTTTGGGGGATATGATTTGTCCGATAGGGACTGCAATGTCTGATGAGGAGATATAAAAAACAGAACCTATCCTCCCTATCCAAAGTGAGATAGGGGCAGAAACGTTTGGGGGATATGAATTGTCCGATAGGGACTGCAATGTCTGATGAGGAGATATAAAAAACAGAACCTATCCTCCCTATCCAAAACAAGACAGGGGTTCAAACGTTTGGGGGATATGAATTGTCCGATAGGGACTGCAATGTTTGACGAGGAGATATAAAAAATTAATTTTCAAGAGCGGAAATTCTTTCATCTATTTGAGCGAGGGTTTCATCTATTCTATTTATATCAAGCATTACTTGAATCAGCGTTGAAATAACCCTGGTAACCCTGTCTTCAACAACATAGACCGCTCCGCTCGTAATTCCGTTTGTACTGCTTTTTACAGGTTCCGTATCAAGCGGTATTTCAAGCTTTTCGTTGACTGAGGAAACGTCAGCTTGTATCTGCGAAATCGTTTCGTTGATGTTGCTTATATCAAGCATTGCTTGAATCAGCGTTGAATTAATCCTGGTAACCCTGTCTTCAACAACATAGACCGCTCCGCTCGTAATTCCGTTTGAACTGCTTTTTACAGGCTGTGTATCAAGTGGTATTTCAAGCTTTTCGTTGACTGAGGAAACGTCAGCTTGTATCTGCGAAATCGTTTCGTTGATGTTGCTTATATCAAGCATTGCTTGAGTCAGCGTCGAATTAATCCTGGTAACCTTATCGTCAACTACATAGACCGCTCCGCTCGTAATTCCGTTTGTACTGCTTTTTACAGGCTGTGTATCAAGCGGTATTTCAAGCTGTTCGTTTATATCGCTCAGGCTTTCCTGAAGTTGTGCAATTGAGTCATCAATCCTTCTGATTGCAAATTTAATCTGTTCATTCGCGTAATTGTGTTCGCAGACCGTCTGATAAATTTTATATACCGCACCGCTTGTAATTCCGAACGTACTGCCCTCTTTCGGTTCTGTATCAAGGGGAATTTCAAGTAGCTGATTTACAATGTCCTTTTCCTTTTCCAAAAGCTCGTTGAGATACTTTTCGTGGTACAAAAATTCAGAATTTTCCTTGTTGCCGTAAGCTTCCGAAAACTCTATGGAAGTATTAACAATTACGCTTGTTTCATCGCTGTGAAAAACCAGTCCGCTCGAATTAGACGCTTTAATCTGCATTTTCACAACTCCGTCCTTGTAAATCTGGTCGCTCGTTACGTTCCAGGTAAGCTTTGTTCCGCCCTCGATAACCTCGCTGTCCAAAAGGAAGAAGTTAGTTGTACCGTCGTCAAAGAGAAGATACATTCTGTATACCAGGCTTATGTCAGAAACTTCCTCGACAAAAAATTCCTTAACCGCCGAAAGATTATCTCCCGCGTGACCGATATACGCCTCATCGCAGGGCACAATAATTTTTCCGTCCTGCTTAATTGTAATCATTCTATTCACCTCCTATTATCCCCGCAAAAAAAGAAAAAATTGCATAAACTTATGCAATAGGAATTAAGAATTTTTATATCTCCACGTCAGTCCGTGCAGTCCCTCTCTAAAAAGCATATCCCTCATACAATTGCGCCTCTGTCTTGTTTTGGATAGTAAGGAAATATTCTGCGAAAAATCTTTAAATATTGAAAATTTTACTTACATTTTGTTTCCAAAAAGTCTACCGCTGAACCTCTCCTCAATATCCAAAGTAAGATAGAGGAAGAACGGTTGGGGGAGATGAATTGTCAGAGAGGGACTGCAATGTCTGACGTGGATATATAAAAAACTCCCTATCTTACTTTAGATAGGGAGAAAAGTTGTATATAAGAATTAAAAATTAGGAATTAAATTTAAAGATAACATTTTAATTCCTTTTCAAATTCGATTTAGAGGAAAGCCTCTAAAGAGTCTAAATAGTCTATAGCAGAACCTCTCCTCTCTATCCAAAGTGAGATAGAGGCAGAAAGGTTTGGGGGATATGAATTGTCCGAGAGGGAATGCACGGACTGACGTGGAAAATCTAAAAAACTGACGTGGAGAAATAAAAATAAAAGATAGCGTTTTTCAATAACACTATCTTTATAAAACTTGGTGTTTTAATCTTTAACTATGCAAAAGTTGACTTTCTCTCCGTTTTTAATGCCCACTCTAAGCTCGCTGTCATATTGTCCCTCGCGGATAAAGTTGTTTAAAACAGCGGAGGTCAGGGGCTTCGCGGGATAATAGATTGCCTTTTTTATTTCTGTCCATTGTCCGGACTGGGTGATGTAGAGGTCGTTGGTTTTAGCGAAGTAGTAATATACTTCCTTAATTCCGTCTTCAAATCGTTTGATTCCGATATAACGCAAAAACTTGGCGTTAGCGTACTCGTCGATATTTTTATCGTCGCCGTCGTACTCATCGTTATGCTTGAAAAGAAGTACCTCGTCATTACGAATTAAAAATAATCTTTTTTCCTGTAGAAATTTCATTATTTTTCCTTCCCCTTATATTATCTTCCCCTGAACGAAAGATTTATCCGCAGATTTACAGGCGGACAACACCTTTCTGATAATATATTATATCATAAAAAGCAAATTGTTCCTCAAAAAGAGCAGGCAAGCTTTCATTAAATATTATATATTTCTGAAAATTAAAGTCAACATAAAATTATAATTGTAAATGTTTGTAACAAAATTTTATTTATAATATTTTATAAGCTTAAAATTAAAATAATATTAGAATTTACACTTAAATCCAAAAGTCGAGTTTTTACCGTTCGTTTTTTACTTTAGCCAAACCTCGACGGGACAGCCTCCCTTAAAGGTTGATTTATCGGAAAAGGTAATCGTGTAGTTGATAACGGCGGCGCCTATGCTTTTAGCCGTAACCTTTCCGCTTGAATTAACCTCCGCAACGGACGGGTCGCTTGATTTATAGGTGATTTTATAGCGCGTCTTTTTAAAATGAGAGCCTGTATAGGTGTTGTTGATGAGGGAGCTGACTATAGTATTCTGCATATTAAAGGTTTCATTCGGGGAGAGGTATTCGACCATTTCGCCGTTTCCGAAAATGCCGTTGTCGAACCACAGCATATTCTGCTTAGCGACATAACTCATCTTGGCTTTCGTGACTTTAATTTTTAAAGTCGCGATTTTTTCCGCCTCTTTTTTCCCGATTTTCTGATAAATATCTGCGCTTGTGCTTCCCTTTCCAACGGAATAGATTGTGTAATCGTCGTCGCTTTGTATAGTGGACGCGATTTTCTCGTTGTTGATAACGACGGAGTAAGACGCGTTGTACTTTTTGTTTCTTAAAATTTTATCAAGGCTTATGTTGCAGTCCTTCATATAATTACTGCTTCCGTGTCCGCTGTATTTAAGCTTCAGGGGACTGTAGCTTTTCTTGACTTTTGTCGCGTAATCCCCGACGGAAATTTTGAACGTGCCTATTCTTTTTTTCGTTCCCTTTAAATAGACCTTAACGGTAGTATTGCCCTTTTTAACGCCTTTGATTTTATACGTGCGTTTTGTTTTTGCGCGCGTGTAATTTTTGGTGTCGATTTTAGCGATTTTTTTGGAATATTTAAAGGTGTATTCCTTTGTAAAGGAATTTTTAAGCGTAACGCTTTTTGTCATTTTCTCGTTAATTTTAACCTTTGAAAATTTGATTTTTTCAGGCGCTTTTACGGTGAAGCTGTATTTTTTTACGTTAACCTTTTTGCCCTTATTCTCGTAATAAATCGTAAGCACGGGCTTTTTTTCAGAGGTTTTGCTTTTTGCCGTAACAGTAAAATTGTAAACGCTTTTGTTGTCCGTGAAGCTAACCCCGATATACTTTTTGCCGTTGTTTGTTACGCTGTACTTGTATTCTCTTGACGAGGGCTTTGTGAAAGAGAAGGATTTCTGAGTGTACTGAGTTAATGTAGTTTTTGTTGTTTTCACGGTTTTTGCGGAACAGGGAATCACCGCTGTTCCGACTGCAATCATTAAAGCTAAAATTATACTTGCAGTCGTTTTTGTAAAATTCATATAACTCCTCCTTAATTATCGCCATATATATTATAACATTTTCGGCATTTTTGCAAGTTTTATGGCATTTTGAGCGATTTTGACGTTTAAAATATTGCTAAAAAGAGGGGATTGTAGTATCATTATCTTAAAAGAAATTCAGCTTTACAGGCAGTTTTCGAGGTGATTTTTATTAAAACCGTACTCATTACAGGCGCGTCGCGCGGAATAGGCGCGAAAACCGCGCAGGCTTTCGCTGAAGAAGGGTATTCCGTCATAATAAATTACAACAAAAGCGAAAAGCAGGCGAAGGCGCTCGCAGACGAGCTTTCAAAAAAATATAATACAAACTGCGCCCCTTACAAATGCGACGTTTCAGACAGCAGGGCGGTCGCCGAAATGTTTGAAAAGGTCGGCTTTGTCGACGCGCTTGTAAACAACGCGGGAATTTCGGAGCAAAAGCTTTTTACCGATATAACCGACGACGACTGGAGGAAAATGACGGCAGTAAATCTTGACGGGGTTTTCTACTGTTGCAGAGAAGCGCTCAAGGGTATGATAAAAAGAAAAAGCGGTTCGATTATAAACATCAGCTCGATGTGGGGCGAGGTCGGCGCGTCCTGCGAGGTTCATTACAGCGCGTCAAAATCAGCTGTAATCGGACTGACAAAGGCGCTCGCAAAGGAAACCGCCCTCTCGAATATACGGGTAAACTGTATCGCCCCGGGGGTAATAGCTACCGATATGATGAAGGGCTTTGATGAAAAAACGCTCAAGGCTCTTGCGGAGGAAACCCCTTTGCAAAGGCTCGGCGCGCCTGAGGATGTAGCAAACACGGCGGTGTTCTTGGCGAGTGAACGCGCGGGATTTATTACGGGACAGGTCATCTCTGTAAACGGAGGGTTCGTCATATAATATGGAGCAGTTTTCACAAAGACAGCTTGACAATTTTTCTTACCTGATAAGCCTTTTGTCCTCGGCGGTAAACGAAACCGCTCCCGAGGAGCCGGGCGAAAGCGTAAGCTTTAAGTATATTTACTCGCTCGCGAAGTCACACGAGGTTTTGAATACGGTTTTTTACTCGGTCGAGAGGCTTAAAAACAAGCCCGAAAAAGAGCTTTTTGATAAATGGAAAAACAAGAGAAATGAAGCGTTCCACAGAAATATGGTGCAGTCCGATGAATTTGAGCTTATTAAAAACGCGTTTGTAAAAAACGGCGTTGAGTTTATGCCCGTAAAGGGACTGCCGATTTGCAGGCTTTATCCAAAAAGCGACTACCGCTTTATGAACGACCTCGATATTCTTGTAAAGGACACAAAACGCGCGGGGAGAGTGATTGAAACGCTCGGCTACGCTCCGAAACGGGTTGGCGCAACCCACCACGACGAATTTATAAAACCGCCGTTTATGCTCGTTGAACTGCACCGCGATTTGCTCGGAGCCGACTCGCCGTATTACGATTATTACAGCGGTGTTTTCTCACGGGCAAAAAGAAAAAATGAGTTTGAGTATGAGCTCAGCCGTGAGGATTTTTATATTTATTCGCTCGTTCACCTTGAAAAGCACTACAAAAAGGCGGGAACGGGACTGCGCTCGTTTTCGGACTTATATCTTTTAAACAAGCGCCTGCTCCCCGATTTGGACAGGAAATATATAGAAAATGAGCTGGAAAAATTAGGACTTGGGGAATTTGCTCTTAAAATGTCGGCGATTGCGGACAAATGGTTCTTGAAAAATGATTTTAAAAACCTGTCGAATGAGGAGCTTTATATTCTCGCAAGCGGAGCGTTCGGCACAACTCAAAACAAGGTAAATTCCGTAAAGGGCGACAAGGGGGATTTGGGCTTTATTATAAAACGGCTTTTTCCCTCGGCTAAAAAGATGAAGTGGCGGTTTGTGTGGCTTAGAAAATATCCGTTTCTTTTGCCGTACGCGTACGTTTACAGGATTTTTCGCGACGGCATTTCAAGGCGGGAGGACGCTAAGGCGGAGCTTTCCGCTCTTAAACAAAAGAACAAAAAATAAAATTATCGGGAGGACAAAGCTTTATCCTCCCGATGTTTTATATTATTTTAATTCATAAACCCTCAGCTTGTTATTAACTTCAACAACAAGCTTATCCTCCGTAATCCAGTAAGAATCCGCCTCGATTTTTTCTTTGCCGTTTATTTTGCACGCCTCGGCTTTATCTCCCGTCACCTTTTTAACCGCTACCGTGCTTGTGTACTTTTTGCCCTCTGACGTCATTACGAAATAGGCTGTATCGCCCGTCTTCAGTCCGCTTGTGCAGGCTTCGCACTGAAAGCCCTTATCTGCCTTTGCGAGAGTTTTGTCCTTTCCCGTTTTTAAGTCAAATTTTGTGAGCTTTTCGTATTTATCCGAGGAATAATCGCACATCAGCGCGTATTCCGTATTTCTGTCGACAAATAGGGCGTCCGCGTTCGCGGGAAGTCTTTCCGATTTTTTAATATTGTCGTTTTTATCGACAGTATAGATGTATTTTTCAGCGTTTGTTCCCGAAATTCTTCTCGAATAAAAGGCTACGCTTTCGCTGTCGGGCGGGGCGATACTGTCGGCGTAGCTGTATTCGGCAACTATATCTATTCTTCCGCTTTCAAGGTCCAGCGAATATACGGGGTATTCGAGCGATTTATCGTTTAAAATATCCATTGAATAAAAGGTGTCGGCGGAAAAATAAATTTTGCCGTTGTAGTAGGTGTTGTAATTGACCTGATAATCCTGCGATACAAGCTCGGGCTCCTTTTTGCTTCCGAGCTTATAGCGCATAATCATCGTGTCCTCGTCTGCCTCGGTGTCGGGATTGTTTTTAAAATAAAGGCTTCCGTCATAAACCGTTATAAGCGACGCGGGGCCAACTCCGCTAAGCACCTTTTTCTCGTACTTGCCGTTCGTTTTAACGGAGTAAACGGCGTATTCATACTCGGAGTCGTTGCCCTCCTTTACCGTTACATAATAAACGGTTTTGCCGTCGGAGAGCACGGCGCCGTTTGACCACTCGGTTTTTGGAGAAGCTTTTGAAATTCTTTTGCCGTTTTCTTTGAGGCTTTCCTTTACATAAATACCGTTTTTGTTCGAGTAGACATATTTTCCGCCCGCATAAAGCAGGCTTGAACACATATAATCGTCGCCTATGTAATAAAACGAGTCCTTGCTTAAAACAAAATCGTTTTCCTTAACCGCGGGTTTCGCCTGCGTTTCGGTTGTTTCCTCCGAGGTTTTTTCGGACTTCGTTTGAGAGGTACCCGAACAGCCCGAAAGGACCGCCGTAAAAACCGCTAAAACGCAAAGTATTCCCAAAAATCTCTTCATAATTATCTCTCCTTAAAGGCAAAAAATCTCTGCCCGATATAATTAAACGCAACGAACAAACAGCTTCCCGCTATCATACTCAAATTCGCCGCAAAGGATTCGACCGTCAAGCCGAACATCTCAATCCCGTTTGCCTTGCAGATAAAGTTAACGAACGGCACGGCAAGTCCGTAGGCGAGCGCGTAGCATACAGCGATATTTAAAGCAAAACGCAAAATCGGCTTAATTCCCTTTTCTTTGTTTTTAAAGGTGAAGTATTTGTTGAGGAAATAGCTCATAACGCTCGCTAAAATATAGCTTACGGAGCTTGCGATAATTACGCCAGTTTCGTTCATATCGTTGAGAAAGGTTAAGTTGTAGAAAACAAACTGCAAGCCCGTTCCGACAATCGTGTTTAAGACTCCGACCAAAATGAATTTCCAGAATTTTATATCAAAAAAGCTTTTAAGAAAATTTTTCATTACACAATACCTCAATGTAAAATTATACCAACTTATAACAAAAAAGTCTATATTTTAAAAAAATTTATTGATTTTTTATATTTACCTTATAAAATAAATGTGTTATTATATAAAATGTATTTTTATGTTTGACAGGAGATTTTTTTATGTCCAAAAAAAAGAAAAGGCCCGAAAAGGTTCAGCCTTCGGCGAAAGAGGGCGGAAAGCTCTCGCTGTTTGACTGTCCCAAACAGGCGACGTTAAGAGAAGGAAAATTTTTTCAGCGAAATATTTTCGTTATCTTTTCATTTTTAGTTCCGTTTGCGCTGATGTTTATTGCGTTTGCGGTTATGGGATGCCAGCCGTTCGGCGACAAGCAGATTCTCGTAACCGACCTTTGGCATCAGTACTATCCGTTTTTAGTTGATTTCCAGGATAAGCTCAAGCACGGCGAATCGCTGTTCTGGTCCTGGACACAGGGCGCGGGTACAAACTACTTCGCGCTTATGTCCTACTATCTTGCAAGTCCTCTGAATTTCTTTACCGTATTTATTCCCTACGAGTGGCTCGATATGTTTTTGACGTTCTCCGTAGTGCTTAAAATCGGTTTGGCAGGCGGATTTTTCGCGTTGTTTTTGCGCTATACCTTTAAGCGCGACGATATTTCGCTCGTGGTTTTCTCCACAAGCTTTGCGCTCTCCGCGTTCTTTATGGGATATTATTGGTGCGAAATATGGCTCGATACGGTCGCTTTGACCCCGCTTGTCGTAATGGGCTTTACCGCTCTTATGCGCGAGGGAAAATACCGTCTGTATGTGATTACGCTTGCGCTTTCCGTGCTCGCCAACTATTATGTCGGACTTTTCACCTGCATTTTTACCGTACTTATTTTCATCGGCTACAGCGTTTGCCGCTGGGACGGATTTAAGGAATTTTTAAAGCGCTTTGCAAGAGTAGGCGTATGCTCCGTTGTCGCGATTATGCTCACTCTGTTCTTTATGCTCCCCGCGTTTTTCGGACTGCAAAACACCCACGCGGCAGGCAGTACGTTCCCTACGGGCTATCAGATTAACATAGGCTCCTCAAACGACTTTATGGGAACAATGGACGCGATTAAACAGGTTGTTTCAAACACGGGCGCGTTTATTAAACCCGCCACGACCGAGGGACTTCCGAACATAGCCTGCGGAGTTATCTCGCTGGTTCTCGGCATTATGTTTATGGTTTCGAGGAAAATCAGACTGCGTGAGAAGATTTTCAACGGCTGTCTGCTCCTTTTTCTCATTATGAGCTTTATTATCCGCCAGCTCGACTATATGTGGCACGGATTCCACTTTACGAATATGATACCCTACCGCTTCAGCTACCTCGTAAGCTTTGTGCTGGTTCTTATGGCGTTCAGGGCTTTTCAGGTTATATCGGACATAAACTACTTTGACATTATTATCACGGCGTTGGTTACAACTCTTGTCGTGCTTCTCTGCATCGGAACGCAGGAGCTTCTCGTAATTATTTCAACCGCCGTTATCGCGCTTTTAATTCTTACCGCCTTATTCCTTTACAAAAAGTCGGTTATCAGGAAACCCGTTATGTGCATAATTCTGGGGGCGATTGTTCTCGCGCAAAGCGGAGCGACCGCGTACATAGGCGTAAATACAACCTCCGTCACCACAACCTATGATTATCCCCGAGGCGGAGAAAACACGGCGAACGTCGTAGACTTTATGAAGAACACGGAGCAGAACACTCCCGAGCTTTGGAGAGCCGATTTCACAAGCACACAGACCTTGTGTGACTCCTCCTTAAACCGCTTTAACGGTATCTCGATGTTTAACTCTATGACGAACGAGAATATCACGCGTTTTGCCGAGAATTTCGGACTTATGGGCTGGCTTTCGGGCAACCGCTACACCTACGCGGAAAGCTCTCCCGTCACGGATATGTTTATGAACCTTAAATATATTATCTCCCGCGACGGCAATTACAACAACACAAAATATCTCTCCGAGGCTCACTCCTCATCAAACGTAAAGCTCCTTAAAAACAAGGCTTACATTCCTATGGGTATGATGGTTAACGAGGACCTTTTAAACTACAAGGGCGAAGACGACGAGGACACCTACAACGTCTTTGAAAAGCAAAACGAGTTCTTCTCGCTTGCGACAGGTATCGACGAGGACGTTTATACAAAGCTTGACGTTGTAGACCAGGGACACACAGATTACGAGCAATTCCCCGTAAACCGCTTAGACTACGGAAGCTACAGCTTCTCCTCAAACGACCAGACAAACGCTCCTCACCTCAAATGGAACTACAGAGCGCCGAAAGACGGCTATTACTTTGCGTATGTTCAGATTACCGACGGCGAAAATATCACGGTTATGGCAAACGACGCGGCGCGTATCGGCACATCGAGCTTTTACATCAAGCGCCCGTATATGATGTCTATCGGCTACTTTAACAAGGGCGATAAAATCTCAATTTACAGCGACCTCAAGGCAGGCGCGAACGGCTCGGCTAAGGTTTACGTAGACGTTCTTAATGACAAGGTTTTCGACAAGGGCTACAACAAGCTTGTTACAAACTCGATGAACACGACCTCGCTGACAGGCTCCTCAATGGCGGGCGATATTTACGCTTCCGAAGACGGACTTTTCTACACCTCTATCCCCTATGAAACGGGCAAAACAGAGAACGACACGCTTTTAGGAAAGCTTTTCGCCACCGAAAACGAGGGCTGGGTTGCGACGGTTGACGGCAAAAAAACGGAGATAACTCCAATCGCCCACGCTCTCATAGCGTTTAAGCTCGACAAAGGAAAGCACAGCATAAGCCTGAGCTTTCTCCCGAAGGGCTTTACAAAAGGAATGATACTCTCGATTATCGCTTTGGCGCTTTTCGCGGGTTATACCGTACTAAGATTTGTAAAGAAAAAGAAAATCACCCTTTTCGCTGACGATTTTTAGATTTTCCACATCATTCCGTGCATTCCCTTTCGGGCAATTCATCTCCCCCAAACCGTTCTTCCGCTATTTTGCTTTGGATAGGGAGGACAGGGTCTGCTATAGACTTTTTGGTCTTTTTAAAAACTTTTCCTCTAAATCCAATTTGAAAAGGAATTAAAAGGTTGTCTATAACTCTAATTCTTAACTCTTAATTCTTAATTTTTATATACAACTTATCTCCCTATCTAAAGTTAGATAGGGAGAATTTTTATATCTCCACGTCAGTCCGTGCATTCCCTTTCGGGCAATTCATCTCCCCCAAACCGTTCTTCCGCTATTTTGCTTTGGATAAGGAGGACAGGTTCTGCTATAGACTTTTTGGTCTTTTTAAAAACTTTTCCTCTAAATCCAATTTGAAAAGGAATTAAAAGGTTGTCTATAAATCTAATTCTTAACTCTTAATTCTTAATTTTTAATTATTAATTCCCTCTCTTGTATGCGAGGATAAGCTGTGATACAATTGACACATAAAACATAAAAGGTGTGTAAAATGAGAAGAACGGAATTAGAAAAATATATAACTGAAGTCTACAATACAGAGCCTGATTTTCCGTGGATTAAATATCCGAATTACGAGGTGTTTCGGCACATAAGCAACAAAAAATGGTTTGCTTTGATTATGGATATTCCAAAGGAAAAGCTGGGGCTGTCCGATAAAGGATTTTTAAGCGTTGTAAACCTGAAGTGCGACCCGATTATGATAGGGGATTTGCTCTTGGAAAACGGATTTTTCCCCGCGTATCATATGAGTAAGGATAACTGGATAACAATCGCTTTAGACGGCAGTGTGACGGACGACAAAATTAAAATGCTCCTGGATATAAGCTTTGAGCTGACGGATGTAAAAATAAAAAACGCTCGAAAAGAAAAAGACATTTAAACGGCTTTTATTACAAAAAACGCCCTCAAATCACGCTTGTATATGGGTTTAACTTGTGATACAATTAGCACATAAACTTTAAAAGGAGCGATATATATGAGCATTAAAATAGGAATTTTGGGCTACGGAAATCTCGGCAAAGGCGTTGAAAAGGCTGTTAAGCAAAGCCCCGATGTTGAGCTTGCGGGAGTTTACACTCGCAGAAATCCAGCCGATTTAAAAATCGACTCAGAGGGCGTTCCTGTTCAATCGGCAAAAAAGCTTGAAAACGGCAGAGAAGATATTGATGTTCTGATAATCTGCGGAGGGTCGGCTACAGACTTGCCCGAAATGACCCCGAAATACGCAGAACTCTACAATGTTGTCGACAGCTTTGATACTCACGCAAACATTCCAGTCCACTTTGATAATGTTGACAAATCAGCTAAAAAGGGCGGAAAAATCGGCATTATTTCAGTTGGCTGGGACCCCGGAATGTTCTCGCTGAGCCGTCTTTACGCGAGCGCGGTTTTGCCCGATGGAAAGGACTACACATTTTGGGGAAAGGGCGTAAGTCAGGGACACTCCGACGCGATTAGACGTATAGAGGGCGTTAAAGACGCAAGGCAGTACACAATTCCTGTCGAGTCCTCTCTCAAAGCGGTCAGAGAGGGTAAAAATCCCGAGCTTTCAACCCGCGACAAGCATTTAAGAGAGTGCTTTGTAGTTGCACAAGACGGCGCGGACAAGGCTAAAATAGAGAACGAAATTAAAACTATGCCGAACTATTTTTCCGATTATGATACGACAGTTCATTTTATAAGCGAACAGGAAATGAAAAAAGACCACAGCGGACTTCCCCACGGCGGTTCGGTTATCTATTCGGGAAAAACGGGCGACAACAAACACGTTATCGAATACAGCCTCAAACTCGATTCAAACCCCGAATTTACGGGAGCTGTTTTAGTTGCGTACGCGAGAGCGGTTTACAGATTAAACCGTGAGGGCGTAACAGGCGCCAAGACGGTATTTGACATTGCGCCCGCTTATCTCTCTCCGAAATCAAGCGAAAAGTTAAGAGCACAGCTTCTTTAATATCTCCACGTCAGTTTTTTAGCTTTTCCACATTAGTCCGTGCAGTCCCCCTCGGACAAACCATATCCCCCAGACGTTTGAGTCTCTATCTCACTTTGGATAGGTAGGACAGGTTCTGCTATAGACTTTTTAAAAACTTTTCCTTTAAATCTGATTTTTTAAAGGAATTAAAAGGTTACCTCTAAATTTAATTCTTAATTCTTAATTTTTAATTCTCCACATCAGTCCGTGCAGTCCCTCTCGGAGAAACATATCCTCCATTCGATTGTGCCTATGTCTTGTTTTGGATATGGAGGACAGGTTCTGCGAAAAATATTTATATACAAGGTTTCTCCCTATCTAAAGTTAGATAGGGAGATTATTTTTCTGTTAATATAGGCTTTTAAAAAACTTTTCCTCTAAATCTAATTTGAAAAGGAATTAAAAGGTTACCTCTAAATTTAATTCTTAATTCAAAACGAGCTTCTTGATTTTAAAAACATCTCCGTCCATAACCTTAAAGTCAGCCAAAAGCTCTCCCTCAATTTCGGGGCTTATGCTCTGGTTTATATACAGGCTTTTAATTCCCGCGTCAAAGGCTCCCTTAATATCGGAAATATGGTCGTTTCCTATCATAATTGTTTCGCTTTTTTTAAGCGAGTATCTCTCAATAAGCGCGTCGTAAAAATGCTTGTCGGGTTTTGAACATTCCTCGTCCGAGCTGATGAAAATTCCGTCAAAATACTTCGCAAGTCCGAACATATTAAGCTCGTTTTCCGTAAATTTCCTCTGCGCGTTTGAGAGGAGATAAACCCTTTTGCCCTTTGCCTTGAGAGTATCCAAAAGGTCATAAACTCCGTCGTACAGCCTTATATATTTGGTCGAAAAGCACCGAAACGCCGTGCATATCAAATCAATTTCCTTTGCCGTTGCTTTTACGTTCTTTTCGGTAAAAAGTCTTTTAAAAACCTTTTCTATTTTTATGTCGATAAATTTGTACTCGGGAAAGCGTTTTTTGACCTTTTTCTTTTCGTCGTCAACAAATTCAAGGTATTTTTCGTGAATTTCCTCACCCGAATATTCGGCGTTTTTGTAGCGGTAGAGAATAGAAAGCTTTTCCCAAAGCTCCTCGCTCCATTCATCTGTATTTAAGTCTATAAGAGTGCCGTACAAATCGAAAACGTAGTTTTTAAACATAGCTTTTCCCTTTCAAATTTAATTTTATGTATTAATTTTAACGGTCTGAGAGATTTATGTCAACCGTAATGTTTCAATTTTATAAATATTATGGTATAATCGTAAAAGAGGTGGTAAGATGACGAAAAAGAAAATTGCTCTGAGCGCGGTAGAGGCGCTTAAAAAGGAGTATCCCGACGCAGTTTGTTCTCTTACATATACGGACCCTTTCCAGCTTTTAATCGCGACGCGCCTTGCCGCCCAATGTACAGACGCGAGGGTGAACCTTGTAACTCCCGCGCTTTTTGAGCGCTTTAAGACCGCCGGGGATTTTGCCGAATCCACGCCTGAGGAGGTTTCCGAATATATAAAGAGCTGTGGGCTTTATAAAACGAAAAGCAGGGATATTGTGGCAATGGCAAAAATGCTCGTCGAGGAGTTTGACGGAAAAGTTCCCGACAGTATCGAAAGCCTTACAAAGCTTCCCGGAATCGGAAGAAAAACCGCGAATTTAATCGTGGGAGATATTTATAAAAAGCCTGCCGTTGTTGTCGATACCCATTGTATCCGCCTTACACGCAGGCTCGGACTTCACGAGCTAAATGACGCGAAAAAAATAGAGTTTATATTGAGAGAGCTTCTCCCCCCAGAGGAGAGCAACGATTTTTGCCACAGAATAGTTTTGCACGGACGCGCGGTCTGTACGGCGAGAAAACCGCACTGCGAGCGTTGCTGTATGAATGAATTTTGCAGGAAAAAAATTTAAGAGAGCGCGCGGCTTTTCTGCGCGCTTTTGTACTTTTGTCCGCAAAGTATTAAATTATGCTTTTAAAAGTCCGAATTTTCAGGTTTTGTGGGCATTTTGACTAATTATCGGCTGATAATTTTGTTTAATAATAAGAGGTTAACTGCTTGCCCTTTTGTGAATTTTATGATACTATGTATGTGAGGTAGTGCTATGAACGACGTTATTGTAGTGGCTTCGGGAAAAGGCGGTACGGGTAAATCCACCGTATGCGTCGGACTTTCAGTTGCTTTGGTAAAACAGAACAAAAAGGTTTTGCTGATTGACTGCGACTGCGGTATGCGCGGACTTGACCTTATGCTTGACGTTGAGGAGGAAATACTTTTTGACTGCTCGGACGCCATATGCGGTAACTGCAAGCCCTCGGACGCGGTTTACAGGAGTAAAAATCTTGACGGACTTTTTCTTATGGCGGCGCCGTTTGATACCGACAACGAAATCAGCCCGTCTGTTTTCAAACAGCTTGTAAATGATTTGAAAAACGACTACGATTACGTTATAATTGACTCGCCCGCCGGTATCGGCTCAGGCTTTGCGACCGCGGCGGCTCCCTCAGACAGGGCGTTAATTGTTGCAAACGCGGAGCCTACGAGTATTCGGGGAGCGGTTAAAATAAGAACGCGCCTTTCAGGACTTGAAATTGATGATATACGTCTTGTTATTAACAAATTTGACAGAAAGCAGTTTGAACAGCTCGGCTGTTACGAGGATTTAGACGAGATTATCGACGTTGTCGAGGTAAGGCTTATCGCGCTTGTGCCGTTTGACGTGCGTTTAAGCGCAACGCTCCAAAACGGGTGCGCGGGACTTAACTGGAGCCCCGCAATTACGGTTTTTGACTGCCTCGCGAAGAGAATAGACGGTATTGACGTTCCGCTCGCATTTAAAGGATAAAGAGGATAATATAGAAATTTCGTGTAAATTGGAGGTATAGTATGAATATTGCACTTATTGCCCACGATGAGAAAAAAGAATTAATGATACAGTTTTGCATTGCGTACTGCGGTATTTTAAGCAGAAATAATCTTTGCGCAACAGGCACAACGGGTAAAATTATTTCAGAGGCTACAGGTCTTAAAATTACGGGCTTTTTGGCAGGCTCTCAGGGCGGCGACCAGCAGATTGCCGCGCGTATCGCCTGCAACGAGATAGATATGCTTCTGTTCTTCCGCGACCCGCTTAATCCAAAGCCTAACGAGCCTAACGATATGAATCTTTTGCGCCTTTGCGATATGCACAATATCCCCGTTGCCACAAATATTGCGACCGCCGAGGTGCTTATCCACGGTCTTGAAAGAGGCGACCTTGACTGGAGAAATATTATTAAGTAAAATTATAAAATTAAAATATAAGGGGTTATTGGGCGGCAGTTGCTGCCCGATAGCTGTATTAAAGCTCTGTTTTTAACGAGCAGGGCGCCTGAGGCGCAGGTACCGTTCAGTTGAAGTTTGTACCTTTGCCGAGTGAAATATGTTCCCCGAATTAAAACCGCGGGGACATCTTTTTGACGTTGCATAATATAAAATTTTTACGGAGTATGATATGGGAGTAATCACTAAAAAAATTAAAGGAACAGAAGACGTACTGCCCAAGCGGAGCTACCGCTGGCAGTTCGTTGAAAATATAATGCGCGAGGAGGCGGAAAATTTCGGCTTTAAGGAAATCCGCACCCCCGTGTTTGAGCATACCGAGCTTTTCGCGCGCGGAGTAGGTCAGACGACCGACGTCGTTCAGAAAGAAATGTATACGTTCGATACAAAGGGCGGGGAGAGCGTAACTCTGCGTCCCGAGGGAACGGCAGGCGCGGCGAGAGCTGTTTTGGAAAACTCTCTCATAAATGAGGGACTTCCGATAAAAGCGTATTATCTTACATCCTGCTACAGATATGAAAAACCGCAGGCGGGAAGACTCAGGGAATTTCATCAGTTCGGCGTTGAGGAGTACGGCACCTCCTCGCCCGCGGCTGACGCGGAGGTTATCTTGCTCGCCCTTTCAATATTTAAACGATTGCAGGTTGAAAATCTACAGCTTGAAATCAACTCAATCGGCTGTCCCGACTGCCGTTCTAAATACAACGAATCGTTAAAAAAGTATTTTTCCGAGCACAAGGATACGCTGTGCAAAAACTGCCTTAACCGTCTTGAGAAAAATCCTATGCGTCTTATCGACTGCAAGAATCCCTACTGCGCCGAAATAGCGAAAGGCGCGCCGAGTATTCTGGATTTTCTCTGCGACGACTGTAACAGCCACTTTGAGCAGGTTAAAAAGTACCTCGCGGTCGCGGGTGTGGAATTTAAAGTTAATCCGTCAATTGTGCGTGGACTTGACTACTACACGAAAACCGTGTTTGAATTTGTTTCAAACGCAATCGGAAGCCAGGGAACGGTCTGCGGAGGCGGACGTTACGACGGTCTTGTTGAGGAACTGGGAGGTCCCCGCCTTCCCTCTCTGGGCTACGCTATGGGAATCGAAAGACTTCTTATGGTTATGGATAATCAGGATATTGAAATTCCCCTGCCCGAGCCGTGCGCGCTGTATGTCGCGGGGTTGGGTGAAAACGCGCAGGAAAAGGCGTTTGAGATTGTAAATATGATAAGAAACAGCGGTCTTTTTGCCGAGGGCGACGTTGTCGGACGCGGTTTAAGGGCGCAGATGAAATATGCCGATAAAATCGGAGCGCGGTTTAGTATGGTTCTCGGCGACAACGAGCTTGAAGAGGGACGCGCTAAGGTTAAAAATATGACGACGGGCGAACAGACAGAGCTTGCGCTTGACGAAAGCTTTGCCGAAAGATTCATCGCGCTTTATACGGCGTCAAAATTTGAGAATGTGGAGTAATTAATATGGCAGAATTTATGACAGGTCTTAAAAGAACCGATATGTGTGGTGATTTGAGAATTGAGGATGCGGGAAGGGAAGTTACGCTTTTCGGCTGGGTTCAGCGTCAGCGCGACCTCGGACAGCTTATTTTTATTGATTTGCGCGACCGCGCGGGAATTGTTCAGCTTGCGTTCGGCGACGATACCGATAAGGAAATTTTCAAAAAGGCAGGCTCCTGCCGAAGCGAGTTTGTGCTCGCTGTAAGGGGAAAGGTCTGCGAAAGAAGCGCAAAGACGGATAAAATCCCCACGGGAGATATTGAAATTCAGGTTGAGGAGCTTCGTATTCTTTCCAAGGCGCAGACTCCGCCTTTCGAGATTGTTGACGAGAGCAAAACAAGCGAGGAATTAAGGCTTAAACACCGCTATCTTGATTTAAGACGCAAGCCCCTGCAGGATAACCTCATAATGAGAAGTAAAATTGCGAAAATTACGAGGGATTATTTTTACGAAAACGGATTTATAGAGATAGAAACCCCGATGATGATAAAAAGCACTCCCGAGGGCGCAAGGGACTATCTCGTTCCCTCGCGTATTCATCAGGGAAAATTTTACGCGCTTCCACAGTCACCGCAGATTTACAAGCAACTCCTTATGCTGTCGGGATTTGACAGATATATTCAGCTCGCGAGGTGTTTTCGTGACGAGGATTTGAGAGCCGACCGCCAGCCCGAGTTCACTCAGATTGATATGGAGCTAAGCTTTGCGGATATGGACGAAATTATGGAGATTAACGAGGGACTTTTCAAGCGTTTGTTTAAGGAGGTTCTCGGACAGGAGCTTAAAACTCCGTTTGAGAAGATGAGCTACGAGCGCGCTGTGAATACCTACGGCTCCGACAAGCCCGACACACGTTTTAAAATGGAAATTCAGGATATTTCCGAGCTTGTAAAGGACAGCGGTTTCGGCGTATTCAGCAACCCGATAAAAGAGGGAGGCTCCGTGCGCTGTATTGTCGCTAAAAACGCGTCAGGTGTTTATACACGCAAGGAGATAGATAAGCTGACGGAATACGCGCGCGGAATCGGCGCGAAGGGTTTAGCCTTTATTCGCTGGGTTGAGGACGAGCCGTCCTGCTCGTTTAAGAAATTTATGAAGGAGGGCGAGCTTGAGAGCATTTTGGAAAGAACAGGCGCGCAAAAGGGCGACGTTGTGCTTATTGTCGCGGACAAAAACAGCGTAGTTCTTCCCGTACTCGGAGCGCTACGCCTCGCTGTAGCGAAAAGGCTCGACATAATCCCCGATACGTTTAAATTTGTGTGGATTGTGGACTTTCCGTTCTTTGAGTTCGATGAGGAGAGTAATGAGTGGGTCGCTATGCATCACCCGTTTACAATGCCGAGAGAGGACTGCCTGAAGTATCTCGACAACGAGGAGGATAAGGGCAAGGTAATTGCGAAAGCGTACGATTTAACCCTCAACGGAACGGAGCTGAGCTCGGGTTCAATCAGAATTACCGATTACGAGCTCCAGCAGAAGATGTTCCGCGCTTTAAAGATGAGCGATGAGGAAATTGAGGCAAAATTCGGATTTCTTGTCGAGGCGTACAAATACGGCGCTCCGCCTCACGGAGGTATGGGAATAGGTCTTGACAGGGTTGTTATGCTTATGTGTAAGGCGCAGAGCCTGCGCGATGTTACGGCGTTCCCCAAGGTTCAGAACGCGTCAGAGCTTATGAGCGGGTGTCCGTCAGAGGTAGACGGCGATAGCCTTGACGTTTTGGGACTTTCAATTTCTCAAAATTAAGAATTTTTATATCTCTACGTCAAACGTTGCATTCCCTCTCGGATAATTCATATCCCCCATACGATTGTGCCATTGTCTTGTTTTGGATAGAAAGGAAATGTTCTGCTTTTTTATATCTCTACGTCAAACGTTGCATTCCCTCTCGGATAATTCATATCCCCCATACGATTGTGCCTCTGTCTTGTTTTGGATAGAAAGGGCAGGTTCAGCAAAAATCTTTATATAAAAAATTAAGAATTGGAATGTAAATAAACTTTTGCTATGTTTTTAACTTAAATATAAAGGAAACGTTTGATAGGATTAATAATTTCTTATCATACGTTTCCTTTTTCATTAGTCTACATCAGAACATTTCCTTACTATCCAAAGTAAAATAGGGGAAGAACGGTTTGGGGGAGATGAATTGTCCGATAGGGACTACAATATCTGACGTGGAGATATAAAATTAAGGGGTGCATACTTGGCAGGGTTCAAATCCCATATCTATTATTTCATCACGGCTTCCTTTGAAAATTTCCACATTATGCTCTGCGATTGTATCCGCATAAATACAATCCTTATAGTGAAAATGTCGCGTGTGCGTATTGAGAATGTATGTAATGCTTGCTTTACTCTTAAAGGTTTTTTTGCTCTTATGCTTAGATTTATTTTTCTTTGACTTTGTACTTGATTTTGTTTTCTTCGGGGCAGAGGCAGATTTGGTCGTTTCCACGGTGTACGATTCTGTTGGTTTCGTAATAAAAAAATCCTCGATTGTTTCCCTGTAACAGTAAGCGACAACAGCAGTTATACATAACAAACAGATTATAAAAACAACAATATATTTTAAAGCTCTTTTCAAAATTTACCTCCTTAAAATAAAAAATGCACAGCACTCAGTGCTGTGCAATAAAACACATAACTCCGATTGTTTGCGGAACAATTCTTTATGCATTCAAAAAAATAAGCATGATTTATGGAGTATGCATTTTTACAAAATTGAGTAAAAATTACACACTTATTTTTTTGAAAAATTATTGAATTATTCCGCGATTCAATAATATCATAAAAAATTTTATTTTACAACACTATTTAAAGTTTCTCATAAAATAAAAAATGCACAGCACTCAGTGCTGTGCAATAAAACGCATAGCCCTGATTGTTGCAACACAATTTCAATACATGCTTTACAAACGAACAAGTACGAAAAACAGAGCATGCATTTTTACCTATTATTAAGTAAAAACACACACTTATTCGTTTGTAAATTTTTGAAATTATGTTGCACCTAAATAATATCACAAAAAATTTTATTTTACAACACTATTTACCGTTTCTCATAAAATAAAAAATGCGCAACTCACAGAGCTACGCACGAAAAACGTATACCCCGATTGTTGCGACACAATTCAAAACATATTAAACTCATACTAAGCGTAAATGTTAGAGCATACATTTTTACCGAAAATAAAAACGTACACATAGTATGAGCAAATTTTATTGAATTATGTCGCAAGCATATTTTATCATATCGTTTTATTAATTTCAAGAAATTTAAAATGTTATATAAAATAAAAAAGCGTACAACTGAAGTCGTACGCCAAAACAGGATAGAAAAAAGCTTCTAAAAAGTTTAAAAAGTCTACAACAGAACATTTCCTTACTATCCAAAGTAAAATAGGGGAAGAACGGTTTGGGGGAGATGAATTGTCCGAGAGGGAATGCAATATTTGACGAATAGAAAAAAACAACTCCTGCCTTGATTTGTGGGCAGGAGTTGTTTTTTTGTTACTTCATTTGGGAGAAATGAGAGTTATTTAATTTTTACAGTAACCTTTTTCGTTACCGTTTTGGATTTATATTTCTTTGTTCCCTTTGCGGTAATTTTTATTTTGATTTTGTAGGTGCCTTTTTTCGTTCCCTTTTTAATTGTGATTTTTCCCTTTTTGTTTACGGTAAGCTTTTTAGAACCGCCCAGTTTTTTGTACTTTACTTCTCCCTTAGCCTTCTTAACGGTAAGCGCGTTAACCGTTACCTTTGTCCTTTTAAGCTTTTTCGCTTTTACCGTCTTTGTTTTCGCCGTAACCTTTATCGGGTTTGCCTGTTTTGGCTTTGATACGGTCGGCAAGGGCTCTGTCGGTTCGGGATTTTCCGTCGCGTACGTTGTCGGCTGTACCGTTTCTGTAGGCGTTGTCGTAGCAGGTGTCGATTCGGTTTCGCCTATATTTTCAACATTCAATTCATTTGGATTTTCAAGGGTAATAGTCGCGTCCGGAACAGAAAGTTCTGTTGTAATAATATCTTTTTTCGCATAATCAACCGAGTCCTCACCTATAAACTGACCCTCTGTATAAAAATCTACGGTAGGTTTTTGTGTGCTGGTAGAGCTGTGAATCGCCATTGAAAGGAACGGGGTGCTTCCGCCCAATTCAATGCCCTTTTCAGAATCAAAAGAAAAGGTTGTTACACCGCTGTCCTCGTTGTTGTAAACCGTGCTGATTTTGCCTTCTTCAATTCTGCTTGTTACAGACTCAAGCCCGCTTTTTCCCCTCGGATTACTTCCGACGTTCCAATTAATCTTCAAGGTTAAATTTTTAAAATTTTTGACAGAGGTCTTATTACTGTCAATATAAAAATTTAAAACAACCGCTTCCGCGCTTCGCCCGTAAACATATTTTACGGCATTAGCCGTAATAACTACAGATAGCAGTATTACCAAAGATAGTAAAACCGCAATAAGTTTTTTCATAACAATTCCTCCTTATTTATAACTTTAGAAAATAAATTTTGTGATTAATCTATTGGCAGGTAGAAATGAAACTACAGGAGTTTTTTCATTATTGGAAATGAGATTTATTTAATTTTTACAGTAACCTTTTTAGTTATCGTTTTGGATTTGTATTTCTTTGTTCCCTTTGCGGTAATTTTTATTTTGATTTTGTAGGCGCCTTTTTTCGTTCCCTTTTTAATTGTGATTTTTCCCTTTTTGTTTACTGTAAGCTTTTTAGAACCGCCCAGCTTTTTGTACTTTACTTCTCCTTTAGCCTTTTTAACGGTAAGAGCGTTAATCGTTACCTTTGACCTTTTAAGCTTTTTCGCTTTTACCGTCTTTGTTTTCGCCGTAACCTTTATCGGGTTTGCCTTTTCCGCTTTCTTGAGGATAGTCGGTTCTGTTGCTTCTGTACTCTCTGAAGTCAGCCCTACAGGTTCTGCTGTCGGTTCAACCGTGGTAGGTTCAGACTTTTCGGATTCCGTTGGGGCGGTACTTGTCGATTCTGTAATTGGCAAGGTTGTAACTGATTCAGTCGGCTTATCTGTTGCAGGTTCTGTCGTAGCAATTACTTCCGTAAAAGATTCTACCCTAATCAGTTTTGATCTTGCGTCAGTAAGATTATATAGAGCTTCTTTATATTGAGCTTCTGTAGCGTTATCATTGTAATAAAGAAGATCCATACCATCTTTGAAAGCAGAATAAAACTCATAATAATTTAAGTAGCAATCATTACGATATTCAACACCTTCTACAATCATACTTGCATCTGCGAGAGCAAAATTCAACTCAGTTTTAAAGTCAGCAAATTCTGCAAAAGCAGTAGTACTACAGTTAAGTAACAATAATGCAATCAAGGTAGCTACATATATTATTCTTTTCATAACAATCTTTCCTAACACTAAAAGAATAGTCTTCTATATACTATAACCTTGTCAATTAAGCTTTTGTGACATATCAATATTGATTTTCATTACAATAAAACACTAATATTACTTTTCGGCTGACGCAATAGGGCAATTCATCTTTCCCTTTAATAATAGTCCTTTTATTGTTTATGTATAATATATCAACTGAAAATTTGAATATGGACTATTTTATAAATATTCAAAGTAATGTTTGTCAATAATTAATAAATAGGGTTTTACCTTTTATAAGCGATTATAAAAATATGTCAAATTACAAAAATTCCACCGCAGAACCTATCCTCCATATCCAAAGTCAAATAGAGGAAGAATAGTTTGGGGGAGATGAATTGTCCGAGAGGGACTGCACGGACTGACGTGGAAAAGCTAAAAAGTCTACAGCAGAACCTATCCTCCATATCCAAAGTCAAATAGAGGAAGAGTAGTTTGGGGGATATGCTTTTCAGAAAGGGACTGCAATGTCTGACGTGGAGATATAAAAATTGACATTCATAATTTATAGTAGTATAATATGCTGTGTATTTTTTTACTATTTTTTACTTTACAGCTACTTTACAGATAACATTTGTTGGGTTGAGAGGGTCTTGTTATTATGAGAAATATTCCATTTTCTCCTCCGGACATCGGAAAAGACGAGATTAAAGCAGTTATAGAAGTTTTAGAGTCAGGTTGGATTACAACAGGTCCTAAAACAAAATTACTTGAAAAAAAGATAGGGGAATACTGTCATACAGGTCAGGCTGTCTGCCTTTCTTCGCAGACCTCGTGCGCCGAAATGACTCTGCGCGTACTCGGTGTCGGACCTCAAGACGAGGTTATACTCCCCGCGTACACCTATACCGCAACTGCTTCGGTAGTCTACCACGTCGGAGCGAAGCCCGTTATGATTGACTGCAAACCGGGCACCTTTGAAATGGATTACGATAAAATGGAAGCCGCGATAAACGAGCATACCAAGGTTATTATCCCCGTTGATTTGGCGGGAATTGTCTGCGATTATGACAGAATCTATGAGGCTGTCCGCAATCAGCGTGATAAATTCCGCCCCAAGGGCAAAATTCAGGAGCTTATCGGACGCGTTGTAATTATGTCCGACGCGGCTCACGCGTTCGGCGCGCGCTGGCACGGAAAAATGTGCGGAGAAATCGCGGATTTTACGAATTTCAGCTTTCACGCGGTTAAAAATATGACAACCGCCGAGGGCGGTGCGGCAGTTCACAGACTGCGCGGAAGAATTGACGAAGAAAAAATGTATAAGCAGTATATGCTTTGGTCGCTCCACGGCCAGACCAAGGACGCGCTCGCCAAGAACAACGCCGCGTCGTGGGAATACGATGTTGTGAGCACGCAGTATAAGTGTAATATGCCCGATGTGCTCGCGGCAATCGGACTTGCTCAGCTCGACCGATACGAGGATATTTTAGTACGGCGCCACGAGCTTATCAAGCATTACGACGAGTCGTTCAGGGAGCTTGACGTTCAGCTTTTGAATCACGCGGGCGAAAATCACAGAAGCTCGGGACATCTCTATTTTGTACGCTTTCTCGGCAAGGACTCGGATTTCAGAAACGAGTTTTACAACCGAATGGCTGAAAACGGCGTTATGTGTAACGTTCACTTTAAACCTCTGCCTATGCTTTCGGCGTATAAGAACAAGGGCTTTGATATTAAGGATTATCCGTACGCTTATAATATGTATAAAAACCAGCTTACTCTCCCGATGAATTCCACTCTTTCTGACGACGACGCGCAGTATGTTATAGACACCTTTAAAAAGGTTTACGACAGTATGATATAATTTTTATTACGGACAAGCAAAAGGAGCAGAGTTTTGAAAAAACTGTTAAAAAAAAGGTTTAACTTAATACTTGTTGCCGTTATATCCGCGGTTTTGGTCGCGGCAGGCGTTCCTATGTCCGTAAATACCTTTGGAGATAAAACCTCGGACTTTGAAACGGAAACCGTTGTTTCCTCTACAGAGGCGACGACCGAAACCGAAAGCGAGGAAAGCAAGGAAACCGAACCGCAAACCGAGCTTTCAATTTCCTCTTCAATTGTCAAGCTGAAACCGCAGGCGGGGAAATCTAAAGAGAGCAAAAATATCGAGAAAAAAACCGCCAAAAAATTGACAGAGAAAAAAACTGACAAAAAAAAGACGACAGAGCCGAGTTCAACGTCAGCCAAAAAGAAAACCCCTAAAAAGGGATTTTCCTACGCTACCGCCCCGACTGTTAAGAACAAGGCAAGCTACGACGAGCAATGGAATGCGGGATATTTAGTCGCGATTGATAATCCCGACAGAAGCTTCCACCCCGCTCACGTTGAGCTTTCCGACGCTGACCGCGACCTTTTGGAAAGGCTCTGCTACGGCGAGTTCGGCAACGGAGGATTTACAGGCGCGGCGCTGATAGCGCAGGCGGTAAGGGACGCGATGAATACATACGGTATCAGCTCCGTTAAGGACGTTATCAGCGGACTTCACTACACGGGAAGAACCAATCACCCCGGCGGAAAAACGATTAAAGACGCGGTTGTTTATATTTTTGATATGGACAAGTCCGCCGTACAGCATAGAATTATTTATATGTATGACACTTCCTATGTCGACTCTTTCTTCCACGAAACCCAAAGTTATGTATGCACCTTTAAAACCACAAGATTTTTTGACAAAAAATAATTTTATATCTCCGCGTCAGACATTGCAGTCCCTTTTTTTATATCTCCACGTCAAACATTACAGCCCCTCTCGGATAAATCATATCCCCCAAACCTTTCTGCCCTTGTCTTGTTTTGGATAGGGAGGACAGGTTCTGCGGTAGACTTTTTAGACTTTTTACAAACTTTTCCTCTAAATCTATTTTGAAAAGGAGTTAAGAGTTTACCTTTAAATCCAATTCTTAATTTTTAATTCTTAATTCTTAATTCAAAATCCGTGCTTTATTTTACATATATAAAAAAGAAACGTATATGCCGTTTTTAGTAAATTTTTCGGAGAATTTAATGTTCAGACCAATAAAAGAAAGCGACAGAGAGCTTTATTTAAAATATGTTGATATTTTCTACCACACGGACGCGGTAAACTCGCCCGTGCCGAGGGAAAATTATACGGCGACTTTTAACGAGCTTATGCGCTCGGACGATTATTTGAAGTGCTATATTTTTGAATGGGATAATGTTCCCTGTGGATTTGCGCTTTTGTCAAAAACCTTTTCGCAGGAGGCGGGAGGATTTTCCGTTACTATCGAGGAAATTTATATTGACGAAGAGTACAGGGGCAGGGGGCTTGCCACGGAGTTTTTCGAGTTTTTAAAACGTGAAAGCCACGCTATGCGCCTGCGTATTGAGGTTGAGGATTATAACGAGGGCGCAAAACGCCTTTACGAAAGAATGGGCTTTGAGCTTCTTCCGTATCTACAAATGGTTATCGACAAACAACGCAGAAAGAATTTTTAAATCTCCACGTCAGACATTTCAGCTCCTATCTAACAATTCATCTCCCCCAGACGTTTGAGCTCTATCTCACTTTGGATAGTAAGGATAGGTTCTGCTGTAGACTTTTTAGATTTTCCACGTCAAATATTGCAGTCCCTATCGGACAAATCATCTCTCACAAACCGTTCTTCCTCCGTATCCAAAACAAGACAGGAGGCAGAAACATTTGGGGGATATGATTTGCCCGAGAGGGAATGCACGGACTGACGAAGATATATAAAAAATCCTGCCCATAAATTAGGGCAGGATTTTTTTGGTTTATTTCATTTGGGAGAAAGGAAGATTATTTAATTTTTATCGTAATCTTTTTCGTTATAGTTTTGGATTTATATTTCTTTGTTCCCTTTGCGGTGATTTTTATTTTAATCTTGTATGTCCCAGCCTTTGCCTTTTTCCACTTATTAATTGTGATAGCGCCCTTTTTATTGATACTCACAAGCTTGCGGATTTTATTTGTGATTCCGCTTTGAACAAGCTTATAGCTAACCTTACCTTGAGCCTTCTTGACTGTAATAGCCTTAACAGTCTGCTTAGACTTCTTAAGCTTCTTTGCCTTAACAGTCTTTGTTTTAACAGTTACCTTAATCGGATTGGCTTTTTTGTTGACAACTATAGGTTTAATTGTAACAGGCTCCGTCGCGGCAGGTTCATTTGTGACAGGCTCGGTGATTACCGGCTCATTCGTTGCGGGCTCGGTCGTCACGGGTTCTGTCACGTCAGTGAAGTTGATTGTCCAGTAGCCCTTGTTGACCTGCCCGCTGTCCTTGAGTAGCTTTACAATGTCATCGGCAGTCCCGATGAGAGATTTTTCATACGCTTCGGCAAAATCAACAACGTTGTTCTCCTTGTCAACAACATACAAACCTTTGGTGCGCCCGGTTGCGATAAAGGTGTTTTCACTCGTGACAAAGTCCGCGCCGCCATATACGCAAATATTTATGTCGCCAATTTGGATATTGTACCGCGCCGTATCGATGCGTGCCGCCGCTTCGGAGTAGGGGTTGGCAACGCCCTCGTAGCGGATGGTATAATCGCCCGAAGAGCCTACCTCGACGTCGACAATATCGTAGAGATAGAAATAATTTTCGTAATCCGCGTTGGCAGTAATCAGCTTGACAATTTCCGTCATATCGTCATCGTTTATGTACTTGCCGTAGACATCCTTCAATCGAAGAACCTCACTGTCCTTGACAAGATACAAGCCGAGAAGCGTTTTGTCGTCATTTATATGCACATTCAATCTGAACGCGTAATCGCCGATTCTCGTCCAAGGCTCCCACGGCTGCGTCAATTCATATCCGCCGTAACATACCTCATAGTCCTTGTATGCGCCAAAGCTTGTAAAGAGGAATCTATCTCCAGTTGCGCCGTTGCCGTCAAAAAAGCTTCTGAGAGCCTGTTCAGCGGAGCTTGTTTGTTCGGGATTTTCCGTTGAGGACGTTGTCGGCTGTACCGTTTCTGTAGGCGTTGTCGTAGCAGGCGTTGATTCGGTTGAAGGCTTAACTGCTCCGCTGTTTTTTTCAACTATCCAATTTTGTGTTTTTGCTCCGAGTATACCTATAATACTATCCATATCCGCATCGTTAATTTTGGATTTATCATAAGCGTCCTTTAATGTATAAGCCTCATTATCGTTTACAACGAAAATCCCAAGATAATCGGGAGAATATAACGCAAAGGCGTAAAACGTATAATTTCCGATATTGATTTCCGCTCCGCCTGTCATAACCATATAACTTCCTGCAGTACAAAGAGTCCAATCTCTGACAGTTCCTTTTACTTCAATCCATTCAGGGCGTGTATATACATCAGCAATCTTTTCCAAACATTCTTCGGCAACCGCGCCGTCTTTATGCTCGACTGTAAAGTCAAACTTAACCCCGTCTTTTTCCGCTTTCCGAATAAGAGGAATCACTTGATTCATATTATATTCATAATCCCTTATCCCTTTTTCAAGCGTTTCGACAGTCGTATGTTTATCTTCATAAACACCTACAATAAAAAGTCCGAGGTCCGTGCTTGAATTTACATATGTTTTGAAATTGTAGTTTTCAACCGTTTTTGTTTTTGAAGTTTCAAGCGGTTCATTCTTCGCCGCGTAGACGAGAACGTTTTTTTCACCTTTCACCCCTGTAGTTACGACCCCGAGCGGGACAGCAAAGTCAATATCGTTATCCTCATTTGAGATTACTTTTAAATAGTCTGTATTATCAAAAGGCTCTGATGTTTCGGCATAAACATTAACTAATGATATAGATAGTAATGCGAGCATTAAAAACAACGAAATTATCTTTTTCATAATTCTGTCCTCCTAAAAATAGTATATGAAATTGCTCTTTTGCACTCTCATATACTACAACCTTTTTTTTGAGGAGTTTAGGACAAAATTTTCTGATTTTTTTTATTTTTGTTTTATTTTCAGCGAATTGCATAAATCGAGCATAGTATTTTTGGGTAACCCTGCCGATAATTCAAAAATATATTTCCCGTTATCCCATACAACAGTAATTATATGAGAGTTATTATGATTGATAGACTTTTCTGCGTAAGCGTTGCCCTCATATATGATTTTGTCATAAATATTTCATTTAATTACTACCTTAATTTAAAGGAAAAGTTTGTAAAAAGTCTAAAAAGTCTATAGATGAACCTGTTCTTTCTATCCAAAACAAGACATAGGCACAATCGTATGGGGGAGATGTTTGCCCGAGAGGGACTGCAATGTCTGACGTGGAGATTTAAAAAAACAGAACCTGTCCTTTCTATCCAAAACAAGACAGGGGCAGAAACATTTGGGGGAGATGTTTGCCCGAGAGGGAATGCACGGAATGATGTGGAAAAGCTAAAAAGTCTACAGCAGAACCTGTCCTTTCTATCCAAAACAAGACATAGGCAGAAAAGTTTGGGGGATATGCTTTTTTTAGATAGGAGCTGAAATGTCTGACGAGGAGACATAAAAAATCCTGCCCATAAATCAGGGCAGGATTTTTTTGGTTTACTTCATTTAGAAGAAAGGAAAGGAAATTTATTTAACTTTTACAGTAACCTTTTTGGTTACCGTTTTGGATTTATATTTTTTTGTTCCCTTTGCAGTGATTTTTATTTTGATTTTGTAAGTGCCTTTTTTCGTTCCCTTTTTAATTGTGATTTTTCCCTTTTTGTTTACGGTAAGCTTTTTAGAACCGCTCAGTTTTTTGTAATTTACTTCTCCTTTAGCCTTCTTAACGGTAAGCGCGTTAACCGTTACCTTTGTCCTTTTAAGCTTTTTCGCTTTTACCGTCTTTGTTTTCGCCGTAACCTTTATCGGGTTTGCCTGTTTTGGCTTTGATACGGTCGGAGTAGTATTTTTATCGCTAATCTTCTTCGGAACTTCTCCGTTTGAGTAAACGGCGTTGTTTTTCTGCGCCTCGTCAAAAGTTTTATATCTTCCGTATTTTCCGTTTCTGTAGTAATAGAACCACTCGCCTCTAACCGTGTTAGTTTCATCCTCGATTTTAGAGTTTGGATTTACTATAAAGACTTTGGACGCGTTATCGGCACAACTCAAATTTGTTGTGTAAACGCTCTTTTCGCCGTCTAAAAGATTGTTAAACGAAATACTCGGCACGTCTTTCGGAATTTTTACGATGTATATATTTTTATCGCTTTCTTCCGTTTGTGTAACAGCATATCCCGGGTAGCCTTTTCCGTTTGACTTGTTCTCGTCCTTTTCACAGTTATATGAACCGCTGAACCAGTAAACTCCAACATTATCCCAATCTTTAGGCTTATAGAAATAATAGGTATTCGTTTGAGCACCTGCGGGAATAACATCTGTGATGTTTTTGGAATTTGCGGGTTCGGGATTTTCCGTCGCGGACGTTGTCGGCTGTACCGTTTCTGTAGGCGTTGTCGTAGCCGGCGTTGATTCAGTTGTCGGATTTGTAGGCGATTCTTTTTCAAAATGAATTTTAGCATTTTGTAAGGAATCATTTTTATCTCCCATATCAATATTTTTCCAACTATACTCTGAACCGCCATAATATACATCAGTTAAATTTTCACATCCGTTAAATGAGGAAAATCCGATACGTCTTATACTTTCAGGTAAATTAATTGTTTTTAGCGAACTGCAATTAGCAAAAACTTCGTCGCCTATTATTTCAGTTTTTTGGGGAAGCTTAACGCTTTCAAGATTAACACAATCAGAAAATACAAAATTGTTAATAGTGGTAACTTTTTCGGGTAACGCAACATTTGTAAGATTAGTACAACCCATAAACACACTAAAGCCTAATTTTGTAACTGAATTTGGAATCTCTACATTTTTAAGATTCAAGCAACCTCTGAATGCGCTATCTCCAATTTGTTCTAATCCCTCCGACAGAGTTATCTTTTCAAGATTCATACAGTTTACAAAAGCCTCTCTGCCAATCATCTTTACATTTGAAGGAATTTCTATAGTTTTTAAATCAAAACAGTTATCAAACGCATTTTCTCCTATGGTGGCTACACTGTTAGGAATAACTGTTTTTGAACAACCTATTTTCAGCGTATTTGACTTTGTTTCTATTATTGCGTTACAGTTATCTCTGCTGTCATAAACGGTATTTTTATTTTTAACAGTTATGTTGCTAAGCGCGTCACAACCGCTGAAAGAGGATTCGTCTATATTAACAACATCTCTGCCTATTTCAACGCTTTTAAGATTAACGCAACTGTTAAACGCTCTCTGTTCTATTCTTTCTATATTCTCCGATATAACTACGCTTTCAAGATTAAAGCACCTGCTGAAAGCGCCCAAACCTATATTTACTACGTTATACCCGTCAATCATATCAGGTATAGTAACTTCCTTATCGTTTCCTTTGTAAGAAACTATTCTGACAGTATTGTTATTATACAAGCTGTACTCATAATCTCCTGAGGTTTTTATTTCTACCGCATAGCTTGAAAAGCCTGTCGCCAAACCGGCTATAATAAAAATTGACAGAATTATTGATAAAAACTTTTTCATAATATCTACTCCTTATATATGTTTTTTATTATTCCAAACAATCTTAATAATTCATTTAACTTTTACAGTAACCTTTTTCGTTACTGTTTTGGATTTATATTTTTCTTAAAGTCATTATTTTTTTACCTATAATCATTATATCAACGGAAAATTTGAATATCAATTGGAATAATGCATAAATATTCCAAGTGATATTTGTCAATTTTTAACAAATAGAGATTCACTTTTTTGTAAACTTTTTATAAATGATTATTTGGAATATATGCTTTATAAATTATGTCTTATATGGAAATTAAGAATTAAAAATTAATAAATAAAGATAACCTTTTAATTCCTATCGGGTTCGGGATTTTCCGTCGCGGGCGTTGTCGGCTGTACCGTTTCGGCATTTCGCCCGTAATTTACGGCATTAGCCGTAATCACCACACAGAGCAGTATTACCAAAGAAAGTAAAACCGCAATAATTTTTTTCATAAAATTTCCTCCTAAAATAAAAAAGTATATAAAGAGGTTTTTAAATTCCTCTCTATATACTAAAACCATTTTTTTCCATTAAATTGAGACAATTTTTAAAAATCTTTTTATTTTTCCTTAACTTTCAGCGAACTGCACAAATCAAACAGGGTTTCTTTTGGTAAATATGCTGTTATATCAAATATGTATTCTCCACCATCCCATATTAAAGTATAACTGCCATCATTATGGTCGCTTACATAGTACTCCTTGCCTTTATAAACCTCGGTAGTTTGTGTGGAAAATTCATTATCTACATTTGAGTTAAAATGACTTTTTACACTTTGTTCAAATACAATATATTTGTCTTTATTAATATACATATATGTTGAACTAGTATCTATAACACTTTTGTCCGCTAACTTATATCCCTCGGGTATATAACCAAGCTCATAAATTTTTTCCAGCTTAGTCGGGTATGTTCCCTCTTCTGTATTAGCGGATATAGAATCGTGAGTGTTGAAATGTTCAACAAAGAAATTCGCGACAAAGTCCCTTACCGCTCCAACGCTCAGCGAGGATAAAAGCAACGCGATTATGATTGCCGCCGCGCACAACGCTTTTCTCGCTCTCGTTAGGGTGAGCTTATGGTAAACATTATGCTGTGACTTTATCATTTTTGACATTTTCTTTTCAAATGATTTTGTCGTCTTAAATTCATCTTCTCTGAACTCGTCGCCTGAAAGCCAATTGTTTATATATCCCGAAACAGCCTGCGATAAAATATTGTCGAACCTCTCCATATCATTCATCGCTCTCACCTCGTCTTAACAAATCAACCAAACGCTTTTTTCCGCGAAGCAACCTCTTGCGAACGGCAGAAACGGATATATCCAGCGCGGAGGCTATCTCCTTGTCGCTGAATTTGTTGAAATACTTTAAGAAAATTACATAGCTGTATGTTTCGGGCAGAGAGCCGACCGCCTCCATAATATGCTGTACCGCGTCCCTGTCCTCGATAATTTCCTCAATATTTATCTTTGCGTCAATATCTGTTAATTCCGTCAAAATTACTTTGTGCTCTTTGTTATACATAGTTTTTGCTACGTTATCTATAATAACCGTAACAAAAAGCCTCGTTTTTAAATCGTCGGCTTTATCTATCTTTGAAAGATTTTTCAAAATACGCAGAAAGGCATTATGTACCGCGTCCTCGGCAAGGCCCGAATCCTTTAGAATATCATAAGCGCGGTTGAGCATCAGATTCTTGTATTGAAAATAAACAGATTCAAATTTGCTTCTATCCTTTTCATTATCTATCATTGACAGATATACTGCAAGCATAGTTTTCCCCCTAAAGCTATGAGTGTTCTTTAACGATTATATAAATATTCATCACACAGCATACTTTATTAAAGAAAAACAGCTCTCCGATACTCCGAAGAGCTGTTTTTTTTACTTAAAATATTTAACTCCGCTTTCAAAAATTTTTTGGTCTTTTTCAAACGGAACGTTTGAATAGAGGTTCTCGCCCTTGCGCTCGGAATGTCCCATTTTTCCGAGAATACGTCCGTCGGGGCTTGTGATACCCTCAATCGCGCATACCGAGCCGTTTACGTTGTATTTAATATCGTCGCTCGGGTTGCCGTTTAAGTCAACGTACTGGGTTGCAACCTGACCGTTTTCAATCAAGCGCTTAACGGTTTCGCCGTCAGCCATAAATCTTCCCTCGCCGTGAGATACGGGAACGGCAAATACGTCGCCCGCATTTACGCCCGAGAACCACGGAGATTTAACCGAGGTTACACGGGTGTACGCCATATGGGAGATATGACGTCCGACAGTATTGAAGGTCAGCGTCGGGTCGGTCGGCTTAATGTCGCGGATTTCTCCGTACGGCACAAGTCCGAGCTTGATGAGCGCCTGGAAACCGTTACATATGCCGAGAATAAGACCGTCGCGCTTGTTCAAAAGCTCGTCTACAGCCTCTTTTATTCTCGGATTTCTGAAAGCGGTAGCGATAAATTTGCCCGAACCGTCAGGCTCGTCACCGCCCGAAAATCCGCCGGGGAACATAATCATCTGACTGCTTTTTATGCTCTGCTCCATTTTGGCGATTGTATCCTCGATGTCGGAGGGCTTTAGGTTTTTCACAATTAAAAGCTCCGCGTCCGCGCCCGCTTTTTCAAACGCCCTCGCGGTATCAACCTCGCAGTTCGTACCGGGGAAAACGGGGATAAACACCTTCGGCTTAGCGGTTTTGACTACAGGCGTGTGATTATTTCTTTCTGTATAGAGCTTTGCGCTCTGCTCCATTTTCGGGCATTGCGCCTTTGTAGGGAATACCTTTTCAAGCGGAGCAGTCCACTCGCTAATGATTTCATTGATTTTAATTTTTGAACCGTTGACTTCGATTTCTTCATTTTCGGTTACCTCTCCGAGCGGATAGTGCAGAATATCAGAGTTAAGCTTTGCGCCGTCTTTGAGTTCAAGCACAAGCGAGCCCGAAAGCGGTGCGAAAAGCTCGTCATATGTAAGCTCTTTTTCAAACTTAAATCCTAATTTATTTCCGAAACAAGCCTTGCATACAGACGCCGCCGCGCCTCCCTCTTTAACAACCGAGGCGGATAAAACCTTTCCCTCGTCCATAAGAGCGTAGACAGCGTTATACATTGCCTTAAGCTCGTCCCATTTCGGCATAAGAGTTTCTTTATTTTCGGGAACGGGAACGTAAATAACCTTAGAGCCAGCCTTTTTAAATTCAGCGGAAATTGTTTTGCTCGCCTTTGTCATAGCTACGGCGAATGAAACAAGAGTAGGCGGAACGTCGATTGCTTCAAAGGTACCGCTCATAGAATCCTTACCGCCGATTGACGGAATACCGAGGTTTAACTGCGCCTGCATTGCGCCGAGCAACGCCGCCGCAGGCTTGCCCCAGCGTTCGGGCTTGTCCTTTAATCTCTCAAAATATTCCTGGAACGTCAGTCTTGCCTTGAGCGGATACGCTCCGATTGCGAGCAGTTTTGAGAGCGACTCAACAACCGCGTACGCGGAGCCGTGGAACGGGCTCCAGCGCGAAACAGCGGGAATAAAGCCGTAGCTCATTGCGGAGGCGTCGTCGGTTTCACCCTTAACAAGCGGAATTTTCGCCGCCATAGCCTCCTGCGGAGTGAGCTGGGTTTTTCCGCCGAACGGCATAATTACCGTTCCCGCGCCGATGCTCGCGTCAAACCGCTCGCTAAGTCCGATTTGAGAGCAAACCTCCAAACGCGCCATATTCTTCTTAACCGCCTCTGCCGTGTCAAGTCCCTTCAGGCATTCGGGACAGCGCGCGCGATAACAGTTATTTTCGTCGGGCGCCGTTATATAAGCGTCGGCGGTTTGAATTACGCCGTTTGTATTTAAAAATTCTCTTGAAATGTCAACAATAGTGTCGCCCCGCCAGTTCATCGTAAGACGCGGATTTTCGGTTACAACCGCAACTGCCGTCGCCTCGAGGTTCTCGGTTTGTGAAAGCTCGATAAATTTCGCGACGTCGCCCTTATCGAGTACAACCGCCATACGCTCCTGGCTTTCGGAGATAGCAAGCTCCGTTCCGTCAAGTCCCTCGTATTTTTTAGTAACCTTATCGAGGTCAACGGTAAGTCCGTCTGCAAGCTCGCCGATTGCAACGCAGACGCCTCCTGCTCCGAAGTCGTTACAGCGCTTAATCATTTTCGCAACCTCGGGATTTCTGAAAAGGCGCTGGATTTTTCTCTCTGTCGGCGGATTACCCTTTTGAACCTCCGCGCCGCAGGTTTCAATGGAGCTTGTTGTATGCGCCTTTGAGGAGCCCGTCGCTCCTCCGCAACCGTCGCGTCCCGTGCGTCCGCCCAAAAGAACGATTACGTCGTCGGGGGCGGGAACCTCTCGGATAACGTTCTCCTTGGGCGAGGCTCCGATAACGGCGCCGATTTCCATACGCTTCGCGACATAGCCCTTATCGTAAAGCTCGACAACCTGTCCCGTCGCAAGTCCGATTTGGTTGCCGTAGGAGGAATACCCCTGAGCCGCTCCCGTTGTAATTTTTCTGCTTGGGAGCTTGCCCTCCATAGTATCCTTAAACGGAATTGTCGGGTCGCCCGAGCCTGTTACGCGCATTGCCTGATAAATGTACGCTCTGCCCGAAAGCGGGTCGCGGATAGCTCCGCCCAGACAGGTCGCCGCGCCTCCGAAAGGCTCGATTTCTGTCGGGTGGTTGTGAGTTTCGTTCTTAAACTGAACAAGCCATTTTTCAACCTTTCCGTCAATGGTGACGGGAACTTCAATCGAGCAGGCGTTTATCTCCTCGCTCTCGTCCAAATCGGGAATAAGCCCCCGCTTTTTAAGCGCTTTCATTCCGATTAAAGCCATATCCATAAGGCTTACGTTTCTGTCGGTATCCTTTCCGTAAACCTCATCTCTCGTTTCGTAATACGCGTCTAAGGCGTCCCCGATAACCTTTGAGAGCGCGGATTTTTCTATCTCAATCTTGTTTAATTTCGTAAGGAAGGTAGTGTGACGGCAATGGTCCGACCAGTATGTGTCGATTACTCTCAGCTCGGTAACGGTCGGGTCGCGGTGTTCCGTGTCTCGGAAATAATCACGCGTGAACTTTAAGTCGTCGAGCGTCATAGCAAATCCCATAGAACCGAAAAATTCAGCCATTTCATCGTCGTTCCAGCTTATAAAGCCCTCTATTGTTTTTACGTTTTCGGGCTGTTCAATCGGAATTTCGAGTGAATCGGGTTTTTCAAGCGAGGCAAGACGGCTCTCGACAGGGTTAATAAGATAATTTTGGATTTTTTCAAATTCCTCGTCCGTAATATCGCCCTTGACGGCGACAACTCTCGCCGTTAAAATTTTACAACGCTCTCCCTGCGTAAGCAACTGGACGCACTGCTCCGCGGAGTCGGCGCGCTGGTCGTACTGTCCCGGAAGATATTCCATAGCAAAAACCCTGAATCCGTCCTCTACAGGCAAATTCTCCTCGTAAATAACGTCCTGATTAGGCTCGGAGAGAATGATGTTTTTAGCTCTGTCAAATTCCTCTCTCGTCATACCCTCAATGTCGTAGCGGTTGATAAAACGCAAGTCCTCAATCGCGCGGATACCGAGATTATGGCGCAAATCCCATTTTGTCTGCTCCGCGACAACATTCATCGCGTCACGTTTTTCTACAAAAATTCGTATTACGTTAGACATATATACTCCTCCAGTTTACAGCGATAAGCGGTAAAATACACTATACTTTATTATTTTAACATACGCAAAAGGGTTTATGTTTAAAATAGGGAATTATGAAATAAAAAATCGGGCGAAAAAATCCGCCCGATAAGCTTTTAAGCATTATCTTTATAACATTATCCAACCAAAAAAGGCATTGCTCTCACAAGCAAATCTCCGAGAGGAACAAGCGCAATCGGAAAGAACATCGCCGGCACCATATTTGTAAGCTTTAGCTTAACATCCGAAATCATTGTAATTCCCAAACCGATAATAATTATGTATCCGACACAGCTCATCTCGTCAATTACAACAGCGCTTAAATACGGACTTATAAAGACGGCAAGCACGGTCAGAAGTCCCTGATACACAAGCACAAAGCCTGCCGCGAACATAACGCCCAAGCCCATTGTACTCGCAAAAATCATTGACGAACACAAGTCGAGCGCGGACTTTGCGAAAAGCACGGTACAGTCGCCTTTAAGCCCCGCGTTAAGACAGCCGACAATCGTCATAGAACCGATACAGAAAAGTATCGACGCCGTTACAAAGCCCTCGGACATTCTTGAATTTTGGTTGTTCTTATCAAATTTACTTTCGAGGAAATTTCCAAAGGAATTTATCCTCTTATCCAAATCGACAAGCTCGCCGACGAGCGTTCCCAAAATAAGAGAAATTATTATCAAAATCGTGCTGTGTCCGCAAAGGCAACCGCTCACGCCGATGAATACGGTCGCAAGGCCGAGAACCTTGAACAGGCTGTCGGTAAGCCGTTTCGGTATTTTTTTGTTAAAGAGCATTCCGATACCGCTTCCCAAAATTACGGTTCCCACATTTACAATCGTTCCCAAAAGCCCGAACATAGCGCCACTCCTTTTATCGGCAATTTCGTTTCACGGTTTAATTATATCCCTAAAGCAAACGTTTTTCAATAATAAATTTTGTTGCGCGTCCTTTCTATCCAAAACAAGACAGGGGCAGAAAGGTTTGGGGGATATGCTTTTCCGAGAGGGACTGCAATGTCTGACGTGGAGATTTAAAAATTAAGAATTAAGAGTTAAGAATTAAGAATTAGATTTAAAGGTTAACTTTTTATTCCTTTTAAAATCGGATTTAGAGGAAAAGTTTTTAAAAAAGTCTACCGCAGAACCTATCCTTACTATCCAAAACAAGATAGAGGCAGAAACGTTTGGGGGAGATGAATTGTCCGAGAGGGACTGCAATGTCTGACGTGGAGATAAAAAGATATTGAAAGAGGAGGGAAATTGTGGTATAGTTAATATGTATATTTATATTTAATTACAAATCGGAAGGAGTTTTCAATATGTGCGGTATCTGCGGATTTACGGGAGAGGTTTTAGACCGCGACAAAATTATAAGAAATATGACAGAGGTTATAACCCACCGCGGTCCCGACTCCGACGGATTTTTCTGCGATGATTATATCAGTATGGGCTTCAGACGTCTGAGTATTATAGACCTTGAGGCGGGCCACCAGCCGATTTATAACGAGGATAAAACCCTCGTTCTCACCTTTAACGGCGAGATATACAACTACAAGGAGCTTAGAAAAGAGCTTATCGAGGCGGGCCACACCTTCGCGACCGACGCCGACAGCGAGGTTTTGGTTCACGGCTACGAGCAATGGCGTGAGGATATGCTGTTAAAGCTCCGCGGAATGTTCGGCTTTGCTATTTACAACACGCAGGACAAGAGCCTGTTTATAGCGCGTGATTTCTTCGGTATTAAACCTATGCACTACACCGTTATCGGCAAGGACCTAATTTACGCGAGCGAGATTAAAAGTATCCTTGAACACCCCAAATTTGAAAAGAAATTTAATTACAAAGCGCTTGACACTTATCTTTCTTTCCAGTACGCGGTTCCGCCCGAAACCTTTTTTGAGGGAGTTTACTGCCTGCTTCCCGGCCACTATATGACCTTTAAGAACGGCGAGGTTGAAACTATCCGCTACTGGGAGGCGAAATTCAATCCCGATGAGAATATGACGGAGGAAGAGGCTGTCGATAAAATCGAAAAGGTTTTTGAAAACTCCGTAAACGCCCACAAAATCGCTGACGTTGAGGTCGGCTGTTTCCTTTCAAGCGGAGTTGATTCAAGCTATGTTTCAACCTATTTTGCCGACCAAAAAACCTTTACTGTCGGATTTGACTTTGGTCAAAAATACAACGAAATTTCCTGGGCGAGCAATCTTTCAAAGCAAATCGGCGTCGAGCATCACACCCACCTGATTTCAAGCGAGGAATTTTGGGACGCTATTGAAACCGTGCAGTACCATATGGACCAACCGCTTGCCGACCCGAGCTGTATCGCGCTTTACTTCGTGTCGCGCCTCGCGAGCGAATATGTAAAGGTTGTGCTTTCGGGCGAGGGAGCGGACGAGCTGTTCGGCGGTTACACCTGCTACAACGACCCACGCGTGTTTAAAATTTATCAGACCTTAGTTCCCTACGCTATCAGGAAAGCGCTGTGCAAGCTTGCAAAAAAACTGCCCGATATCAAGGGCAGAGATTATATCATTAGAGCAACTCACCCGCTCGAGGAGCGTTATATAGGCAACGCGTTTATGTACGATTACGAGCAAAAGCGCGAGCTTCTGCGCGACCCGTCAATCGCTACAAAGCCCCAGCGTCTGACGCGCAGAATATTCCACCGCACACGCCGTCAAGACGATGTTACGAGAATGCAGACATTGGATATTAACCTTTGGATGGTCGGCGATATTCTTCTTAAAGCCGACAGAATGTCAATGGCAAACTCGCTTGAGCTGAGAGTTCCTTTCCTCGACAAGGAGGTTTTCAAGATTGCGTCCTCGCTCCCGACAAGACTGCGCTGTAATAAGTACAACACAAAGTACGCTATGCGAAAAGCCGCCGCGCGTCACCTTCCGAGCGAAACGGCGGAAAAAGAAAAGCTCGGTTTCCCCGTTCCTACGAGGGTATGGCTTCGTGACGAGCAGTATTACAACATTGTTAAAAACGCTTTTGAATCTCCGACAGCGCAAAAATTCTTTAATACGGATATTCTGATTTCGTGGCTCGACGAGCATTTCAGCGAAAAAGAGGACAACAGCCGTAAAATCTGGACAATTTATATTTTCATAGTGTGGTACAACATCTACTTTAACGAAGAGGGCAATCACGTTACAAAACCGAAAAATCATTTAGTAGAGCTTAAAGCCAAGGCGGAGGCAAAACGTAAGCTCGCAAGACAGAAAGCGGCTATCGCTAAGGTTCAGGCGGAACTTGCTTCTCAGGAGGGACTCGGCGACGACGGTTACGCTGACAGTGCAATTGACAATGTCGAGGAGGCCTTTGACGACGATGATAAAATCGCCTCAAAATTCCAAAATCTTCAAAACAGTATCGTAGGCTCTATTCCGGGCGAAAGCCTCACGCCTCTCCAACAGGCGGAACAGGTCGCTATGAAAATGGAGGTTGAGGAAGATGACGACGAGCATATCATAGAGGAAAACGACGAGGTTAACGAAACCGAACCCGATGAAGAGCTTGTGGACATCACAAAGCAGTCCGAAATTACGGACAGCGAGGGCATAATCCGCGATGATATAATCGACAGCATAATTAACGACGTTGACACTATGCGCGACAAAAAAGACAAAAGCAAATAAAGTTAAGCCGACGGGGGTCAGCGCTGACGTTGACTCCCGTTTTTTGAGGTAAAATATGGACAATCTTTCTGAAAAGACATTGAACAGCAAAACAATATTCGATGGAAAAATCCTGCGTATTCTCCTTGACGAAGTAAAGCTTCCCGACGGCAACACGGCAAGCCGTGAGGTTGTAAAGCACGTCGGCGGAGTTTGCGTTGCCCCTCTCGACAAGGATAATAACCTCTATTTTGTTCGGCAGTTTCGCTACCCTTACAAGGAAATTACGCTGGAGCTTCCCGCGGGCAAGCTCGAAAAGGGACTTACGGTTCTCGAAAACGGAAAGAGGGAGCTGAAAGAAGAAACGGGTTGTGAGGGCTACAGCTTTATCTCCCTCGGAGCGATGTACCCGAGCACAGGCTACACGAACGAAATTATTCATCTTTATGCCTGCAAGGTTAAATCAATCGGGGAGCAATCTCCCGATGATGACGAATTTTTGAATGTCGAAAAAATCCCGCTTAATAAGGCGGTCGAAATGGTTTTAAACAACTGTATTCCCGACGCAAAAACTCAGATTGCGGTTTTAAAGCTCCAAATGCTGTTAAGCTCCGGGAAGATTTAATTGATATTAACGAAAGGAGCCGATACGATGCGCATTTTTCGTGATTTAACACATTCCGGCAAGCCTACGGCGGTTGCGCTCGGATATTTTGACGGAGTTCATCTCGGACACAGAGCCGTTTTAAAGCTTGCCGTTGAAAGCAAAAGCCGCGGGCTTACGCCCGCCGTTTTCACCTTTTCCGAAACTCCGAAGTCAAAGGACATAAACGCGCGTCTTTCAACCTCAGACGATAAAATTAAAATTTTTGAAAGTCTCGGAATCGAGGTTCTTTACATTCTTGATTTTGAACAGCTTAAAAACAAATCGCCCGAAACCTTCGTAAAAGAAATTCTTCGCGGTGTTTTTAACGCGAAAGAAGTTTTCTGCGGATTTAACTACCGTTTCGGAAAGCTCGGCAAGGGCGATACAAACGAGCTTAAACGGCTTTGCGAAAAGGAAAATATAGCCGTTAAGGTATGCGAGCCCGTAAAAATTGACGGCGCTGTAGTTTCCTCAACCGAAATCAGAAATTTGCTGAGAAAAGGCGAGATAAAAACAGCGAACAGGCTCCTCGGCTACAATTTCGGGATAAGGGGAGCGTCGGTCGAAGGCTCTCATCTCGGGACCTCTATGGACACGCCCACAATTAACCTTAATTTCGAGGAAGGTATTTTGCTCCCTAAATTCGGAGTTTACGCATCGCTCGTAACGATTGACGGAAAGGAGCATATCGGCGTCACTAACATAGGAGTAAAGCCGACAGTCAGCGCTGAAAACAGCCCGAACTGCGAAACGTGGCTCCCGCTTTTTAAAGGAGGAAATCTATACGGCAAAACGGTAGACGTGAGGCTTATTGAATTTATACGTTCCGAGAAAAAGTTTGACAGCATTGACGACCTCAAAAAAGCGATAAAACACGACGCCCAAACCTCTGTTTTTTATATTTCCTCATCAGATTTTTAGTTTTTCCACATCATTCCGTGCATTCCCTCTCGGAAAATTCATCTCCCCCAGACGTTTCTGCCTCTATTTCACTTTGGATAGAGAATACAGGTTCAGCGAAAAATCTTTATATGTAAGTTTTCTCCCTATCTAACTTCAGATAGGGAGATTAATTTTTCTGTTAATATAGGCTTTTAGGAAACTTTTCCTCTAAATCCGATTTTAAAAGGAAATAAAAGCTTACCTTTAAATCTAATTCTTAATTCTTAATTTTTAATTCTTAATCCATCCTCTGCCTCTCACATATTACCCCCCTCTTAATATAATGTGTGTAGGAGGTATGAGATGAATAACCTTATTATATACGCGTTGGTTGCGACGCTCGGAACGTGGTTCGTTACGGCCTTAGGCGCGGGAACTGTCGTGTTTTTTAAGTCGCCCGGCTCAAAGGTCCTTAATTTGATGCTCGGCTTCGCTTCGGGCGTTATGATTGCGGCAAGCTTCTGGTCGCTTTTACAGCCCGCGATAGAACGCGCCGAAGAATACTCGGCGCTTCCCGCTTATTTTGTAGCGACAGTCGGCTTTCTTTTCGGCGCCGTATTTATGTGGTCCTCGGATAAAATCGTAACATTCTCGCGCAGGAAGGTCTATGTAAATCAGGGAACTCACAACGAACATTTAAACAGAGTTATTATGCTCGTTTTATCAATAACTCTCCATAATATTCCCGAGGGTTTGGCGGTAGGCGTAGCGTTCGGCGCTTTACAGGGAGATAATTTCTCGCCCGAAAAGCTTATGGGCGCAATTACAATCGCTGTCGGAATAGGTCTGCAAAACTTCCCCGAGGGCGCGGCAATTTCTATTCCGCTCAGGAGAGAGGGCTATTCCCGAACAAGAAGCTTTCTCATAGGGCAGGCGTCGGGACTTGTCGAGCCGATTGCGGGCGTAATCGGAGCGCTTGCCGTAATTTACATTCAGACAATTCTGCCGTACGCCTTATCCTTCGCGGCGGGATGTATGATACTCGTTGCGGTTCACGAGCTTATCCCCGAATGTCAGCAGAATAAAGACACCCACCCGTACTTTGCGACAATGGGTATAGTTTCGGGCTTCGCGGTTATGATGTTATTAGACGTTATGCTGGGGTAAATTCTAAAAATCGGTATATTGCAGTAGCTTTATTCTTGCTTTCCTCCTCTTTCCATCTTTTTTTACAACAATGGTATTGCAATTTTACCAATTTTTTATTAAAATATAAGGTAAGCTATTTGTTAATTTTATTGGAAGTAGAAAACAATGGAAGTAAAATACATAAACTTAAAAGTTGAGAAAAGCGGGTACGCGCCCTCGGGCTACGGCAACAGAAATCCTCGCAAACGCCCCCGCCGAAACAGAAACTACTACAATTCATATAACAGAAGAAAAAGCGCAAGACCGCACTACGGACTTGTGCTTGTGGTTGCGATTATTGTTATGCTTGCGGGAGTTACGGTTTGGAACGTTTTTACTCCCAAGCTTTCTCCCGTCGAAAATCTTAAAGCCTTAAACGTCACTCAAAACGGCGTTGCCCTCAAATGGAAAAAGGTGTCGGACGCAGACGGTTATATCATATATAAAAAAGCCGTTGATGAAAAGGATTTTAAAAAGGTAACCGCCGTTAAAAAAACCAACAAATATACTGTTAAAAATCTCAATCCGCAGACCGACTACACTCTTTGTGTAACCGCTGTTAAGGACCACAGCTCGCTTGAAAGCGAAAAACGCGCGGTTGACATCTTTACTCTGCCGAAAGCCCCCTCGTTTACCGAATGTAACTCAAACAAAGAGGGTACGCTCTCGCTTAAATGGAAAAGCGTTAAAAATGCGAAAAAATATAAAATCCAGTACACAGAGGGTACGGATAAAAATTTTAAAAACGCAAAAACAAAGACGGTTAAACCTTCAAAAAATCCCGAGCTTGTTTTAACAAATCTTGATAAAGCCGAGGCATACGGCGTAAGAATACGCGTGATTATAAAACACGGTGAAACCACCGCTAAAAGTCATTGGAGCGACGCGAATATAACTTATATCAAGGAAAATTTTGTGCTCAGAAGCGATATTGACCCGAACAAGCCAATGGTCGCTCTCACCTTTGACGACGGCCCCGGCTACAACGGAGCGTCTGATAAAATACTTGATGTTCTTGAAAAATACAACGCTAAGGCAACATTTTTTATGGTCGGCAAAAACGCCGCGGACCACCCTGAAAACATCAAACGAAAAGTCAGCCTCGGTATGGAGCTTGCCAACCATAGCTGGAATCACGTTCATTACGGCAAAAATGTTACCACGTCTGACATAAGCAAAGCCTCTAACGCGATTTATAAAATATGCGGACAATATCCGACCGCGTTCCGCTCACCGGGCGGTATGACAACCGATTTAATCCGCGAGGAATGTAAACGCGAAAATATGCCCCTTTATTATTGGTCGATAGATACGCAGGACTGGCTCTCTAAGGACGCCTCTAAGGTTTATAATTCCGTCATAAATAATGTTGAAGACGGAGATATAATCCTTATGCACGAAATTTACAACTCTACCGCCGACGCGGTCAAGAAAATTGTCCCGAAGCTCATTAAAAAGGGTTATCAGCTCGTAACGTGCAGAGAGCTTATGTACGCAAAAAGAGGCGAGGCTCCCGTACCCGGTGTCCAATACGTAAGCGCCAAATAATCTTTATACTTCCACATCAGACATTGCAGTTCCTCTCGGACAATTCATATCCCCCAGACGTTTCTGCCTCTGTCTTGTTTTGGATAGAGAGGACAGGTTCTGCGGTAGACTTTTTATTAAATAAAACGTGTGATAGAATAAAATTTAATTCTATCAAACATTTCTTTTCCATCTTTTTTGAATAGGAATTAAAAGCTTACCTCTAAATCTAATTCTTAATTCTTTATATCTCCACATCAGACATTTCAGCTCCTATCTGGCAATTCATCTCCCCCAAACCTCTGTGCCTCTGTCTTGTTTTGTATAAAGAGGATAGGTTATGCGGTAGACTTTTTAGACTTTTTAGAAACTTTTCCTCTAAATCTATTTTGAAAAGGAATTAAAAGCTTACCTCTAAATCTAATTCTTAATTCTTAATTTTTAATTTTTAATTCTTTATATCTCTACATCAGTCCGTGCAGTCCCTCTCGGACAATTAATCTCCCCCAAACGTTTCTGCCTCTGTCTTGTTTTGTATAAAGAGGACAGGTTCTGCTGTAGGCTTTTTATTAAAGAAAACGTCTGATTAAAAAATTATATAAAAGACATCTGATAAATAAGAGCTGTTCGTTTGAACAGCTCTTACATTATTTAACCTTTTTAGACTTTGAGGCAGACCAGCTTGAATAATAACACTTTCCGTTTATTTTTTTATAGGTTCTTACCTTAACGTAATATTTCTTTCCTTTTTTCAGTCCCTTAATCGTCTTTGACGTCTTTGTTTTACCGACTGTTAGAGTTTTGGTACAGCTTTTAAAATTTTTCTTGGTCGAGTACATAATTTTGTAACCCGAAATTTCTTTTTTTACCTTGCTCCATTTTACGCTTAGCTTTTTCTTAGACGCGGAAACTGATTTAATCTTTGTAGCTTTCGGGTTAATTGTAAAGCCTGCGGTATAAAATTTACTATCCGCCATTGACAACACTTTTACGCTGTATCTGCCGACCTTTGAACGGTATTTCGGATAAAATACTACATAATATTCGGGAGAAATGCTCTTTCCGTCTTTATCCTTTACTGTTACCGAGGGCGTGCAGTTCTTTCCGTTATAGACGTAATTTTCTTTTGAAAGCTTTACCGAAGCTATTTCGGGAATTTTTTGGGTCGGCTCGGTAACTTTAGGTACGGTTGGAGTTGATTGCGAGGGATTAGTATTTTTTTGCTCTGTCGGCTTTGTCTGCGACGGTTTGGTGCCTTCAGTCTCTGTCGGTTTTGTCTGCGGTTTAGTGTTTTCAGGCGTTGTGGGAGCTGTTTTTGACGGTTCCTCGGAACTGTCCAAAAATTCAACAGTTGTATTATCGCCTTGGAGCGCTACATTGACCCTTACGGGGCGTGTTCCGTTTTCGGAAAATTTCTCTCTTACCGCGCCCGCGCTGAACTCCTGCGCCCAATAATAAGTACCTTTTGAGGAAATAAAACAGCCGATACCTACCTTGGTAAAGCTCGAATCAAGCATATTTCTCTTATGTCCCTCGGAATTCCAAAATCCGTTTACAGACGACTGAGCGCTTGAGTATCCCATAGATATATTTTCGGCGCCTGTCATTTCCCAACTTGTATATGTACTCCAGCTTTTGCCGTTCGGTCTTGTATGAGAAAACGACACCGCGCATTCTGCCGCGCGTATCATCGCCTGATTAACGAGAGTCATATCCATTTCAAGTTTTCCCGCGCCGTTTTCCGCTCTTAAATTGTTTACCAGTCTAAGCATTTCAGACGCGTTATTGTAGTCAAAATTGCCTTTAACCTCAACGCTGTCCGCGGCCGAAACGGAAACAGCGAACGAACACATAAGAATTAATAATGATAAAATAACCGCAAGCGGTTTTGTTATCTTTTTCATAAAATCTCTCCTTTTATCTTTAATTATATGATAATAAAATGAGAAATTCAACAAGTAATATATGGCTTAATATTTAAAAATTAAGAATTTTTATATCTCCACGTCAGACATTGCAGTCCCTCTCTAAAAAGCATATCCCCCAAACCTTTCTTCCTCTATCTTACTTTGGATAGAGAGGGCAGGTTCTGCGGTAGAAAAATGTAAGTAAAATTTTCAATATTAATATATAACGATTTTTCGCACAACTTTATCCTTTCTATCCAAAACAAGACAGAGGTACAATTGTATGGGGGATATGATTTGTCCGAGAGGGACTGCACGGGTAAAAAATTAAGAATTAAAAATTAAAAATTAAGAATTAGATTTAGAGGTTAACTTTTATTTCCTATTCAAAAAAGATAGAGCGGAAAAGTTTTTAAAAATTTTAAAAAGCATACCGCAGAACCTGTCCTCTGTATCCAAAACAAGACAGGGGCAAAAACATCTGGGGGAGATGAACCGTCAGAGAGGGACTGCACGGGTAAAAAATTAAGAATTAAAAATTAAAAATTAAGAATTAGATTTAGAGGTTAACTTTTATTTCCTATTCAAAAAAGATAGAGCGGAAAAGTTTTTAAAAAATTTAAAAAGCATACCGCAGAACCTGTCCTTACTATCCAAAGCGAGACAGGGGCAAAAACATCTGGGGGAGATGAACCGTCAGATAGGGACTGCAATGTCTGACGTGGATATATAAAAGTAACTTTTTGGAAGAGTTGTTCGTGTTATTTACAAAGGAGGAAAGATGATGAAATTGTTTAGCGCTGATAATTTTATCGAAGAGGCTGTAAATGAATATTCCGACACCATTTACAGAATAGCTCTGAATATAACTCACAATGAACAGGACTCGTTCGACGTTTGTCAGGAGGTTTTTATACGTCTTATAAAAAACACGGACAAAATTAAGGACAAGGAACATCTCAAGGCGTGGCTTATACGGGTAGCCGTCAACTGCTCAAAAGATTTGATGAAAAAGGCGTGCAGAAACCGAGATATAAGTTTAAGCGAGGCTGAAAATCTTGAGTTTAATCAGAATTACAGGGACTTAACCCTGTTGCAGTCCGTTGGAAAGCTTTCCGAAAAATACAGTACCGTAATATATTTGCACTACTATGAGGATATGAAAACAGACGAAATTTCAAAGGTCCTCAAAATTTCCCGCTCGGCGGTAAAGCAAAGGCTTGCGCGGGGCAGGGAAAAGCTCAAAATAATTTTAGAAAGGGAGCATTACAATGACATTTGATGTAAACAAATATAAAATGGAAAACGACTCCATAGGTCTTAGCCGTGAGCAGAAAAACATTTTATCCGCAAAGATGTATCAGGCAAAAGAGGATATGAAAAATGAAAAATACAATAAAAGGAAAAGAAAGTCCGCTTTTAGCTTAAAACCGATTGCCGTCACCCTCGCGCTGATTTTATTCGCTACGGGAGCATTTATAGGGTTAGGAAGCCTCGGACAGCCGAGAAATTCGTTCTCAATCGTTGCGAACGCCGAGGCGTTAAACGGAAACGATAACTATATAACCCGGGGATATTCAGATACGGCAATGTCAGGCTTTTTTATGGATAACCCCGACGGAAGTCCGTATCTGAAAGACGGATATTACGACTATTTCGCCGAATATTTTGTAATAGAAAATCTGAATTTTATAGGTACGAACGTAAAGACAATCAATCTTAAATCCACGAAAAAGGGAATACTTTTTGACTTGGAGCCGTCGACGGTCGGAAAGAATTATATTAAAGAAAAGGCGCTCGCCGATTTCAGCGATTATAACAGCCTTAAAAACTCGCAGTACACTCTTGAAGAATTTAAAAAATACGCGGACAAAAAATACAGCGTGGTCTGCGACGGTTTCACCTACGACAATTCAAAGAATGTTGACGGAAGCGAGCAGGTTATTCTGAAAAATGAGTTCAAGTCAAAGTGTTTTACTCTTCTCCTTGAAAGCGACCACAGCGATACGGAGATTGCAAAACGGGTTAAGGAGATTAACACTTTAAAGCGTACTGACACAAGATACAAACAGCTTGAAAAGGAAATTCAGAAAAAGACATTAAATAAAGCTGAAATACTGGTCACGGTAACCTACACGGACAATACGACAGAAACGAAAACAATCAAGCTCAAATATACGGGCAACAAAAAACTTGATTTTGTAATTGAAAACTAACAGCCATTCCCCTTTTAGGGCGCGCCGACAGATGACGGCGCGCCCTGTTTTATGTTTATATTAAAACTTATTATGTTTTTAACAGAATATTTGTTGTTTTCTCTTTTGTGACATAAATATAAAATGTAATTACTATGGCGCGCAAGTGTGTTTAGTTTGCGAATCAATTTTTACAAAATGTATTCCACATACCAAAAGTCTGAAATCCGCCTGCTGTTTTTTACTTTATGTTTTGAATAAACCAATTGTATTGACGGGGAAAAATACGATAAATAAATTTTATCATCTTCCCTTTCAATAACGTCAAAATCGTACTTATCGAAAAGCTTTTCAACATCATAATAACCGTTAAGACTTTTTTTAGTACCCGCAAATTCATAATACAGCGTATTATTTAAGACGCTGTTTTTAATATTATTTATATCGCTTTTATTATGAGAAATCGTTAAAATGTTATTTTCATTTATCCGTTCGGCGCAGTTATTAAAAAGCTTTTCATCTTCATTATATATCTTCTCAAGATATACCAAATCATAACTGCTTTTTTTATTATCGTTATACCATTGAAAAACGATACAATATGTTTCAAGTATTATAAAAATAAAAATTAACAAAATTATTATTACGGTTTGAATTTTTAAAGGCTTGTTTAATCCTAAATTCTTTTCCATTTCTACACCTCAACTACCGAGCAAATTAAATTCAATAGAATAATAAACCCGACAAATACAAATAAAATTGATACAACTCCGCTTTTTTTAATTTTGTTCTTAGTGTTGTCATAATTGTTATAAACAAAGGCAATAAATTGAACTAAAAAAAGCACGAAAGGTATAGAAACAAACCATACTAATGAAAGCGATAATACTAAACAAATGAAAGATAAAACAACATAAAACAGAATATTATCTCTCATCTTTTCTTTTTTGGTCAATGATATTAAAATTGGCAAACTAATTGCGGCCAAAACAAATAAAACGACTATGCAATAAAACAAAAAGTCATTATCTACTGCTAAAAAAATCTTATCAATATTATCAATAAGTATAACAGGATAATAAAATATGTTCATAAAATCTCCTTATCAGTAACTGAAAAAGTTAATCAAGAAAATCTATTTACGGTCTTTAATTTCATAAACTCTTAATTCTTTTATTACAGCCGTAATATAGTATTTCGTCAGCATTATGCTTAAATTTCACAGTATAATGCTGACGTTTTAAATCCTAATATAAATTTTCAATTAAACCCTCTGAAATAATCGGGTACGAACTGTTATAACCTTAAAAAGCCTCATATGCCTGTTTAGGCATAACAATGACAGGTTTTACTTTTTAAAGCTGTCCTTTAAGCTGACGCTTCGGTTAAACACGAGGTTATTTTCCGCGCTGTCCTTGCTGTCAAGGCAGAAATAACCCTGACGCATAAACTGAAAACGGTCCGACTTTTCCGTGCCTGCGAGGGATTTTTCAAGCTTGCACCCGTTCAGGACAACAAGGGATTCAGGATTTATATATTCAATAAAATCCTTTTCGCCCGAGTCGGGATCGTCTACGGTAAAGAGATTATCGTAAAGTCGTACCTGCGCGTCAACGCAGTCGTCGGCGTTAACCCAATGAATAGTGCCCCTCACCTTTCTCCCGTCGGGGGTGTTTCCGCCTCGGGTTTCGGGGTCGTACTCGGCGTAAACCTCGACAACGTTTCCGCTCTCGTCCTTTTTACAGCCCGTACATTTTACAATATACGCGCCCTTTATACGCACCTCGTTCGACGGATAAAGACGCTGATATTTCTTTATCGGCTCCTCCATAAAATCTGAAGACTCGATATAAAGCTCTCTTGAGAATGTCACCTTACGGCTTCCCATTTCGGGTCTTTGCGGATGATTTTCAATCTCAAATTCCTCGGTTTTCCCCTCGGGATAGTTTGTGATAACAAGCTTAACAGGCTCTAAAACCGCCATAACACGCTTTGCATTTTCATTTAAGTCGTCGCGCAGACAATGCTCCAAAAAGCTGTAATCGACGATTGAATTAACCTTTGAAAGACCAATCTGGTCGGTAAAGGTCCGTATGGCTTTCGGCGTGTATCCGCGTCTTCTCAGTCCGCAAAGAGTCGGCATTCTCGGGTCGTCCCAACCGCTGACGTAATTTTCCTCCACAAGCCTTCTCAACTTGCGCTTGCTCATTACGGTGTTGTTGATTCCCAGCCTTGAAAACTCAATCTGTCTCGGCTTATTTTCAGCCGAAATATTATCGACAACCCAATCGTACAGGGGTCTGTGTGCCTCAAATTCAAGCGTACAGAGCGAGTGCGTAATTCCCTCGATAACGTCCTCAATCGGGTGAGCGAAATCGTACATCGGATAAATGCACCATTTATCTCCCGTCCTGTGGTGTTTCATATGATTTATGCGGTAGATTACAGGGTCGCGCATATTAAAATTACCCGACGCGAGGTCAATTTTCGCCCTTAACGTCATCGCGCCGTCTTCAAATTCGCCGTTCCTCATTCTTTTAAAAAGGTCTAAGCTCTCCTCAATCGGGCGGTCGCGGTATGGACTTTTCGCGGGAGTAGTCAAATCTCCGCGGTACTCGCGCATCTGCTCTCCGCTTAGCTCGCAGACATACGCAAGTCCCTTTTTTATAAGCTCAACCGCGTAGCCGTACATCTGCTCAAAATAGTCCGAGGCGTAGTAAAATCTGTCCCCCCAGTCAAAGCCGAGCCACTTTATATCCTCCTTTATGGCGTCCACATACTCGACGTCTTCTTTGGTCGGGTTGGTGTCGTCCATACGGAGGTTGCAAAGTCCGCCGTACTTATCGGCTGTCGCGAAATTTACAAAAACCGCCTTCGCGTGTCCTATATGAAGATAGCCGTTCGGCTCGGGAGGAAAACGGGTGTGAACCTTTTTTCCGTAGTAATCTCCGCCCTCGGCAATATCCTCGTCAATAAACTGATGTATAAAATTATTAGACATTACTTCTTTATTTTCGTCCATAAAAATTCCTCTTAACTTCTTAATTTTTCAAGTCCCTTTTCAAGCCTTTTAAGGCTCTCTTCTCTGCCTAAAATATCGAGAATTTCAATCGCTCCGCCGGGCGTTACTTTTTGTCCCGCCGCCGCGATACGAACGGGCCACATAACCGTTCCGTTTTTAAGCTCCTTTTCAACCGCCATATTGATAAGGCAATCGTGTATGGCATCAAACGTCCAATTCGGCAGAGCCTTTAATCTCTCATACGCCTCCTTTAGATTTACGGGGGCGTTTTCAAGATTTGTCTTGCTCTTTTTATTTATAAATATATCCTTTTCATATTCGGGAAGCTCCGCGAAGAATTTAATCTTTTCGGGAATGTCGGTGAATTTTTCGAGCCGCTGTTGTAAAATTCCCGCAAATTTTGAATAATCAACGTCACTGTCCCCGAAAACCTCCTTATAATAAGGCATAGCGCGCTCTGTAAATTCCTCGGCGCTCATCGCCTTAATATACTGCTCGTTAAACCACAAAAGCTTATCGTAATCGAATACGGCGGGCGACTTTGAAATTCCCTCGATAAAAAAGCTTTCCTCGAGCTGTTTCATTGAGAAAATTTCCTGATTGTCCTTGGGACACCAGCCTAAAAGCGCGATATAGTTAATTACCGCCTCGGGCAGGTAACCGTCATTTATCAAATCCTCGAAACCCGTTGAGCCGTGGCGTTTGCTCAGCTTGCTCACGGAGCCGTCCTCGTTTTTGCCCATAATAAGGGGCAGGTGAACGTAAGTTGGAATTTCCCAGCCGAACGCCTCGTAAAGAAGATTATACTTAGGCGTTGAGCTAAGATACTCGCTTCCGCGCACGACGTGGGTTATCCCCATAGTATGGTCGTCGATTACGTTCGCGAAATTATAGGTCGGATAACCGTCTGCCTTTATAAGGATTTGGTCCTGAAGCTCGCTGTTGTCGACTGTAATTTCTCCAAATACCGCGTCAGAAAACGTCGTTTTTCCGCTTAACGGCATTTTTTGTCGTATAACGTACGGGATACCCTCTTTTAGCTTTTCATTGATTTCGTTCTCGCTGAGGTCGCGGCAATGCCTGTCATATCCGCCGAACTCGGAGCTTTGCGAAAGCTCCTCGAGCCTTTCTTTAGAGCAGAAACAGCGGTAAGCCTTTCCCTCGTCTATGAGCCTTTGAGCGTACGGCATATACATTTCTCTGCGCTCGCTCTGAACGTAGGGGCCGAACTCTCCTCCGACGTCGGGGCCTTCGTCGTGAATAATTCCCGCAGTTTTGAGCGTGTCGTAAATTACATCGACAGCTCCCTCAACATATCGTTCCCTGTCGGTATCCTCAATACGGAGTACAAAATCCCCCCCGTTTGACTTAGCAATCAGATATTCATAAAGCGCTGTTCTCAAATTTCCGACGTGCATAAATCCCGTCGGCGACGGAGCGTAACGTGTGCGGACCTTTTTAATTACCATATTATCACCTATAATTAATTTCAGTTAAATTTTATTATAGCATAATTTTAATTCGGAGTAAAGACAATAAGCTTTATAATCAGTCCGCCTTAATTATATGATAAAAAAAGAGGGCTATTCAAACATTTCGTAAAAGCTTGTTAAGTCACAGCGGTTAGCGCCTTATCGGCAACCCGAGTCCATAAAGAAAAGTAAAAACGGCTCCGCTTGGAGCCGTTTTTTACGCTAAAACATATATGTTTACATTTCTTCTGCCGAACTGGATACAGGTGCTTTCCTTAGGATAGAAAAGGTCGACAACGGTATTGCTTGTGTAAACAAATCCGCCTGTATCATTCGCTACAGCGTAGCCGTAGACGAAGCTTCCGTCGGGGCTTTGGATATAAAGCTTTGAGCCGTACGGAATTACTCTCGGGTTAACCGCCACACCGCCGATATGAACTCGGCTTCCGACCGCCGTATACGCGCCTACCTCTGAGGAGTACGCGGTAGCGGGTCCTTTTACTACCTTTTTATACGCAATCTTCTTGCCGTTATGGTCGTAAAGCGTTCCGATTCCGCCCTTAGACTTTGTTTTGAACGAAGTCGGGTTGTTTACGAGCATTTGGTAGTTTTTGCGCTTTGTACCTACAAGTACAACTTCCTTTTTTGACTTCTTCGTGATTTTGGTTGCCGATACAATTGTCTTGGTAATCTTGCCGTTGACAATTTTCTTGGTATAGGTAACTCTCTTTGAGCCCTTTTTACCCTTTTTGGTAACCTTTTTCTGTCCGACATATAAAGAAGCTGTTTTCTTCTTTACTGTCTTGTACATTACTTTCTTTGTTTTGGTCGTCTTTTTAAAGGAAACACGGTTTACTTTAATCTTTGTGTTTTCCTTTACCTTAGCCTTCAGGCTCTTGTCAACCGTATCGTACTCGCCGAGCTTGATGTTCGCGTGCTCGAGCGCGTCCTCTACGTCTGTCTTGGGAACGTCGTACTTTTTATAGCCCTTTGCTCCCACTTTGATGTTTACAGTAACTCCGTCGACAATATCAAAATCGCCCGTCTTGTTACTTACAATTGCGTCTCCGTTAGGAAGAACAAGAAGTTCGTCGCTAACTTGCGTTTCCGTATTGGTTGAATTTTCGTCAGAAATTGCCTGTGCTGATACGGAAAAAACAGATGTCCATAAGATAGCCACGGCAGCAACGGCTGTGATTACCTTAATGGCTGGACGCTGATTTTCTGTGTTTGCCATTAAATTTCTCCTTAGTATTCAATTAAAAAGATTTGCAACAAAACTTGCAGACGAATACGCCTGTTTTTTTGCTACGATAGAATTATACGAGCAAAACAGAAAATTGTCAACAATTTTGAAATTAAGTTTTTGTGCATTTTGACGATGTATTCGTCAAAATACCATACATTTTTCTTTTTATTTCCTTTAATTCATTATAAAAAGCCTTCATTTTTTGTTAGTTTTGCAAGAAATCGGGGAATTACTTTCCTGTAACCTTTGTAATCTTTCTGTAACCATTCATTTTTTGTCACATTTTTTACTATTTCCGAAAAAACAAAAAAATCAATGCGGTTAGGAAAAACAAGCAAATTTTTCTTATTTTAAAGAAATATATGTTAAACTATACAAAAATTTTTATATTTTCCACGTCAGTCCGTGCATTCCTTTTTTATATCTCTTCGTTAGACATTTCAGCTCCTATCTGATAATTCATATCCCCCAAACCTTTCTGCCTCTGTCTTGTTTTGGATAGGGAGGACAGGTTCTGCGGTAGACTTTTTAGACTTTTTAGAAACTTTTCCTCTAAATCCGATTTTAAAAGGAATAAAAAGTTTACCTTTAACTTATTAATTCTTAATTATTAATTTTTAATTCTTAATTCTTTACTCGTGCATTCCCTCTCGGACAATTCATCTCCCCCAAACAGTTGTGCCATTATCTTGTTTTGGATAGTAAGGACAGGTTCTGCGGTAGACTTTTTAAAAAGCCTATATTAACAGAAAAATTAATCTCCCTATCTAAAGTTAGATAGGGAGAATTTTTATATATAAAGATTTTTCGCAGAACTTTATCCTTTCTATCCAAAGTAAGACAGAGGCACAGTTGTATGGGGGAGATGTTTTTTAGAGAGGGACTGCAATGTCTGGCGAAGAAATATAAAAATTCTTAATTTTTAATTCTTAACTCTATAATTCCTCTTACTGTTCAAACTGACTGTTATAAAGTTCAGCATAAAATCCGTCTTTTTTGAGAAGCTCGTCGTGAGTACCCTGCTCGATTATATCGCCGTCGCGCATTACAAGAATTAAGTCCGAGTCCTTAATTGTTGAGAGCCTGTGGGCGATAATAAAGCTTGTTCTTCCCTTCATAAGGTTGTTCATAGCGCGCTGAATTCTCGATTCGGTTCGGGTATCTACAGATGAGGTCGCCTCGTCAAGAATAAGAATGGGATTGTCGGAGAGAATAGTTCTCGCGATTGTGAGGAGCTGTTTCTGCCCCTGGCTTACGTTGCTCGCGTCCTCGTTTAAAACCATATTGTAGCCTTTTGGGAGCGTTTTTATGAATCGGTCGGCGTGAGCCGCTTTAATCGCCGAAATTACCTCTTCGTCAGTGGCGTCGAGCCGTCCGTAGCGGATATTTTCCATAATCGTGCCGTTGAAAAGCCAGGTATCCTGAAGCACCATTCCGAACGCCTCTCTCAGCTCTCTGCGGTTAAAGTCCTTTATATTATGACCGTCAATTTTAATTGCTCCGCCGTTTACATCGTAAAAGCGCATAAGCAGTTTAACCATTGTAGTTTTACCCGCGCCCGTCGGGCCGACTATGGCAATACGCTGTCCGCTTTTTATTTTTGCCGAAAAATCGTGGATAATGATTTTATTTTCGTCATATCCGAAGCTGACGTGGTCAAACTCAACGTCGCCCTTAATATTTTTGATGTCGGCGGGATTTTCAACCGTCTGAATTTCCTCGTCCTCGTCTAAAAACTCAAAAACTCTTTCAGCCGCCGCCGTCATACTCTGAACCTGATTAATAACCTGTGAAATCTGCTGAATCGGCTGTGTAAAGGTCTTGACGTACTGGATAAACGCCTGAATATCGCCGATACGGATAACTCCGTTAATCGCCAAAATACCGCCCGAAATCGCAACAGCCGCATAGCCGAGGTTGCTGACAATCATCATAAGGGGCATCATCATACCCGACAGAAACTGTGACTTCCACGCTGAATTATAAAGCAGTTTATTCGTTTTCTCAAATTCATCCAAGGTATCGCTTTCTTTGTTGTACGCCTTAATTATAAGGTGTCCGCCGTAGCTTTCCTCAACAATTCCGTTTATGATACCGAGGTGTTTTTGCTGTGCGCGGAAATGCTTTTGCGAAACCTTTACTATAGAGCTTAAAAGCAAAGCTGAAACAGGCAGAATGATTATTGCGATAAGCGTCATCAACGGCGAAATCGTGAGCATCATTACTAAAATTCCGAAAACGGTGCAAATGGAGGTGATAATCTGCGTTATGCTCTGGTTAAGGCCCATTCCGAGAGTATCAATATCGTTTGTAATCCTCGAAAGCACCTCGCCGTACGTTCTGCTCTCAAAATATTTAAGAGGCATACGGTTGATTTTTTCGGAAATATCCCTGCGCATACGGTAACAGATTTTCTGCGTTATTCCCGTCATAAGCCAGCCCTGAACAAACATAAATCCCGCGCTTATTAAATAAAGCAAAAGCACGCTCAAAAGTATTAATCCTATGGCGTTTAAATCTATCGAGCCTGTGCCCTGAATTTTTTTCATCAGTCCGCTTGCGATTTCCGAAGTCGCGTTTCCGAGTATTTTCGGGCCGATAACGGAGAAAACGGTCGAAATCGCGGCGCAAATCATTACGATAATAACGGCGATTTTGTAGCGCCCTATGTATTTAATCAGCTTTCTTATCGTACCCTTAAAGTTCTTCGCCTTTTCGACGGGAGCCATAGGTCCTCTTGCTCTTCTTCTGGGAGTATCAGCCATTTTGTCCGACCTCCTTTTCAAGTCCCAATTCCCTTTCGGAAAGCTGTGATTTGGCAATTTCAAGATATTCTCCGCAGTTTTCCAAAAGCTGTTCGTGCGTTCCTATTCCCGCGATTTTTCCGTCGTCGAGTACGATAATCTGCTGTGAGTCCATAATTGTGGAAATTCTCTGCGCTACTATAATCACCGTGCTGTCCTTTACGTTTTTATAGAGGGCTTTTCTGAGCTGTTTGTCGGTTTTCATATCGAGCGCCGAAAAGCTGTCGTCAAATATATAGATTTTCGGATTTTTCGCAATAGCTCTGGCGATTGAAAGCCTTTGCTTCTGACCGCCCGATACGTTAGTTCCTCCCTGTGAAATTTCACTTTCGTAGCGGTCGTTTTTAGCCTCGATAAATTCTGTAGCCATTGCGATTTGAGCCGCTTTCTCTATTTCGCTGTCCGTGGCGTTTTTGTTGCCGTAGCGGAGGTTTGAGGCGATAGTACCGCTGAGCAGAATCCCTTTCTGCGGAACATATCCGATTTGTTCGCGCAGGGATTTCATAGTTACGGTTCTTATATCCTTTCCGTCAATATCAATTTCTCCTCCGCTTACGTCGTAGAGCCTCGGAATAAGGTTTACAAGCGTTGATTTACCACTTCCCGTTGAACCGATAATTGCCGTAGTTTCGCCCGATTTTGCAGTAAATGTTATATTGCTCAAAACGTCTTCGTCGGCGTCAGGATATTTAAAGCTGACGTTTTTAAACTCAACAGTTCCCGCGCCCCTTTTAAGCGTTTGCGCGTTTTCGCTGTCGACAATTGTCGATTTTGTGTTGACTACCTCGTCGATTCTCGTAGCGGCAACAGCGGCTCTCGGGAGCATAATCGACATCATTGTAAGCATTAAGAAGCTGATTATTATCTGCATAGAATATGTAATAAAGGCGGTCATTTCGCCGACCTGCATATTTCCGTCGTTTATCTGACCTGACGCGACAAAGACAATCAGCACGGAAACTAAGTTCATCAGCACGGTCATTAAAGGCATCATAAACGTCATAATGCGGTTGGTAAAGAGGGTTGTTTTTGTGAGATTTTTGTTCGCCTCGTCAAATCGCTCCTCCTCCCATTTTTCACGCCCGAAAGCCCTGATAACGGGAATACCCGTGAGGATTTCGCGTGAAACGAGGTTAACACGGTCAACAAGCTTTTGCATAAGCTTGAATTTGGGCATCGCAAGCCCCATAAGAACGATTACCATAAGGATAATAGCGAATACCGCCAGGGCTATAACCCACCACATACTCGCGCCTGTGCCGACTACCTTTATAACTCCGCCGATACCGATAATCGGAGCGTAAAGCACCATTCTCAAGAGCATTACCGATACCATTTGAATCTGCTGTATATCGTTTGTCGTTCGGGTGATGAGGGAGGCTGTGGAGAATTTTTCAATTTCCGCGTTTGAAAATCCGATGACGTTTTTGAACACCTTTCCTCTCAGCTCCATACCGACCTTTGAGCCGACAATCGAGGAGAACAGACCCGCGACAATTGCCGCGGCGGAAAGGATAATACTGACTAATACCATTTTAAAGCCCGAAAACCATAGGTAATCGGTTTGGATTTTGTCTATATCAACGCCCGCCTGCTTGTCGCAGTTTACGGCGAAGGCAATTCCCGCGCTTTTCAGGGTGTCAGTTCCGAGCGAGTCGATTTTTTTCTGCATTGTTTTTCTCGAGGAGAGCAGAGCGGATTTTTTTATTTTAACGGGAACTTCAATCTCCTGTGAATTTTCCGTTTTTATTTTTATTGTTGCGCCGTCAACAAGCTTTTTGAAAAACGAACGCGCGTCAATATGCTTTTCTTCGATTTTGCTTCCGTCTTCGCTTTCGGTTTTTTGAGTGAAAACGGGCAGTTTAATGCCGAACAGCTTTTCAAGCGCTTGAACGCTTAATTTTTCCGTTTGCATAGAATCAGACTTTCCGCCGATATTTTTTGAAACCATATCGAGAAAGGTATCAACGGAGAGCGAGGACATACTGTAATCCATAAAAATCGGAACGATAAGCTTTTCGTCAAGCTTATAAAGCTCTTTGCCGTCGTTTACGGTACGGGTGTAATACTTGCCGTCTTTTTTATAGGAGGACATAAAGCTTTCCCGTTCGCTTTTCTCCATAAATAAATCGGCATATCTGTATTCTTCCGCCGTCATTTTTTCAGGCAGAATATGCTCTATACCCTTGTTCTGGATACCTGTGTCTATAATATTCGACGTGTACTGCGGAAGAGCCAGGTCGCAGTACGCCTGTATGATTAGAAGAATAATTATAAGAACAACAAATTTTCCGTGGGGTATAAAATTCTTAAATATCTTTCCCATAAATCTGCTCCTTTTTATTACCTATATATATTTTATTTTATATAAAAATTAAGTCAATAGCTTATAGGATTTTAATATATAATTCAATTAAAATGTATATGAGTCAATCAGCTTTAACAGAAAATTTGTTGTAGCTTCGACAAGAATTTCAGAGTTTACCGAGGTGTTGCGTATGTAGGTTTGATATGCGCCGTGAATTATAAACGTGATGAAGATATTGTTGTTTATGTTGTTTTCAATCGAGGGAAAGGCGGAGAAAATGTATTCTTTAAGCTTATTTTCAAGGTGATTTATGAAATGATTGTTTTCATAACCCGAAAAAAGAGTTTTAATTTCTTCCTTATGACTTAGAATAGAGTTGCTTATTTTTTTGAAAAACAACTTAAAATTTTCCTCGCCCGCTGTGAAATCAACGCCCCGTAAATCGTCAATAATTTCGCCGATAAGCTCGTTTTCAAGCTTGTCGGAAAGCTCGTATATATCGCGGTAGTGGAGGTAAAAGGTAGCCTTGTTAATCATAGCGAGCTCGCTTAGTTCTTTTACGCTTATTTTTTCTACGCTTTTCTTTTTTCTGAGTTCGTAAAACGCGTCTTTTATGTTTTTTGTTGTCCTTTTTACTCTTAAATCCATATACGCATCTCCTGTTAATAGACATTTTTGTTATTATAGTAGCATAAACAACTAATTTAATCAAGTGACTATAGAAAAATATATAAAAATAATATATAATTTCTGTATAAATATAGTAAAATGCACAAGGTGTCGAAAAATCCGTGCTGTGCAATCTATTATATTCTAATTTCAAAACAGAAATGAGGATTAGTTATGGAAATTGACTACAATATGAGAAAGCTTTTTAACGAGGAGTATCTCACGCAGGTTGCGTATATGTATAATAATATGCCCCGCGGACTTTTGGGACCTCATTTTACGGAGTACGGACTAAGGATTGCGGTTTATCTTCCGCAGTGCAACTCCGTGGAATTTGTAAACAAGGATACAGGCGAAATTCACCGCGCTTTTCTGATACACGAAAAGGGTATTTTTGCCGCTAACGTTCATACGGACAGAGTTTTTAACTATTACTACCGCGCCTGGGACGAGGAAGGAAATTACTACGAAAACGAGGACAGTAACTTTTTTCCCGTGCAGTTCAGCGAGGTTGACGGTTATCTGTTCGGTCAGGGAACTCATTACAACCTTTACGATAAGCTCGGCGCTCACAAGAAAACGATTAACGGAGTTGAGGGTGTGCTGTTTAACGTGTGGGCTCCGAACGCGCAGAGAGTTTCCGTTATCGGAAACTTTAACAACTGGGACCCCGCGATACATATGATGAGCAAGGTAAGCCAGGTGGGCGTTCACGAGATTTTTATTCCACGTATAAGCGAGAATGAAATGTATAAATTCCAGGTTAAGACCGTTGACGGCTTCTGCGTTGATAAGACCGACCCGTTCGGCTATACTCAGCAAATGCGCCCCGATACCGCCTCAATCGTTACAGATTTAAGCTCCTATGAATGGCAAGACGAAAAGTGGATTGACGAGCGCAAAAAGGGCGGATATGAGAGCAAGCCGATGTCGATTTACGAGGTTCATCTCGGCTCTTGGCGTCAGCACGAGGACGGCTCGTTTTTAAGCTACAGAGAGGTAGCGGACCAGCTTGCGGATTATGTTTCGGATATGGGCTACACACATATAGAGTTAATGGGCATTTTGGAGCACCCGTTTGACGGAAGCTGGGGTTATCAGGTAACGGGCTACTTCGCCCCGACGTCGCGTTTCGGAACTCCTCAAGATTTTATGTACTTTATCGACCATATGCACTCGAAGGGAATAGGAGTATTTCTTGACTGGGTACCCGCCCATTTCCCGAAGGACAGTCACGGTCTGGGACGTTTTGACGGCACCTGCCTGTACGAGCACCCCGACCCGAGGAGGGGAGAGCATCCCGACTGGGGAACATTTATATTTAACTATGAGAGAAACGAGGTCAGAAACTTCCTTATCGCGAGCGGACTTTACTGGCTTAATAAATTCCACATCGACGGTCTGAGAGTAGACGCGGTTGCGTCTATGCTCTACTTAGACTACGGCAAGAGCGACGGCCAGTGGCTTCCGAATATTTACGGAGGCAGGGAAAATTTAGACGCCGTTGAGTTCTTTAAACACCTCAATTCTATGGTTGAGCAGTACGCTCCCGGCACTCTTGTAATCGCGGAGGAGAGTACGGCATGGGCAGGAGTTACAAAGGACGTTGAGCAGGACGGTCTTGGATTTGCGCTAAAATGGAATATGGGCTGGATGAACGACTTTTTGGAGTATATCTCAAAAGACCCCGTTTACCGCCAGTATGAACACGGCAAGCTGACCTTCTCTATGATTTACGCTTATACTGAAAAATTTATTCAGGTTCTTTCCCACGACGAGGTCGTTTACGGAAAATGCTCGATGATTAATAAGATGCCTGGCGACGACTGGCAGAAGTTTGCGAATCTGCGTACAGCTTACGGCTTTATGTACGCCCACCCAGGCAAAAAGCTCCTCTTTATGGGACAGGATTTCGCTCAATATGACGAGTGGAATTCACAAGTCGGATTGCAGTGGTTTTTAATTGACGACAACGAAAACAACGCAAATATGCAGAAGTACTTCCGCGCGCTCCAGCATTTTTACCTTTCGCACAGCGCGATGTATGAGCTCGACTTTGACCCGTCGGGATTTGAGTGGATGAGCTGTGACGACGCGCAAAGCTCAATCGTAAGCCTTGTGCGTAAGACGAAGAACGGAAAGAAATCTGTACTCTTTATCTGCAACTTTACTCCCGTTCCGCGCGAGGGCTACCGCGTAGGCGTTCCGAACCTCGGAAACTATAAGGCGGTATTCAACAGCGACGACGAGCAGTTCGGCGGTACGGGCGACTACGTTCAGACCGACAAAAAGGCGCAAAGAGTTGCGTGGAACTACAAGAAGCAGAGCATCGAGGTCGACGTTCCTCCGCTTTCGATGATTGCTTTTGAATATAACCACACTATGCCTAAGCCTGAGGGAGAAACTAAGAAAAAAACGGTTAAGAAAACAACAGCGAAAAAGCCCGCTCCCAAAAAGACGGCTAATAAAAAGAGCGGCGCTGAAAAAATTGCAGAAAAACCCGCCTCAAAAGCGGCGGTAAAGAAAGAAACCGCTGAAAAAGCGGACTAAAAAAGACCGCTGAAAAATCAGAGCCTAAGAAAAATAAACTCAACCCCCTCCGCATTTATGCGGAGGGGGTTATTTGGAATCTTATAATATTAAATTCAGAGTTTAATTTTTATCTGAGTAGGTCCGTTTGCATAACTCGACAACTCGTATTCATTAAAATACACATAAAGGTATTTTGCATCTAACCAAACATTGAATTTATTTATCTTGCAATTTTTGACGGTCTGCAAAGCGTTGTCAAAATAATTTTTTGGATTCTTATTGATTTTCGCCTTAACCTTATTTACAATTTTCTTTTTTAACGCTTTATCGCTGTATTTTGTCAGTTTGGAATTTGGTATTTTTTTACCTGTTTGTTTGCTGAAATTATATCCTGTGACAGAACTGTAGCCGTGAACGCCACCGGTATATCCGGAACAATTACTTTTAAAAGAGTATTTATTTTTTTTGTTATATGTCAACTTAATATTTTCATTATATTTATAATAATCACTTGAATTTTTGTTAATATTTGAATAATCTTTTTCAGCTAATTTTTTAATTTCTTTGATATCCTTTTTGATTTGATTTGCAAAGAATTTATTAACCTTTTTAGCCGCTTTTGACTTTGACTTCAAGTGAGGATATTTTGCTTTTACCTTCAAAATCAATGTTCCGTTTTTCTTAATATTCTTGTTAATGGTTTTATATGTAACATATTTTTTGCCCGTTTTGGAGGCGGCGCTCGCTGTAGCGGGAACAGATAAAATCGCAGTTACGCTGAAAAGTATTGAAATGGATAAAATTATTGATAATATTTTTTTCATTGGTTTTTCCTTTCTGACTTATTTAATATATGTTTTATAATTTTATTGCTGTTTTATTGCAAATTTATTTTCCGACATCAAAAGACTTTAAAGGAAATTTATACTGATGATTTGTCGGACATCGGATTTCTGCTGATTTTAAAGGTCATTTTATTAAATATTTTTTACTATACCCTCCGTTACTTTATATAATAAGTGAATTTTTGTTTTAGTACCCTCCTTTTATCCCTGATAGAATTAATTATATCTTAAAGACATATCTGTGTCAATAATATTAATGTCAAAAAAAATTATAATATTTTCCATTTAAGAGGGGTGAATTTATGAACAAATTTACCTTTATCAGAAAAGAAACGAGGTTAAAAATACTGTGAACGCTTTTATATTACGGTTTTTCCTTTGTCAGATACTCGATGCTTCTTTCAAGCGCATCCCTGCTTTCCCCAAAATCCTTGCCTTTGTTTCGGTAGTCGAACATTGAGCAGAAATATGTGGTGTCGTCTTTGAGCTTTAAAAGATAATTTTTTGTAAGCTTATAGGTGTCCTCGTTAAACTGTTTCATAAATTTTGAGCCAATACCGTGCTTTCCCATAGCGTCTTTCATTATGTACGCGTAGTGATTAAGGCAGATAAACGGCTGTTCCCTGTAGAGCGTTCTGAATTCGTCCGACTTTTGATATTCAGAGAAAACAGTCGCGAGGAGGTGGTGTATATCGCGGTCGATTCTGTCGCACACATAGCACGACTCGGAAAGCTCCGTTATCTTTTCAAGCGACTTTTTGTCGGGCTTTGTCCCCGCCTTTTTCGGCAGAACGCTGTCGATAACGGACTTCAGGTGCGATTCCATAATCAGCGCGTTCGGAAGCTTTTGCCCGGCTGAAAACATTTTTGAAAAATGCCTGTGGCAAAATCCCTTTTTATTTGTTTCAATCCTTATATTCGGCTCCATCATCGCGTCGCCGACTACGAAATCGACGTACGTTTCCTCCAGCATTTTTTCCATCCTGCAAATCGGACAGCCGTCTTTTGGTTTAAATAAATCGTTAATAGGAATTGTACAGATGTTTTCTTTCATAATTTACCTCGTAATTTTTTATATATTAATTGTACCATAACGCGCCGAAATATGGTATACTTATTTTAAGGTTTTTAAGGAGTAAGGAAATGGAATGTTTAAAAACAGAAAACGGCGTTAAAATTACGGGGGTGAGCGACCTCGATTTGGCGCAGACTCTCGACTGCGGTCAGAGCTTTCGCTGGGTTGAAAACAGCGGTAAATTCAGCGGTGTCGCTTTCAGAAGAAAGGTTATAGTTTATTCAGACGGCGAAAATCTTTATATCGACAACACAACCGAAGAAGATTTTGAAAATATCTGGAAAAATTATCTCGATTTGGAGCTTGATTACGGGAAAATCCGCGGGCAGATAAGTGAAATTCATCCGATTTTAAAGGAGGCGTGCGCCTATGCCCCGGGAATAAGAATATTACGACAGGAGCCGTGGGAGGCGCTTTGCAGTTTTATAATTTCGCAGAACAACAACATAAAGCGTATTAAGGGTATAATAGAAAGGCTTTGCGAAAATTTTGGAGAAAAAATTGATGATTTTTACGCTTTTCCGACGGCAGAAACGCTCGCGTCGTTATCTCCCGAGGATTTATCCCCGATTCGCGCGGGCTTTCGGCACAAATACATAATAGACGGAGCGAGAAAGGTCGCAAGCGGTGAGGTAGATTTGGAGAAATGCCGAAATATCGGGTACGACGAGGCGCGCGCGGAGCTTATGAAAATTAAAGGCGTTGGAGGTAAGGTCGCGGACTGCGCTCTGCTTTTCGGACTTCACAGGATTGAGGCGTTTCCCGTTGATGTTTGGATGCGCCGTGCGCTCGAAAAGCTGTTTCCGAATATGACGGAAAACGATTTCGGCGATTACGCGGGAATTGCCCAGCAATATATTTTTCATTACAGCCGTATGCACCCGGAAATTTTTATATAAAAATATTGCAAAAAATTTTTTAATATAGTATAATATTTTTGTAGACTATGTTGAATTAGTTAAGGAGGATTCCTTATGAAATTGCGATTAAGAGGATTAACATCTGTTTTCTTAACGGTGTTAATAATTATATCGGCATTTTTGTGTGTTACCTCTACCGCGGTTGCGGTTGATGGGGACACGATAACCTATGAATATGTTGTAACCTGCGACGATTCTATAGTTGCTTTTGACGGGGAGCTTAGCTATCCCGACGCTTTAAGCGTGGAATCCGTAGTCGTTTATGACAATGGAAGCCACAGTTACTATGCCGATACGGGAAATAAAATTGTTTTTAACGCGACCGATGTCAGTTCCCCGTTTGTGTTTAAGAACGGCGCCGCAATGATTACCGTTCAATTCAAGGTAAACGGAGATTATGATAAAAAGGCTCTTGAAACCGCGCTCAGCGAGTTTTTCTCAATCGGGTTGATTGACGGGGGAAATATCTCATACCGTTATGCTAACGTTATTGACGGAGAGGTCATAACAAGCGGTATTGTGGATATTGATAATCCCGAAAACAACTCAACCGACCCGACTACCGAAAGCACGGAGCCGACAACCGAAAGCGAAACTACAGAGCCCACCACGGTAAGCGAAAGCACGGCGCCGACAACCGAAAGCGAAACTACAGAGCCCACCACGGTAAGCGAAAGCACAGAGCCGACAACCGCGAGTGAAACTACACAGCCCACTACGGTAAGCGAAAGCACGGAGCCGACAAACGAGAGTGAAACTACACAGCCTACCACGGTAAGCGAAAGTACGGAGCCGACAACCGAGAGCGAAACTACAGAGCCGGTTACTGAAACTACGACAGAAACCGACCCGACAAATCCCGAACCAAAGGAGATTACCTATACCGTAACATATAATTACAATAACGGTACAGAGGATACATTTTTAACACGTACTTACAAAACCGAGAAAAAAATTTCCGCCGAGGAGCTTGCGGTTGCCTGTTATCCGAGCATTAAAAATCCCTACAACGATTACTCCGTCGGCGACGCAAGGTTTACAGGCGATACGACGGTTGAGGTAAACCTTAAAGCTACACCGAAGGAATATATAATAACTCTGAACGGCGAGGAATATTCCGTAAAGCATTATATGGATGTTGAAACGATTACAACCGATACGGAATCGGGCTTTTTGATTGATTCTAAGGTTGTCGCTGTGGGAAAGACGTTTAAATTCTTTGTAACTGGAGATATTGACGTCGTGACGCGGGAAACCGAGAAAACGGCCGACGAGTTTGCTTCAATTATATTTAATTCTCTTTCGGTCAGCGGGCAAAAGGTTTTAATTCAGCTTGTCGCTACCGCAAAGGTTGACGATTATTCCAGAATGGGAATTGCGTTTACAACCTCTGAAAACGCGGAGGATTTAGTAAAAGAGGCGGTAACCGAGGTTGAATCGGGTACTAAAAAAGCGGAAAACGGAATTGTAGTACATAATTCAGAGGTGGGACTTGCCAACGAGTCAGGGCAGTATCAGTTTATTTACGCTCCGTATATTGACGTTGGCAAGGTTGAGAAAACAACAAAGATTTATTTCTACGCGTATGTAGTCAAGCCTGACGGAACGGTTATTGTCAGCTCCGAGGCGCGGGTCAATCCCTACGACGCGATAGAATAAAGATATAAAGAAAGGAAGATTTCTATGAAAAGGTATATTTCACCCGAAATGGAAGTTATAAAGTATGAGGTTTCCGATACGCTTTTGACAAGCGTTGAGGACAACGGTATCGCTAAGGACGTTAACGATATTGACGAAGAGGAGATAATAGGAGATCAGAACTAACAAACCGATGTCGGGAAGATATGTTGGATTTACCAGCATCATCTTCCCGATATTTTTAGGCTGAAGCCGAAGGTAAAGGAGCAGTTTTTCGGCTTTAAAGGGAGAGTTTATGGAAATAAAAATACGAAATTATAACGAAAATGATATAGAAGAAATGATGAAAATTTGGAACGAGGTCGTTACGGAGGGGACCGCGTTTCCGCAGATTGAACCGCTTGACTTTGAGGAAGCGGTAAAGTTTTTTGAGGGGCAAAGCTATTGCGGAGTTTGCGAGGATACAGACAGCAAAAAGCTTTTGGGACTTTATATTCTTCACCCCAACAACGTGGGACGGTGCGGACATATAAGCAACGCAAGCTATGCTGTAAAATCTGAATTCCGCGGACTTCATATCGGTGAAAAATTAGTCCGCGACAGCATAGAGCGCGCGGGGGAAAACGGCTTTAAAATTTTGCAGTTTAACGCTGTTGTAAAGAGCAATGTTTCGGCGCATAAGCTGTATAAAAAACTCGGGTTTAAGGCATTGGGAGTAATTCCCAAAGGTTTTTTAAACAGAAAAAATGAATATGAGGATATTGTCGTCTACTATTATGAGATAGAAAACGGCAAGTAAAAAAGCGCGGATTGAACCGCGCTTTATGAATTAAGAATTAAGAGTTAAGAATTAAGAATTAGATTTAAAGGTAAACTTTTATTTCCTTTTCAAAACATATAGAAAGGAAAAGTTTTTAAAAAGTTTACCGCAGAACCTGTCCTTTCTATCCAAAACAAGACAGGGGCAGAAAGGTTTGGGGGATATGAATTTTCCGAGAGGGACTGCAATGTATGACGTGGGGATATAAAAAATTAAGAATTAAGAGTTAAGAATTAAGAATTGGATTTAAAGGTAAACTTTTTATTCCTATTCAAATTATATTTAGAGGAAATGTTTGATAGAGATTTTCCGCAGAACATATCCTCCGTATCCAAAACAAAACAGAGGCTTAAACGTTTGGAGGATATGCTTTTTAGAGAGGGACTGCAATGTTTGACGTAGAGATATAAAAAAAGGGACTGAAATGTATGATGTGGAAAATCTAAAAAGAACCTGTCCTCTATATCCAAAGTGAGATAGAGGAAGAAACGTCTGGGGGATATGAATTTCAAATAGGAGCTGAAATGTCTGACGCGGACATATAAATATTATTGCCCTCGCAGTCTATCGCGACTATGCAGGGAAAATCCTCGACATAATATCTTCTTACAGATTCCGTACCCAAATCCTCGTAGCAAATGGGTTCGGTTTTTTTAATGCTCTTTGCTATAAGCGCGGCGGCTCCGCCTATCGCGCAAAAGTAGACCGCGTGATTGCGGACAATCGCGTCAATAACCTCATCACTTCGCCTGCCTTTTCCGACCATACCCTTTAAACCCATATCAAGCAGGGCGGGAGCATATTTATCCATTCTGTAGCTTGATGTCGGACCTGCGGGACCTACCGCGTAACCCGGCTTTGCGGGGGCGGGGCCTACATAGTAAATCGTTTCGTCTTTTATATCAACGGGGAGCTTTTCTCCGTTTTGTATTAACTCAAAAAGTCTTTTGTGGGCGGCGTCTCTGCCTGTTATCATTGTACCCGAAAGCAAAACGCTGTCGCCTGCCTTGAGCGTGCTTATCTGTTCGTCTGTCAGCGGAAGTGTAATTCTTTTCATATTTTACCTCTATGTATCTGTTAATATAATATCGTTTTTATGTAAATTAAATAACGGCGGTTTTGTGTCTCGCGGCGTGACAGCATATGTTAACCGCGACGGGCATTCCGGCAATATGTGTGGGGCTTACTTCAATGTTTACGCCGAGCGCTGTTGTCTTTCCGCCCAAGCCCGCGGGGCCAAAGCCCATTTTGTTTATTTTTTCTAAAAGCTCTTTTTCCATTTCAGCGTAGCGCGGGTCGGGATTTTCCGTATCAATACTTCTGAACGTCGCCTTTTTCGCAAGCTGTGCCGAGCGTTCAAAAGTACCGCCGATTCCCACTCCGACAACAATCGGGGGACAGGGATTCGGACCTGCGTTTTTAACCGTTTCAAGAATAAAATCCTTAACGCCCTCCGCTCCGTAAGACGGGGTGACCATTTTTACAGCCGACATATTCTCGCTTCCGAAGCCCTTTCCGCCTGCCGTGATTTTTATTTTATCGCCCGAAACAATTTTTGTGTGAATAATCGCGGGGGTGTTGTCCTTTGTGTTAATTCTGTCGAAAACGGGGTCAAAAACAACGCTCTTTCTCAAATATCCCTCGTCGTACGCTCTGCGCACGCCCTCCTCAACAGCGCTTTCAAAATCTCCGTCAATACACACCTTGTCGCCGTATTCAACGAAAAGCACCGCCATACCCGTGTCCTGACACATCGGGATTTGTTCATTGGAGGCAATCTCGTCGTTTTCAATAATCTGCGAAAGAACGCTCTTAGCTGTGTCGTTATCCTCTTTATCACGCGCGTTTTTAAGCGCGTTCATAATATCGTCGCCGATAAAATAATTGCAGTCCATAAAAAGCCTTTTAACGGTTTCTGTTATTTCGCTTGACTTAATAACTCGTGTTTCCATAATAACCCCTTAATTTTAAAATCTTTTGATAAGTATTATAAAACAAAAAAGCGATTAAATCAATTTATTATTTGAAAAACACGTGGTTTATGGTATATTTATATCATAAGAAATTTTGTTTTTCGACATACAGTTTTCACATTGTGATATTAAAATATTTGTATAATTGCAAAAATTGCGGGAGGAATAAAAATGAGCAGGCTTTTGGTAGTTGACGATGAGTTCAGAATACGACAGCTTATAAAAAAGTACGCGGAGTTTGAGGGGCATAGCGTTGATGAGGCGGTTGACGGAATGCAGGCGATTGAAATCTGCCGAAAAAATAAGTACGACCTTATTATAATGGACGTTATGATGCCCGAGCTTGACGGCTTTTCAGCGTGCAGGGAAATCAAAAAATTTTCAAACACTCCCGTTATTATGCTTTCCGCGCGGGGCGAGGAATACGATAAAATCCACGGCTTTGAGCTTGGAAGCGACGATTATGTTGTAAAGCCGTTTTCTCCGAGGGAGCTGATGATGCGTGTAAACGCGGTAATTAAGCGCTGTTCAAACAATTCGGAGCAGAATGTAAAGGATATTTTTAAATATGAGGGGCTTACGGTTGATTTTTCCGCGAGAATTGTCACAATCGACGGCGAACGCGCGCAGATGACGCCAAAGGAATACGAGTTGTTTTTCTATATGGTTAAGAACAAGGGGCTTGCGCTTACGAGGGAAAAGCTTATTTCTGAGGTGTGGGGATATGACTTTTTCGGCGACGAGAGAACCTTGGATACGCATATAAAGCTTTTAAGAAAATCGCTCGGTCCGTACAGCAAATGTATAGTTACGCTTCGGGGGGTAGGGTATCGTTTTGAAACAAACTAAAATTTCGCGTTGGAAAAGCCTTCCGTTAAGGTACAAGCTTAGTATCTATTTTATAGCTTTTTCGGTCGCTATGCTCGTGTTTTTATGGATTTTTCAGATTGCCTTTCTCGAAACCTGCTACAAGCTTATCCGCCAGTCGCAGGTGAAAGGATATGCCTCAGAGATTACAAGAAGTATAGAAAGCGGGGATGACACGGCGACAAAGATTTTTAACATATCCCGCGAGAACGAAATGAGCGTTTATGTTTATAACTCCACGGACGCGATAATGACAAAGGAATATGACAGCGAATACAACAACCCTTCGGGACTTCGCGATATAAATATGCACGTTGTGTATTCGTACTATAGGCTTGCGCGCGAGGCGGGGGGGAAATATATTTCCACCTCGTCCGCTGAAGAAAACGGAGTAAGCTTTTCGTTTGAAGGCGCAGAGGCGTCCGCTGATGAATTTGCGGGAATATCGGGTTGGAGAATCAGGGGACGAGGCGGAAGCCTTGTTGAAAATCTTGTATACGCCCAAATTTTAAAGCTTGGCGGAACAGAAGAATGTTTTGTGCTTATTACGGCGATGATTACTCCCGTCGATTCGGTTGTAAATACAATCAGAATACAGCTTACTGTCGTGAGTATAGTTTTTATAGTCTTTGCGATTATACTCGCATTTATAGTATCAAAAAGGCTATCGCGTCCGCTTGTTGAAATTAATACAACAATCAAAAAGCTTGCGCGCGGAAACTACGGCGTTGAGTTTGACAGCACGGGTTATCTCGAAGTAAACGAGCTTAGCGACACGCTTAACATAACCCGAAAAGAGCTTCAGAAAACGGACAATCTAAGGCAGGAGCTTATTGCGAATATTTCCCACGACCTGCGCACTCCGCTCACAATGATTACGGGCTACGGCGAGGTTATGCGTGATTTGCCCGGAGAGAACACGCCCGAAAATGTTCAGGTGATTATAGACGAGGCGAACAGGCTCTCGTCGCTTGTAAACGATATGCTCGACCTCTCAAAGCTCCAGTCGGGAGCTATTGAAATTGACAGGGAGCAGTTTAGCCTTACTGACGAGATTAACGAAATTTTCAAACGCTACACAAAGCTCAGAGAGCAAGAGGGCTATAACATAAGCTTTAAGTATGACAAAAACGCATATGTATATGCCGACAAGGTGAAATTAGGGCAGGTTATATATAACTTTATCAACAACGCGATTAATCACTGCGGTGACGACAAGGTTGTAATTGTAACCCAAAAGGTCGGCAACAAGCGCGTGAGGATTGAAGTAACCGACCACGGAAACGGTATCCCCTCCGATAAGCTCGAATATATTTGGGACAGATATTATAAGGTTGACAAGGAGCATAAGCGGGGAGTTATCGGTACTGGACTGGGGCTTTCAATTGTAAAAAATATTCTTGATTTGCACGGCGCCCGCTACGGAGTTAACAGCAAGGTCGGTTTCGGCTCGACCTTCTGGTTTGAACTGCCCGAAGAGAATTAGGAATTAAAAATTAAAAATTAAGAATTAAATTTCCCCAAACGTTTCTGCCTCTGTCTTGTTTTGGATAGTGCAGATACGTTTGGGGATGCGTTTTTAACAGGAGTTTGATTGTTTAAACTTATTTTAAATCGTGCAAATCCGCGTCGGGAATATCATTTTCAAGATTATCCCTCGCGAGGTCGTTATCGAGTACGGCGTAAACCGATGAAATGGGCCTTTCCTTTTTATATGGCTTTGTGTGGTAGACCTTCTGGGGAGTGTACTCGGTTCCCGCGATTATCGGGCGGGCTTTCTCCTTGGTGTGTTTCGCGTTTCCCTGAATTTCGGGTACGGGAGGAAGCTCGTTTCTTTCCTGATTATGGGTTCTCTGCGGACGTTTCATTCCTTTTTTTGACATACAATCACCTCAATTTTATTTTGCTCATTTGCTTTATCGTAAATTCTTTGTTGAAACAGGAAAACGATGGCAAATGATTTTTTTAATTGCTTTATTCGCCTTTATACAGGGTGAGTTTGTTGTTGCTGTCGCAAACCCCGAGAAAAACTTCCTTAGCGTTTTTATAGCCCTGCTTTTCAAGCTGTTTATTAAGCCATATTTTGTCAAGTCCCATTCGTTTTAAATTTTCGTCCAAAATTCTTCCGTCCATAATTACCTCCGCGCTTATATATTCAGGCTCGGGCGTAAGGCATATATCCTCGGGATTGAGCGGGCGCTTTGAGCTTGTCGGAAGAATTGTCAGCTCTCCGTTGCACTCAAAAACCGCGGTCTGAATGTCCTCGAGATTAAAATAGCCCTCTTTTCGGCACATAAGCATAAATTCGCTTAGCTCGAGCTTTGCTTTTTTCATATTTTTTCTGTAGAGCTTTTGGTTGTTCATTATTATTGTCGGCGTTCCGTTGATATATTTTCTCATTTTCGGGAACTTTGCGGCCGATACGCTTAATAAAATTGAAACCGCTCCGTAAACAATCATAGAAACTATCGGTTTCCACCACGGTTTTTCGAGCGTTGTGGCAATCTCGGCGGCGATTGAGCCGATTGTAATTCCCGTAATGTAGTCAAAAAAGTTAAGCTGTGAAATCTGCTTGTGACCGATAAATTTTGCAACAACAAATAACAGCGCCGCGGAAAAAAACGACGCGAGTATAACCTTTAAAATGTCCATATTCTGCCTCCGATAATATAGTATCTGCGGATAAAGCTGTATTAAACGGGGAAAAGGCAGAAATTTTAAATATAATTTTGTTTGACTTTTAATTATGCGCGTGTTATACTAATTTGCGAAATATTCGCAAATTCGAGGGTGGCCGTAATGTCAAAGTATATTACAAAACAGAGAAAAATTCTTACTGAATATCTTTCAAAGCACGTTGATGAAAACATTTCCGCTAATCAGATTGCGCTTGCGCTTGCAGATAAAATCAGCAAAAGCGCCGTGTACCGAAACCTTGCCGATATGGAATCGGAGGGAAAAATCAGACGCGCCCCAAACAGCAGTCAACGCGAGGCGGTCTATCGGTACCTTGACGATGAGAGGTGCAGGGAATGTCTGCATTTAAGCTGTAAAAAATGCGGAAAGACGTATCATATGCAGACCTCGGTTGCAAACTCGCTCATAACCAGCGTAGCTGAAAATGAAAATTTTTCGATTGACAAGGGCGAAACCGTGCTTTACGGTGTGTGCGCTAAGTGCCAAAACAGCGGTAAATCCGAAAACGGCATTCGTGAGTAACGCTTATAAAGATAAATTTTATTACAAGACTTTATTGAGGTTAAATATATGAAAAAAATCACGGCGTTTTGTATATCAGTTTTGTTGTTAATCTGCATTATGAGCGGATGCGCAAAAGCGGAAAATGGTAATGAAAACGGAAAAATAAATATAGTCGCCTCGATTTTTCCCGTTTACGATTGGGTAAGGGAAATTGCGGGAAACAGCGCGGAGGTTACAATGCTTATCGACAACGGCGTCGACCCCCACAGCTTTCAGCCCTCCGCGGAGGATATTGTAAAAATTTCAAACTGCGATATGTTTATCTATACAGGCGGTGAGTCCGACGAGTGGATGGAGGACGCGCTCAAAGAGGCGGTAAACAAAAATATGACAGTCGTAAATCTTCTCGACGTTTTAAGCGATGACGTAAAACGGGAGGAAATTGTCGAGGGTATGCAGGGAGAAAAGAGCGGAGAAGCCGAAAACGACGAGCACGTCTGGCTGTCGCTTAAAAATGCCGAGCTTTTTTGCGGTTATATAAGCGGAAAACTCGGTGAAATTAACGAGGAGTATAAAGACGAATACGCTTTAAATACAAAAAAGTATATCAAAAGGCTCAGCGCGGTTGACAGGGATTACAAAACCGTTGTTGAGAACGCGCGGATAAAGACGCTTGTTTTCGCGGACCGTTTTCCGTTTCGGTATATGTTTGACGACTACGGACTTTCCTACTACGCCGCGTTTCCGGGCTGTGAGGCTGACGCCGAGGCAAGCTTTGAAACAATTACTTTTCTCGCGAAAAAAATTGACGAGCTTAAATTAAACTCGATTTTTCAGATAGACGGCTCCGACGGTTCGCTGGCTCGGACGGTGAAAAACTGCACAAGGTCGAAAAATCAGGAAATACTGACGTTAAACTCTATGCAGTCCGTAACATTAGAGCAGTCCGAGGATAAAACAACGTATCTTTCGGTTATGAAAAATAATCTTAAAATTTTAAAGCGCGCGCTAAAATAAGGAGAAACGAAATGGCTCAACTTACCTGCAAAAACCTCTGCTTAGGCTACGACGGTTATGAGGTTATTCACAATCTGAATTTTGAGGTTAACAAGGGAGATTATCTTTGTATAGTCGGCGAAAACGGCTCGGGCAAAACTACGCTTATGAAAGCGATGCTCGGACTTATTACGCCTGTAAAGGGCAGGATTCTGACAGACGGCGGACTCAAACGCGGCGGTATCGGCTATCTGCCCCAGCAGACGGCGGTACAGCGTGATTTTCCCGCGTCGGTCTGGGAGGTTACGCTGTCGGGCTGTCAGAGCCGTTGCGGACTCCGCCCGTTTTATAATAAGGCTGAAAAACAACTCGCGGAAAAAAACCTTGAAAAAATGGGGCTCGAAAAGCTGAAAAAACGCTGTTACCGCGAGCTTTCGGGCGGACAACAGCAGAGAGTTCTTTTGGCGAGGGCGCTTTGCGCCACGCAGGATATTCTTTTACTCGACGAACCCGTGGCGGGACTTGACCCGAAGGTTACGTCGGATATGTATAAGCTCATAGAAGAGCTGAATAAAAAATACGATATTACAATTATTATGATTACGCACGATATACAAGCGGTAAAATACGCCGATAAAATTCTTCATATCGGGGATAAAAATTTTTTCGGCGCAAAGAGCGAATACCTTGAAAGCGACATTTCCAAAGGCTTTGCGAAAGGAGAATACAATGGCTGATATAATAGATAAGATTGTTTTGTATCTTCAGTATCCTTTCGTGCGGTACGCCGTGATTGTCGGTGTTTTAATCGCGCTTTGCTCCTCTCTTTTGGGCGTGACTCTCGTATTAAAGCGTTTTTCATTTATCGGCGACGGGCTTTCCCACGTCGCTTTCGGAGCGATTGCGATTGCCTCGGTTTTAAAGCTTACCAACGATATGCCGTTCGTATTGGTTGTAACGGTAATTTGCGCCGTGCTTTTGCTCCGTACAGGTCAGAACACACGCATAAAGGGCGACGCGTCAATCGCTATGATTTCCGTCGGGGCGCTCGCCGTCGGCTACCTCATTATGAATATCTTTTCCACATCGAGTAACCTTTCGGGAGATGTGTGCTCAACCCTTTTCGGCTCGACCTCAATCCTTACCTTAACGTCTGACGAGGTTATAATGAGCGTAATTCTCTGCGCGGTTGTTGTGGCTGTATTCATTATGTTCTACAATAAAATTTTCAGCGTCACTTTTGATGAAAATTTCGCGCAGGCGACGGGAACAAGAGCAAAGCTTTATAATCTTCTTATTGCCGTAATAATTGCCGTGATAATCGTTCTCGCGATGAACCTTGTCGGTTCGCTTTTAATATCGGCGCTCGTGATTTTTCCCGCGCTGTCGGCAATGAGGGTGTTTAAAAGCTTTAAGTCGGTTACAGTCTGCTCGGCCGTGCTTTCGGTATTTTGCGCGTTGCTCGGAATTTTAATTTCCGTAGTGTTCTCAACCCCTGTCGGTTCAACGATTGTGGCGGTTGATATTGTTGTGTTCGTTATTTTCTCCGTCGCGGGAAAGCTTTCCGTCAGATTTATGTAATAAATTGTTAGCTTAATATTAAAGAAAATGACTGAAAGTTTTAATTTCAGTCATTTTTTAGCGAGCGGAGAAAATTATTGAAAATATCAGGCAGTTATGATAAGATAACGTAAAATACATATGAAAAGGTTTAATAATATGAATATTACAATAAAACCTCTGACAAAGGAACGTATCGGCGATTACCTCGACTTCTTTGACAACAGGGCTTTTTCCGACGGAAACCCGAACGCTCCCTGCTATTGCACTTCTGCTAATCAGAGCGAAGAAGAAATTCAGAAAATGGTCAGTGAGTTTAAGATAAACGGGGTAAAAGAAACTGTTCGCAAATACGCCGTTGATATGCTTAAAAAAGGCAAGATTTACGGATACCTTGCATATGGCGGGGATGTTTCGATAGGCTGGTGTAACGCCTGTGATATAGAAAGTTATACGGGATTTGTCCCCGAATTTGCAAGGAAAGCCGTGTGCGGAAAAACCGTATCAATTGTCTGTTTTGAAATAGCGCCTGAGTACAGAAAAAAGGGAATAGCCTCCGCGCTGATTAAGCGTGTATGTGACGATGCAAAGGAAAACGGCTGTTTGGCTGTAGAAGGTTATGCAAAAATAAGTGAAGATTTTGACCTGTTTGATTATCACGGACCGTACAGGCTATTTGAGAAAAACGGCTTTGTCGAGGAATTGCAGTGTGACGGACAGGCGGTAATGAGAAAAAGGTTGGGATAAAATGAAAAATTCCGTTAAATTTAAAAGCGTTGTTTTGTGTTTTCTGACAGCTCTGCTGATAGTTTCGTGTGACTTTTCCGCGTCGGCAAAGGCAAGGCTTAATCATAAATCAAAAACTATTTACACGGGAAAAAGCTTCACCCTTAAGCTTAACGGCGGTAAGGCGAAATCCTTTAAATCTTCTAAAAAATCGGTCGCTACGGTAAGCTCAAAGGGCATAGTAAAGGGCAGAAAAGCAGGCAAAGCGGTAATTACCGTCAAGGCAAAAAACGGCAAAAAATATAAATGCAGAGTTACGGTAAAGAGCAAAGGCCTCTCTAAAATGTACGTCACAGTTAAGGGAAAGAAATTTACCGCGCGCCTTTACAATAACAACTCAGCGAAGAAATTGAAAAAGCTTTTGCCGATGACCTTGAATATGAGCGAGCTTAACGGCAACGAAAAGTATTATTATTTTGACAAATCCCTTCCCGCAAATGAAAAGGCGGTTTCAAAAATCAAGTGCGGAGATATTATGCTCTACGGTGACGATTGCCTCGTGCTTTTCTATAAAACCTTTAAAACCTCCTACAGCTACACAAAGCTCGGGTATATAGAAAACCCGTCATCTCTCGCGAAAACAGTAGGAAATTCAAAAGTGAGAGTAAAATTCACCTTAAAATAACATACGCCTTAAAAATAAGGGCATTTATTTGAGTGAAAATTTTTTAAAACTTTAAAGCAAAATGGCTTTGGAACACAAGTTCCAAGGCCATTTTTTTAAAGTTATTTCAAAATACATTTTTGTATTAGTAACACAGTCTTTTGTTAATGAATATCCAATAATTTATTTCAGATAGTATTTTATGACAAATTATGACAAAATCATAAACCGTTTTGGTTTATATATCCAAATGCCAATTCAGTATATTTTATAATAATAAAAAATTTCGGAGAAATGGTGACTATGTATAAAAGGATAAGAGAGCTGAGAGAAGACAATGATTTGTTGCAGCGTCAACTGGCAGAATATCTTAACTGCAGTCAGGTTGCATATTCACGTTATGAGCTTGGTATGCGCGACATTCCCACGGAAGTTCTCATTGCTATTGCAGATTTTTATAATACGAGCACCGATTATATACTGGGGAGAACGTCTGTTGAAAAGCCCTACAAAAATGATGATAAATTATAATCTTGAATATTTGGAAAGAAAAATTAAATAAAAATCAAAAAATATAGGGGTGTTTTTTAGCCGAAAACATATAGAAATAATCGGCGTAAATCAATTTGTTTTTTATATATCTGTATAACATTAAAAGGGAGTTTTTATGCAAAATAAAAGGATATATGGGATTGAGATAGCTCGAATAGTGTCTATGTATATGATAGTTATGCTACATTGTCTGAATAAGGGAGGAATCCTTAACAATACCGATTTTGGCTCGGTGAATTATTATTTGGCTTATTTCATAGAAAACCTTTGCTTCGGCGCGGTCAATATATACGCGCTGATTAGCGGATACGTATGTTTATATTCAAAAAACAGATTAAATAGGATAATCAACCTATGGTTAGAAGTAATTTTTTATTCATTTATTATTACTACAGCTTTTATTCTTTTTTCTCAGTTTAATTTAAAAAAAGCGGAAATGATATTCCCGTATTTTCCGGTATTATCAGGTGAGTATTGGTATTTTGGTTCTTATATATGTGTATTTATAGCAATGCCGTTGTTAAATAAAGCCGTTTTACAACTTAGAAAACAATCTTTGCTGAAAATATTACTTATCGGTTTTATTTTATTATCGGGTTTTGCGTTTGCAGGCAACATTATGGGAGGAGATTTCTTTAAGGTTGCAGAGGGATACAGTCCGATTTGGCTTATGTATTTGTATCTGTGCGGAGCATACATACGTTTATATGGAATTGGAAAGTTTGGTAAATATAAAATATTATTAGTATCTTTTTTAGCATATTTGTTTAATTATTTTGGGGTAATTTCTGTTGATTTTATTGTAAAATCCTGTGGTATAGAGAGCGTAAAAGGTTTTAAATTTTTAATTTATAATTCGCCGTTATTAGTGATAGGCTCTTTACTACTGTTCTGTTTCTTTACGAAGATAGAAATAAAAAAAGCAAAGGGTATTTTAAAGGTTTCCTCGGTATCATTTTATGTTTATATAATAAGTACTCATTATCTGGTTTTTACATATATTCAGAAAGATATGATTAAAGAATACGCAAATTCAAACCCGCTTATGTTAGTTGCTGTTTTACTGTTGTATTCATTTGTAATCTATTTTGCCTGTACGATTATTGGTTTAATATTTAAAAAGATTTTCGCATTTATCAAATTACATAAATTTGCCGATTTTTTAGTTAGTGTTATGGGGAAGATATATCACAAAATTATTAATATATTGAGTTTTGTATAAACTGATGTATAAATAATGTATAATAAAAAGCCTTACAAAAATGATGATAAATTATAATTTTGAATATTTGGAAAGAAAAATTAAATAAAAATCAAAAAATATAGGGGTGTTTTTTTGAGTGGGACAAGTGCAGTATTGGCAAATAAAAGGAAAAGGAATGATGCGATTGATGTAGCAAAGGGAATAGGAATATTACTTGTAATAGCGGGACATGTTTTTGCATTTGCGAGTGAATTTTATAATGCAAAAGTTATTATTTATTCTTTCCATATGCCTTTATTCTTTTTGATTTCGGGCTATTGTTATAATCAGGAGAAATATACCTCGTTTAAGACATTTATTAAGACCAGGCTAATTCATATTGTGTGTCCATATCTTGTTTTCTGTTTGTTTTCATTTCTCTTGTATATAGTTCTTAGATATATTTATTCCGGTATAGGTACTGATACAATACAAACGATTATAAATAATTTCATTCAGATATTTATTGCTCAGTATGCACATGTTATGTTAATAAATGGTCCGTTGTGGTTTATAACTTGTTTGCTGGTAATTCAAATAATGTACTATTTTATTGCCAAATTAAAAAACAAGTTTTTTATTATTGCTATTGTAACGGTTTTAGGAATATTAGGTTGGTATCTTGAATCAAGTTATTGTCCTGTAGATACATCTTTTTTACCTTGGAATCTTTGCTCTGCCTTTTTTTCAGTAGGTTTCTATGCTATAGGCAACCTTGCAAAACCTTATTTTAATAGATTTATTTTTGAACAAAAGAAAGATAAAAAAATTCGGGTTAATTCAATAATTATACTGATTGCGGTAATAATCTTGGCAGTGGTTTGTTCGGTTGTTGCTTTTAGAAACGGAATAGTGTCTATAGGTGACAGAAAACTGAATAATGGTATTTTGTTATACATAACGGGAGTTATAGGAACGATAGCAGTATTGTTAATATCCCAGCTTATAAATAAGTCAAAGTTTTTAAAGTTTTTCGGTGTAAATTCATTTGCTTTTATGGCATGTCATGATATCATAATATCTCTCATAATTATTGTTTCCAGACAGATTCATAGAATTTTTGAGTTTATTCCTGCTATCAACAGAGAAATGGTTTTTGATAGCGTAATTCTATTTATAGCAGATATAATTTTTTCGGTAATATTCGTGCTGTTATATAATTGGACTGTAAAAAAGATAAACCAAAAAAGGCTGAAAGCCAAAGCATAAAACCTCCTACAGCTACACAAAGCTCGGGTATATAGAGACCCCGACCGCCATTGAAAAAGCAGTCGGCTGTTCAGACGTAAGCGTAAAATTCAGTCTGAAATAATATGCGATTTAAAGCTGACATATTACAACAAAATAATACAATAAGGCGAGCGTACACGGTACGTTCGCTTTTTATAATGCCCTTTAAGTGCAAATTGCGGTGTTACATTATTTTTATATATGGTATAATACAAAATATAAATATTTTAAATTAGTTTGAGCAGATAAAATTATAAGGAGGAAGATATATGAAAAAAGTTAAAAGTTCGGACTCGCAAAAAAACAATATTGTTGCAGGCAGAGTATTAAGTCGTGCGGTTAATACAGAGATGAACGTGAATGAGGCGCACAGAACTAATACAGAGTTTTGGAATACGATAGGCAGTGAATTTTTAGGGTCGACCTCTCTGCCTTCTTGGGGAGGTTTTTTGCCGTCCGAGGACAAGCTGAATCTGCTCGGTGATTTAAGTGATAAAAGTGTTCTTGAAATTGGTTGCGGGAATGGACGCTCGTTGGAATATGTCAATAAGCGCGGAGCAAATGATTTGTGGGGACTTGATATTTCCCCTAATCAGATTAAAAGGACAAAAGAACATCTAAAGTCAACGGGTGTCAACGCTAATCTTGTATGTTCGCCAATGGAGGACGAATGCGGTTTGCCGAAAGAATATTTTGATTTGGTATATTCGGTTTACGGCATTGGATGGACAACCGATTTAGATAAAACGTTTAATCGCATTTATTCATACCTTAAAAAGGGCGGTTTATTTGTTTTCGGTTGGTCGCACCCAATACACAAATGCGTGTCTGTTGAAAACGATAAGTTTATATTCAGCAATTCTTACTTTGATGAAGAATGGTACCTTGCAGATATGAGCAATAAGGAAATTATGCTTTCAAACCGTATGTTAAGTACATATATTAACGCTTTGGCTGATAACGGCTTTGTAATTGAGAGGCTATTTGAAGAAACTGACAGAGAGAAAGCCAAAATCGCAAATACGGATTTCAGCAAAAAAGCGCTTATGCTCCCAACAGCATTTGTTATCAAGGCAAGAAAGATTTTTTAAGTATGAAATCTTCTATTAAAAATAACATTAAGGGACAGACTCTATGCCGTTTACGGCAAAGGGTCGGATGCTAACTAAGGCAGTGTGATATGAAAAGGTTTGTTAAATAAAAGAACGATATTAAAGTACGCTTATCGGGGGTTCCTATAAATTTACCGGACAGAAAAAATTTCTTGTTTTTAAGTTTTTTATTTATGGTACTATAAAACTGTATCAGTTATCCGTCTAATATTATGAAAGGGGGTCAATACGCGGGAGTCGATATGAAAGAAACAACCATGGTTGAGTTTGAAAAGACATATGTCGAATACAGAGAAAATATTTTCCGAGTCTGCGCGATGATGTTAAAAGATTATCAGCTCGCGGAGGACGCGACACAGGAGACCTTCTACAAGGCGCTTTGCAAACTGCACAGCTTTAACAAAAGCTCAAGCGCCAAAACCTGGCTGACGCGCATAGCCATAAACATCTGCAAGGACAGACTTAGGAAAAAATCCTCCTTTGAGACCCCGAAGGAAGATGTTGACGTCCTTTCACATACATACAGCGAAGAAAATATCGACAGCAGGCTTAGTGTAATCGAGGCAATTAAGGCGTTGCCCGTGGAGCTTAGAGAGGTAGTAGTGCTTTACTATTATCAGGAGCTTACCCATAAGGAGATTTCAAAGATTTTGAAAATCTCCGTGCCGAATGTTGCTTATCGGTTGCGAACGGCTAAATTTAAGCTGAAAGATTACCTCACGGAGGATAATAATGAATAGTTTAAGATTACAGATAGACAGCCAGTTCGGCGAATATGCTTTTACCCGCGGAGCGGAGGAGCTGTTTGTCCGTTATAAAAAGAGAAAAAATAAAATCAAGGCGCTTTCAACGTCCGCGTCAGCGGTATGCGTTGCGCTTTTTATCGTTTTGTTTTCGGACAGCATAGGAAACCTTTTCAACCTCGGCGCGGACAGTCAGACAAGTCTGAGCGTTACCGCGTATGCTCTCGATAATGCGGACAGCAAGGCGACAGTCGGCTCAAAAAAATCGCTGATAAAGGATTCAAACGGTGTCCAAAAGAAAAAACAGCGTGTAGTTTACAGCGGCGCAAACGGACGTGAGATTCTCGACGATACCGCAAACCCCAAATCGGGCGATACCGTGGAAAAACGAACGGTCATAGTCCCGTCGCCAATAAGTTTTAAAATTTCGGGCGATAAAATCACAAGCTACAGCGTAGAATGTTCGGGTAACGGCTCTCTCTACAGCGAGAGCGCGTCAATTCTCAAAAAGGGAAAAATTCCGTACAAGGGAAATAAGGTCGTCAACTGGATTCCAAACTGCGAAAAATTGACCGAGGATTTGACTGCCGATATAACTATGGTACCCTCTACGCTAAAAAACGACCGCCTTGCCTCAAAGGAGATTAACTCTCTTTTGAAAACCGAAAAGGACTATACAAAGTACTTTGGAGGCACTGTAAAAATAACCGCTAATTACTCCGATAAAACATCGCAGACAATAACAACAAAAATAACGCTCGATGAAAAAGGGCGGTATTATGTATCAACTTTATAATAACGCTGAATAAAGCTTTATTCAGTAAAAAGGTGCAATTATGAAAAAACTTATGTCGCTTTTTTTGATTATCACAATTTTAGTTTCAGGCGCGGTTTCCGCGTCCGCTCTCACCATAGGCGATGAAAAATTCAACGTATATGACGAAAACGACCCGAACAAGAATTATTATTGGTACACCGATTACCTGAAAATGCTAAAACAGGAGCGCGGTGTTACATACACGAGCTCGGAGCTTAAAGAGCTTGAAAACACAATCCTGTACTATATTAATAACAGAAACTCGATGGAATTTTCACAAGAATATTTCAAAATAGTACTTGGTAATATTGTGAGCGTCAATTTGCGTGACGACGATGAGTATAATTGCATTGAAATTGTAATGAAGGATTTGAATCCGTTAAGTATGGAGCTGTTCGGGGAGTATATTTCGGATAGTGACGCGATTATATTTTGGGGCAAAGGAGATTATTCTGTTGATAATTTTCACAGCTTTACAGTTAAATCGGGGTCAACCGCCTCGAGAATAAAAATCAAATCGGGAAAGACGGTGAAAATCCCGATAGCGAACAAAAGCAAGGTAAAGCGTTGGAAATCATCAAATTCTAAGGTTATATCCGTGAAAAACGGCAAAATTACCGCCAGACAAAAGGGCAAGGCGACTGTTACGGCAATATACGGGTCGGCGTTCGAGGTGAGATTAAATTATACGGTTGAGGACGACCCGAAGCTTACCTCAAACGGCAAAAAGGTGACTTTTGTAAAAGTTAAAAAGGGAAAGACAAAGAAGTTGAAATTAACGGGGAAAGCGTCAGAGTACAATAACAAATACACCAATACAAAACGCGCGGCGATTACCTCAAAGAAAACCTCAAAAACAATAAAAATAAAAGGACTGAAAAAGGGTACGACTACCCTGAAAATATTAGTCAATAAGGTTAAAACCCTCAAAATAAAGGTTAAGGTTACAAAATAAAATCATTGCTCATTCTGAAAGGAGATGTGTTTTAATGAGCGTAAAATCACTGAAAAAATTTACGGCCGTATTATTATCGGCGCTGATATTGATTGGATGCGCTCCGTGCGTTTTCGCGGCTTCGGGCGGTGTAGAAGACGTTTCGGTTTATACCGACGCGCGCGATATACTGGCGACGGTTATATCTGAATGTTCAAACGTCGATGAAAAGGACTATGCCCCCGGTTCGTACAGACTGTTTACCGCGGCATACGAAAACGCGGTTAAATTACTTAATGATGAAAACGCCTCGGACAAAGAGCTTGAAAACGCGTATATGGATTTGCTCGGCGAAAAGGTTCGTATGGTTACGGTAGACCGTGAAACAGGCAAAAGGTCCAGGACTGACGAGTGGATGGCGGGCTACGAGTTCGGAGCGGTTCTTGCAGAGCTTAACTCGGACAATTTGACGGTTCAGTCATTGCTGTCCGAATTTGATATCTCGTCGGTGAGTATTTACCCTTACGATAATCCGAAAAATTCAATTCTCTATGTAAGATTTAAGGAGAAAACGGAGGATATAGTTTGGAAAGCTGTAGAGGTTCTCAAATCAAGCTCCGATGTGTATTCGGCAGAACCCCATTACTGGAACTTGTTTGATTACATTCCCGACGACGGTCCGAAATACAGATTGGAGAATGAGGTAAAGGACTATTCACTTTTTAAAGCGGAAGATTACACCGAGGAATCATACAGAGCGTACACCTCGGCTTACGAAAAGGCAGTTAGATTATTGGATGACGTCAATGCCACGGATGAACAGTTTGAATCGGCGTATTCAGAAATACTTCAGGCGAAAATTCACTTGATTAAGGTAACGGAGCCGACTGAAACTGCGACAAGAGAACCCGCGACAGGTCCCTCAAAGGACGAATTGGAGGAGGGCTACGAGTTCGGAGCGGTTCTTGTCGGTTTATACACAGGCGGTCCGACGGTTGAAGGGTTGCTTTCCGACTTTGAGCTTGAATCGGTAAGATTTTTGGCTCACGGCTCCTCGGAGCACAATATTTACTATGTAAAATTTACGGAAAAGACTAAAGAGATTGTTTGGAAAGCGATAGATGTTTTAAAAGAAAGCCCTTATGTGAAATATGCCGAGCCGAATTATTACAACACACTTCCTGTAGAACCCCCGTTTATGACTGCGAGAGAGAAGTTAAAAAGACTTGTTTCGGGAGCGTCTTCCGAGATTGATGAGAGCTGTAATGATGAGGAGCTGTATAAAGCGTTTATAACAGAATACGAAAAAGCTGAAAAATTACTCGGCGATGAGAACGCGTCCGACGAACAGCTTGAGGAAATGTTTGACGCATTGCTTAACGCGAGAGATAACTGGATAAGTAAAAAATACGGCTCATCAGACGAAACAACGGAAAGCACGTTTCCGACGGCAACCAAGCCGACAGGTCCCTCAAAAGAGGAATTGGAGGAGGGCTACGAGTTTGGAGCGGTCCTTGTCGGTTTATACACAGGAGGTCCGACGGTTGAGGGGTTACTTTCCGACTTTGAGATTGAATCGGTAAGATTTTTGGCTCACGGCTCCTCGGAGCACAATATTTACTATGTAAAATTTACGGAAAAGACTAAAGAGATTGTTTGGAAAGCGATAGAGGTCTTAAAAGAAAGCCCTTATGTGAAATATGCCGAGCCGAATTACTACAACCATTTTGATGTGATTCCGACTGATTTTGAAACGGATATTTCGGAATCCTCCGAACAAACACCGCAAAACAAAGAGCCTGACATAAGCTTAGAGCCGACGGTTACAGACCCTGCGGAGGTACAATCGAGCAGTTCGTCTGAAACCGCGCCGTCATCAAGCGGGGAGGCGTGTGATGATACCGTACCGCCGAACACAGAAAAATATCCTCAATTGGCGGTTGAGCCTACAGACGGAAAAACAGAGCCTGCCACAGATAAAAACGAGTCTACAGACGGAAAAACAGAGCCTGCTACAGATAAAAACGAGCCGACTGAGGAAAACGCAGAGGCGACAACACCCGCGACCTTACCCGACGAAGAAAATGCAGAGCCGACGACGGATAATATCGAATTGATGCCTTCTCCCCGCGCGGATATAAGCAAATTTACTGTTCTTGGTATAAAGGATAAATCCTATACGGGCAAGGCTGTTATTCAGAAAATAACGGTAAACGACGGCAAAACGATTCTAAAGCTTGGAAGAGATTATAAGGTAAGCTATAAGGGGAACAAGAAAGTCGGTACGGCTACCGTAATTATTACAGGTAAGGGCGGTTATTCGGGTACAATAACAAAGACATTTAAAGTAAATCCGAAAGGTACCGCGCTTAAAAAGATTACACCTAAAAAGAAAGCGATAGTTGTAAAGTGGAAGAAAAACACAAAGCAGACCTCGGGTTATGAGATTGAGTACAGCCTTAAAAAGAGCTTTAAGAAAGCGGATACAATTAAGGTTAAAAATAATAATATTACGTCTAAGAAAATCAAAAATCTGAAGTCTAAAAAGACTTACTACGTTCGTATCCGCACATACCAAACGGTAAAGGGCAAAAAGCTTTATTCCGACTGGAGCAAGGCAAAAACCGTTGATACAAAATAACACTATTTCCCAAAATAATTTATCCCTCCGATTTTAATAAATCGGGGGGATAAATTCATTTATTTGTTTGTCGCATAAAAAGCTTTAATTATAAATCGGATTTTAATTGTTTTTTATCTCGGACATAATACGCTCGATACCTTTTTTTAGTATTTCATCTCTTTTTGACGGGTCAATATCCATTCCCTCAACGGCGTAAGCATAAAAATTTGAAATTCCAAACATTTCAGCCAAAGCCTTAATGTATTCAGACGCGAGATTTTTCTGATTCAGGTAACCTCCGCAAGTGGTGAAATACAGCATACGCTTTGCTTTGCAGTACCCGACACATTCGTCTTTCTCATATCCGAAGGTCACTCCGCTGACGGAAACCTGTTCAAAATAAACTTTCAAGAGCGAAGGGAATGAAAGGTCCCAATACGGCGCGGCGATTACTATCTCGTCCGCGTGACGAAACTGCCTTGCGTAGCCGAATATTTTATGCCCGAAATTTTTTTGTTCAATAAGCCTGTCGCGAAGCTCAAGAGTCCGAGCATCAAGCGGGGCTATCGGCTGTTCGCATAGGTATAATGTCTCGACGTCATCTTTATTTTCAAGCGTATTCAGATAACTTTCATATAATTTTTTTGTGGAGGAATTTTTTCCTCTTATACAGCAGTCAATCACAAGAATCATATTTGAATACCTCCTGCCTTTGCGTATTTATATGACGGATAAAATAAGCAAATTTTAAATGCTTTTAGATTGTAATTTCAGGCGTTTTACTTGCAAAGTATCTTTTTGACGGTTTAATTATTATTGTGGCAATTAAAATCAATAATGCGGTGATGCCGAGGCTTAAAGGGTAAACCTGCATAATTGTATCAAAGGTCGGCGACATACCGAATACGGTAAAAATCCATACCAATCGGATTCCGCATATTCCCAGAACCGAGCAAAGCGCGGGAATAAAAGACACGCCGAATCCGCGCAGATATCCCGAGAGAACCTCCTGCCATATGCTGAAAATGTAGGCGAAGAAAATGTACGAAAGTCTGGCACAGCCGACGGATATTACATCGGGGTCCGTATTGAATACAGAGAGCAGTTGTTTTGAGAAAATCAATATAAGCACACAAATTGTGACGGTGCCGACGGCGCATTGCAAAAGGCAGAGCTTTAAGGTTTTTTTACATCTTTCGTTTTTACCCGCGCCGTAATTTTGTCCTATAAACGTCGTACAAGCCTGACCGAATGAATTCATAATATAGTATGCGAAAATTTCGAGATTAAATGCCGCCGACGACGCCGCGATAACCGTTGTGCCGAGGCTGTTGACGGCTGACTGAATGATAATATTAGCGAATGAGAATATCATACCCTGAACGCCCGCGGGAACCCCGATTTTTAAAATTTGGACAAGAACGTTTTTATGTATCCTCAGCTTCCGTAACGAAACCTTAACCGACAAATCCGTTTTCATCAAAGCGATGAAAAGGATTACGGAGCTGATTGTATTTGCCAAAACCGTCGCAATGGCAACTCCGTCAACGTCCATACCAAAGCCCGCAACAAATCCGAGGTTGAAAATTACATTGAGAACCCCCGAAACAACAAGCGCAATAAGCGGTGTTTTTGTGTTTCCGCAACTTCTGAAAATAGCGGATTCAAAGTTATAGAGTAAAATTACGGGCATTCCCAAAAGATATATTTTAAGATATTTTACGGAAAGCGGGAACACTTCGTCGGGGACTTGTAACAGCTTGACAACCTCCGGCGCGAATATCTCGCCCAGTATTGTAATGATAATACCGCCTATAAGCGCGACGATAATGGAAGTATGTACCGCCTTTGAAACCTGCTTTTTGTCGCCCTGTCCTATGGATTTCGCGATAATTACATTACTGCCAAGCGAAATTCCGACAAACAGGTTTATTAATATTCCTATGACGGGAGCGTTACTGCCTACAGCCGCCATCGCCTCTTTTCCCGAAAACTGCCCCACGACAGCTATGTCCGCCGCGTTAAAAAGCTGTTGTAAAATACCTGTTACAGCAAGCGGAATTGTGTATCGGATAATTTTTCCGCCGAGCTTGCCCTTTGTCATATCTATTTTTCTTCCCACTCGTATTTCCTCCGAATATTTATTAAAACGCATATAAAGCCTGCCGAAAAGGCAGGCGTTAATTTTTATTATTAATTATATTATTTAATATCAATTATATTAACAATTTGACAACCTTATTTGAGTATTGTCAATTTTACGAATAAAAAAGTAAAAACGCGTTATCAGGGTACACGGAGAATTTAAAAAATGAAAAAACACAAGTTTATAATTAACCCGGTGTTTTTCACTAATTATGTTATAAGAATTATTTTTACATAATATTAAATTTTTATAACAATACAATTTGAAAAGATTTTCCGGCTATTTGTTTGAAACAGCCGCGTCACCTCTTATAACAAAATAATAGTCTGACTGATTGTTACCCCAATCACAAACAAGGTGGTATCCCTTTATCGTTGCCCCGGGATTAAAATCATTGCCATTTGAGCTTAATGACGCAGCTAAATTGGGTTCGACTTTAAAAGAAGTTTTATTTTTATCCAATTTCGTTTTAATTATTTTTCCTGTTTTTTCAGAGGCAAACTTAGGTGTTCCGTTTTTATTTAAAATGTGTTCAGTTAATTGTATGTTTTTTGGGCTTTTTTCATTAAATTTAATCAACACTCGTTCTTTATTTTTGATGTAAACCAACTCTTCTAAGCTTAGAGATTTCATTATTGTTTTAAAGTCTTCTCCGTTAGAGAAAACAGGTATAGTTTTATTCCCTGAACTTGCCGTTATTTCTTTTACATTATCTTTTAAAGAATTACAACCAACAAATAGACTTAACATTGCTATCAAAATTACCCATGAAATAATTAATGTTTTTTTATTCAGAATAATTACACACCCCTTTTTCGCTACCATCCCAATAAACAACTTTAGCGGCGCTGCGCGAACCGTTCATTAAATGTGAATGAACGGAATTTTGATTATTCATTGATTTTTATAATCATCGCGGTAATATCGTCTGATTGCTTCGCGCCTTTTGTAAAGCCCTCAATTTCTTTTATTATAAGCTTGAGCTGTTCGTCTGTGCCCGCGTTTAACATACTGACCGTTTTAAAAAGCTTTTCAAGCCGTTCATTTCCGAAAAAGTTACTGTTTAAATCCTCCGCCTCGTTTATACCGTCGGTATAAACGAAAACCTCAAAATCACTTTTAATGTCGATACTGTTAAGATGATAGGTGATTTCGGGAAATACCCCCGCCATAAGGTCGGGCTGTGCTTTAAGCCATTTAATTTCGCCCCCGTTTTTGATAATGGGGTAGTTATGGCCCGCGTTTGCAAATTCAAAAACTCTTTTTTTGCGGTCGATAATTCCTACGAACATTGTTACAAACATATTCTCGCTGTTTGTTTCGCAAAGATAATTGTTTACATTGTAAAGGATTTTTTCGGGAGAAAGATTTCTGTTGCATTTTACCAGTATACCTGCCAATGCCATAAACATAGCCGCAGGGATTCCCTTTGACGACACGTCCGCTATACATAAAAGCAGTCTGTCGTCGTCGAGCTTTATGTAGTCGTAAAAATCACCGCCGACAATTTTTGCGGGTTTTATATAAGCGGAAAGTGAAAACTTTTTGTCGTTAAGAGGCTTGGGCAGAATACCTGCCTGTATTTTTGCCGCCATATCTATGGTAAGTCTTATGTTTTCCTCGCGTTTTGTATGCTCCTCGACTTCTTTAATATAGCCCGCAATGTCCGACGACATTTTTTTATAGGAGCTTGCCAGCATCAGAATTTCATCGCTTATCTTGTCCTTATTTAATTTGGGAAAATCTGTTTTAAGTCCGTTTTCAACAAAGTTATCCGCGGTATCGGCTATTTTTGTTACATACCGTGTTATTCTTTTTTCTATCCAATTAAGTAGAATCATAAGTAAAAGGATAAACAAAAATCCGCAGAGATTTACCTGTTTAAAAATATTGACAAGCAAGGTTTCAAGATAAAATTTTATGCCTACGTATCTGTTTATATAATTAAAGGTGTCAAATGAAAGCATCGACGCGAAAACACTTGTGCTGAATGCAATAAACAGAAAAAATACCGTTATTATTTGGGATTGCAGTCCTTTGCTTTTTTTAAACCCGGTTTGCCCGTTCGGTTCTTTTTTTCCGCTTCTTCTAATTGGAAGAAACGCAAGAACGATTGTAAATGAAATAATAACAGCGTCCAAAACATCTTCTGAAAGCGACCTGTTTCCATCGGGTCCTGAAAGCAAAATTCTAAATATAACGGCAATAATTATAACAAGACAAATTATGTAGTCGGGCAGGTATCTTTTATGATTATAACTGTAATTATACACCTTATAGGGAATGTGAATATATTGCGGGAACAGTCTGTAAACAATAAGAAAAGTTGTTGTTCCCCAGAAAAGGGCAAAGTAAATATCATAAAGAACAACAGGTGTAAAAGAAACATTAAATTTGCATATGCCTAAAATATCAAATGAAGATGAAAGCAGAGACATTGAAGCTACGGTTGAAAAAACGATTATAAAGATATATTTTAGCAGAGTAGTGTTCGAGGTTATATATTGTAATTTGTGTTTTTCAACGGGAAACAGAGTATGCCACAGACGATAGGGAAGCCAGGCAAAAAGAAAGTTAGCTAAAAATCCGCATACATTTGCAAAGTTTAAATCGCTGTACAAGTCCGATAAAAAATTTCCGACCGCGCATCCTAAAGCGCCCGAGGGGCCGAAGAACATTCCGGCAAATACCGAGAAAAAGCCTGATACTCTAAATTCTCCGTAATCATTAAGTAAGGGAATAGTTCTGGTCATTATATTTAAGCCGGCGAGTATAAGAGTACACAGGATAAAACCGATAATTTGTCTTTTTATAATAACAGCTTTTGTTTTCATTTGCTTTTCTCCCGTATTGCCTCAAATGAAAAAATGTTTTTTTCGTTTATGTATTTGTACCGCAGATTTTTCATTGAACGTTTAATCAATTCGATTCCGAGTCCTCCGGGAATAAGTATGTCAAGGTTGTTTTCTACATTTTCCCCGCTGTTAAACATAATCGGGTTAAAGGGTATTCCTCTGTCTGTAAAAATTACTTTTACCCGATTGTTATCTATACGAGAAATTTCAAAATCCACATAGCCCGTTTCATTTTTGTAGGCGTAGCTTGCTATGTTTACAAAGGCTTCCTCGACGGCTGTAATCAAAAGATTAAAGCCGTCGCCAGATGAAAACTCCGATATGAGATAATTCTCGCAGGAAGATATAAGTTTTGTTAAATTTTCCGTGGTCGCTTTAAGCCGTATTTTCATTTATTGTTCCTTTATTTTTAACAAACCTGTTTATAAAATATTTACTCGAAAAAATCCAGTCCTTTTAAAGCTACAAGAAATCTTTTCATATAATCAAGCGAGGTAACGGGCCATCTGAATCCGAGCCTGTAAAGTATCTGCATTGTAAAGGCGTTGCTTTTGCCGACGGAGTAGGTCTTTTTGCCGTGTCCCATATTTTCATAGGCGATAAAGCTTGACAAAACCTTCGCTTTTTCAGAATCTTTCTTTGCCTCGTCCAAAGCTTTTTCGTACTCGTCATTTTCAACGGGGCGGGCGCTAAGTCCGGTCATACCCATCTCAAGATACAAATCGTTCATAAGAAGTGAATGATTGTTATACGGGTGGAATACGGTACACTCCTTCGGAGTTTGCGCAAGAAGTAAAACAGCCTTTGCCGTGTAGTCGATAGGCGAAAGCTCAAAGGGCGAGTCCATACTCTCGTAGGGATAAGAGCCTATAAGAAATGTGGATTTAAGTCTGCCCATAAAGCTGTTGGTGGTGAAGTTTATCTGATATTCTCCATCGCGTTCTCTCGGCGCCAGTGTTCCCACTCTCATTATCTTTACATTCATACCCTTTGAGGCGTTCTCCAAAATTTCACGCTCCGCGAGGAATTTCGCGTTTGTGTATTTAGAGTTCAAGGTCTGACCGAAGTACAGCTGATTTTCTTTAAGGTGCGTAACCTCTCCCGGTTCGCCTATAAACATACCGCCTACGCTCATTGTAGAAACGTGGACAAGTCTTATTCCCGTGTTTTTACAAAATTCGAGTATATTCTGTACGCCGTGATAGTTTACGTCTTCAATATCAGTACCCTTTGAAAAGTGCTTAACGTTTGCCGCGCAATTTATGAATGTGTCGGCTTTAAATTCAGATAAAGCGTCAAATGATTCTTTTCTTACAATATCGCCGTCAACAATACGTACTCTCTTGCCGTATTCTTCCAATATGTTTTCCTCGAAATAATAATAGAACATATTTTGAAGTCTTTCCCGAGCGGAGGTATCGCCCCTTCCTCGGAGCATACAGTATACGTTTCCGTTATAGCTTTTAAGAAGCTCATAAAGAATATGAATTCCGAGGAATCCCGTTGCGCCCGTAAGAATTACATCGCCGATTATCTGCTTTTCTCCTTTTAAGAAGCTGTCAACGGTATTTTTTGCAAGAACGTTCTCGATATTGCCGTAATCGTAGCTTGCGAGATTATCAAAGCCGTCATCGCCTTTCTTCGAGCCCATTACAAGCCTTGCGAGCATTCTCGGAGTCGGGTATGAGAACACGTCGCCGTAGGCTATGTCGTAATCAATTTTGCTCGCCTCAATTACAACTCTTGTTACGGTAAGCGACGTACCGCCTAAATCAAAGAAGCTGTCGGTTGCGGATACCTCGTCAATATTTAAAATATCGGCGAAAATTTTGCAGAACTGTTTTTCCACGGTATTAGCGGGCTTTTCGATATTCTTTTTACTTTTTTCCGCGATAACAGGCTCGCTCAAGGCCTTGAGATTTACCTTTCCGTTTGGAGTGAGGGGAAGCTCCTCAAGCTGATTAAAGAAGGCGGGAATCATATATTCGGTAAGGGTTTTCTTCAGCTCATCCTTTAGAAAATCTATATCCATTTGCCTGTCAGCGGTATAGTAGGCGCAGAGGTTGTCCTCATTTCCGAGCTTTTTAATGACTACTACGGCAGAGCGGACACCCTCAATATTTGTGAGGGATTTTTCAATTTCCCCGAGCTCGATACGCAGACCTCTTAATTTTACCTGATTGTCTTTTCTTCCAAGGATAATTACGTCGCCGTTTTCTCTCCATTTTGCGTAGTCGCCCGAACGGTAAAATCTCTGTCCCTCATATTCTATAAAGGATTTCTCTGTTTGTTGTGGCAGATTATTATAGCCTAAAGCAACGCCCAAACCTCCGATAATCAATTCGCCTGTTACGCCTGCGGGCAGTTTGTTATCGTCAAGGTCAACTATGTATTCCTTATAATTCAACAGCGGTTTACCGACGGAAATTTCGTCGGCGAAGGTAAGGTCCTTCGCGTTTGACGAAACCGTAACTTCGGTAGGGCCGTAGGTGTTGATGATTTTTGCGTCGGTTTTTTCTTTGAGAACCTGTAAAAGCTTGTAGGGGTATTTTTCTCCGCCTGAAAGGATTACCTTGCAGTTTTTCATCGCCTGCTCAAATTCGGGGAGCTCCATATAAACTAATAATCTTGACGGCGTGGAGTTAAACGCGTCTACGTTGTTTTCCTTGAAGAACTGCGCGAGCGACATAGGATTCATTGTCTGGTCATCACTTGCGAAAGCAAGAGTAATTCCGTTGCACAGAGAGCCCATAGTTTCTTTCAGCGACAAGTCAAATGAAATTGTTGTAACCGAACCGTAGCATTTGCAGTTTTCGGTAATGTAGCTTATCGGAAGATTATGTTTGTTGTCCGTGAGGAAGCTTGCGATACCTATATGCCTTAACATTACGCCCTTTGGCTTTCCTGTTGAGCCAGAGGTGTAGATAAGATAGGCGAGGTCTTCGGGGGAAATGTCAACTGCGGGCCTTTCGTCATTACTTCCCTTTTCAAGCTCTGCAATATCAACCGTTTTTTCATAACGGTTAAGAAGCTCGCCGAAGGTTATAACAAAATCAGCGCCGCTGTCTTCGATTATATTTTCAATACGCTCTTTCGGATATTCGGGACAGGTCGGAATAAACGCCGCTCCCGCCTTAAGAATACCGAGCATAGAGGCGAAGAACCGAGAGGTTCTTTCAAGAAGAATAACTACTCTACAGCCCTTTTTAACGCCCTTTGCAATCAGGTTGTTGGCGATTATATTCGCGCGCTTATCAAGCTGTGAATATGTGTATTTTCCGTCGCACGCGACAAGCGCCGTTTTGTCGGGATGTAAAGCTACTTGCTTTTCAAAAAGCTCGTGTAAAAGTTTAATTTCGGGTTCTTTAATTTCAGTTTGTGAAAAGCTCTCGATTTTTTCAGCATTCGTTTTATCGAGCATTGAGATTTTACGGACTTTTTGCTCGGGAGCTTTTATAATTTTTTCGGTAACGGTCTTTACGGCGTTCGCGAACGTTTCCATAAGCTCTTTGCTGTATACAGCGTTGTTATACAATACGTCGATACATTCCTGACCGTTATTGTCCTCGATATAAACGCCCGTTTTAAATTTAACCTTTCGCTCGCCTATCATATCATTTTCAATCAGCTCGTTGTCGATGTAAACATCGTCGGAAACACCGAGCTGGTAAGCGTACATAATATTCGGAGCGTAATTGTATTTTCGGCATACGTCTGCGTAAGGATAAATCTCATTGGAAATTGAATTGATAAGCAAATCCTTTGCGGATTTAACGAGCTCAATAGCGGAAATATCCTCAATTTCCAAGCCTAATGGAAGCGTTTTTACAAACATACCGAAGCAGTTGTTCAGCCTCATATCGGAACGGCCGTTACTGATTGTGTTGATATACGCGTTACGGCTGTTTGTAAACCTTGAAACGACATACATAACGGAGGCGAGGAACAGATGCGCGGGCGTAACGTCGTTTTCCGCGCAGAATTTCGATATACACTCCATATCGAACGGTATCGATACCATATCGGAGCTTCCGTTTTCGGGAAGTCCTCCCAAATCAGGGGTGAGCTCGTCAGCGCTTTCGCACTCGGAGAGCATATCCGAAACATATTTTTCCGCATTTTTAAATTCCTCGCTCGACTTGTTTTTGATTTCCTCATTAACGTAGTCAAAGTAGTCGTATGCTTCAGCGGAAATTTCTCCGCCCTCGTAACAACTCTTTAAGTCGCCTATAAACAGTCCCATTGAACCGCCGTCAAAAATAATATGGTGAAAGTCGGAAAGGAGATAAATTCCCTTTTCCGTTTTAATTATTTCTATTTTAAACAGCTGTGAGTCCATCAGTTTATATGGCTTTACAAAGCCTTTTTTGTAGCTTTCAAGCTCTTTTTCGTTCATAATTTTGACAGGAACGCAAAAATTTTCGGAGCTATGCTTAATCTGTACCACGTCGTCGTCTTTTATAGTCAGACGTGTGAAGATATACGGGTGAGAGGAGAGAACCTTTTCAATCGCCGACGCCAGCTTTTTCTCATCAAATGAGAGAGGAAATTTATAGAAAAACGGGATATTGTAGAATGTATCCCCGGGGCGCTTCATACATTCCGAGTAAACGCCGTACTGGGTGTAGGAGAGGGGAGCATAATCCTTTTTAACGGCTTTGACGGAATCGCTTTCATCGTACGGATTTTTTTCATTTCCTATATTTTCCAAAAGATACTCAACAATATCATCCTCGAGCGATAATACGGTGCATCCGCTCATAAGGCGCTTTATTTCCGCGTCATAGCCGAATGTTTTATTAAGCTCCACTGCGAGCTTGATTATTGACAGAGAGGTCATACCCGCGCGCATTAAGTCGGCGGAAACGTTTATATCATCATCGTTTCCCGTTATGCCCTTTATAATACCAACAATTTTTGTTTCAAGAGAGTTGAGCGGGCGGTTGGATGTTTCCTCCGATTTTTCCGCATCTCCCGCCTTGATTTCGGGAAGCTTGCGTTTATCGACCTTGCCGTTTACATTAAGCGGAATACTGTCTATCTGCATTATCGCCTCGGGTATCATAAAGTACGGCTTTTTCTCCCCGATAAAGTCCTTAAGCTTGTCAATGTCTGTTTTTTCATCGGAGACTATATACGCAACAATGCATTTTCCGCCCGTCGGCAAATCCTTTGCCACAACGGTCGCGTCTTTTATACCGACGTATTCTCTTATAACGGCCTCAACCTCGGAAAGCTCTATGCGGTAACCTCTGATTTTCACCATTCCGTCGCGTCTGCCTACATAGGAGATGTTTCCGTCGTTCATAAATTTAACAATATCGCCCGTATGGTAAAGAACGCTGTGGGCTTTGTCGCTGTCAAACGGGTTTTTAACATAGGTTTTCTCCGTCTGTTCGGGACGGTTAAGATAGCCCCTCGACACAAGCGGACCCGAAATGCACAGTTCGCCCACCGCTCCCACGGGAAGCCTTTTGAGATTTTTGTCAACGATATACATATGTGCGTTGTTGACGGGCTTTCCTATAGGGAACGGGTCGTAATATTTATCCGCGAGGAAGTAGGTAGAAATAATAGTACATTCGGTAGGGCCGTAAAGGTTGTAGAATTTAACTCCGCCGACCGGTTCAAAGGGTACCAGGGTTTCTCCGCCCGTACTGATAATCTTAGGCGCGATGTTGTCTATTGAGGTCATAAAAGCCCTGCCGACCTGTGTTGTCATAAATATATTTGTAATACCGTTTTCCCTGCAGTAATCGTTTATCCACATTAAGTCAAGACGGTTTTCTTCGGGAATGATATACTCTGTTCCGCCGAATGATAAGTAGGGGTAAATATCCATCATATGAGCGTCAAAGCCGTAGCTTGCGTACGCGGCGGAGGAGCTTTTTTCTGTAATTTCATTGATTCTGTGTGACCAGTGTATAAAGTTTGTCAGGTTTCCGTGTGTAATCATACAGCCCTTCGGCGTTCCCGTTGAACCCGAAGTGTAGAGCAGTACGAATAAATCTTTTGGAGCGGGTTTGGGCAGAGAAGTCGCGCAGGCGGGCAAATCTTTTATATCGCTGATTTTAAGTATATCGCCCGCGAAGTCGGGCACGAGGTGCAGGAAATTTTCGTCCGCGATAAGCGCTTTTGCGTTCGCGTCCTTTATCATAAACTGCAGGCGTTCGGCGGGATGTGTGGGGTCAAGGGGTTCGTATGCCGCGCCCGATTTCAAAACGCCGATTGAACAGATAGTCATATATTCGCTACGGCCTGTCAAAACAGCGACGGCGTCCTCCGTACCGCAGTTTTTACCTCTGAGATAAAAAGCGATTTTGTCTGTGATTTCGTCAAGCTGTCTGTAGGTATATCTGTTTTCCTTGAAAACAAGGGCGGTCTTATCGGGGCGGAGCCTTACCTGCTCTCGGAATAAGTCAATAAATGTTTTTGTATCGTCATAGGGGACATCGGTATCGTTAAAGGAATTTAGTATTTCAAGCTGGCTTTGGCTTAAAATGTCAACCTCATTAAGCTCGTCATTTACGGTAAATTCGTTTACGGCTTTGTCCAAAGCCTCAAGAATACCGTTGATAAATCCCTCTGTGTACGCGCCTGAGTTGTATTCACATTCAATTTCAAATTTTCCCTCTTTGCGGTAAAGTATAAAGTTAAGCTCAACTTTAAGCTCATTTGTGAAATTGAGTACGCGGTATGTGTCCTGTCCGCACACGGAAACGGGATTCGTATTCGCAAAATCTCCCTGATAAGCGAAATAAACCTGCGGATTTATATCCATTTCGGCGCATATGTCGGCATAAGAGAACAGGCTGTGACTTCGGCTTTGACCTATCTGCCCGTCAATTTCTCTTATGTAATCGATAATTTTGCCTCCGCCTGGTTTACAGACAACGGGAAAGGTCTTTACAAACATACCTATTGAGTCCGCAGTTTCCCCGTTTCGTCCGTTAAATACAGTTGAGAACACGCTGTTCTCGCTACCCGCGTATTTAGACAGTACATAACCGAACGCCGAATAAAACAACGCGCTCGTTCTGATTTGATTTTTATGGGAAAACGCGCGTGTTTCATCAGGAGTTGTTTGTTTTAATATGTATTTTACGCTTTTCGGGATTTTTTCTTTTGGATCCTTGTCGGGCAGAGGAATCATATCGGTTTCCGCCTCGTCAAGGAGCGCCCCGTAATATCGGCGCCCCTTTTCAAACTCGTCTGTTTCAAGGCGCTTTTGCTCGTCAACAGCGAAATCAACGGCGGAGTATTTTTCCGCAATCAGCTCCTCTCCGCGAAATGCCGAGTCAAGCTCTTTTACAAAGATTTCGGAGGATGTGCCGTCAAATATGATATGGTGAACGTCAAAAAGGAGCTCTACGCTGTCCGAACGGTCGAATATGTACGCTCTCATACAGGGACCGGTTGAAAGGTCGAACGGCTTTACATAAGGGGTAATATCCTCATTATCGGTTTTAATTATTTCAACTTCAATCGGTTTATCGGAAATTTTACGCCATACCTTTCCGTCTTTATCCGTTTCAAAACAGCTTTTTAAATTCCGATGATTTGATATAACCTTCAAAAACGCCGTTTTCAGCTTTTCAATGTCAAAAGGCTTTTTGAACTTCAAGGTAAACGGCAGATTATACTCCAGTCCCTGAGGCTCGGATACAAAGCAGAAATACATTCCGTATTCCGTTTTTGACATCGGATATTTTTTTGTGTTCATTTAATAAAACTCCTTTCATTTAGCGGCAGTAATCTTTGTTTTATGCAAGCGGACTATGGTTTATATAATTACTTTGATTAAATTCATTCCCAAAGCTGTTGTACATTCAAAGCTTTTATATGTATTGTTTTCATAAATAAGATTGGGGCTGTTCAGTTCGTTTCCGTTGCTGAGCATAAGAATTATATAGCTGTTGTTCTCGTATCTTATTCTTATGTCAATATCAACAGCCTTGTTTTTCTTTGAGCCCGACGACTTTATTTCAGAAAATATATGAGTTATCGCCGATGTTACGCTGAGCGTTGTTTCGTTGTCGGCAGTGAGGTTTTCGGATAAATATTCATCGATTGTATTTTCCGAAAAATCAGTGTTTACGGAAACGGACATAATTTCGTTCTTGCTTTTTTCGTCAAGCAAATAAAAGTTTTTGTATCTTCCGTCGGATTTTTTTATGGTGACTATCAACATTACGGCAAGCACAAGCAGGGTTCCGTATTGAGCGACCGTCATCGCTGTCCAGATTCCGTTAACTCCCCAGAGCAAATCCATAAAATATACGCAGGGAATAATGAGCGCAATTCCGTTTAATACGGATATTGTAACGGAAAAACCTTTTTTCGTTGTAGCCATATAGTAATACATTATGAGGAAGGACAGCGCAAGTCCGTGGAAGGATAAGGAGCTGATTCTCAAAGCGGGGACAATGACCTGCATTTCCGTTTGCGTCATATTTCCGAAAAGGCGGGCGACAAATTCGGGGAACATCTCAATTACAAGCACAATAGCGGTACTCGCGATTAAAAGAATATACATTGCCTTTCTGAAAGCGAATTTAATACCCGCAAAGTCTTTTTCTCCCAAAAGCACGCTTACAATGGGTATCATAGTTTGCGACGCGCCCGTTATAAACGCGGATATAAATATTTGGCTTGATGATATAACGGACATTGCCACCATACCCTCCGCGCCGGCTGAATTTTGTATCATACTGTTTAAGAAAAACATTCTTACCACGATGAGAAGCGTTCCGAGCGCTCCCGAAAGACCCGTGGTAAACATAGAACAAAAGCTTTTAAAAAGCTCTCTCGGATTTCTGACAGCCGAAAAATCAAAATGAAGAGTGTTGTTCGGATTTTTAAAATGGCTCAACATAATCACAAAGGCAACCGCGTTTCCTATAACCGTTGCGATTGAGGAGCCGATAATCCCCGTTCTGAACGGTCCCATAAGAACTATATCCATCGTAAGATTTATCGCGTTTGAAATTATTATTAAATTAGACGCGAATGTCGGTCTGCCGTCACTTCTTATACAATGAACAATACTTGGAAGAAACATTGAAAAAGGAGTGCCGATTATAAACGGAACGTAATAGAGTATCAGCTGTTGCTTTAATTTGGGTATAGACGTCAGAACAGACGCTATATCGTTTAAAAATATAAACTGCAACGCCATAAGCAGGGCGCTGAACAGCAGAAGCGACACAATTACGGCGGTAAAGGTTTTGTCCGCCGTTTTCTTGTCGTTTACTCCCTTTGCGTATGAAATTATTGTTGACGCTCCGAGACCGAAAAGAATGGTAAGTGAAAAGTAAAGCTGTGTAACAGGGGACAGCAGGTTAATCGCCGCCATTGAGGCGCTTCCCACCAGCTGGCCCACAAGCACGGAGTCCACCATAATCGCGATATTGTTCGCCATTGCGGTAAGCACCGTGGGCAAAAAGTATTCCATATATTTTTTGTTGATTATATTTGAGTTTCGCTTTAATAAAGTGTGCGTCATTCTTTACTCCGTATTTTTATACATTAGTATATTTTGCATTTAATATATCATATTTTCTCTGTTTTTACAATAAAAAGCAACCAAATATCTCATATTTTATTTAATTTTATTTTAAAGTTGACAGTCCGGATTACTTGTAATAAAATATATTTATATTAATGGCTTTTGGAGGAAGAGTATGAATATTAATACAATCAAGGAAGATAAGACGGTAATTATTTCTATAGACGGAAGATTGGATACGCTTACCGCCCCCGAGCTTGAGAATGAAATAAAACTTCAGGCTGACGAATGTGAAAAAATAACTCTCAATTTATCAAAGCTTGAATATATTTCCTCGGCAGGCCTGAGGGTTCTTGTAATGGCGCATAAGCTTATGTCTGAAAAGGGCGGATTTACAGTCAGGTCCGCCAATAAAAATGTTATGGAAATTCTGAAAATTACTAATCTGTCGTCTGTTTTGAATATAGAAGATTAGTTTCAGATAATCGGATAATTACCCTGAACTAAATTGGAAGAAGGGCGGATATGGACACAAAAAAGCCAAAAAGCATTATAGGCATAATCAATAGATTACAAAAGGGCGAAAAAATAGCTTGTATGGACTGTGGAGAGGGTTATTATACAACGCCTGCAAGTGATGTGAGTTTATCCCGTGAATTTCGTTGTAATAAGTGCAAAAGTGTTGTAATGGTATCTCCCAATATAATAGTTGAGTAAGCTTTTCAGGCTCTATTTGTTACCCCGACGTTTATTATAGAGCCTTATTTTACTGGTATTTACAACCATAATATTATAAGAAAGGTGATTATTTATGAAAACAAAAATTTTGTCAATCTTGTTGGTAGTAACCCTTATTTCATCTGTAATTTCCGTTAGTACGGCATTTGCTGTTGAGGATAATAAGGGTTCATCATATTATTCTTCCGACGGCAAATATACGGCGGATAAGTTGTCGCATAAAGATAACGGCATAAAAAGCCCTGACGGTATTGTGGATTATGCAGGCAACGGAACGGTTACCGACAATATTACAGGTGTAGGCGACCGCGCGCAAAACTATTCGTGGTCAGCCGTAGGATACGGCGACTATGTTTATATCGGCACCTGCGCCAATGCTATGTTGCAGACGCTTTCGTTTATGAAGTCTGTTCTTGGACATCAGTATGACGAAGAGGCTATTAAAAAAGCTTTTGACACTATGTTTAACGGAACCTTCTTTTACGGTGAGGAAGACGGAGGAGACCCGCAGGGTATCTTTGTTAAGCTTAACACGAAAACAGGAGATGTAAAGCTCCTTATGTCAAAAGCAACTACAGGAACAAACGTACTGTTCAGAAACGCTGTTGAATATAACGGAAAGTTCTATTTCTGCGGTTCCGTAAACGGTTTGCCAAGCATTTATCAGCTTAATCCCGAAAATGATGAAATGACGCTTGTTTATCAGAGTATTTCACAGGCGGATTATTACAAAGCTTATCAGCAGGGTATTTGTGTAGGTATCCGCGGTATTTGCACATATAAGGGCAAGCTTATGATAAGCCTTGTCGGACTTGACGGGGCATATATCTGCGAAACTGATAATCCTTCCGACCCCGACTCATTTAAGGTAATAGCCGATATGGATGATTTATACAATTATCCCGCGTATCATTATCCTGACAGCATCTACGGCGGTTCAATTTGGGATATGATTGAATATAACGATTCTCTCTATGTTGTGCTTTGTACGGGTACGTCTGATAATAAGCCCGACGAAAATTCAATGCAGTCATTTGCGATAGTACGTGGAGATACGGATTCAAAAGGACAGTGGAAGTGGACATCTGTTGCGGGCGACCAGGAAAAAGACGGGGCTAAGTATACTTTCGGTATTGACCCCGAAAGAACAAGAAGCGGAGCCGCAAACCTTTATGTTTACAATGACTACCTTTATATAGGTGAGTATAATGATGAGGAAATAGCTCTTGAAAAAATCCTCTTTAATACAGATTGCGACTTTATAAATGCGAATCTTAAACAATCCGTCAACCTTTACAGAATGGACAAGAAAGAAAATGTTGAACTTGTAATGGGCGACGCTGACAAAATGTTCCCTGACGGCAGTATTACAGGTTACGGTTCGGGCTTTGGCAAAAAAGAGAATCAGTACATCTGGAGAATGCAGGAGTTTGACGGAAAACTGTATGTAGGTACGTTCGATACAAGCAGTTTGCTTGAAACAATCGGACAGTTTACAAACGGTGATTTACTTGAGATGACGCCCGAAGAGTGGGAAAGACAGATAGGATATCTTATTGATTTTTTAAGAAGTATTCAGACGGAGCCGAGCACAGGGGATTCTCAGGTTGCTACCGACAGCAATGAAATTACAGCGTTCGCAGGAACGAATACGAAAAATCAGGCGCTTTCTCTCGCGGATTCACTTGAGAAGGTGGAGGATAATATAGATAAAGGAATTAGCGTTAACGTATACGAGGAGTATAAAAAGGCTTTTGACGGTTTTAAAAATTTATCCGACCGTTTCTCCTCTTATATAAAATCCAAGTTTGAGAAAGTGCTTTCAAGTGAAACTCTTAATAAAATGAAATCAATTATCACCTGCAGTGCTTACTTATCAAGGGCGGAGAGAGGCTTTGACCTTTATACCATTGATAAAGATATGAATGTTGAAACGATAACAACAAACGGATTTGGCGACCCGTATAACCACGGTTGCAGAGTTTTTGCTGTTAATAATTCAGGTCTTATTTTAGGCACAGCTAATCCTTTCTACGGTACACAGGTATGGAATGTTAAAGCTGTTGAAACAACTCCCTCAACGACAGATACTTCCGCTGATACGACAGCAACCAATCCGACAACCAATCCGACCGACCCCACGGTAACCAATCCGACAACAGAGCCGACTGACCCGACTTCCGCAAAACCAACAACATCCGCTCCCTCCCTTGCAAATAAAAGCGTAAAAAAATCCGCGGGAAGCACCTACAGAATTGTTGTAAATAACGCAGGCGGAAAGAAGATAACTTATAGTTCAAATAACAAGAAAATTCTAAAAGTATCTTCAAAGGGCAAGGTAACCTTCCTGAAAAAGGGCTCGGGTACAGTAACTGTAAAAGTAGGCTCAAAAAAGCTGACGTTTAAAGGAACGGTAACCTCAAACCCAAAGCTTATTTACAAAAACAAAGCAGTAAATGCGTCAAAAGTATATAAGGTCAAAAAGGGAAATACCCTTACAATAAAGATTAAGGGTAAAGCGTCTGCTCTTAATAATAAGTACAATAGTACAAAAATTGCTAAAATTAAGGGCAAGGCAACAGCTTCCAAAATTAAAATTGTAGGTCTGAAAAAGGGCAAAACTACACTCAAAATTACAGTAAACCACGCAAAGGTTCTTAAAATTAAAGTAAAAGTAAAATAAATTATAAAAATTCGGTAGATTAAAACTGAAAAAATCACTAAAAGCCACCCTGTATTTTTAAATAATCGGGGTGGCTTTCGGCTATAACCTTTTGATTATAATCTTTGGGGTGCATATCAATTTAGGGGGGATTTCAATGGCATGCAAAAATTACTCAAACACAAAAATATTTGAAAACAATACTCGTAAAAAAAGAACTGAAGAGAAGAATGCCGAACTCAATGCGATGTATGAGGCATTTTATAAATCGATGGAAGAAAAGGCAAGAAATTCCGATATTAAGCCGGATGGTTATAACGGAGTACAATTACTGACCTGTTTTGATTCATATATCAACGCAAAACACAAGATTATGGTGTATGGTAAGGAAGCGCATACCAAAGACGGGCAGTTGATAGAAAAGAGTGATTGCTATCAGCAAGATGGATACTACAGATATGATTATGCAATTGCGCATCGAGATGATAAAAACAGTGATATTCCTAAATCGGATTGTCGGGAAACGCAATATCTTAAAACCAGGAGAGTCATAAGCGGAATAAAAAAAGACGGCAAAGATGCCAATAAAGCAGAGGAGCTTGAAGCAAAGGTGCTTTCAATCCTCAACAATAATCTCAACAAATCTTCCGTAAACGGCAATTATACTCCTTGTAACGGAGATATTGATAAACTGTACGATACATTTACATATGAATACAATGGTAAAAAAAGCGAGGATAGAAATATCTATTGGCACGAGATTAATATTCTGAGACCGACTCACTTGTTGTTTATCAGTGGTAAAGGCTATGAAAGACATATCAAACGTGATTTCTCGGATGAATTCTATAAAAAAATTATTAAAGGAATGATAGAAAAGCTTAAAATCAAAGAAAGGCCAACTTCAAAAGTTGTAGAGCTTGGTGAAGAAGATATTGAGGATTATTTTGGAATAAAGGATTATTTTGCAGACGAAGAATATTTTAATACTTATAAATGCAAAAAAATGAAAATTATTTACGCATATCATCCTTCAGCTCGATTGAATAGTGACACAAGAGAAAAATATTTGGATAATTTGGATATTTGGAAAATTCGGAAAAAATAGTTGCAGAGAAACAAGATGTGTGATAGCTTAGATAAAGAATGGAGTGTTTTTATACCAACTCAAACGGCTCCAAATAAAATGAGTGCTCCCATAACCGCCTGATAATTAAAATCCCGAGGATTTCTATAAGGATACCGAGAATTATTATAACGAGCATAATTATTATTAATTATCAATATTTTATTGAATTTTATCATTTCAATGTTATAATTATAATAACTGCAAAGGCGGTGTTAATATGAGCGGGCTTGTTGTCAGCGATGAATACAAGGAGCTGTGTGAGGATATAGAGATTCTCAGAGCAGAACTCACGGATATTATTCTTGAAAAAGACGACCTTATGATGGTGGAATGTCAGAATCTGCGCGTGAAATATTGTATGACAATCGGAGCGTATGAATACAAGGTCTATCAGTATTATTGCGATGTGGAACGAATTAAAAGAAAGATTGAGCTTGTTCAGGCAAAGCTGAATAGGAATGAAGTCGTTTTCATACCGCTTGTAGAAGCACAGCTTGACAGAGAGTATTCCGAGTACAAACAGAAACTCGAAGATATGCTAAATGATATAAATGAAGCGGACAGACTCTCAAAATGCAAAATGATGACCGAGGAAGAAAGCAGGGAGTTTAAGAAGCTCTATCGGAATGTTGTTAAGAAATTGCATCCTGATTTAAACTCTAAAGCGACAAAAAGAGAAATCGAACTGTTCCAAAAAGCGGTTGAGGCATATGAGCACGGGGATATTGAAGAATTGCGTATGGTTAACCTCCTTGCGGAATCAATTGATGAAAAGGCGCCGATAGAGGATAGCGGAAGCTCACTTGACAAATTAAAGAAGCACAAGGAAGAGTTGATACGGGAAATTGAGGTAATGCGTGGCAGTATTGAAAGAATAAAAAGTGAGTTTCCATACAATAAAAAGGACATTCTTTTAAATGAAGAAAAGTTGAACGCCGAGATAGATGAACTCAAACGGGCTCTTGATTATTACAGAGATACCTATGAGTATTATAAAAAACGCTTGAATCAAATGTTAGGTGATACAGATGGCTGATATTATTAAGCTTGACAGAAATAATATTATCTCCGCTCTGCACGGAGGTATTGATTTAGCTAAGCCTTTTGAAAATAAAATATATCTGATAGATGTGCATATTGCCGGGACAAGTCATATTGATAATATTCACGAGCTTGAGCCGGAGCTTACGGAGGGCAAGAAGATACAGTTTTTCCGTGAACCCGATAATGAATATGACGAACGCGCAATTGTCTTGAGGGATGAAAAGGGAAATAAACTCGGATATATTCCGCGCCACTCAAATGAAATCCTCTCGCGTCTTATGGACGCGGGGAAGCTGTTATATGGCAAAATCAGAAAAAAGGAAATCATAAATGATTGGATAAAGATAACTATTCAGGTTTATTTGGATGACTAAAGAGTATAGAGTTTGAGTAGGCTGTTAAAAGCAAAAAGATGAAATTTGTTAAAATGATATGACCTGATAAAAAAGAGAAGTAACTTTAAAATTTGGTATAATGAGAACGAAAAAAGCATTTTACCAAATAAAGAGGTACTTCTCATATTTTTTGTAACACATCTATTGTAATCCTGCAAAACACAAAAAATTAAAAGCATATTTAACTTGACATAAAACTGTTTGCGTGATAAAATAATATCTGCGTCAAAACGACTGATGTTACATCGGTTAGCTTAAAAAAAGACATATAGGGGTATAGCTCAGTTGGTAGAGCAGCGGTCTCCAAAACCGCGTGCCGAGGGTTCAAGTCCTTCTGCCCCTGCCAAAATCTTGGCTACGGTATGATATTACAATGCCGTAGCCATTATTTTTGCCTTGAATAAGCCATTTTCTCATTTAAGAAAAACCTCTGCCGAAAAAGGTAAAATACCTATCCGCTATAGATTTTTTGTTTTTAATGATGCTATCGTTTGAATATTGGAAGGCGAGTTCGTAATATTATTATTATCTATTTCCTTTTCAGATTGAAATTTTAAACTCACAATTAATTAGTGAATAACATTAAAGGCAGGCAAAGCTTTACAGTTTTGCCTGCCTTTTGAGTGTATTTAGCTTTTATTTTGATTATTTTACCTTAACCTTGCACTTTAGCTTTAAGCCGTTGGTTTTTACGGTAATGGTAGCGTTACCTTTCTTTTTAGCGGCGATTATACCCTTTTTGCTTACCGTTGCAACGCTCTTTTTGCTTGAAGTGTATTTTTGAGTTCCTGCTTTGCCCGTAATTTTCAGCTTAAAGGTCTTTCCTTTTTTAAGATTCAGCTTGCTCTTGTTCAGCTTAGGATTGTTAACGGTTACCTTAAATTTCTTTGATACGCCGTTGTTGGTAACGGTAATTGTAGCCGTACCCTTTTTAACGCCTGTTATCTTTCCGTTTGAGTTGACCTTTGCAACCTTTTTGTTGCTCGATGTGTAGGTCGTTTTGCCCTTGCTGTTTTTAACTGTTGCTTTTATCTGCAGGGTTTTCTTTACATAGACATTTCCCGAGGATTTTTTGAGGGAGATTGAGGTTTTAGAAACTGGCGTTGTAGGTTGGGCGTCACTTAAGTTGGTGAATTTAAAATCGTTATTGTCCGCGTATCTTTGCGCCCCTGTACCGCTGTAGCCTGCAACTATGAAATTATCTATTTTTTCATAATAATCAGTATAGTAGTTATAATAATATCCAAATGCATAGGAATCAATATTTTTAACATTTCTTGGAATAGTAATACCGGTTAGGCTTGCGCAATCTGAAAAGGCTCCAAAACCTATGCTTGTAACTCCATTACCTATTGTTATGCTTTGAAGATTTGCACAAAATCTAAACGCATTTTCGCCTATACTTATAACACTGTTGGGGACTGTTATCTTTTTAGGATTTAGACAATAAGAAAATGCGCCTTCCGCTATACCTACAGTATCTGCTTTTATATTTACTGTGGCGGGGCATTTTCCTTTATATTTATAGGCAACCTTTCCTGCGTACACTACACCGTTGGGCTGATTATCGTACCAGGCAGTACCGTAAAATGCTTCCCAACCTATATCTGTAACGCTGTTGGGGATTGTTACGTTTGTAAGAAGTGTGCAATATTTAAATGCTTTCTTTCCTATGCTTGTAACGCTATTGGGGATAGTTACATCTCTCAAGCTTTCGCAATAATAAAATGCATAATCACCTATACTTGTAACACTATTGCCTATTGTTACATCTTTCAAGCTTGTGCATTCATAAAATGCCTCTTCACCTATACTTGTAACACCGTTTCCTATTATTACGCTTTCAAGGCTTGTGCATTCTTCAAATACATAATCGCCTATACTTGTGACATTGTCCGGGATTGTTACATCTTTCAAGCCTGTGCATCCGTAAAATGCCTCTTCACCTATACTTGTAACACTATTGCCTATTTTTATACTTGTAAGACTTGTGCATTCATAAAATGCATTTTCACCTATACTTGTGACACTGTCGGGGATTGTTACATCTTTCAAGCTTTCGCAATAATAAAATGCATAATCACCTATACTTGTAACACTGTTGCCTATTTTTAAACTTGTAAGACTTGTGCATTCATAAAATGCATTTTCACCTATACTTGTGACACTGTCCGGGATTGTTACATCTATCAATCTTGTGCATTCATAAAATGCATACTCACCTATACTTGTAACACTGTTGCCTATTGTTACATCTTTCAAGCTTGTGCATTCATAAAATGCGCTCCCGCCTATATTTGTAACGCCGTTACCTATTATTACTTTTTCAAGGCTTGTGCAAAAGTAAAATGCACTTTCACCTATACTTGTAACGCTGTCGGGGATTGTTATACTTTCAAGGCTTTCACAATAAGAAAATGCATTCTCACCTATACTTGTAACTGTATTTCCTTCAAGCTTATCAGGAATTTCAACGCTTGTTGAATTTCCGTAATAGTTTGTAATTTCAGCCGTACCATCGCTATGAAGTTCGTAATCGAATTCTGAAGTTGGTTGTGAAGTTGATGCTGTAACAGTAACAGGGCATTTAATTGTCTCAGATTCACCATTCTTAGTTAATGTAAATACAACATTAGTTGTACCAGCTTTAAGACCTTTAACTGTAACAGCGCCTGTATTGCTATCCCGAGTAATGGAAGCAACTGTAGGGTCCTCTACAGTAACAACAGCTGTTTTATCGTTAGGAGTAATTACTTCCGCTTCGCCAATTTTTAGTGAAACAGATTCTGTATCAAGCTTAAAGCCGTACTCGGGGAACTCACCGCCCTTGAGGATGCCATCGTTAGTCTCAGCCTCGTCGCGTGTAGGATAGATACCATATTCACCGGCACCGTAATAATACATCCAAATGCCCTTGTATGTTGACTTATGTGTGAATTCGTTTTCAACAGAAATTTTCGGGTTGCAAACATAAATCATACCGTCAAAGTCCGCAACGCCGTTTGGATAGAATCCGTAACCGTCTTCGCCCGGATCGTAGTATTCGCAAAGAATGTTGGCAGTCTGAACAGCCGCTAAATAACGGTCGGGATACTGGTCTTTTTCACTGTCAGGACCGCCGTCTACGAGGTTGTTCCAGACAATTGTTGTAACGTTCGCGGGAACCTGAGCCTTAAAGATATTATTATCCTCAGCAACAGTATCGGTTACCGCAAATCCGGGCCATGGGTCAGTTAATTCGCCCTGATAATCGTGAGCGTTGTAGTCGCCTTCCCACCAGTAAATACCCGCGGAGCAGGAATCAAGGCTGTTTCCGTCATATGTGTCGTTAAATGTGTTTCTCCACTCTTGAGGCATATAGAACATATATGTCTTTGTTTTAACCTGATTAGCAGGGTCGGAGTTAACAACATCTTTAATATTGTATCTGTGAATATCATCGCCTGCATTTGCTGAAACAGAAACAAATGAAACGCAAATCATTGATACAATAATCAACAGAGATAAAATTAAGCACATCGTTTTTTTAAATTTTTTCATTATAAATTTCCCCCTTAATGTTTTTATGAGATAATTAGTTTTTTAATAATATAAAAGGTAGACTGTTGCCTTCACCGTTTTCTCTATATCGTTGTTCGTTTTTGATGAAATTTGTTTTTTAAATCCTTTATTAAAGTGAGCATAATCTTTAATAAAGTATAGTTAAATCAAATTAAATGTACAGCTATAGCTCCCCCAATAAAGATTACACATAAAAGCATTATTTCTAATCTGTGACCCCACCAAATATCCTCATATGAATTTCTGTCATATGTTACAAACAGGTAAACAAAAATTGCTACAGAATCTGCTATTAGTAAAAAAGACGTTATCCATTTAATATAAATATTGCAAAAATTTGATAGAGAAAGAGATAAGAAAAATGTTAAAAGCCCAAATATTAATAAAATTAATACAATTATATTGTTTTTGTGTATCCTCATACTCTTAGGACTCTCCTTGTATAACTTACCCAACTTTCGCTACCTCTTTTCGTGAACATACAAACGACTTTTTTGATTATATATCCAATACCTTTAGTTGCTAATGGGATGAGGAAATATAGTACACGATTTTTTATTTTTCTGCGAATCGCCAAATAAAAACACAATGATATGCGATAGGATATTATTATCAATAGTATTGAGTAGTTATATTGAGAATTTCAATATTAAATTTTTATTTTTGTTAAAATCGCAGGTTATTAACTCCCTTTTATAGAAGTACAGTTAATAATATTTTCTTCTAATGCGCTAATAATATGGACAAGCCTTTTATATTCTATCAAAGAAATAATAAGCTGAACAATTACAATTACGCATAAAATGGTAACGCAAATAATCGCCGCTGGAATAAGTGATTGATTTAAGGCAACAAAAAATAATACCGCGAAAAGTATTTCGTTGATAATGCCGATTGAAATTATGTTACAAATGTAGTTCCAATATTTCTGTTTAAGATTATGTTTGTTAATGTAATATTCTGTTTCTATATTTTCGTAGAGGTCAACGCATATTTTAGGATTTTTTATGCTTTTGTCCTTATAGTTAAAGCTACCTTTACAATAGATGAAATTAATATTAGCATTTTGCCTTAAATCCACCTTGAATTTACATTTCAAATAATATGGATTGATATGTTTATACCAACGATAATCTGTGTTCATAAGTAAAATGTTAATCAAACCACGAAAAATAAAGGTCAATAAAAATAAGAACATTAAAATAAGTCCATATTTCTTTTTCGGTAATTCCTGAATAATTTTTACAATATATGTATCGGCTTTAAGATTATCAAACAGAGCAACATTATTTCCCTTGTAAATATTCTGAGTTTCATTATTTACAATGATTTTGAAATTCTCTTCTCCGATGTACTTGCAACAAATTTTTAATTTCATAACTAAAACTCCAAAATACAATTGTTTGATTTTTAGCAACGGCTATAGAGCAAGTACTTCTCTATAAGAAATTCCCTTATAACACTCCGGGCAATTAATTACTGCCATTTATTACATCCCGTTTTATGGTATAAATATATCACATATTTCGCTTAAAGTAAATATATTATTGACTAAAATTTATAAATACAAAACTATTTTTAATATATAATAATCTCATAGGTGATGATTATTTTGTTTTACTGTAGATTCAGCAAAAGATTAAAGTACTTACGAAAACCACGAGGTTTAACGCAAAAAAATTAGGCTCAAAACTGAACAACTGACATTATAAGGGCGGGAATAATACGCCCTTTATTTGCACAACAGCAAAGGATAGGGTAACTGTCAGCCCGCTTTTTACATCTAAGACAACATATAAGATTTTGAAGAAAAATTGCATTGCAACACAACGAACAACCTTTGACACGCTGATTTTTCCGTATTATAAGTTAACGTTTAATAAAATATATCTGCCGTTGCACCAAAACCGAGTGCCGAGGGGTCAAGTCCTTCTGCCCCTGCCACAAACAAGTCCTTGAAAACGGCTTAAACAAGCTGTTTTTGAGGATTTTTCTTTTACTTTGGCATTTTTGTTGCTTTGTAATTTTGCTTCGTTTCTATCACTTTGTTGTTTGAAGGTATTTATTATAATGCAGAAAAATTTGTAGAAATAATACGGTAGCAAGACTATATGATTCAACAGGCAACTATGTTACTTTTCAAGTTGACGTAATCAGCAATAGGACTTTATATATAGTTGACGGTGCGGTAAAAATATTGTATAAATATAAGGGTAAAATAGTCGTTATAACAAACAAAGCTTTAAACATAATTTTTAATATAGTTGATAAATGAGTTTGGAACGGAAAAGGTACACCGTATAAGGAGTGATATTATTGAAAAGGGTTATCAAACAATTGAAAAACGGTGAATTCAATTATGTTTATAACTCTTTAAAAGAGATAAAATATAATTATTCATTAGATAATTTGTCAAAAGATTTTTCGTCTGTAGATAGTAAAGATATGTATTGCTATTTAATATATTTGCTTTCAGTTGAACACAGCCCTTTTTATTATATTTTGTTATGTGATTATATTTTATATTTAGGTACTTTCTTTTATGATATACATCCTGTGATACATATGTTTATGAAACAGGCATTGGAAGAGTATACATATAACAAATCAATTATAAATTGGATAATTGCAACATACGAAAATCATCCTGATTCACCATTTTCAAATGATGAGTTGGAATTTCTTAAAAGTAAATTAAAATAATAAATTTCAACAGCTTGATGATTATGCTATAAAAAAGAGGGATTAGATGATAAAGCTAAAATATCACAATACGATTTGTTTTATGATAAAAAACAAAAGCCATTTTTGTATTAAAAAAGCGCAAAAGAAATTGCAACAGGTTACTTCTTAAAATAGGAGGATTATTAATGAATGGAATAATGGTTGAACTCATTTTATGGACAGAAGATCCTAAAATAGATATTGATAATATAAGTAGAATTATCAATATTTATCCTGTAGAGAAGGAATCTATGGGTAATGTTAAATACTATGGAGAAATGAAGAACCTTAAGAGAGTTATCGATGCATCAAGTTTAGTTTATTCAACAGGTTACATAAATACTATAGAAGTTGAGCAGGCTATTAGAAAAATGATTAATATTATTAAACCAAAATTTAATAATCTTCTCAGCATTGTCAATAAGTATAGTTTAAATACAAAATTTTGCATTGTGATTGTTCTAGATGAAAAACCAGTTATATCAATACCATTAGATATTATTGAAATTATGTCACAATTACATGCAGAAATTGATTTTGATATGTATATTACTTAAAAGGACAGTGGACAGTTCTGTGCCTTGGGCGAGAATCATTATTAACAACTAAAACCTAAAACAAACGGCAATGTAGAGGATTTTATCCTATACATTGCCGCATATGAAACACGAGTTGAAAATGTTAGTTGAAATTCAAAGAAAGGTTTGTTAATGCGCAACCGTTTGTGAGTATAAAACCGTAAATGTTGACGGAAAAACCTATAAATGAAAAAATTGAGAGAACCAAGCCTTTATCGCAAGGCGAGGCGCTTTTATACGATAATGTTTTTGATGACTTGGATTTTTAAATTAGGCGGGGTGATAAAAGTGAGATGTCCCAGCGAAAAGATGTTTCGTGAAATGCTTACAGCTTGCTATCAACAACTTAATTATATAGAGGACGCGTTAAGATTTAAAGACGATGGAATTAATACCGATGAGGTAGCCTATCTGTTTCAATGTGTGTATGAAGCAAAGAAGAGAATGGATGAAGCCGAAACGGTACTGGAAGCAATCTCAGCATATAGGAATGTGATAACATACGCTATAGAGGAAAAACTGCGAAAATATCGTATTTACCCCGACAGAGTCGGTTTTTGGGAGCGGTTTATGTAAAGGAGCGTAGAAGTGGATTATATGGAAGCATTGGAACAAATAAAACAAGAAATACAGCCTGAAAACAACGGACAAGAGGTCATACATAAAATTACAGAAACAGAGCGCCGTCGTTTGATGAGCAATCCAGATGTGCGTTTCGTTGTCAGTAACGGAATAATCCATGATAAGCTCTGTCCTCTCGTTAAAGGTATGTCGAGCGAATTACTTTCTTTCCGAGAGAGCTACGATGACCATTTTAAGAAGTGTCAGACTTGCGCGATAAGGACATACATACGTGTCGGCGCGGAGGATATGGGCAACTATGAAAAGTATTTGGAATTTTTTGATATAGATAATCAAAACGGAAAGTCGGTATATGATATACCTGGGAATTTTAAAAGCTTTGGAATGTATTTTGCACAGCAGAGAGGATAGTGATTATATTGAGTAAGATATGCGATTTGCACACACATTCAATTTTTTCAGACGGTACGTTTACGCCCGAGGAAACCATTGACTTAGCGATTGAAACAGGGCTTTCGGCTGTAGCTCTGACCGACCATAATACGGTTGCCGGATTGTCAAGGTTTATTTCCTACGCGAAAAACAAAGCGATTGATGTTGTTCCCGGAATTGAGTTCACCACGGGCTATAACGGACAGGAGCTTCATATTCTCGGACTGTTTGTAAAGCCCGATAGCTTTGATGTAATAACCGACTATGTTAAATCAGCAGACAGATTAAAGGACAAGAGCAATACCGATTTAATAATCAACCTGAATTCAAACGGCTATGATATTAATTATCAGGAGATTAAAAGCGCGACGCCCGGAGGTAAGGTTAACCGCGCTCATATTGCCGCCGAGCTGTTGAAGAAAGGCTATGTCGAATCGATTGAAAAGGCGTTTAAGACAATTCTTTCTCCGCAACACGGCTGGTATAAGCCCCCTGAAAGGCTTTCGGCGCTCAAAACGATTGAGCTGATAAAAGAGCTTGGCGCGGTTCCTGTATGGGCGCATCCGCTTATCAATATGAATTACGAGGAATGCGACGCCTTTCTGCCGATTGCGAAGGAACACGGTTTAGCAGGAATCGAAACGGTTTACTCGCTTTATAACGAGGAGGATTCCGCCTTTGCCAAGAAGATGTGTGAGAAGTATAATCTGCTTCAAAGCGGAGGCAGTGACTTTCACGGTACGGTTAAGCCCGATATTTCCCTCGGCAAAGGAAAAGGCAGTCTTGAGATACCATATGAATTCTATGAAAAATTACGCGAAACTGCGGAATGATTTGCGCAGGGTTACCCGCTCGAAAACGATTGAGATTTTTACTGATTAACTTAAAATTATTTTTTGTGTAAATCGGGGTCGCGGTTTTACTCTAATGTTGTTAAAATGTGTTTTATAAAAACCGTCACAAATTTTACTCTTTCAGGGTTGTAGTAATAAAGGAGGTTTTTTTATGAAACATTTTAAGTTATTATCCGTATTTATGGCGCTTTTGATAGCGTTCTCCGTGATTTCGACTGCCTCGGTTTACGCTGATGAGGCTGATGCCGTCAACACGGCGGATACTTCGGAAAATGAGAACGAGGAAATTAAAAAATTTGAGGACATTCTTCATTCCTGCGGTTACAATCCTGATTTTTGCGAAAAATTCGGAAAGGTTAACGACGTTTACGTTTACAAGGCGGGCGCGAGGATGTTTACCGAGCTTTACTACAGCAAGACTGTCGGGAATTATTTTTTTACATCATATGAGCAACAGCCGTGTTATGATATAGGGATTTATATTATCAGGGGCGACCGCGCTTACACGCTTGAAAAGGCTTATAACGAGGGAGTTATTGACGACGATTGTATGACTGATATTATGGGCTTTACGGGGCTTTTCGGCGACGGCTGGGACGCTATTGAGCTTACAAAAGAGAGAAGAGCTTTTCTAAAAAAATTGCGGGAATTTAATCCCGATGGCATATACAAAACCTCAACGATAAAAAATCTCAAGGAGATTGGAAAGATTAACGGCAATAACGGAATTGGCTCAACTGTAGTCTACAGCAATTATTACAAGAGCAATATTACCTGTTATTCAACCTTTAACGATTGGCTTTTAACTCACCCTTATTACGGGTTTTACAAGGAGGACGGAATTTTTATTTTCCATTACTTTGGTGAGAAATTAGATGTTTATACTCTCGAAGAGGCTGTTAAATCGGAACTGATTGAGGATAAAGAAGTTTTAAACGCCGTAAACCTCACAAACGGCGACGTCACGGCGAGAAAGCTTTCGGGAAATGAGAAGGCTTATGTGGACTACCTTGTAAAAAATGATAAATTCACAACGCGTGTCTACGAGTACAAGGAGCTCGGAAAAGTCGGGGAGTACACTCTCATTCTCGGAAGAACAGATAATGACCCTAACAATACGGGCTTGCCGTCAAAGACCGTTGAGTACGCGGGAAGCTATACAATTGAAAATAGAGAGAGCTACGGCGAAAAGCTTTACCTCATTAAAGGAAGTAATGTTCTTACCATAGAGAGGGCGTACGAAAGCGGAATTTCGATTGCAGAGGTAAAGGATGTTTACGAAAAAAGCGGTGATACCCGATTTACTATAACGGGTTACGGCTATGGCGAAGATTCAAATACGGAAACAACTCAACCGAATACACAGCCGACATCTCAAATTCAGCCGACTACAGGGGAAACTCAACCGGCAACGGGCGTTGTTACTCCGCCTGTTAATAATTACGAGGATAAGCTTGAGTATACAAAACCTGAAATTCTCGCGGACAAAAACAGGCTGAAAGCCGGAGATACCTGCAAGGTTACCGTTAAGGGAGCAAAGGTCAAAGGCTGGAAATCATCAAACAAAAAGGTCGCGACTGTCAAAAACGGAAAAGTGACCGCTCTGAAAAAAGGCACGGCGAATATTACCGCCTTTATTACAGACGGCACAAAATTAAGCTGTAAAATAACTGTGAAAAGCGACGTTAAAATAAAAATAGGCAAAAAGAAATTTGTAAAATCAAAGACCTACACGGTTAAAAAAGGAAAGGTCTTAAATGTTAAAATTACAGGCAAGGCGCAGTCGGTTAAAAACAGATACAGAACCTCCGATAAAAAGACGGCAAAGGTCATTTCAAAAGCTAACGCAAAGTCAATCAAAATAAAAGGACTGAAAAAGGGTTCTGCGAAAATTACGGTTTATGTAAACGGCACAGCGTTTAAGATTAAAGTTAAGGTTAAAAATAAATAAATTGTTTTAAAACAGAGTGGAAATCCCCTACGGCAGTTTTTAATTCTGCCGTAGGGGATTTTAATCTCTACGTCAGACATTTCAGCTCCTATCTGGCAAATCATATCCCCCAGACGTTTCTTCCTCTGTCTTGTTTTGGATAGGAATGATATGTTCTGCTGTAGACTTTTTGGAAACCTTTCCTATAAATCCAATTTGAACAGGAATTTAAAGTTGACTTTTAAATTAAATTCTTAACTCTTAATTCTTAATTTTTAATTTCCTTAAATTTATCTATGAAAGACATTTTTCGACTTTTTTAAGAAAATTTCGACAAAAAACTTTACATTACATAGGCAAATATGTTAATATTTTGTTTAAGACAACATAAATTATATGAGGAGTAATGAAGTTGAAAAAATCCGTTTGCGCTTTGGCTGTAATGATAATTGCAGTTTTCTCGGCGGCAACCGTATTTTGCGCGGGCAGTTCGCTGTCTGTAAACAATGTTTCAGTCAGCAATAACAGGTTGTTTGACGTGTCAATCGAAATGCAGTCGCAAAAGGCGCTTTCCTGCGCGACCTTTACTCTTAAATACGATAAGTCCTCCGTTTCGTTTCGCGGAGCTTCCTCATCTGTAAGCAATTCTCAGGTAAAATACAATGACAAAAATTCGACGGTTAAGGTGATTTTTCTCTGCGCGGGCGGAGTCAGGATAAATAAAATGTCGCAGATTTTAACTGTACGCTTTAAGTCAATTAAAGAGGGTAATTCAAGTATTAACGTTTCCGTTTACGATTGTGTTGATAATTACGCGGAGAATTTTAAGGCTCCGAAAGGCGCGGTTTGCAATGTGAGCGTCAGCGGGACTGGGAAAGGCTCCGTTTCGGGTAATTCCCGACAAAGACGCATAAGTTCCGCGAAGGAGGATTTAAAGGAAAATTCCGATAAATCAAACGAAAACAAGGACAGCAGAGATGACAGCGATAAGCTTGAGGATAGTGAGGATAACGGACTGCTTTCGGCGTTTGATTCAACCGTAGGCGGAGGAAAATCTTTCGGAACGGCTGTGATTTTTTTAATTTTGGCAATTATCGCCTCGGTCACGGCGGTTGCGGTTATAGTAAAAACCGACAGGAATAAAGCTGAAAAAATGAAGAATGACTATAATGATGACGACTGATTTTTTTATTCTTGTCAGTTAATGCTTTTTGAAATTGATTTGCTCAAAAAATTTCTGATTTTGTTTCGGACAGGATTATACATTTTATCTTAAAATGATTATACTAAAATTCAGATAGAAAGTAAAATTCCACTATGCGTGGAATGTTTCTATAGGTTGTTCATTGAATTAATTGGAGTTATCTATTATTATTTATATAAATTTAGAATATGAATAAGCGGGTGTAATATGGACGCGAAAACTACAGGCAAATTTATTTGCAAACTTAGAAAAGAGAAAAATTTAACGCAGGCGTCTCTTGCGGAAATGCTTAATATAAGCAACCGTACCGTATCAAAATGGGAGAACGGGGACGGCTTTCCCGACATTACCATTCTGCCCGAGCTTAGCAAGATTTTTGACGTCAGTGTTGACGAGCTTTTTGCGGGAGAGAAAAAAGAACCCGAAAACATAAAGGTTACAGAGGTTGAGAGTAAAGAAAATCTTAAGAATATTTTTCAAATTACATACGTCATTTCAATTTTTATCGGAGCTTTCTCCGCGCTCCTCGGCGCGGTTACGGAGCTTTATTCAATCTGGGCTTTCAGGATTTTATTTTTTACGCACTGGGAGATTATTTTCTGCGCGGTATCGCTCTTTACGCTTGTCGCGGGCGGTCTTGTATTTTCCGTGGGAATTACAAGGCTTAGAGTTTCATACTCAAAGTCGGAGATAAAATCGCTTGTCATTAAAAAAGCGTGGCTTCTTACATTGATTTTGTCAATTTTTCCAACAACGTTTTTGCTCAGATTAATCGACTGTTTCCTCCCGATGATAAATGTATGGATTGTCGCGATAGCTTTCGCCGTGCTGTTGGCTGTGATTTTCACGGTAATGTATAGGAAAATTTCAAAGTGACGCCCCTTTTACGAAAGGGGTATTTTATTTTGCGGAAACCGCAGTTTATTAAAAAATAAAAAATCGACTGAACCTTTCGGGCGTTAAAAAACTCTAATATATAGAATGGTCATTCAAAAACTAAAAAAGGAATGATGTTATGAATAATTTAAAATCCGCGTTTAAACCCGTTCCCGAAAGGTTTTCGTATTCCGTGAGGGAAAGTATAAAGGAGGCTGAAATTAAAAATCCTAAAAAAACAGGCTCCAAGCGTGGCATAAAAGTTTTGGCTGTTTTTTCGGCGCTTTTAATCGCCGTTCCCTGCGGAGCGTTTGCCGTAACTAAAATTTATTCAATGATAGCTGAGCAGGTCGGAAGCTACGGCGTTGAGCTTAATGTCGAAAAAACGGAGGCTGAAAATTCTCCCGAATATGTGAAGCTGAAGGTTGATGTGCCGAAAGGTTTTAAGACTTATATTGAGGGAATAAAATACTTTAAAACTACAAAAAGTGAAAACGGGTATATTTCTTTGTGGCTTTTGCGCCCGAATAAAAATAACACGGGCGGGCTTTTGACTAATATTGAGGACTATAAGCAAACGGAAATCAACGGACATTCTGCCGTTATAGCGGACGAAGCGGAAAATCCAGTTGAAAACGGTTCAAAGCAGATAAACGTTTATTTTGAAAATGTTAATATAATTTTAGGGGCTTATATAGGCTCCGATGTTACGGAAAAAGAGGCTGTAAATTTCCTTAAAAATGTTCAGATTGTAAAAGGTACAAAGAACGACTGTACGGAGTACAATATATCCGAAACGGAAAAAGTCGGGGAGGAATACAGCGCGAAATCATTGTATATTCCCGAAAAACAGAATAAAGAAATTGATTTTGGAAAAGACTCCTATACCGTATCTCTTTCAAATGTTAAAATATCGGATAATGTTAAAAACCTTGATAAAAGAAGTTTCTATTTCTGGGGACAGAGCAGTGATGAATATATAAATTCGGACGGCACATTAAAGCCCAGAGAACGCGAAAAGTGGAAATGGGGCGACGGAGTAAACACAAAGGACGAGAAAACAGGTTCCGTATCTGTTGCGCAAAAATTTGTCCTTGTCGATATTACCTACAAAAACAATACCGACAAAACTCTTTATAATCAGGGGATAAATGTTTATCTTAAAGCTATGCAGAAGAAAAAAGGCGTGCTTGGTATGCACAGCTTTTATTCATACGACCCGAACGCGGACGACGGATGTTATCAGTATAAAAAAGGATATGTAAACAGACATAAAAAGGACAATTTATATATCTTTAATCTTAAACCGAGAGAAACAAAAACCTTTACTGTCGGTTTCCGATGTGACAGCGATATGATAGACAACGCGTATTTTAATATTGACGGCACGGGGATTTCCGACATAAAAATACCTGCCGAAAACAAAGTTTTATATTCCGCGGTATACTTTTCTGTAAAGGTAAAAGAATAATGAATAATTCCGAATTTGAAAGGCTTGTTTTAAAAAACGAGCAGACGCTCTACCGCGTTTCAATGTCAATTTTAAAAAATGAGGCGGACGCGCAGGACGCCGTACACGACGCGGTTCTTATCGCTTATACGAGGCTCGGCAGTTTAAAAAAAGAGGAATATTTTTCAACGTGGCTTACGAGTATTTTAATAAACTGCTGTAAAAAACAACTTAGAATGAAAAAACGATGTGCCGACATCGGGGAAGCTCTCCCCGATGCGGCGTCGCGTGATAATCCTTATATAAGCGTTGAAATCGGAGAGGCGTTAAACGCTCTGCCCGAGAAAATCCGCACTGCGGTAATTCTTCATTATGTGGAGGGTTATCCTGTAAAGGATATAAAAAGAATTTTAAAAATTCCTGAAGGTACCGTAAAAAGCCGTCTTTCAAGGGGCAGGGAATTGCTTAAAGAGCAGTTTGATTTGAAAGCATAAAAATTGCTCCCCGAATTTTTCGGGGAGCAATTTTGCTTTTTTATTTAATTCCCAATTCCTCAAGCGATTGCGCGATAAGCTCCCGCTCGTCCATATGGTATTTGATGCCTTTAATTTCCTGATAATCCTCGTGGCCCTTTCCCGCTAAAACGATAATATCTCCGTCTTGCGCGTTTTCTATGCAGTATTTTATCGCGTCCTTGCGGTTCGGAACAACTACATACTTTCCGCCCGTCTTTGCGATTCCGACCTTAATATCCTCAATAATATCCATAACGTCTTCAAAACGGCTGTTGTCCTCAGTTATTACGCTTAAATCGGACAGTCTTCCGCTTGTTTCGCCCATTTCGTAACGGCGCACCTTCGGACGATTGCCCCCCGCTCCGAACATTGTAATGAGGCGGTTGGGATTATACTTGCGAAGTGTGGTTAAAACATTTTCCATAGAAAGTGCGTTGTGGGCATAGTCAATCAGCAGAGTGTAGTTTCCCGGAACGGGAACGACCTCGACCCTGCCCTTAACCGCTACGGTTTTTAAACCCTCTGAAATCGCGTCGTTTTCAATGCCCATTTCAGCGCAAACGCTTATTGCGGACAGCGCGTTGTAAACGCTGAAATGTCCCGGAATTGCGACGTCAACACGCATTTGCCTTTTTCCAGACAAGTCAAATCTCGCGCCGAGAAATCCAGGAGTTGAAAGCAGACTGTCGTTTGAGGCTGTATAATCTGAATTTTTGTCAAATCCGTAGGTTTTAACCTCGCAGGTTGAGCCGTTTAAAATTTCCCGCCATTTTTCATCGTCACGGTTAATAAGTCCGAGCCTGCATTTTTTAAAAAGCATTGCCTTACATTCGAGGTATTCCTGCATATCCTTATGCTCCGCTCCGCCGATATGGTCGTGTGAGAAATTCGTAAAAATACCGTAGTCAAAATCAATCGCGTCAACGCGGTGCCACTTCAGACCTATTGACGACGCCTCAATAATCATAACCTTGCAACCGTCGTTTACCATATCGCGCATAGCCTTTTGAATTTCATAGCTTTCGGGGGTGGTGTTATTTGTCGGAATACGTTTATCCCCGATTATTATTCCGAGCGTGCCTATTGTACCGCTTTTAATTTTCGCACATTCGAGTATGCGCTTAATCATAGCGACGGTTGTCGTTTTTCCTTTGGTTCCCGTGACCGCGATAGTGGTAAGCTCCTTTGCGGGATTTGAGAAAAACTGAGCGCTTATGTATGCTAAAGCCTCTCTGGTATCTTTGACCTTTATAACCGCGACGCTGTCGCCTTGAATTTCAATATCATCACAGATTAAAACCGCCGACGCGCCCTTTTCTACCGCCTCCGAGGCGTAGGAATGTCCGTCAGAATTGTAGCCCTTTAAGCACACGAACATTGAGCCGTCGGTAATTTTTCTGGAGTCGTAAACAATATCCGAAATCTCGGTTTCGGTATTTCCTTTTATAATTTCGTAATCGATTGTTTTAAGTAATTCTTTAAGTTTCATCAAAATCACCTTTTTACATTGATTCGGCAAAAATCTTTAAGTAAAATTAAAGCTTAATAATCATATATTAATAATTATATCAATATAATACATAAAATACAACCTTTAATATTTTTATTGCATATTGCACAAACTAATAAAAATTTTCCCTAAATAAGGGAAAAGGAAAGCTTGCAAAATCTGTCTTTTGTGGGAAAAGTCTATAAATGATAAAAAGTAATAGTGATTTTGCACAAAATGAGATTATGCAGATTGCATATATAAATCAATCGATAATTATGCAGATTGCTATAAAAATAAAATTTGCAGGTAAAACTGCACAATTTTATGAATTTTATTTGATGTTTTAGACAAAAACAACAAAGGGAGTTGTATTTTAATGGCAATTTGTGTTATTATTTATATAGTGAACGAATCGCGCAGTCCCCAATTGTACGCGATTTCACTTGGCGCTTGTTAAAAGTGCTAAAAATATTATGAAAGAAGGAATTCAAATGAAAAAAATCGTTGCTCTGCTTTTAGCAACAATGATGATGGTTGCTGCTTTTGCAAGCTGCGGCGGCGGCTCAGAGAGCACAACTTCAAACAGCGGCTCCGGTAACGGAGATACCAAGACAGGCACAGGCTTCAGCATAGACGCTGCCGATTTCGGTGAAGAAAAAGGCGCTTCTATTAAGGTATGGGGTCCTGATAACTCTGTAAAGCTTCTTAAAGAACAGTGTAATGCTTTCGTAAAGAAGTTCCCTGACCAGAACATCAAAATTAACGTTGTAGCGCAGGGCGAGGATACTGCCGCTACAAATATGCTTTCAGACCCTGACGCTGCTGCTGACGTATTCGGATTTGCTTCCGACCAGTTAAGCCGTCTTGTAAGCGCGGGCGTTATTGCTCCTGTAGCTACAAAGTACGCTGAGGATATTAAGGCGACTAACTTAAAGGCTGCTGTTTCCGCAAGTACTCTTCCTAACCCTGATACAAAGGAAGATACTCTCTATGCTTTCCCTGAAACAGGTAACGGATATTATCTCGTATATGATAAGTCTGTAGTTTCCGATAAGGACGCCGGTTCTCTTGAGAAGATTCTCGCGGATTGTAAGAAAGCAGGCAAAAAGTTCATTATGGACGCAGGAACAGGCTACTATGCTTGTATCTTCGCTTTCACGGGCGGACTTAAAATTGAAGGTCTTGAGAAAGATAACATCACTCAGAAGTTCAATAAATATGACGAGGATAAGGTTGTTGCAACACTTAAAGCGTTCTCAACTCTTATGCACGAGTACAGCGATACTTTCACAAGCTTAGACGTTGCTAACGTTTCTTCAGGTTTCGTATCCTCCAAGTCTAAGCCCTCAACCTGCGGCGCAGGCATCGACGGTAACTGGAACTCAACTGCCGACGAAGAAGCTCTCGGCGACAACTTCGGCGCTACTAAGCTTCCGACAATTAAGGTTAACGGTAAAGATGAGCAGATGATTTCTATGTACGGTTACAAGATGGTAGGCGTTAACAACGAAACTAAATATCCTCGTACTTCTCAGATTCTTGCTTACTATCTCGCAAGTGAGGAGTGCCAGAAGCAGAGATGTGAGGAACTCGGTTGGAGCCCGACAAACAACACGGTTGTAGAGTCTGACGCTACTAAGAAAAATGTTGCTATTTCCGCGCTTATCGCGCAGAGCGAGCACGCTGTTGCACAGGTTAACGTTGCTAAGACTTTCTGGGATCCTATGGCTAACCTCGGAAACAAGCTTATAGCTACAGATACAAAGCCTGATAAGTTTGATTTCAAGAAGCTCCTTAAGGATACAATTTCCAATATTAAGGACGAGTAATCATATTTAAACTTCGATTTTAAATTTGAATTATTTCAGTTAATCGGCGGCCTGCCTCGGCAGGCTGCCGACGGACAGATTTAAAAGTGTTATCATGTAATTTTGAAAATTATTTGGCTTAAATAATAATTTTTAAAATGAGGGGAACAGGATAACGCAAATTATTATTTAAACCAAATAAAACTAATGAAAAGGGAGAGTGATTTAATGAGATATATTGACTATATGCAGCTAAATCCTTTCCAGAAGTTCGGTTATAACTTTACCCAATTCTTTAAGAAACTACCCGGCAATCTTGCTCGTTTCTTTACATTTTTGGGACGTGCAATTGTCAGATTTTTCGTGGGAGTAGGTAAAGGATTTGCTAACTACGGAAAGAGATTCGCCAAGGGCGATTTCGCTGTAAAGCTTTCCTATCTCATTTTCGGCTTTGCCAATATGGTTAAAGGCCAGTTCATTAAGGGCTTACTTTTCCTCATAACCGAGGTTGCGTACATATTGTTTATGATTGTCTTCGGTTGGGGATATATGTCCAAATTCAATACTCTCGGTACGGTTAAAGCCTCCACTACAATGGACGCGTCAGGCTTCCCTGTAACAGTACCGGGTGACAACTCAATGCTTATTTTACTTTACGGCGTTGTTACAATAGTAGTTACAGCTTTGGCTTTAGCAATTTATATTGCAAATACAAAGAGCGCCTACAAGGTTTATGAAGATAAGCGCGAGGGCAAAAAGGTTCTGACATTCAAAGAGGAAATAAAGCAGTTTGTCGACGAGAAGTTCCATATTACACTTATGTCGCTTCCCTGTCTTTTAATCGGTTGCTTTACAATTTTACCGCTTGTGTTTATGATTCTTATCGCGTTCACAAGCTACGACAATGCTCACCTGCCTCCCGGTAACCTGTTTACCTGGGTAGGTCTTGAAAACTTTACGGACCTCGTTTCCATTACCGAGGGAGCGAACAAAGCAAAAACATTTATCGGACTTGCCGAGTGGACAATTATATGGGCTATTTTCGCAACATTCTCGAACTACATTCTCGGAATGATTGTTGCCCTTATGATTAATAAAAAGGGAATAAAGCTGAAGGCTCTCTGGAGAACCCTGTTTGTAGTTGTTATCGCTGTTCCTCAGTTCGTATCTCTGCTTCTTATGAACCAGATGCTTCAGATTAACGGCGCTATCAACCAGTTGCTTTCGCTAATTGTAGGTTCTACCGTTCAGATTCAGTTCCTTAATTCCACGGCGCTTATGGCGAGAATTACGGTAATTATTGTAAATATCTGGATAGGTATACCGTATACGATTCTCATTACATCGGGTATTCTTATGAATATCCCCGCAGACCTCTATGAGTCTGCGACAATCGACGGCGCGGGTCCTGTCAAGAGCTTTATGAAGATTACACTTCCTTATATGCTCTTTGTTACAACCCCGTATCTGATAACAAGCTTTATAGGTAATATCAATAACTTTAACGTTATCTACCTCCTTACAAACGGAGGACCGACGACGGAGAAGTATTACCAGGCGGGTTATACCGATATTCTTGTAACGTGGCTGTTTAAGCTGACTATGAACAATCAGGATTACAACCTTGCCGCCGCCGTAGGTATCTTAGTATTTATTGTTTGCGCTACTTTGTCGCTCATCACGTTTAATATGACGAAGTCTGCGAAAGACGAGGAGGCGTTCTCATGATAAAAAGTTATAAATTAAGACGTACTCTTTCAAATACATTTATCTACATAATTCTCGCAGTTTTAGGTATTCTGTGGGTATCGCCTCTTGCGTATCTCCTTATCCAGTCGTTCAGCGCAGACAAGGCTTCTATTCCTCAGACGCTTATCCCAATGAGTTATGGTATTGATAACTATATCAAGCTTTTTACAAACACGGGTACTCTTAACTTCCCGAGATGGTATCTGAACACATTTGTTGTCGCGTGCTTCAGCTGTGTAATTTCCACAATCAGCGTGCTTATGGTAGCGTATGCGTTCTCACGTCTCAGATTTAAGAGCCGTAAAAAGTTTATAAACGTCGGTATGATTCTCGGTATGTTCCCCGGCTTTATGACAATGATAGCTATTTACTATCTCTTAAAGGCTATGGGACTTACTCAGACTCTCGTTGCTCTCGTTATCTGCTACTCGGCGGGCGCGGGATTGGGATTCCAAATTTCAAAGGGATTCTTTGATACAATTCCGAGGGCGCTCGACGAAGCGGCGACTATTGACGGCGCAACTAAAAATCAGATATTCTGGAGAATTATTCTTCCGATGTCTAAGCCAATAGTAGTTTATACTGTCCTTACCGCGTTTATCGGTCCTTGGACAGACTTCATACTTGCAAAGATTATAATGGGTGACGCAGTTAATAATTATACGGTTGCAATCGGACTGCAAATGATGGTAAGCCTTGAATTTAAGGTTAACTACTTCAAGCAGTTCCTCGCAGGTTCCGTACTTGTTGCTGTACCTGTAACAATCCTGTTCCTCAAGATGCAGAGCTACTACGTTGAAGGCGTTACTGCCGGTGGCGTTAAGGGTTAATCCCTTTCAATTAAAAATTAAGGGGCGGCGATATGTCGCCCCTTTCTGATTTGAAAATGGTTTGGAAATAACATTTTACAAAAGCCGTGTTTTCCAAAAAGACAAGTAATATTTTCTTTGTATTTGCGCCTTTAGCGCGCGCATAAGCGAATGGTATGTGAAAAATTGATACCGAAGGCTTTTTACTTTTTAATAGGTGAGATTTTATGAAAAAATTTGTTTCTATTATTTTAACTATGACTATAATTGCGGCGGCGCTTTGCGCCTGCTCGCCTGAATATAAAGACCCGACCGACAGCATTAAGGTTGAAAAGTCAAATGACAAATACCGCAACTATTACGAGATTTTTGTGGGTTCGTTTAACGACAGCAACGGTGACGGTATCGGCGACATTAACGGTATAATCGAAAAGCTGGATTACTTAAACGACGGCGACCCGAAAACGGATTCGGACCTCGGAATTGACGGAATTTGGCTTACTCCCGTTATGCCGTCTCATTCCTACCATAAATATGACGTTGAGGATTATTTTGATATTGACGAAAGCTTCGGCACACTTGAAGATTTCGACAGATTGGTTAAAGAATGTCACAAGCGTAATATTAAAATTATAATTGATATGGTATTAAATCATTGTTCAAAATTCAATCCTCTTTTTGAAAACGCGTGCAAACAGGTTTTAGAGGGCAACTTTAACGGCGACGCGAGATATTTTGAAATTTACCATTTTGACAGCGCTCCCGGAGAGGGCTATACAGAAATAGGAAAGGGAAATTACTACGAGTCAAATTTTTCCGAATATATGCCCGAATGGGATTTGTACGCCGACTGTACGAGAAAATATTTTAAAAGGGTATCGAAATTCTGGCTTGACAATCATAATGTAGACGGTTTCCGTCTTGACGCCACAAAATACTACACCTCAAAGCGGGGCGACGGCGAAAAGTTTCTTAAATGGTATTACAACGAGTGCAAAAAGATAAAACCCGACGTTTATATGGTTGGCGAAAACTGGACGGTTAATTCCGAAATTTACGATATGTATAAGTCGGGGATAGACAGCTTTTTCGCGTTCGGCTTTGCGGATTCGACAGGAGCATTTGTAAATGCTGTCAGAACGCATAACGGCGAAGGTCTTGTATCGTCGGTTAAAAAATACGAGGACAACAGCAAAAGGGAAAACAAGGACAGAATTAACGCGTTCTTCCTGTCAAATCACGACCAAAAACGGAGCGCTAACTACAACAAAGGGGTAGGATTGAACGGTACAAAAATGGCGGCGGCTCTCTATATGCTGATGCCGGGAAGTCCGTTTATTTACTACGGCGAGGAGATAGGATTAGCGCAGGACGCAACGCTTGACGGCGATGAATATAAGCGCGGTCCGATGATATGGGACAGCAAAAATCTGCCCGATATTACCGTAAACAATGTTGTAAAAGCGGATAAAAGTCAGGCCCTGTACGGCGGAGTAAAACAACAGCAGAATGACGAAAACTCCCTGTTAAACTACTATAAGCGGATAATTAAAATTAAAAATCAAAATCCCGAAATTGCCCGCGGGGAGATAAAAGAGGAAAATTTGTCGAGTGATAAGAGTATCTGCGCGTACAGTGTAAGCTACAAGAAAAATACTGTTTATATAATCCATAACCTAAGCGACGTTGAGCAGAAGACGGCAGACCTTAAAAACATAAAGGGTACGCCGAAGCTCCGCGGAGATTTAGTCGCTTCAAACGGTATGAACGAAAATAAAACCGAGCGCAACGAGCATATATCGCTTAGCGGAAGTGAGTTGAAGCTTCCGCCGTATTCGACGGCGGTTTTGAAGATAAAATAATAATTACGCTATAATTTGAGATTGTTATGACAGAATTTGAAATCAGAGTTTATGAGATGACTAAAAAAATTCCAAAAGGGAAGGTTTCAACCTATGGAGATATTGCGAAAGCTCTCGGTAATAAAGGCTTTGCAAGGGCGGTCGGAAACGCGCTCCATAAAAATCCGTTCGAGGGAATTGTCCCTTGCCACAGGGTTGTAAATTCAAAAGGCGAAATGGCGAAAAATTTCGGCTTCGGCGGACCTTTTTTACAGCGAAAGCTTTTGGAGCAGGAGGGAGTGGAAGTAATAAATTTTAAAGTTGACCTTAAAAAATATTTATTTTATAATTTTTAGTCAGAATTTGTATCCATTCTATGAATTATATCCCCCATACGTTTCATCTCTATCACACATTTTCTTTAATAGAAAGTCTACCGCAGAACCTGTCCTTTCTATCCAAAACAAGACAATGGCACAGTTGTATGGGGGAGATGAATTGTCAGAGAGGGACTGCAATGTCTGACGCGGAGATGTAAAAAATTAAGAATTAAGAATTAGAGTTAGAGGTAACCTTTTATTTCCTATTCAAAAAAGATAGATAGGAAAAGCTTGTAAAAAAATCTATAGTAACAGAAAAATTTATCTCCCTATCTAAAGTTAGATAGGGAGAAAATTTATATATAAATATTAAAAATTTTACTTATGTTTTTTTCAAACAGTCTACAGCAGAACCTGTCCTTTCTATCCAAAACAAGACAATGGCATAGTTGTATGGGGGAGATGAATTTCCGAGAGGGAATGCACGGACTGATGTGGAAAAACTAAAAATAGAGGAAAAATTTTAAAAAGTTCAAAAAGTGACAAATGTTTTTGAGAGGCTTAACTATAATGATTGTACTAATCAAAAGGAAGTCTTAAAAATGGAAGTCGAAAGAACTGTTGTTAAAGCGAAAAATGAAGATGAGCGCGCTTTGTGGGGGATTGTGGAAAGCGTGGTTTATTTTTTGCTCGGGATTGTAATTTGCAGAGGAAAAATTTTCGGAGCGCTCGCTCCGTTCGGCGCAAGCTACATAGCTTCCGTGCCGAGGAAAAAGATTTTCAGTTCTGCCGTCGGGGCGGCGCTCGGTTATGTTATCCTTATGCCTGAAAACTGTTTCAGATATATTGCGGTGACGGTTGCCGTCGCGCTGATACGCTGGCTGATTGAGGATTACAGGCTGATTTCAAAAACAGCGCTTTATGCTCCGGTTGTTGCGTTTTTGCCGATTTTCGCGTCGGGAATAGTGCTGATGTTTGTAAGCTCCAGTACGCTGACCGATTTTTCACGAGTGACGGTTGAGGCGCTTGTCGCGGGGGCGATAGCCTACTTTTTTAACCGCGCGATGTATCTCATAACCTCCAAGCGAAGACCGGCGACATTCTCCCAGTCGGAGCTTTCGTGTCTTGTGATGAGCGGTTGCGTGGCGGTTTTATCGCTTGGAAGTATAGCGTTTGACGGAGTATCGGTCGGACGAATTTTAGCTGTTTTAATTATACTTTTGTGCGCGCGGTACGGTTCGGTCGCAGGCGGAGCGATTGCGGGCGCGTCGACAGGTTCAATCTTCGGAATGAGCTCGGCAAATTTTGCCTTTATATGCGCGGGGTACAGCTTCGGCGGATTAATCGGAGGGCTTTTTGCCCCGTTCGGAAAGGCGGGAGTTGCGCTCGGATTTGTGATTTGCAACGCGGTTATGCTCCTTTCCGCGGGCGACAGCTCGCTTGTTCTGCCGTTGTTCGTTGAAACAATATTGGCGTCGGCGGTGTTTATGATTTTGCCGAAGGATATTGAGCGTTATATCACGCCGATTTTTCTGCCGAGAGAAAGCGCGCGGGGTGAAAAATCCCTTAGAAATTCAATCGTTATGCGCCTTGATTTTGCCTCGACCGCTCTCAATAACGTCAGCGGGTGCGTCAACGGAGTAAGCCGTCATCTCAAAAAGCTCTACTCCTTGAGTGTTGATTCCGTGTACGAGAGCGCAATAGATGACGTTTGTGAAAACTGCGGTATGAAGGTTTACTGCTGGGAAAGACACAGAAAATCTACCGAGGACGATTTCAGGAGGCTGTCCGCCCCGTTAAAAACTCAGGGCTTTGTGACGGAAAATGATGTTGAAAATCTTTTTTCAAAAAAATGCTGTCGCCAGATTGAAATTGCCGACGGAATAAACAGAGGCTACCGCGATTATCTCGGCGGAATTGAGGCGTCCGCGAGGGTTTCGCAAATCCGCTCAATGGTTGCGGGGCAGTTTTCGGGACTTTCGGATATTTTGGGGGATATGGCTGACGAAATCGCGGGTTACAAAAGCTATGATACTGACTCTGCGTCGAGGGTTATCGAGTATCTGCACAGACAGGGATATGTACCTATGGAATGCGGTTGTATGGTCGATACAAACGGCAGAATGTCGGTCGAAATTGAGCTTGCGGCAGGGAAAGTACCGATTAAAAAGACTAAAATTGCAAAGGATATTTCTTCAATCTGCGGTCGTTGTTTTGACACTCCCTTGACAACCGAAATAGGAAACCGACGAAGAATTGTATTAAACGAGGTTCCCGTATTTGACGTTGAGGTTGGAGTATATCAGCACGTTTTCGGCGGAGGTAAGCTCTGCGGGGACTGCGTGAACTGTTTTTCAAACGGATTCGGTCAGTTTATCGCGCTTATAAGCGACGGAATGGGAACAGGCGGAAGAGCCGCGGTCGACAGCAATATGACCGTTTCAATTTTAACAAAACTGCTTAAAGCCGGACTTAGTGAAAACTGCGCGCTTCAGGTTGTAAATTCCGCTCTTATGGTCAAGAGCGAGGACGAGAGCCTGTCGACGGTTGATTTGGTAAAGCTCGATTTATTCAGCGGGAAAGCGGTTTTAAACAAGGCGGGCGCTCCGTTTACTTATATTAAGAAAAACGGCAGACTGCTGAAGAAAAACGCCAAGTCACTGCCTGTAGGTATTTTGGGTGACGTTAAATTCGCTAAGGACAGCGTTAAGCTTTCGGGAGGAGATGTTATTGTTATGGTATCTGACGGCGCAACGCTTAAAGACGAAAAATGGCTTGAGGATATAATCCGTAATTTCAAGGAAAGCGATACCTGCGCAGACCTCGCGAAGGCTGTGGTAAACGAGGCAATAAAACGCCGTAATGACGGTCACGACGACGACATTACGGCGGTAGCTGTAAAGGTTATTGATAATTAATGAAAACGAGTATTAATTTTCGGGTGAATCCTCTTTTTTAGCCTCTTCGGTCTTATCCTTTGTCATATAGGCAAACGGTCCTGTCAGCGCGATTACACCGTAATAGTTAATTACGCGCCAAATAAGCGCCGCGCTTTTTAGGGTTCCGTTTATAAAGAATGTGCTGAAAAACGCGGTAAATCCCAGCTCCGCCGCGCCTGAGGCGCCCGGAATGGGTATCATTCCGCTCATAAGGTTTACAAACGCCTGGCAGGAAATAAGCTGTACGGGAGAGGCAAAGTCAAATCCGAACGAACGAAAAATAAAATAAGGAACAAGGAACATAGCGATAAACTGAAGAAATGTCAGTATAAACGCGCTTATTAAAAGCTTTGGCTTTTTGTAAATGTCCTTGTTGCTTGTATGGAAGGTATTGAGCTGTTTATCAATACCTTCAATTTTTTCGTCAACGTTTTTTATAATCTTTATTTTATTAAGGATTTTAGCGAAAAACATTATCAGCTTTCTCGAAAGCTTAGGGGAAAAGCTGAAGAGAAGAACCATTCCCGTAACCGCAAGCTGTGAAATAAATCCAAACGCCAAAAGCAGAAGGATAATTGAAAGATTACGGCTGGAGAGAATGAACGGTATGTTTGTTAAAACGGAGATTATGCTTATCAAGGTAAGCACAACCTGATATACCATAAATTTCTGCATAAGGCGCGAGGTACCGTAGCCTATGCTTATTTTCATCGAATGGAGAAGGTAGACCTGCATCGGCTGACCGCCTGTTGACGAAGGGGTTATCGCGCTCCAAAAAAGCCCCATAAAAGCGACCTTGACGGAGTCTGTGAATCGAAATTTTTTATAATCGTCTCTTATGAAAATATAGATGACAATTGCCTCAATCAGCATATAAGCAAGCTGTGACGCAACAGCCGCCGCTATCCAATACCATATTACTTGCGTGTTTGAATGAATAAGGTCGTTAAGTCCGTCCTTGCTAAAGAAAAAGTACAGAACAATTCCCGCGCAAAGTCCGATGACGAGCGCGTTAAAAATATACTTTGGTTTAAAAATTGAATTCTTCATAGTGCCTCTTAAATAACGGAAATAACTCCCATATAAATCGGTATATATCCTTCGTTGTCAACTATCATAAACACGAAAGGACGGTTTAATTGTACCTTTTTGTCCGCCTGCTTTTTTGTCGAATTTGATGAGATAACTTTATTTGCGCTTATGCCCGCCTCATCTATTTTGAAATCAAAGCTTTGAGTAATATCGGAAATCTCTGCGGTTTTATTGTAGGAGAGTCCCGAATAATTGCCTTGCTTTGTCAGGAAATTAAGCTTAGGGTTGTCCTTTATACTCAAGGTATTTTTTGACGAAAATTTCGGAAGATACGCGTCGCAGGTTTTGAACACGTTGACTGAGTCCATAAGCTCGTAGTAATTGTCGCTGTTTAAGCCTTTGATGAATTTATTGATATTGTTTTCCCTGGGGAGCAGAGCCACAAATTTTGCGGGAGTGTATTTGAAATCCTTTACAAATCCCGTGCAGTCCTTGTCCTCAATATAATACTCACAGCTTTTCATAAACTCTGCCTGAGTTTTGCCGTTTACGCCAGCAAAATCGCCGTTTGAAATATCTTCCTTTTTGTAGCCGTCGAGCCAGCTGTCCTTGATAAACGCGCTGTTTAACAGCAACAATTCGCTTTTTTTATCGGGCATTTGTGAAAAACCCGCTTTGTTTTCGGTTTTATCCGAAATATACGAGTTAACCCTTTCGGTAAAATCCCCGGAAGAAAAGTCTAATCTAAAAATCCCCTGATTGTAAAAATCAGCGTTTTTTAGGAGAAAGTTTTGGCTTACAGGAGTACCCTCATTAAAAAAGAAATCGCCGTTAATGTCGATATATCTATTTTTTTCAAACCTGCTTAAATTTTCCAGCCTGCTGAAAAAATATCCGTTGCAGGCGTTTAGGTCGTCGAGAGAAATATTTTTGCCCGTTAAAAGCTTAATTTTTTTCTGCGTCTGCGAGGAAGCGGCGTTTTGCAGGAGCGAAAGCTGGCAGAAAAGCGCCGACGGAGAGAATACCGTGTTTTCCTTGCTGTTATAAAAGGAATTGAGCATATTAAACGCAAAGCTTAAAGCGCAGTTTTTGTAGTTGGGATAAGAGCTTGGAGTTGAGGTTTTCCCGCTTTGAAAATTGTATGTCAGATTTTCGTCTGCGTTTGCTTTTGCCGATAAATCCTCTCCAGGCGTATTGCCCGAACAGGAACACAAAAGCGTTATAACGATTGTAAATACTAAAAATAACGATAATATTCTTTTCATTTGAACCTTACTCCGTTAATGAATAGGCAAGCTCACAAATAAGCTTTGCGGAATTACCCGTACGGTGTTTTTTACAGCTTTCCCTCATCGCGTTAAGCTTTTCGGGATTATTTATAAGCTCGTTTATGGTTTCGCCGGGATTTTTTTTCAGCATAACGGCAACCCCGATGTCCGTAAGAAACTCGGCGTTGTCAGCCTCCTGACCGGGAAACGCGCTGTATATCGCCATAGGAAGACAGCACCTCAGGCTTTCGCTTACGGTAAGTCCTCCGGGCTTTGTGATGATTATATCGGAGCAGTGCATATAGTCCTCGACGTTATCAACGAACATAAGAAGAGAGGTATCCGCTCCGATTTTAGCCTTAAATTTATTGTAAAGGCGCTTATTATTGCCCGTAATTACAACAAACTGACAGCCCTTTGCCTTTTCTGCAATGTCCTTGTAGACCTTTAAGACCTCGTTTACACCGAAGCTTCCCGCCATAAACATTACGGTTTTTGTGTCGGCTTTAAGTCCCAATTTATTCAGTAGCTTGTTTTTGTCTGTATTAACCGCGAATTTTTGAAAAACGGGGATTCCGAGCGGGTGTACGCGATTACTGTCAATATTGTATTTTGTCTTAAAATCGTTCACCATTTTTTTACTGCTCACGACATAATGGTCGATTCCCTCGGCTATATATGTATAGTGAGCGGCAAAATCGGTTACCAGCGCGATAATCTTCGCCGATATTTCGCCCTTAGTCTTTAAATCTCCGAGCATTGTTGAAATAAACGCGTGGCAGGAAATTATAACGTCGGGCTTAAAAGAGTTGATTTCGGGCAGGAGATATTTGCCTTTAGATTTATTAACATTGTTGCAGAGGTTGTTTAGGGCGGATTTATGGTCCGAACTGCGGTAAATTTTACCGTAAAATCTCGGCATTTTTTTGGCGAGGATTGTGTAACCGCCGCATATAAAATTGTTATAAAATTTTCCGCTCAATTCTATCCCGTCAACAATACGGACAACGTTTTCCGGAGAATCAGCCTCGATATATTCCCTCAGCGCCATAGCGGCGCGTTTATGTCCTCCGCCCGTTGACGCATAGAAAATCAAAAACCTCATCTTTTACCCCTGCTTTACATCAAATATACTTTTACATATACAATTACAATTATATACAAATATATAAAAAAATTCAATACATTAAATTATATTAGTGATTTTATTAATTATTTATAGTTAATAACAGACGATTAAGTGCAAGTTTAACAAATTTCGATTTTTTCAGACAAATTCTGTTATTTTGCTTTATTTTTTAAGAAAAAAGGTATATCATATATATTGGTGAAGAACCTTTTAATTCAGGCTTTAAATAAAATGATTTTTACGAAAATTCGCTTGGAATTTGCGTTTTGCTGTTTTTAAGAACGCAGTATTAAACACATTTAGGAGAAGGGTTTAATTTGGAAAACTATTACGGCTCAAAATATAATTTTGAAGAGTTTTCAAATTCAGGGACGCGTAAAGACGCAAGAAACGCGCCTCCCCGTCGCGCGCGTTCTTCTAAGACGTCAAAAGGGCGTTACGCCGAACCCCGCCGAACGAGGGGCTCGAGAGAGCAGAACATTCCCCGAAACGGCTCAAATTCTGTGAAAAGAAAAAAACAACCTATGAGCAAGGGTAAAAAAATTACTGTCACGATTATTACTTCCGTTCTCGTTATCGGACTGGTTTTAATTTCGGGAGTTGTCGGCTTTAATATGTATCGGGAGTACAAAAAAAGTCTTCCGTTTCGATATTCCGACGACGTTCTTGTAGCGGGAATTGATATAAGCGGACTTTCTGTTAAGGACGCGAGAAAAAAGCTTGAGGAAAATTCAATGAGCGCGGTTAAAAATTTCAACATAGACGTAACCGCGCGAAAGATTAATAAAACCTATTCAAAGGAAGATTTTGAATACAGCTTTGATTATGACACTCCGCTTGAAGAGGCGAAAATCTACAGCCTTAAAGAACAGGGAATTTATGAACCGCCGAAAGGCGAAACTGATTCTCAGACCGAGGAGAGTACGCAAAAACCCGAATTTAATCTTTCCTATGAGGTTAAAGAGGAGTCGGTTAAAAAGCAGGTAAGGAGCTTTGCAAAGGATGTCGACCTTAAACCTAAAAACGCAAAGGTCAGCAAATTTCATCCGTTTTCCGAAAACAGATTTGAATATAAAAGCGGCAGTTACGGCTACAGACTTGACCGCGGTGAGCTCTATAAAAAGCTGATTAAGTTCTTTAATTCAAATAAAACGAACATTAAACTCGATGCAAATGGAGAGGAGCTTAAGCCCGCTATTACCGTAAATGATTTGCAAAATAATATTGTAGGACTTTCCACCGCAACCTCCGTATCTACAAATACACAAAACGGAACCGAAAATATGAGAGTAGCTTTCAAGGCGTGCAACGGTTCGATTATTGAGCCGGGCGGTATATGGTCGTTTAACGATTGTACGGGCGACTCAAATCTTGAATCAAACGGCTACAAAAAGGCTACCGTTATTTCAGAGAAAAAATTGGAGCAGGGAGTAGGCGGAGGAATTTGCCAGGCAAGCACGTTGATTTTTGAGGCGGGACTGTTCGCAAATATGGATATTATCGAAAGGCACAACCATTATTGGGCGTCTGCCTACGCTTACGCGGGCGAAGACGCGACTATCGACTATCCGAACCTTGATTTGAGAATGCAGAACACAACGGATTATCAAATGTTTATTGAATGTCGTGTTGTTGACAGAACATTACGAGTTAATATATGGGGCTATCAAGACCCGAGTTACGATAATGTAAGACTTCACTCGGAGAACTACAACGTTTCTGAAAAAGACTTTCACACAAGAACCTTCAGAGAGCTGTTTAAGAACGGAGAAATTATTAAAACCGAAACAATATGCGATTCCTATTACAGCATTAAAAACGCGGTAAAAACGCCTGATGCCGAAACCTTCCGCACGTCTGTAGACGGAACGGTAAAATACGAGAGCGCCGATTACGAAACAATGCCCGAAAACAATGAAGAGGACGACAGCTGAAACGATTAGATAACGATGGATGAAAAGCGTGAGCGTTAATCGCTCACGCTCTTTTAATAACAAAAATAAAATACAAATAAAATCTCCTTTTTTTGCACACAATAATATTGACATCTGCTTTTAAGCGGAAATCAGGTATATTCTTCCTGTTTATAATGTTAAAGAAAGGATGATTTTATGATAAAGAGAAACGGTAAATACACGTTCACCTTTGAGGATAAAATAAATATAACAGGCTTTAGCTCAATTGCGGGAAAAAAGGAGGCGGAGGGCCCTCTCGGCGAAAATTTCAGCGAGGTAATTTACGACGCGTACGCGGGGCAAAAGACCTTTGAGCTTGCGGAGTGTCATTTTCAGAGAGAGGCGGTTATCCACGCTCTTAACTCCGTCAATAAAAAGGCGGAGGACGTGGATATGATTTTTGCGGGCGATTTGCTGAATCAATGTATCAGCTCAAGCTACGGCTTAAAGGATTTTAATATTCCTTATCTCGGTCAGTACGGTGCGTGTTCGACAATGGCGCAGGGACTTATTATGGCTTCAATGTCGGTATCAAGCGGCGCGAGCAACTGTTCGGCGTGCGTAACGTCTTCGCATTTCTGTACCGCTGAACGCCAGTACAGGTCGCCTCTTGAATACGGCGGTCAGCGTACGCCGTCAGCGCAATGGACTGTTACGGGAAGCGGTTGCTGTATTATGGAGAAGGATTCAAAGGGACCGAGGATTATCCGCGCCACAGTCGGAAAAATCCGCGATTACGACATAACCGACCTCAACAATATGGGCGCGGCTATGGCTCCCGCGGCGGCGCAGACTATATTGGATTTTTTAGGCGATACACAAACCTCGCCCGAGGATTATGATTTAATTTTAACGGGGGATTTGGGTACGGTAGGCTCCAAATGTCTTTACGATATTCTCTCACAGGAGGGGATTGACATTGTCGGCAGGCACAACGACTGCGGACTTATGATTTATAACCGAGAAAAACAGGACGTTCACGCGGGCGGTTCGGGATGCGGTTGCTCGGCGTCGGTTTTATGCTCGACAATTCTGCCCGAAATAAAAAAAGGAAAATACAAAAATGTTCTTTTTATGGCAACTGGCGCGCTTATGAGCCCGACGTCGTCACAGCAGGGCAATTCAATACCCTCAATAGCGCACCTTGTTAACATCATCGCTGAGTGAATATTTTAAACGCACCGTTTTAAAACGGTGTGTTTTTCTTTAAATGTTTTGACATTATCAAATTATTATATTATAATTTAATTGGAAGTTTTGATACACAAGTTTCTTTAGTTAAGGAGGACGATTATGAAAAGGACATTATCATTATTTCTTTCGATTCTTATGCTTGTTTCCGTGTGTTCGGCGATGAGCATAAACGCAGAGGAAACAGCGCCGACAGCGCCCGCGGGTTTTAACATAGAAAAGGCCCTGTATGTTCACGCTGTTTCCGATTCACAGGACGGCGAGGCTTGGCAGAAATGGCAGAGTATCCACGATGAGGATTACTATGAAGCAAAGCCGAATGAAAAATATTTCTTCCTGCCTACATCGGCGGACAGCAAAAAGGTTGACATCTACAACGCTTTTTCAAACGCCGTAACGGTAAACGGAACTGAAATTGCTCCGTCAAAAACCGCGAGTGTAAGTTACAGCGAGGGCGCGGGCTACGATGTTAAGGCGGATAATACCGCATATAAGCTTAAATTTATGAAGTCAAACGCCGAGGCGGCAATCTATATAAATAACAGCAACGCTGACGGCAACGGCGCAGACCTTATGTCTTATCTTAATGTTGACAAAGGTAACAGCGCCAAGGCGACGGGAGCGATAGTTACGCCCGACGGAAAAATTGACAACACCGCTATTAAGAAGATAAAGGGCAGAGGCAATACTACCTGGCAGAAACCGAAAAAGGCTTATAACATCACTTATGATTCGGCGGTAAGCATAGCGGGAATGAAAGAGTCCAAAAAGTATTCGATACTCGCGAACTATCAGGACGACTCTCTGTCGAGAAACCGTTTTCTTTACGACCTTTCCGACGCGGTAGGTATGCCGTATGCTTCGGATTCACGCTATGTGGATTTCTATGTGAACGGATATTATTGGGGTTCATATCAAATGGCGGAAAAGGTTGAGGTCGGCTCAAAAGCGCTTGTAGATGATTTTGACGAAACAGATTATCTTAACGCCGACGGAAGCGTCAAGGAGGATTTTCCGTTCCTTTGCGAGGTTGACTCTGCCGCGACATACGGCGAGGACTTTTTCGTTACAATTTCGGGCGGAATAAAGGTTTCAATTAAAGCTCCCGAGCTTTCACAGGGCGACCCCGGATATAATGAGGTATCCTCTTATGTAAAGAAAAAGTTTGAGGCTTTCTATAACGCGGCAAGAACAAAGACCGCCGATTTATCCCCATATGCGGACATCGATTCGCTTGCTAAGCTTTATCTCATCAATGAGCTGGGCAAAAACTGGGACTGCGGTGTTTCAAGTCTGTTCTTCACATATCATCAAGACGAAAACGGAAGCTTCAAGTTCTACGGCTCGCCCGTATGGGATTTTGACAACTCTCTCGGCAATGCTGTCGGAGTTGAAAGCGAGCTTAGAAGTATGGGAGTTTCCGACTATGAGCAGTACACGGGCTGGTGGTGTAAAAATAAGGGCAAGAGCGCAAACTCAAAAACTTCTTCAAATATTATGAACCGGCTTGCTCAAAACACACCCGTTACAGAAAGAGCGACCCAAATCTGGTTTGAGAAATTTGTACCCGCTATCGACCATTTTGCGGGAGTGAAATACAGCGAAAGTATTAATTCGGAGCTTTACACGGCTGACGAATATTACAAGCTGATTGAAAAAAGCGCGCAGATGAATTATACAAGCGGTTGGTTGCTTAATACGGGAAGCTGGATTGCGAATCATTCAAGCCTTAATAAAGCGGTTTATGACGACAGCGCGAAAACATACTCGGTCAATAAAAACGCTACGAGCTATAAGAACGACTTTAAGGGTATGTATGATTATTGCCGTGACTGGATGATAAGCCGTTCGGCGTGGCTTTCAAAGGAATTATCTCCGCAAACGGTTAACCAAACTACGGTTGATAATAAGGACGATACTAAGACGCCCGAAAAGACCGCTAAAATTTCGGCAAAAACCGCGACTCTTAAGGCGGGAGCGACTAAAACACTAAAGGTAACAAACGCGGGCGTAAAGAAGTGGAGCTCGTCAAAAGCTTCGGTTGCAACGGTTAAAAACGGAAAGGTAACGGCTCTTAAAAAGGGTACCGCGAACATTACCGCTACCCTCACAACAGGAAAGAAATTAAGCTGTAAGGTTACCGTAAGCTCAAATCCGACTGTCAAGGTGGGCGGTAAAAAATACAGCAAGTCAAAAACCTATCCGATTAAAAAGGGCAAAAAGCTTTCCGTAAAAATTACGGGTAAGGCTTCCTCCGTTAAAAATGTTTATAAAACATCTAAAAAGAAGGTTGCGAAGGTTGTTTCAAAGGCGAACGCAAAGACCGTTAAAATTAAGGCGCTGAAAAAAGGCTCCGCGAAAATTACTTTAAAGGTAAACGGAGTTTCGTTTAAAATTAAAGTAAAAGTAAAGTAATAACAATATAGTGTAAAATCTCCCGGGTTTTTACTCGGGAGATTTTTGACTGCCGAAAAACCCGTTATTCGGGAGAAGTGTAAGGAAAAAGACAAGAGCGGTAAAAATAATGTAAAAAAATCTGCTTTTCAAACATTATTATCTATGCTATAATAAATTGTAATGCTGAAAGCTATGGGGTAAAATTATGTTTAAAAAGATACAGGAGCTTGACGATAAGGTAATCGACAACATTATCAGGTTCCGCTCGCCTTTGAAAAACAGAATAATGATAGCCGCCTCATCAGCGGGAAACGCGGGAATGATATGGTTCGCGATATGTATGCCGTTTCTTATTTACGCTCCGTGGAGGGTTACGGGAGCAAATATTATTTTCGCTTTAGCGTTTACGCAGACGCTCTGCGAGTTGATACTAAAGCACATCGTACGGCGTGAAAGACCCGTTTGGAAGCTTTCCGACGACGAACAGCTTATACACAGACCGAAATACTATTCCTTTCCGTCAGGTCATACCTCGGCTTCGTTCTGCGTAGTTTCCGTGGCGATTTTTAGGTGCAGTCCGTTAACAATACTGTTCGTGCTGTTCTGCGCCGTTATGATTGCGATGTCGAGAGTTTATTTGAGAGTTCACTATCTCTCCGATGTTTTGGTGGGAATGGTTCTCGGACTGTTGTGCGGAGCGGCGTCTGTATCAATTTTCAATTATTTTATACAAACTTTTATATAACATCTGTAACATCAAAAAGGTTTCCCGCCTTTAAACGCGGGGAACCTTTTTAGTTCAGAAGCGGAGCATATCCTTCGGCGAACGCGGTTTACGCTGAAAGCGGTTTGCCCGCCGGAGGCGGTGTATTCAAGATTAAAAAGTCTATGTTTCAGACAAAGATTGGACTTAAAATAAGTTAAAATTTCAGCATTGAAATTTTTATTTTTCTTTTATGTAATTGACAGGCGGATATTACTATCTGTAAAATAAATTTTGGAAAAATTTTCTTAAAAGAATAATGTGGAAAACTTTGTGGAGTATGTGGAAAGTTAAAAAAATCATAAAATAAACGCTGATAAATGCTATGCTTGAAAGCGGTTATTAACATTTTCAACAGACTTTTCCACAATTTTGTTTAAAAATAAGAACAATACAAATAGTATATTTCTTAATAAAAATAAAAAAATTCGTATTTAATTCCCAATTGAAATTAACTGTTAAAAAAATGTAATTTTTTCATTTTAACTTTTCTTATTTCATATAAATGATTAAGAGGAGCGATAAAATGAAAAAATCTCTTTTTAACATAATGGAGCTTTCGGGAATACTTTTTTGTATGGCGGCCACGGTGTTTCTGCGTTCAATCTATTCTATGACGGGCGAGGGTACAATCGGTATACTTTTCGGCTCCGTAAATATGAGTATATGGGAACAGGTCAAACCGATTATTTTAAGCTATATTCTCTACGGAGCGCTGGAGCTTATGTGCGCGAAGCCGTATTTCAGGCAGTTCGTTACCGCCAAGGCGCTCGGACTTTACCTCGCGGTTTTTATTTATATAGCTTTGGCAAGAATTTTGCCGAGCGATTTCAACGCGCCGATAACGCTCGTTTCTCTTGCGGTTGGATTTATTTTATCAAAAGCGCTTACGCTTAAAAGCGGAAACATAGCGGGATTTTTCTCTGTGGCGTGCTTTATGTTGCTTTTAATTTTTGTGATGTATTTTTCGTTTACGGCTTTTCCGCCGAAAATGAATCTGTTTATGGACAGCCAAAGCGGAATGTACGGAATAATCCCCGACAGCGTGGATATGGGAGCCGTATATCTTAATGTAAAAGAGTAAATTTAATTCATACGATTAATTCATATGATAAAAACAGTCAGCGGACAACGGATATTTATTTGTCATTCGCTGACTGTTTTTTACTGTTTTTATTTGTAAAACGCTCTATTGCGTATAAAGTCTAAAAAAATCGTGTTTTTTCTTTAAATAAATTATCTGTACGACACAGTTTGGTATAATTTAAATTGGTATATTGTAAAAACAAGGACGTTGGAATATGAACGCAGAAAACACAAGGAAAAATGACGACGTGATTATCGGCAGAAATCCCGTCAGCGAGGCGTTGAGGAGCGGTCGCGCAATTGACCGTATTCTTGTAGCAAAGGGAGAAAAAAACGGCTCGGCAGTCGCAATTTTGGCTAAAGCGAAAAAAAAGAAAATTCCTATTAAAGAGGTTGATTCAAGAAAGCTGGATTATATTTCGGGCGGAGTAAATCATCAGGGAATAATTGCCTATTGCGCGGTTAAGCAGTATGCCGAGGTTGACGATATTTTCAAGCTGGCTGAGGAAAGAAAAGAAAGCCCGTTTATAATTGTCCTTGACGAAATTGAGGACCCGCACAACCTCGGCGCGATTATCCGTACCGCGGAATGTACGGGAGCGCACGGCATTATTATTCCAAAACGCAGGAGCGCCGCGTTGAGTTACGCTACAGGCAAAGCGTCTGCGGGCGCTGTTGAGTACGTTCCCGTAGCGAGGGTTACGAATATCAGCAATACGATAGAGGAGCTGAAAAAGCGGGGAGTATGGGTTTACGGCGCCGATATGAACGGAACAGATTATACAAAATGCGATTTCAGAGGAGCGACGGCGCTTGTAATCGGAAACGAGGGGAAAGGCATAAGCCGTCTTGTCAGAGAAAAATGTGATGAAATTGTTTCTCTGCCGATGAAAGGAAAAATAAAATCTCTTAACGCGTCGGTTGCGGCGGGGGTTCTGATGTACGCTGTAATCGAAAAAAAGGATTGATTTAATGAAAAATAAAAAGCAAAATAACGATTTGAAAAATGAAAAAATAAATATTTCTTCAAATTCGTCAGCCGAGCCTAAAAAGGAGTTTAAGCTGGAACAAATTCTCGCCGAAACACGCTACATATCCGAGCGTGACGCGATGAAGAAAGCCGCGGAAAAATACGGGGCGCGTCCCGAAATGGACGAGATTTTCAGCACGGCGGATAAAAAGGTCAGGCTTACAAACCGCAATCCTTTAGAGATTGATGAAAATAAAACCGAAAAAGAGGAAAATAACTCTATTAAAGGTGAAAAGAACGCTGCGACTATGCAGGCGGAGTTGATTATGGATTCGGATGACGAAAATCAGATTATAAACCTCACTCCCGAAATCCCAGAGGGAGCTGAAATTGCGGAGGATGTAATTGAGGAAAGTCCCGTATTTTCAGAGGTCGACCCCGAAATCGGAGCGATGTTCTCGCCTTCTGACGGAACCTTGGATGTTTTGAAGGACGAGCCGTCGAAGAAAAATCCCTACGAGGGAAATTACGAGAAAAAATTCGGCATAAAAAAGCCCGCGCCAGACGCAAAAACAGTACGTTCAAAGGTACCCGTTTATAAACAGGACAGCGAGGTTGAAAAGCTCCACGTTAAGGCGGGAAGATTTTCACAAGTGGTAAAGGGAGAATACGAGCAGTATCTGCGCTCTAAAAATCCGTCAATTTCACAGGTTATAAAAACAGAAATGGCGAAAGTTGAAACGGTCGCTCCCGAGGGGGATACCCGTTCAAGAAAGGAAAAGGTGCTTTCGGCGGTTGTGGGGATATTTTCAAACGATAACTCAGACGATTCCGATTTGCCTGCCGACCAGGTCGTAACGGTTGACGATTATACGGGAGAAGAGGATACAAAGAGTATTCTTTACGAGCTGAATTTGAATATCAAAAAGCTGTTTGCGAGAAGCGTTCTGATGAGTATTGTGACGTTTCTTCAGCTTGTCATCACGGTTATCGTGGGATTTTTCCCCGAGCCTGTTTTGGCGTCGGTCGCAAACGCGCCGATAGTTTACGCGGTTATTAACCTGATTTTTACGGGAGTTGTAATTTTTGCGAACAGAATTACAATTTATTCGGGGCTTACGCCTCTTGCCAAGGTCAGGGGAAATTCCGATACGGCTCTCGCTATCGCCTCTATCGGAATGGGACTTCAGACAATAGTTTCTCTGTTCAGGCTTGCGGGCGCGGAGAAATTTGACATCAGCTTTTACGGAATAATCGTTTCGTTCGGCTTTTTGTGCAACTGTATCGGAAAGCTTATGATGGTGCTTAGAGTTAAGGACAACTTTAAATTTATTTCCTCGAAAACTCCGAGCCACGCCGTAAAAATTTATACGAATGAGGAAATTGCGAAGAAGATGATGAGCGGAACCGTAACCGACCGTCCGATTATCACATATCATCACAAAACAAAGTTCCTCTCAAACTTTCTGAAAATTTCATACGCTCCCGACCCGAGCGAGGATTTGGCGGGAAAAATTGCTCCCGTGACGTCTATATGCTCGCTCGTTGTCGCTTTTATGTACGGAATTATGAATTCGTCATTTGTCGGGGCGGTTGACACGCTGGCTGTAATGACGGCGGTGAGTATTCCGATTTGCACTTTGCTTGCGGTTAATCTCCCGATGCGTATTCTCTGCAAAAAACTCAACCGCAACGGCGCGATGATTGCAGGGTATCCTTCGGTTAAGCAGTTTTGCGACACAAACGCGGTTATGATAGATTCAAACGACCTCTATCCCGAGGGCAGTGTTAAGCTTGACGGCATTAAAACCTTTGCAAATCACAGAACCGACGAGAGTGTTCTTGCCGCGGCGGCGATTTTGCGCGAGGCGGGAAGTCCTATGGCGTCAGTATTTAACAGGGGAATATTATCTAAGGAGCATAATGCCTCCCTGCCCGATGTTGAAACCGTGCTTTATGAGGACTCAATGGGATTGGTCGGCAGAGTAAACGGACAGCGTGTTTTGGTGGGCAACCGAACCCTTATGCGTAAATATAATATAGAAACCCCGTCTGAGGATTACGAGGAAAAATATCTCATTGAGGGCAGGAAGGTAACATATCTCGCACAGCAGGGCGAGTTGATTTCTATGTTCGTTACCACGTATACTCCCGACAAAGAAATTGCCGAGGCTCTGCAAAAAGGCGAGCAAAGCGGACTTAGCTATCTTATCCGTACAACCGACTGCAATATAACCGCCGAGAGTATAGCCGAGGATTTTGCGCTTTATTACCGCAGTATTAAAATTCTCCCGACGGGACTTGGAAATGTGTGTAAGGAGGCGCAGTCGCAGGTTGAGGAAAAATCGCGCGCGTACCTCGGAACAAGGGGAAAGGTTTCATCTATGGTTCGCGGCGTCGCAGGCTGTATGAGAATTAAGGGCAATATTTCGCTTGCAATAGTTATCCAGCTTATAGCGCTTGTGCTCGGGCTGTTGCTTGTTGCGACGCTCTGCCTTTATGCGGGAAGCGCTGTTTTGGGAACAATTCAGATTTTAATTTACTCGCTGTTCTGGTCGTTGGCGGCTATGTTGTCACCTTTAATTCAGAGATTTTAAGGAGGTACGAAAATGCTGATTGCACCCTCGCTTTTATCCTGCGATTTTTCGCAGTTCGGAAACGAAGTAAGACGTATGGATTTAGCAGGAGCGGACTATATGCATCTTGACGTTATGGACGGACATTTTGTACCGAACATAACCTTTGGCGCGCCTGTTTTAAAATATGTCCGTAAATTTACGGACAAGGTTTTTGACGTTCACCTTATGATAAGCGAACCGCTTAAATATATTAATGATTTTTGCGACGCGGGGGCGGATATTATTACCTTTCATATTGAAAGCGACAGCGACCCCGAAAAAACAATTGAGAAAATAAAAAACCGCGGTGTTAAAGCAGGACTTGTAATCAAGCCCGCCACACCTGCGGAGTCTGTGTTCCCATATTTGGAAAAGGTTGATATGATATTGGTTATGACCGTTGAACCGGGATTTGGCGGTCAGAGTTTTATGTCAGATATGCTCCCGAAAATTGAAAAGCTCAAAAAGGAAATCACAAAGAGAGGACTTAATGTCCTCATAGAGGCAGACGGTGGAATAAGCGCGGAGAATATTTCGCAATGCGCCAAAGCAGGCGTTGACGTAGCTGTCGCGGGCACTGCGGTATTTAAGGCGGAGAACCCCGAAAGAGCAATCAGAGAATTAAGAATTAAAAATTAAGAATTAAGAATTTAATTTTGAAGATAAACGTCTATTTCCTTTTCAATATGAATTTAGAGGAGAGGTTCGATAGTGAATTTTCGCAGAACCTGTCCTCCCTATCCAAAACGAGACAATGGCACAGTTTTATGGGGGATATGATTTGTCCAAGAGGGACTGCAATGTTTGACGAAGATATATAAAAAATTAATCTCCCTATCTGAAGTCTGATAGGGAGAAAATTTATAAATATTAAAAATTTTACTTACGTTTTGTTTTCAAACAGTCTACCGCAGAACCTATCCTCCCTATCCAAAACAAGACATTGGCAGAAACGTCTGGGGGATATGATTTGTCCAAGAGGGACTGCACGGACTGATGTGGAAAAGATAAAATCCGATTTTTTGAGTCGCTTTTCAGACAACTATTTTTAATTTTTATATACGCTTGCGCGTTTAAGTATTTGTACTTTTCTGTAAAGGATTTTCCGCTCGCTTTCTATCGCTTTAGAGTTTTTTCCGACATTTATCACCGCGCTCCTTATCGCGTCTACCATCATAAATACAACGCATTTTAAATCCTCAAAGCTTCCAAGATTAAGGCTTGACTTGTCGACGTATTTTGAAAGCTCCGCTAAGAAATTAGGCTCGTGAAATCTGTACTGCATATATTCGGTTATGAGGTCATTGTTGCGGTTTGAGGTATCTGTAAGCACAACTATGTCCTTGTAATTTGCGCTCTCGCTTACCATAACGTCAAAAATCCGCATAGGCACAGTGAAAATATCTCCGCCGTTGAGGATAAGCTCGTCTTTGATAAAATCCTTGATTTTAGTCATCATATCATCGGTTATAAGCTCAACCAAATCAAGCTTATCGTCAAAATATTGATAAAAGCTTCCGCGGGAAATTCCGGCTTTTTGAATAACAGTATTTATTGTAATTTTTTTCTTATTGCCTTTTTGAAATTCTTTCCTTGTTACGTCGATAATCTTCTTGCGCTTTTCGTCGGGAAGATTGTAAAATGTGCGTTTAATCATAATAACCTCCTATTTGTTCAGGTTTTTAAGCAGGGTATTAAGCGAGGACAGAAGTGTTTCGCGCTGTTTGTCGCAGATTCCAAAGCAAATTTGAGATTCAATCTGTTTTTTCTCCGTGCTGACCTGCTTCATAATTTTATAAGCTTTATTGGTAAGAAAAACATTTTTGACGCGCTTGTCATCAGGGCTGAATTTACAGACGATAAAATTTTTAATCTCCATACGCTTTAAAAGTCCGACAACCGTCGGGTGCGCCACGCCCAAATGATTTTCAATATCCTTTTGGCTGACGTTTTTGTCCTGACTTATTATGTACTCGATTATCTGAAATTGCTGGAATGTCAGTCCGAACTGCGAAATACTTCGGTTAATCATTTTCAGCAAATTGTCGCTTATTAACTTTATTAAGTATCCTAAATCTTCAAATTCACTCATTATGTACCTTCTTTTAATCTGTAGCTTGCTACATATTATAGTCCGTTTTTTGGAAAAGTCAAGATATAATGGATAAATTTTGAGAAGTGTTTATTTAAAATCCCAAAAATAAATGGAAAAGGTTATTTTGATTTATTGCGAAAAAGGCTCCCGTTAAGAGAGCCTTTTAAATATTTGTTTATGTTTTAAATCCAAATGGCAATAATTTTACACATTAAATCTGAACAAAACGACGTCGCCGTCATTCATAACATAATCTTTGCCTTCGCTTCGGTAAAGACCTTTTTCCTTTGCCGCGGCGATTGAACCGCATTTCATAAGGTCGTCAAAGCTGACTACCTCGGCCCTGATAAATCCGCGTTCAAAGTCTGTATGGATTTTGCCTGCCGCCTGCGGAGCCTTTGTACCCTTTGTGATTGTCCACGCTCTAACCTCGGGTTTTCCTGCCGTAAGATAGCTTATAAGCCCCAAAAGCGAGTAACATTCTTTTATAAGACGGTCGAGTCCGCTTTCCTCAAGCCCCAAATCGGCGAGGAACATTTCCTTTTCCTCCGCGTCCATATCGACGATTTCCGCCTCGATTTCCGCGCAAATCGGGAGCACTCCCGCGTTTTCCTCGCTTGCGATTTTCCGTACCGCTTCAAGGAATTTGTTTCCCTCAATTCCGTTTGAAAAATCTTCGTCGCTCATATTCGCCGCGTAAATTATCGGCTTTGTTGTAAGTAAAGCGACCTCAGCCATAATTTTTTGCTCGTCCTCGTCAATTTCAACGGAGCGCGCGGGCTTTCCTGCGTTAAGCGCCTCTAAAACGCGCTCGAACAAGTCAAGGTCAACCTGATATTTTTTGTCGCCTTTAATAAGCTTTTTAGTTTTTTCGATTCTTCTTTCAAGCATTTCAACGTCTGAGAGAATAAGCTCGAGATTAATTGTTTCAATATCCCGCTTTGGGTCAATGCTTCCGTCAACGTGGACAATGTCTGTGTTTTCAAAACAGCGCACAACGTGCACTATAGCGTCACATTCTCTGATGTTGGCGAGAAATTTATTTCCAAGCCCCTCGCCCTTTGAGGCTCCCTTAACAAGTCCCGCTATGTCTACAAATTCAATCATTGCGGGAGTGTATTTTTCGGGGTCGTACATTTCGGCAAGCTTGTCCAGGCGTTTGTCGGGAACGGCGACAACCCCGACATTCGGCTCGATTGTGCAGAAGGGATAGTTCGCCGACTGCGCTCCCGCGTTTGTTATCGCGTTAAAAAGCGTACTTTTTCCGACATTCGGAAGTCCAACAATTCCTAATTTCATATTTCAAATTCTCCTTTGTCTGAAATTATAGCATAACTGTTAACTAATCTCAACTGTTAACACGAATATGAAAATATCCTGTTTCTCTTTTTAATTTTGAGTTATCAGGTACAAAATCCCGACAATAACCGGCTGATGCGCGAGATATATTATCAATGTGTGTCTGCCGATAAAAGCAAGCGGGCGTATATGCAATTTAGCTAAAGCGGCAGGAAGCTTTTTGGCATATCTGCCTAAAATTGTTCCGATTAAAAACATAAATGCCCACGGCAAAATCGGGCAGTAATCAGCCGAGCGGAATGTTTCCGAATAAAAGCCTATCGGCGCCGTTAAATCGGTTGAGTATAATATTTCTGGAAGTCTGTAAGACGAAATCCCGTCTATTCCCAAATATCCGCGTTGAACGTTATAAGTCAGCAGGAAAAGAAACGAAAATATTATTATTCCTGCCAAAGCGGGAATTTTATCGACATATTTTTTCAAAAGTCCGAAAATTATATTCACTGTTGCGAGAAAATGCAAAATACCGTACCAGATAAGCTGTTCGGGCATAACTATCCAGAGCGCGAGAGTAATCAAAGCCGAAATTAAAAGAAGCTTTAATCCGCGCCTTGTGTTGTTTCGGCTAAGGTGAAAGGATACTCCCGATATTAAAATGAACGCAGAGGGGAGCAACGGTTGCCAAACCCTCATAGCGGTAAAGGTATCATAAAATGTTTCCAGGTTAAAAACCATTGCGAGTGAATAATAAAGGTGATAGATTACCACAAGTATTATGCAAAATCCTCTTATCTCATCAATCAGATAAATTCTTTTTTTATCTTTCAATAATATACTCCTTGAAGATTTTTTTAAAAGCTGGTACAATGTATCATCGGAAAGGTGTCCGTGTTTTGTGGCGAAAAAAGATAGATTACAAAGCAAAGCTTTGAACAGTATTGTACCACAAAATACGGGCTTAAACAAGAATGCGGGGTATTTTTATGATAAATATAGGGGACAGCTTTGAGGTTAAAGACAGAGTTGACGAGCAGGAGCTTGCCGTGTCCGTGGGAAGCGGTGACCTTTGTGTGTACTCCACTCCGTCTGTGGTCGCTCTTATGGAAAACGCGTCGATGAATTTGGCGAAAAAGGCTCTCGGCGAGGGTATTACAACGGTTGGAACGTGTATAAGTATTGATCATATAAGCCCCACGCCTTTGGGAGCGGAGGTTACCGCAAAAGCAACGCTTGTCGAGTATGACGGCAGACTTTTTAAGTTTGAAGTGGAGGCTTTCGATAAAAAAGGAATTATCGCAAAGGGCGCTCACACCCGCGTCAGCGTAAAGGCTGATAAATTTCAAAAAAAGGCGGATGAAAAATTAAGTGAAGTATAAATACATATTATTCGACCTTGACGGAACTCTCTCCGAAAGCGCCCGAGGAATACGTTACAGCTTAGAGAAAACCTGTGAAAAATTTGGCATAAGCGGTATTGATTTTTCCGACTATACGAGCTACGTCGGTCCGCCTCTGTTGGATACGTTTAAAAACCTGTGTAAACTTGAGCCTGAGCTTTGGGAAGACGCCTACAAGGTTTATATGGGGTATTACGCCGATAAGGGAATATATATGAATAAGGCGTACAGCGGAATAAAAGACGTTTTAAAGGAACTTAAAGCTAAAGGCTTAAAGCTGGCGGTATGCTCATCAAAGCTTGAGGAAAACGCGAAAAAGGTTGTTGAAATTATCGGACTTAAAAGCTGTTTTGACGCGGTCTGCGGTTCAAACCTCGACAGCAGTCGAAAGGATAAAAAGGATTTGATACCTTACGCTCTTAAAAAATTAGGCGGAAACAGAGATGAGGCTGTTTTAATCGGGGATACTTATTTTGACGCGCAGGGCGCAAAGCTGTGCGATATTGATTTTATCGCCTGCGGTTACGGCTACGGCAATCTCAATAAAATGATGAAATATGACTGCGTCGCGGTCGCCGACACTCCTTCTGATATTTTAAATTTCATAAAATAGCGGACAAACAATTATAAATTCATTAAATTTTCCGTGTAAAAATTACCGTTTACCGCCTTAGTACGACAAATAAACCGATATCATTCTGCATATAATCAACAGGGTGATACTATGCCGGTGATTTATTTTAACAAGAAAAAAGCAGTCAAATTTACCGCGGTGGCGGTTTGCGCTGTCTTACTAATCGGAATGTGCTTTATAATCGGTTCCGAGCGGAAAGGAGCGGTTCCCGAGTACGCGACCTGCGATGAAATCGGCCGTTATTTTACCGAGGTTTCGGATATAAAATCACGGATTAAATTTTTAAAGCAGTTCGACATCGAGATTGAGCCTAAATCGGAGAAAAAGGATAAAGTTATAATTCCGAGCAAATTCAATGTTACATATAAATATTATAATTCGCTCCAAAAACAGACGGGACTTAATTTAGAGGCGTTTAAGGGCTGTAAGGTTGAGCGCGCGGTTTACAAGATGAAATCGGGCGGAAACGTGACCTTGCTTATCTATAAGGGACACGTTATCGCAGGTCATATTGAAAGCGGAATTTACGGAGAAACCTACAGACCGCTTGTTGTTGAGGATAAGGATGGAAAGACTGGATAAAATTTTAGTGTCGCAGGGAGTAGGCTCCCGAAACGACGTGAAAAGACTGATACGCAAAAAGTCCGTCACAGTAGACGGACAAGCGGTGACAAAACCCGAATATAAAATTGACCCCGAATCTTGTGAAATAAAGGTTAACGGACAAGCTGTAGATTTTAAAAAGTACGTTTATATTATGATGAACAAGCCGTCGGGAGTAGTTTCGGCGACAGACGACAACACAGCCGAAACGGTTGTTGACCTTGTTCCGAGCGAACTTTTCAGAAAGGGACTTTTTCCTGCAGGAAGGCTCGATAAGGATACAGAGGGATTGATTTTGATTACAAACGACGGGGATTTTGCGCATAAAATCCTCTCGCCCAAAAATCACATATACAAAAGATACTACGCCGAGCTTAACGGAGAGCTCGGCGCAAACGCGGTTGAGCGATTTGAAAAGGGCATAAAATTTTCAGACGGAACAAAATGCCTGCCCGCAAAGCTTGAAATTGCGGACAAGCATAGCGCGTATGTCGAAATTTGCGAGGGAAAATATCATCAGGTGAAGAAAATGTTTGCCGTTTTGGGGCTGAAAGTCAAATATCTTAAACGACTGAAAATAGGCGGATTAAGTCTTGACGGCAATTTGCACATAGGAGAGTGCAGAGAGTTAACAGATTTAGAGAAAAAATCAATATTTATTGGCAAATAGCACAAAAAACGTTAAGGGCTTTTGACATCATACCCGTTTTATATAAAAAGAAATGTAAAAGTTTGGTTATTTTACGACTGGTAAAAATATATTTAAGGTGATAAAATATTAAATGTTAAAATTATTTTTCAACATTGGAGGAATAGTGAATGGCAAATGTAAGTTTAAAACACGTTTATAAAATCTATGACGGCGACGTAACAGCCGTTTCCGATTTTAACCTTGAAATCGCTGATAAGGAATTTATAATTCTTGTCGGCCCGTCCGGTTGCGGTAAATCAACGACGCTTCGTATGATTGCCGGTCTCGAGGATATTTCTAAGGGTGAGCTTTATATCGGCGACAAGCTTTGCAACGACGTTACCCCTAAGGACAGAGATATCGCGATGGTTTTCCAGAACTACGCTCTTTATCCTCATATGTCGGTTTACGATAATATGGCTTTCGGACTGAAGCTCAGAAAAATGCCGAAGGAAGAAATTAAAAACAGAGTTGAAGAAGCGGCTCGTATCCTCGGTATTGAGCAGTATCTCGACAGAAAACCGAAGGCTCTTTCGGGCGGACAAAGACAGCGTGTCGCTCTCGGCCGCGCTATCGTCCGCGACCCTAAGGTATTCTTGCTTGACGAGCCTCTCTCAAACCTCGACGCAAAGCTCCGCGCGCAGATGCGTACAGAGATTTCAAAGCTATATCAAAGACTCGGTACTACATTTATCTATGTAACCCACGACCAGACAGAGGCTATGACAATGGGTACTCGTATCGTTGTTATGAAGGACGGCTTTATTCAGCAGGTTGATACTCCGCAGAACCTCTATGACAAGCCCTGCAACGAATTTGTAGCAGGATTTATCGGTTCTCCGCAGATGAACTTTATAGACGCTACTGTAGTTAAGGGCGCAAACGGAGTTGCTGTTAAATTTGATAAGTATGAAATTCCTGTTCCCGCTGATAAATCGGGCGCTCTTGAGTCTTATATCGGTAAAGAAGTTGTTCTCGGCATCCGTCCCGAACACGTTCACGATGAGCCTGAATTCCTTGAAAAGGTTGACGCTAAGACTGTAATTACGGCTAATGTTGACGTAACGGAGCTTATGGGTGCGGAAATTTATCTCTATCTTAATATCAACGGCGCGCCTGTTACCGCTCGTGTTGACCCTGCGTCAAAGGCTAAGCCGGGCGACAATATTAAGATTGCGTTTGACCTCAGCAGAATCCACATTTTCGATAAGGAAACAGAGCAGACTATTACTAACTGATAAATTCCTTATAATTTACTTACTTGACTTTTACAAAATTTTCATTAGAAAATTTGATATTGGAAACCAATTCTTAAAAGGAAATGCTCCCCTATATAAGGGAGCATTTTCTTTTTGGATTTTCCACATTAGTCCGTGCAGTCCCTCTCGGACAAATCATATCCCCCAGACGTTTGAGCCTCTGTCTTGTTTTGGATATATAGGATAGGTTCTGCGTTTTTTATATCTCCACGTCATACATTTCAGTCCCTCTCTAAAAAGTATATCCCCCAAACTTTTCTGCCTATGTTTTGTTTTGGATAAAGAGGATAAATTCTGCTGTAGACTTTGGATATAAAATAAAAGTTTATTTATGCAATAGCCTATCGCAGAACGTGTCCTCCCTATCCAAAGTGAGATAGAGGAAGAACGGTTTGGGGGATATGAATTGTTATATAGGAGCTGAAATGTCTGACGTGGATATACTAAAATTCTAATTCTAAAAAGGTTTTATCGAGTAAATCACAAGATTCGCTTAGTTTTTTCATTTCCCTGACATCCAACGAAAGGTCGAATTTTCTCACCGCTCCGTCTTTGTTGATGATACAGGGGTTGCCGACGTATACTTTAGGAGAAACCAATTTTCCGTAGGTGTCCTCCAGCCGTGTGCTTACCGTTAGGATTGAGTTCTCGTTTTGCAGGATTGCTCTTGTTATCCTGCAAATTGCCATACCTATCCCGTAATATGTCGCGCCCTTTGCCTCAATAATCTCGTACGCCGCGTGCCTTACGTCTTTTTCAATTTTTTCGAGGTCCTCCATTCTATACTTTTCACTGCCTCTAAGCTCGTCTAAAACAGGCTTTGAGCCTAAAGTGACCTGCGACCACGGAACGAACTCGCTGTCGCCGTGTTCGCCGATAACGTAGCCGTGAATATTTCTCGGGTCAATGTCAAAATACTCTCCGAGCAGATACCGCAGTCTTGCGGAGTCGAGCGTAGTGCCTGTACCGATAACCTTATTATTCGGAAATCCCGAGAGCTTTCTCGTAATTCTCGTCATTATATCGACTGGATTTGTAGCCACAACAAAAATTCCGTTAAAACCGCTGTCGACAACAGGACTTATTATTGTTTTAAAAATTTCGAGATTGCGCTGTAAAAGCTGAAGCCGTGTTTCGCCCGGCTTTTGTCCGACGCCCGCGCTGATGACAACTATATCCGCGTCCTTGCAGTCGCTGTAATTTCCGGCATAAATTTCCATACTTGTTTTCGAGAACGCAAGACCGTGATTTAAGTCCTGCGCCTCGCCCTTGGCGCGTTTTTCGTTTATATCGCACAGTACAAATTCATCACACAAGTTTTGGTTAAGCGCGGCGTAAGCGAAGCTTGTTCCGACCATTCCCGTTCCGACCAATACTATTTTTTTCATAATTGCCTCCTGCTTTCGGCTTTAGAGTACCATAAATCAGGTTAAATGTAAATAAAATTTTTCCCTTATTCGGTAATATTATTCAAAAAATTTTTCTTTGCAATTCCTTGAAAAAAACTTGCATTTATGATAAAATTATTTAGATTGTACTATATATGTATTAAGAATGGATGAAAGGATAAGGGATATGTATAAGATTATAAGCAAAAAACCTCTTAACCCTACCGTTACTCAAATGGAAATTTACTCTCCTCTTGTCGCGAAAAAAGCAAGAGCGGGACAGTTTATTATTCTCCGTGTTGATGAGAACGGCGAACGTATTCCGCTGACCGTTGCGGGTACCGACAAAGAAAAAGGTACAGTTAAAATTATCTTCCAAATTGTAGGAGCAAGCACAAAAAAGCTCAACTCAAAAAATGAGGGAGAATACATACAGGATTTCGTAGGACCTTTGGGAGTCCCGACTCATATCGAGGGACTTAAAAAGGTTTGCGTAGTAGGCGGAGGAGTAGGGTGCGCGATAGCGCTCCCTGTAGCGCAGGCTCTCCACGACCAGGGAACCGAGGTTCATTCTGTGGTAGGTTTTCGCAATAAGGATTTAGTTATTCTCGAGAACGAATTTAAAAAATGCTCGGATAAATTTACAATCGTTACCGATGACGGCTCATACGGTGAAAAGGGCGTTGTTACCGCTCCGCTTAAAGAGGCGATTGAGGCGGGTGAAAATTACGATATGGTAATTGCAATCGGTCCGCTTATTATGATGAAATTTGTTGTAGCTACAACTAAGCCGTTTAATGTTCCCACAACCGTTTCAATGAATCCGATTATGGTTGACGGAACGGGAATGTGCGGAGGCTGTCGTCTTACCGTCGGCGGGGAAACTAAATTCGCCTGCGTTGACGGGCCTGACTTTGACGGCTTTAAGGTGGATTTTGACGAGGCTATGAAACGAGGCTCGTACTATAAAAAATTCGAGAGAAAGGCGTACGACGACGCCTGCAACCTGTTTAAAAAGGAGGTTGAGTAATATGGCTGAAGTATCTAAGAGAAAGCCGAATATGTCACCGAAAAAGAATGAAATGCCTTCTCAGGAGCCAAATGTCAGAAACAAAAACTTTCTTGAGGTTGCTTTGGGCTACAGCGAGGAAACAGCCGTTGATGAGGCTCAGCGCTGTCTTAACTGCAAGCACAGGCCCTGCGTTTCGGGATGTCCAGTAAATATTCAGATTCCCGACTTTATATCGCAGGTGGCGAAGGGTGATTTTGACAAGGCGTACGATATTATCGCTCAGTCAAGCTCGCTTCCCGCCGTGTGCGGACGCGTTTGTCCGCAGGAAACCCAATGCGAGGGAAAATGCGTGCGCGGTATAAAAACCGAGCCTGTCGGTATTGGAAGATTAGAGCGTTTTGTCGCGGATTACCACAACTCAAAATCAGATACAAAAATTCAGAAAATCAAATCAAACGGACACAAGGTAGCCGTTATCGGCTCGGGTCCCGCAGGTCTTGCGTGCGCCGGCGATTTGGCGAAAAAAGGCTACGAGGTTACCGTTTTCGAGGCGCTTCATCTCGCGGGCGGAGTTCTTGTGTACGGTATTCCCGAGTTCAGACTTCCTAAGTCCATTGTGCAAAAAGAGGTTGACGGACTAAAGGCGCTCGGCGTAAAAATCGAAACAAATACGATTATCGGACGTACGATTACCATTGATGAGCTTATGGACGAAATGGGATTTGAGGCGGTATTTATCGGCTCGGGCGCGGGACTTCCGAGATTTATGAAAATTCCTGGTGAAAATCTCAACGGAGTATTTTCCGCGAATGAGTTTTTAACACGTACGAATCTTATGAAAGCTTATAAAGATAACCCCGACACACCGATTAATCACGCCAAAAAGGTGGCGGTAGTCGGCGGAGGAAACGTCGCTATGGACGCGGCCCGTTGCGCTAAGCGTTTGGGAGCCGATGATGTTTATATAGTTTACCGCCGAAGCGAGGAGGAGCTTCCTGCCCGTAAAGAGGAGGTTGAACACGCTAAGGAGGAGGGCGTTATCTTTAAGCTCTTGAACAATCCCGTTGAGATTTTATCCGATGAGGATGGTTCCGTTAACGGTATGAGATGTATTAAAATGGAGCTTGGAGAGCCTGACGAAAGCGGTAGACGCAGACCCGTTGCGATAGAGGGCAGTGAGTTTGTGCTCGATGTCGACGAGGTTATTATCGCGATAGGCACGTCGCCTAATCCGCTCATTAAGTCCACGACCGAGGGACTTGACACACAGCGTTGGGGCGGAATAATCGCGGACGAAAACGGCGCGACTTCCAGAGAGGGAGTATTCGCGGGCGGTGACGCAGTAACAGGAGCGGCAACCGTAATTCTTGCTATGGGAGCGGGAAAAACCGCGGCAGGCGCAATTGACGAGTACATAAAAAGCAAGGCGTAAAATAATTAAATAATTAAAAATTCCCGAATGTTTTTTCTGTCCGACCTTGGACAGAAAAGATACATTCGGGTTTTTGTTAAGAATTATTTGTTAAGTATTGAAAATTTTATATTTCCGCAATGTTTGCCCTCAAATAATGAATATGCCGATAGTAATAATAGTTCTGTTCGGATACGAACAGTTTAGATATTACGGCTAATGAAATACATTAGTTTGAACGGATTATAAATCCCTGTTTGATTTTCAGACTTTGTAAATTAAGGAAATCAAGCTGAGCCTCAATATGCTGGGAACTTGTTACACCGTAACTACTCCCCTCTCTCGGCAACGAGAATAGGGTTGTGACAATGTTACGCTACAAGGGTCAGCAGGGACAGGTCTTTCTGAGACAAGCCCTCACAGTAGCGACAACAGGCGGTTATAGTTATATGAAACGATGCTATAATAAGATGCGCTCGGGACTAGCCGAACACGACGGTTAATTTACAAGTATAAATCTATCTTATACTATCGTGTATGTTTGCCCTATGATACAAGGGTGATAGAACGTATCAATAAAAACGAGGCAGATGCCGTAACATCTACCTCTAAACGTTATTTAGGACGCTTAATGACAACTTGTGTACGTGTCGTTGTTCTAACGCGGACACGCACTTTGACCTGAGTCTTTATTTGTACCATAAGGTTCGCTCATTTCTTGACCGAGAGCGGTCAAGTCGTCAAAACGAATGCAGGTTAAGAAAGGAAACGCCTATGGATATTATAAATTAGAAATAAAAAGAAGTCAATGCGGATGCATCACCATTTGTTACCACAGTTCTTACATTTCCACTGAGACCTGGCAGTTTTACTGAACAAGCCAAACGCTGCACCGTGAACAAGACGGTTTGTGGCTGTGAGTTTAGTTATGTTGGTTGAGCCACAAGTTGGACATTTGGGGCTATTTTCATTCGCCCTTTTTTCGCGTTTTGCTTTTTCCTCATAATATAATTCTGTACGCAATTCGTTTGCTTTTTTTATGCGAATCTCTTTTTTTTCAGGATTAAAAAGCGGGTTTGATTCTATTTCTTTATCACGTATTAAATCTTCTATTTTCAATTCTATCTCCACTTTTTCCATAAAGCTGAAATTGCAATTTTCACCATACTTTTCTTTATACTCTTCTTCAGCTTTATCCTGGTACCATAAATTATCATGCTTTAGGGGTTGAAAATTTGGTTCAGAGCCACATCCGTGGCAGAATTTGAAACTACTCGAGTTTGGAAATTTCTCGTATTCAAAACCCCTAATGGTTTCACCGCAATACGGACAATAATATGTTTCGTGTTTTGGCATAACAACAACCTCCTTTTTTAAAAAATTATATTATGCAGAAAGCAATTTGTCAATAACAAATAAATCAAACAGTATAAGTGGGGTTACAATAGTTCGACATTCTATACAATTGAAAATGAAATGGCTGACGAAAAATACAAAAACCCCGAAAGGGGGTAGTCTTTCGGGGTCGGTGTGGAGGTAATTTGGTATTATTTCAGTTTATAGCTTGTTTATTTTTACGTCGTGAGTTTGTCCTCACAATTGTATATTATGTAAAGACTTTCGATTTGTGCCAAAAAAGTATTGATTTTTAGCGTGGTTTATTGTATTATCAAAATGGTGATTTATTATGAATTTTAAGAAAAAATTATACTTAACCGCAGTAAGTATTATGATAGCTGTTTTTGTATCCTCGTGCTCCTGCACAGTTAACGTTAACGGAAATAAAGCGACGGAAAGTACTGCTGTAGGGGAAACTGAGGAGATTTCCGATAACAATACTTCAAAAGGGGAAAACTCTTCAAAAACCGACAGTGATAAAAGCGACAGTAAATCCTCCGATAAAAGCACAAAGTCGGACACAAACGGCATAAAAGGCAACAGCTCTGATTCGGGAAACAAATCGAGCGGTTCAAATACCTCCTCGGGTAAGAATACAAGCGGAAAATCAAGCAAGAGTTCAAGTAAAAATTCAAGCAAAAATACAAGCAAGAATACAAGCTCAAACAAAACCCCGAACAAAAGCTCAAAGGGTGGTAAAGGCAGTACGGTGATTACTGATAACGGTGATGACGGCGGAATTGCTAAGGATGAAGTCGAGATAGATATCGACGAGCTCATTTGATTTAAAAATTTTGCGGTAAACAAATTTAGAGATAAAAATTATGATATTTCGTTATAAAATAGCCGATATTGTTTTTGACGCGGATTTAAAGTACCGCAAAACCTACAATATAATGAAAGATTATCTTTCTGACGATGAACCTGCGTGTTTTAAAATCGAGCTTTCAGACGAGGACATAAAGCGTGAAAAAGAGCTTTCGCCTTATCAGCTTGACATTTCTTCGTATGAAAGCATTGCGATTTACCGCAAGTACATTTATGAGGTATTGGATAAATACGACGCGTTCTTTTTTCATTGTTCATCGGTTGCGGTCGATAATAAGGCGATTATGTTTACGGCTAAAAGCGGAACGGGAAAAAGCACCCACCGCAAGCTTTGGGTAAAAAATTTCAAAGACAAGGTCACGGTCATAAATGACGATAAACCCGTTATAAGAAAGGTTGACGGAGTTTTCTATGTTTACGGAACTCCGTGGAAAGGCAAGGAGGGCGTTGGAGAGAATATCCGTGTCCGCGCGGATTCGCTCTGCTTTCTCTCAAGGAGCGGGAAAAATTATATCGGTCCGATTTCAACGTCCGAGGCGGTATCAAAGCTTCTCAATCAGACAGTCCGCCCGACTGAATTGAGGCTTATGGATAATCTTCTCTCCCTGCTCGACGGCTTTTTAAAGCAGGTTAAATGCTACGATTTGAGAGTAAATACGAACGATGAGGCGGCTAAAATTGCCTACAATGAAATTGTAAAAAACGATTTTTAACGCAATAATCGATAAAAATTCTTAATTTTATGCTTTAGGATTTACGGAAGAATGATATATGAAAAATGTAATATCAGTAAAAAATATGCGTGAAAGCGACGCTTTTACGATTAACACTTCTGTCAGCGGGAGGGAGCTTATGAAAAGAGCCGCCGCGGGAGTTTACAGGAGCGTCAGGTGGAGCGGACGAATTGCAATTGTTTGCGGAGGAGGAAATAACGGAGGAGACGGATACGCCCTCGCGGAAATCCTCGCGGACAACGGCTGTATGCCTGTTATATACCGCGCAAGCGAGAAGCTCTCCGAGGACGGCTCGTATTACTACAACAGATGCAGGAGCAAGGGCATAAGCGAAAGCTTTTGCGATGAGTACACCGACTTTTCTCAGTACGATATAATAGTTGACTGTATTTTGGGAACGGGCTTTTCGGGAAAGCTCAGAAAGGATATGATAAACCTTATCGAGGCCTTAAACCGCGCGCAGGCGTATAAGGTAAGCGTTGATATAAACAGCGGCCTTTCGGCGGCAAACGGCATTGCGCTCCCGACAGCCGTAAAATCAGATTTAACCGTTTCGGTAGGTTATTATAAGACGGGAATGTTTTTAAACGACGCGGGAGATTATATCGGTTCGCTTATAAATATTGATATTGGAATAAAGCTTTTAAAAAAGCAGTATTATTTGATAGATAAAGATGAGCTTAGCCCCTTTACAGGGTATTCAAGCGTTATATTATCGGCGGAAAAATTCGAGCGTGAATACGCGCTTGACGAGGAAGAATTTCGCAGAAATCCGCTAAAGGTTGTGTCTAAAGAGTCTGTGGACAGCGGTAAAATATTTGTAGTCGATTACGGCTTCAGCAGGCTGATAATAGACCAGACCTACGTTTATTTTCAATCCGACAGAACATACAAAGGAGAAGTTTATGAAAAGTAAAAATCAAAAGCCTGTCACAAACCCCGAGCTTTTAGAGGCTATAAAAAATATGCAGGAGGACAACACCCCCGAAAATGTCAACAAAATGATTGACTGCGTTATGAAGGCGCAGTTTATCACTCCGGGAAATGTGTCAAAACCGCGCCCCGTCGCCAAAACCGACAAAAACGGAAGCACGGTTATGCAACAGGAAACGCAGGTTCAGTTCCAGCTTATCGAGAATCAGAACAAGGAAAAGTTTTTCCCCGCGTTTACCGACCGTGAGGAGAAAGAAAAATGGAAGGTTTCCGAGGGCAAGGACGACGTCATTATGAATTTTGACGGATACGCGCAGGTGCTTTCCGACAAAGGCTGTGAGGTTCAGGGCTTTGTAATTAACCCGTTCGGACGTTCCGTAGCTTTCCCGAAATCTATGGTTATGTCGCTTAAACAGCAGAAGGATTTTAAGAATAATTCGGGACTTCAACAGCAGACCTTTTCAGCCGACGAAAATGTCCAGCTCGGCGACCCCGACCCCGACGAGTATCCGATTGATATGATGGCGTCGATTATAAACTTCTTGCAGGAACGCGACGATGTTAACAGCGCGTATCTCAAAATGTTTAAGCGTGAAAATGACGAAAAGCCGAGTTACCTTGTAATCGTTGATTTTGAGGGCGACAAAATGGAAGAAATTTTCAAGGGAATTTCAACCTGCGCCTCACCTCATCTAAGCGGTTACCAGCTCTCTATGATGCCCTATTCGCTCCCCTTTGCGCAAAAGGCGGTCGAGGGCGTGGAGCCATTCTATTCGGCTGAAGATTAAAAACGATATTAAAATTGTTTAGCCGATTTACATTTGTAAATCGGCTTTTTTGGTGATTTATGAAAAGTCTGCTCAAAAATAAATACTTCGCGTATGTCGGAGCGTTCGTTTGCTCTGCCCTTTGGGGCACGGCGTTCCCGATTATTAAACTCGGGTATGCAAGGCTTGATATTATGCAGTCCGATATACCCTCAAAGCTTCTTTTTGCGGGAGAAAGATTTGCGCTTGCTGGGATTTTGGTTTTCGTTTTCGGGTTGATTATTTTGAGAAAACCGCCGATTTTAGGGAAAAATGAGCTTTTGCCCGCGTCTGCGTTGGGAGTTGTTCAGACAACGCTCCAATATCTTTTCGCGTATGTCGGAGTGGGATTTACAACCGCCGTGAACACCTCGATAATTACGGGAACGGTATCTGTAATCTCAGTTTTAATGGCGAGCTTTTTCTTTAAAAACGACAGGCTTAATTTATTGAAAATTATCGGCTGTTTTTTGGGACTTTTCGGAATAGTCTGCGTGAATATCGCCGATTTTTCGTTTGCCTCCGTGACGTTTTTGGGCGATATAATCGTTCTTTTATCCGCAGTCAGCGGGGCGGGCGGAAATATTATCACGAAAAAAATCTCCGACGGAAAAAATCCCGTTTCCCTGACAGCATTTCAGCTTTTTTCAGGCGGAGTTATACTTCTGATTATCGGGCTTATTTTCGGCGGTAAAACGAATTTTTCCGATTTATCGGGGATTATTATTCTCCTTTGGCTTGCGGTTATATCCTCCGTCAGCTTTCTGCTTTGGACAGCGCTTTTAAAGTACAATCCCGTAAGCCGAATTACGGTTTTTACAATGCTTGTGCCGATTTTCGGAACCGTGTGGAGCTTTGTTTTGCTCGGCGAGGAGATTTTGAAAATCGAAAATCTCGTTTCGTTAGCTTTAATAACGGCGGGAATTGTTCTCGTTAATGTACGGAATAACGGTGAGAAAAATGAAAATTAAGGCTGTGATATTTGATATGGACGGCGTTATTCTCGACAGCGAAAAGCTTTATGTCCGTTTCTGGTGCGAGGCGGGCAGAGCCTGCGGTTATCCGTTCGAGGAAAAGCACGCCCTCGCAATCCGAAGTATGGCGCGGAAGTTTGCCGTAGAAAAACTACAGGGCTTTTTCGGAAAGGATTTTGACTATGACGCCGTAAGGAACAAGCGGATTGAGCTTATGAACAAATATGTTGAGGAAAACGGGATAGAAGTAAAACCCTTTGCCGAGGAAATTTTAAAATATTTAAAAAGGCACGGCTACAAGACGGCGGTTGCGACGGCAACACCGCCCGAGCGCACTCAAAAATACCTGAAACGGGCGGGACTTTATGATTATTTTGACGAGCTTATATCCGCCTCAATGGTGAAAAACGGAAAGCCCGCGCCCGATATTTACAAATTCGCATCGAAAAGGCTCGGCTTTAACGAAAATGAGTGTATTGCGGTTGAGGACAGTCCCAACGGAGTTGAGTCCGCAAGCTCGGCGGGATGTGTGACCGTTATGGCGCCCGATATGGATAAGCCCGATTTGGAAACCGTAAAAAAGGTTTACAGGGTTGCGGAAAATTTAAGGGAATTAAAAAACATTATTGAGGAAATAAACGAGGAGTGGTGATATGTTAGACGTAATTTCGGGGTTCATAGACAGCGTTGACCAATTTATGTGGGGCTGGTTTATGATAATCCTGCTTTTGGGAACGCATATTTTTATGACAATCAGAACTAAATTTGTTCAAAGAAAAACGCTGAAGGCGATAAAGCTTTCCGTGACTAAGGACCCCGAATCTGACGGTGATATAAGTCCGTTTCAGTCGCTTGCGACCGCGCTCGCGTCAACTATCGGAACTGGCAACATAATCGGCGTCGGCACGGCGATTGCTCTCGGCGGACCGGGCGCCGTGCTTTGGTGCTGGCTCACGGGTGTGTTCGGAATAGCGACAAAATACTCGGAGTCGCTCCTCGCCGTAAAATACCGAGTCCGCACTAAGGACGGAAGAATGTTGGGCGGCGCGATGTACGCTTTGGAGCGGGGACTTAAAATGAAATGGCTGGGAGTTTTGTTCGCACTGTTCGCGCTTTTAGCGTCGTTCGGAATCGGCTCAGGCGTTCAGGTCAACGCCATTTCAAGCATTATGAACAGCGTGTTTAACCCGAAGGGCGACTTAACCCTGACGTTATTCGGAAACGAGTTTTCAACTGTTTCGGTCATTATCGGCGTTGTCACGGCGGTAATCACCGCGGTTGTGATTTTCGGAGGAATTAAGGCGATTTCAAAGGTTTGCGAGCTTTTGGTTCCGACAATGGCGGCGCTTTACATAATAGGATGTATAATTATTCTTATAATAAACGCGCCTTACCTCGGCGACGCGGTAGTATTAATCGTAAAATCCGCTTTCACTCCTACAGCGGCGGCGGGCGGATTTACAGGCTCAACAATTATGATTGCCGCGAGATACGGTATCGCGCGCGGACTTTTTTCAAACGAGTCGGGTATGGGCTCCGCTCCGATTGTCGCGTCGGCGGCGCAGACAAGAAACCCCGTTCGCCAGGCACTGATTTCGTCAACGGGAACCTTTTGGGATACGGTTGTCGTGTGTCTTATGACGGGACTTGTTCTCGTAAGCTCCGTAATAAAAAATCCCGCGTTATTTTCGTCGGCTGACGGCGACAAGCTCACCTTTACCGCCTTTCAGCAAATTCCGTATCTCGGAACGCCGATTCTTGTTATCGGAATAGTGGCGTTTGCGTATTCGACCGTACTCGGCTGGTCATATTACGGTGAAAGATGTGTGGAGTACCTGTTCGGTATGAAGGGTATGATACCGTATAAATTAATTTTCGTTTTCGTACTGCTTATAGGGCCTGTAATTTCTCTTGATATGGTATGGGCGCTTTCCGATATTTTTAACGCGCTTATGGCAATACCGAACCTCATTGCGGTTATACTGCTTTCGGGAGTTGTTGTCAAGGAAACGAAATATTATCTGTACGGAAACCGTCTTGACGAGTTCGATAAAAACCCGATACCTCATATAGAAAAATAGAAGATAAAGTAAAACAAATCGGTCGGATAGGTAAATCAACCTATCCGACCGTATTTTTATAGTGTGTTTATTTTATTAATTTTATCGCGGTTTCCGCCTTACTGATAATTCTGAGGTCGTTATTATATGTGCAGAGCTTTCTCGCCTGCTGTAAATCGACCCAGATATATTCGGAGATTTCCTCCTCCTGAATTTTTACGTTGTTCGTAAACGCTTGAGCCAAGAAAAAAACAACGTGTTTGCGGATTTTGCCGAACGGACAGTATTCGCTGATTTCCCTGAAACCGTCTTTAATTTCAACGTCGAGAGAGGTTTCCTCCTTTATTTCTCGAATCGCTGTTTCTTTTTCTGTTTCGCCTATTTCGATATGTCCTTTCGGAAAGCTCCAATATTTGCCGTTGTTATTTTTTACAAGCAGAATTCTTGTGTTGGATTTTCCGTTGTAAAAAATTACTCCTCCGCAGGATTTTTCATACAGGCATTTAAGCGAGGTGAGCGTCGTGTTTTTCAGATACGAAAATTCAGTCCTTAAATCGGGTTCATAGTATATAGCGTTCTCTTCGGCGACAATGAGCCTCTCGTCATCTCCGCCGAATACCGCCTCGGCGATTACAATACCGTGAAAAACTTCGTTTACGGGTTTATCGGAAAGAATATATACTTTTTTTGTTGTAAAATCCTCCGAGTCAAAATAGCCCGAATAGAGATTTTTACCAAGCTTGCCGAAAATATTTACCTTAACCTTTTCAGCCAACATATTCTTTCCACCCCCTTATAAAGTTCTGAATATAATTTATGATAAAATATTTTTTATCATATTAAGCTTTTCCGAATCCGCAGTACCTAATGCGTCGTTTATAAACAGAACATTGTCGATTCCGTTTTCACTGCAAAGCTTTTTAAGACTGCCGTTGTAGCTTCTGAAATCTATCGAGTAAACCTCATCGTAATTATATGTAAAGTAAGGCACCGAAACGCTTCCGATACTGTCGTGAACAACGGCGATTTTACCTTTTGCGTTTTTGCTTTCGCTTTTTATCACCTCAAGCGGATTCCTTCCGTAAAGAAATACGCTGTATGCGTCGCTTCCCGCCTCGATATTTTTATCGTAACAGCCGTCTAAAGTATTTGTTTCGCCGTCTTCGTTGGTTATTTCGCTTGTAACCTTGTACGGTAAATCCCAGTATTCAACGGTATCTACGTTAAGCTCTGAACCTGTAAAGTTGTTGTATGAGCCCATAAAGTTTTCGACCGTGCCTTTTTCGCAGTCGTTGAGAGAAATTGCTTTTTTGTTTACAACCTCCGTAAATGCCTGATAAGCGTAATATCCGCATAGAGCGGTCGGGTTGCGGTCGGAGTCAAAGTAAATATAATCCTTGCAATGCTCGGAAAGGAGATTATACGCGTTTACGAATTTAACCTTTTTGCCGAGGTTTTTGTAAACTGATTTTATATAATCCGACTGAGGCTTTGTCGTTATCCCGTCGTCAGAATTTTTAAGTCTGTTCGGAAGTCCCATTTCAATATGCGTCGGAAGTACGGCAGAATAAACCTTAACGGACGAGCCGAGAGATTTTTTTGCTCGTTTTATTAATTGAGCGTAAGTTTTCGCGTCCTTTTTACTGCCCGTAAAAGCCTCGAACGCTTTGTTGTTCCAAATATAATATTCGTTGTCAAATTCGCCCGTGGTTTCGTTGTCATCGGAAATTTCAGGTTCTTTGAACATAATTTTATTCGTTTTGGTTTTGTTTGCCTCTGTCGCCTTAACGGAGGAACCTATTGTCGCGGTGTTTATGGTGGGTTCGGTTGCGTTGGGCTGGGAGCATATACAACTGAAAACCGTTGAAATCAAAGCTATAATAAGCGCAAAAATTAATATTCCCGAAGCGACGATAATAATTCTGTTTTTTAACCGACGGCTTATGCGGTATCTTTTGCTTTTATACGGTCTGTAACCGCTTCCGTTGTAATATGCCATAATATTCCCCCTTACTGATAAATTCCGTTTATTGCGTACATTTATATCATTATACACTAAAAAATTACACATTACAACTTTTTTTATTATTTATTTTTACGTCGCGCGTTTTATCCCACTTGCAACCGCCCTTAATATGTGGTAAAATCTTTCTATATGATTTGGAAAGAGGCATAAATATGGAATATGTATTTTCAGACAGAACTAATAATCTGAAACCCAGCGCAATAAGAGAAATTTTTAAATACGCGTCGGACCCGACCGTGGTTTCGCTTTCGGCGGGCAACCCGTCTCCCGACGCTTTTCCCGTAAAGGAGCTTGAGGAAATTTCCGCAAGACTTTTTAAAGAAAATCCTATAGGACTTTTGCAGTACAGCGTAACCGAGGGATATACTCCGCTTAGAGAGCATATAAAAAAGTATATGTCCGAAAAATACGATATAAAATCAGACGGCGACGATATTATAATTACAACGGGCGCGCAACAGATTATGGATTTTTCAACGAAAGCGCTTGTAAACGAGGGCGATGTTATTATAACCGAGGCGCCGAGCTTTATCGGCTCTTTAAACTCTTTCAGAGCGTACAACGCAAAGCTCGTCGGAGTTCCCGTTGAGAGCGACGGAATGGATACGGAGCTTCTCGAAAAGGCGCTTAAAGAGAACGAAAACGTAAGGTTTATTTATACTATTCCGAATTTCCAAAACCCCTCGGGCGTAACTATGAGTTATGAAAAGCGCAAAAAGCTTTACGAGCTTGCTTGTAAATATAATGTGCTTATTCTTGAAGATAATCCGTACGGCGATTTGCGCTACAGCGGAGATTTTATTCCCGCTATAAAAACCCTCGATACAGAGGGGAGAGTAATCTACGCGGGAAGCTTCAGCAAGGTTATTTCTCCGGGGATCCGCGTTGCGTACGTTATCGCGCCTAAGCCGATAATCCAGAAGCTGACTGTTTGCAAGCAGGGCAGTGACGTTCATACAAATATATGGTCGCAAATGCTTTGCTACGAATTTTTAACTAAATATGATTTTGAGGCGCACCTTGAAAAGCTTCGCTGTATTTACCGCAAAAAAGCGAAGTTCGCTATGGATTTGCTCGACAGGTACTGCGCTCCCGAGATAACCTACGATAAAATCGACGGCGGACTTTTCATATGGTGTAAGCTTCCGAACGGAGTAGATATGCAAACATACGTTAAAAAGGCGATTGAGCGTAAGGTTTGCGTGGTTCCGGGAAACGCTTTTCTGACAGACGAGAGCGAAACTACAAACGGCTTTAGAATTAACTTCTCAACTCCGACTGACGAACAGCTTGAAAAGGGAATTAAGGCTCTCGGAAAATTAATTAAAGAAATTGTGTGAAGAGGTATATAAAATGGAAACAGAAAAAAAGCAAATCGCTCTGAGCTTAATTCAGCCCAGCGGTACAATTACTCTCGGAAACTATCTCGGAGCAATCAGAAACTGGGTTAAAATGCAGGACGAGTTTGACTGCGTTTTTGCGCTTGCGGATTTACATACGATTACCGTACGTCAGGAACCTCCGAAAATGCGTAAAAATATTCTTGACGCCTACGCTTCAATTTTAGCCTGCGGTATTGACGTTGAGAAAACGTTGTTTTTTATTCAATCTCACGTTCCGACACACGCCGAGCTTGCGTGGATTTTAAACTGCTATACACAGTTCGGCGAGCTTTCGAGAATGACGCAGTTCAAAGACAAAAGCGTTAAACATTCCGATAATATTAACGCGGGACTTTTTACATATCCCTCTCTTATGGCGGCGGATATTCTCCTTTATCAGGCGGACTATGTTCCCGTAGGCGCCGACCAAATGCAACACCTTGAGCTTACAAGGGATATTGCGAATCGCTTTAACGGACTTTATCCGAACGTATTTAAGGTTCCAAAGGCTTATATCCCGAAAACGGGCGCAAGGGTAATGAGCCTTCAGGACCCGTCAAAAAAGATGAGTAAGTCGGACGAAAACGCAAACGGGTGCGTGCATCTTCTCGACCCTCCCGAGGTTATAATGAAAAAGTTTAAACGCGCCGTTACCGACAGCGGGTCTTGCGTTCGTTACGAGGAAGGCAAGGACGGTATCAACAATCTTATTGATATTTACGGCGCTGTTACGGGACTTTCCCGAGAGCAGATTGAACGCGACTTTGACGGCAAGGGCTACGGCGATTTTAAAACCGCTGTCGGCGAGGCGGTAGTCGAGGCGTTAAGACCGATTAAGGCTGAATACGAAAGGCTTATTGCCGACAAGGCTTATCTTGAAGGCTGTTATAAAAAGGCGGACGAAATCGCGCTTAGAATTTCAACCCGTACGTTAAACAAAGCCAAGAAAAAGATAGGTTTTATATAAACGCCTTCGTCAGACATTTCTGTTAATATAGACTTTAAAAAACTTTTCCTTTCTATCCGTTTTTGAATAGGAATTAAAAGGATATCTTTAAATCCAATTTTCTCCCTATCTAACTTTAGATAGGGAGTTTTTTATATCTCCACGTCAGACATTGCAGTTCCTATCTGACAATTCATATCCCCCAAACCTTTCTGCCTCTATCTTGTTTTGGATAGGGAGGATAGGTTCTGCTATAGACTTTTTAGACTTTTTGAAAACTTTTCCATTCTATCTTTTTTGAATAGGAAATAAAAGGTTACCTTTAAATCCAATTCTTAATTCTTAATTTTTAATTCTTAATTCAAAAATCCCCCATACGATTGTGCCATTGTCTTGTTTTGGATAGGGAAAATAGGTTCTGCTATAGACTTTTTAGACTTTTTGAAAACTTTTCCATTCTATCTTTTTTGAATAGGAAATAAAAGATT